>NZ_JBSFGE010000023.1:0-135486 GCF_053596435.1 Streptomyces sp. NPDC001700
CGACACCGGACGGACCGGGGACGACGAACGGCGCCGACAGCTCACGCAGCACACCCACCCCGCACCCTCCCGTTCCGCGAGCCCGGCGGCAACACGCCCATCACCCACCCAACGACCACACCCGCGAAAAGGTCACGCTTTCGATCCGGGAACCCCCGTTCCCTCCCCTGGAATCGCGCAGTCCACAGCCCGGATACTCACTCGCACACGCTAGAACGCACTCATACACACTCAACCAACAACTGCTTGCCACCCCATCACTGCGTCGATCTCATCGAAGCAGCTCTGGGACGCGGGCTCGGTCATGTAGACGGCCAGACCGAGGCCCTGCTGCACATCACCCGCGCCCGCGCCTACGCCGCCGTCGGCCGCCAAGGCGCTCCTGGACGCCGAGAACGCCCTCACTCGCGGTGACGGTACCCAGCCCAGCTTCTCCCTGGTCAGCGGCCCAGCGGCAGGAACTGTCGCCAGCCACACCGCCCGCACACTCACCGACCTCGGCGACCACCCGGGAACCGAGCAGCAGCATCGCGCAGCCCTCCTCCGCTGGGATCCGAAGAAGTACAAGCGTGTCCACGTGCTCACATACGCCGACCTCGGCGACAGCCTTGCCGCCCAGGCCCGCGCCGATGAAGCCGTAGCCGCCTGGGGCCAAGCCCTCGATCTCATGGACGGCATGGCGTCCGACCGTACCCACAAGGCCATCACCTCCATTCGCCCCACACTCGCCGTGTACCGGCGACGCAAGGTCCCCGGGGCCACAGAACTTGCCCGCCGTGCTCGGGAGGTCCTGCTCTAGCATGCGAATCCACCCCGCCGACGAAGGGACCGCCGTGGCCGAACAGAGAACCGGTGACAAGCCCCGAGCGCTCAAGCCCGCCACCGAATCGATGACGCTCCTGGTAGCCGGTGTGATCGTCCACGACGAGGAGAAGGGCCGAGTCGTCCTTCTCCAGCGCGGCCCCAACGCCAAGTTCGGGCAGGGCATGTGGGATCTCCCGGTCGGCAAGTGCGACCCCGGCGAGCCCATCACGGATACCGCCGTCCGGGAGCTGCGCGAGGAAACCGGGCTGGTTGTGGACCCGGCGTCTCTGCGCGTCGCGCACGTCATTCATGGCGCGTGGGGGGTCGAGGCGCCAGGGGGCTTCCTTACCGTCGTCTTCGCCACCCACGAATGGGCCGGTGAGCCGGTCAATGCGGAGCCCGGAAAGCACGCGCAGGTGCGTTGGGTGGACACCGACGCGCTTCCGGACGCGTTCGTATCGACAACCGGCAGCGCCCTCGGCCAGTACCTCAGCGGTGGCGCGCAGGTGTCCCTCGACGGCTGGGGCTGAACGCCTTCAGTTGGTGGGGGCCGTCTCGTGGAGGAAGCGGGTCAGCAGATCGGTGACCGCGTTGGGGCGTTCCAGGCTGGGCAGGTGGCCTGCCCAGGGGAGTTCCAGGTGGCGGGCGGCGGGGATGCGGGCCGCCAGGTGGGCGGCGATCTCGCGGAAGTCCGGGAGGTCGTGGGCGCCGGATACGGCCAGGCAGGGTGCCGCGATCCGCGAGAGGTCGAACTTCCCCTCGGTGGGGTCGAATTCGGCCGTCAGCTGCGCTTCGAAGGCGTGCCGCTGCATCCGGCGGACCTGTTCCCTGGTCTCCTCACCGGCCTCCGGCCCCAGCCACGTCGCCACGTTCAGCTCGACGGCTGCCGCGAGGTCCCCGGCGTCGAACAGCGTGTCCTCCCGTTCGGCGAAGGACCGCAGCGCGGGGCCGGGTACGTGTCCGGGCAGGGCGGAGCAGAGCAGCGCCAGGGCCGTGACGGCGTCCGGGCGGGTGGCCGCCACTTCCAGGGCGACCTTGCCGCCGTACGAGGAGCCGACCAGCGCGGCCCGCTCGATGCCCAAGTGGTCCAGGAGGTCCAGGACATCCGCGGCATCGCCGTACGGGCGGTCGGCCACCGGGGAATCGCCGAACCCCCGGAAGTCGCACCGGACCACCCGGTATCCGGCGGCGACCAGCACCGGCCACTGCGGGGCCCACATGCGCCGGTCGCACACCGAGGAGTGCAGCAGCACCAGGGCCGGGCCGGGCCCCGATTCGTCGTGTGAGCCCGACACGTCGTGAGAGAGAGTCATCCGGCGGACGGTAGCGGACATCACGCCCCAAGGGCACACCTCACCCGGCCGCCTGATGCGCCAGGATGCGCAGCGCGTCGGCGGAAGCCGGGTCGTCCGGGGTGTAGATCTCCAGCCGGTGGTCGGGGCTGTCGGGCTGCAGCCAGACCTGGTACGACACGTCCAGGGCACCGACCGTGGAGTGGCGCAGCCGCATGGGGCCCGTGGTGCAGTCGGCGACGTCGCCGGTGGCCCACATCGTCGCGAAGTCGTCGCTGTGCATCGTGATCTCCCCGATCAGCTCGGCCAGGCGCGCGTCCGTGGGGTAGCGGCCCGCGGTGAGGCGCAGGTAGGCGACGTGGATGCGGGCGAGGTCGGGCCAGTTGCGGTACAGGTCGCGGGTGAGCGGGTCGAGGAAGAACATCCGGGGGATCGACGGACGCCGGGCCGGGTCCCGGGGCGCGTCGAAGGCGAGGTGCTCGGCTACGAGGGCGTTCCCGGTGCGGTTCCAGGCGAGGACGTCGCCGCGCCTGCCGAGGACGATCGCCGGGGTGGCCTCGCCGAGGGATTCCAGGAGGGCAAGGACGCGCGGATGGGGCTGCTCCGGCGGCGGTTCGCGGAGGCCGGACTTCCCGGGCTGCCGGGCGAGGTTGTGCAGGTGGAGGGTCTCGACCCGGTCGAGCCGAAGCACCCGGGCGAGGGCGCCGAGCACCTGCTCGGAGGCGGTGTCGGCCTGGCCCTGTTCCAGGCGGGTGTAGTAGCCCGCGCTCATCCCGGCGAGCTGGGCCAGCTCCTCACGCCGCAGACCGGGTACGCGGCGGGAGCTGCCGTAGGTGCGCAGGCCGATCTCGGCCGGGGTGATCCGGTCACGGCGGCGCTTGAGGAACGTACCCAGGTCTTCCACCCGGCCGAGCCTAGGCCCTTCATCCCGGCCGGTGGGTGTACCTGCTGGGGATACCCACGGCACGGGGATGGTTGCCGGGCCACGTCCGAAGGACCGTCGGCACCATGACTCAACAGTGCGCGCACCGCTCCCCCGGCCTGCGATCGTGGCTCGGGCTCGGGGCGATCCTCGGACCGGTGCTGCTCGTCTCCATGGACGGATCGATCCTGTTCCTGGCGATGCCCCGGATCAGCCAGGCCCTCACCCCGACCGCCGATCAGGCGCTCTGGATCCTGGACGTGTACGGCTTCGCCGTCGGCTCCCTGCTGATCGCCTTCGGCAACCTCGGCGACCGCTACGGCAGGCTGCGGCTGCTGCTGATCGGCGCGGCCGTGTTCGGCGCGGGGTCCGCCGGGGCGGCGTTCGCGCCGAGCCCGGAGCTTCTCATCGCGTGCCGGGCGCTCATGGGCGTGGCCGGGGCGACGTTGCTGCCCTCGGCGCTGGCCGTGCTGAGCGAGCTGTTCCCCGACCCGCGGCTCCGGGCGCGGGCCATCGGCGTCTTCGCCGCCGCGTTCGCCGCGGGGTTCGCGGTGGGTCCGATCGTCGGCGGCGCACTGCTGGAGCGGTTCTGGTGGGGGTCGGTGTTCCTGGTCAACCTCCCGGTCATCGCCGTGTTCCTCGCGGTCGCGCCGGTCCTGCTGGGCGAGGTGCGCGAGCGGCACCAGGGCCGTATCGACGCGCTCAGCCTGGTGGCCTCTGCCGGAGGTCTGCTGCTCACGGTCTACGGCCTCAAGCGGGTGGCCGCACAAGGGGTGTCCGTCCCGCCGGTCGCGGCGATGGCCCTCGGGGCCGCGTCGCTGATGTGGTTCGCGCGTCGGCAGCGGCATCTCGACCACCCGCTGATCGACTTCTCACTCTTCCGCGACCGCGTCTTCACGATCGCGATCATCACCGGTCTGCTGCCACTGGCGGCGTGGTCGGTGACGGCGTATCTGACCGGTGTCTACCTCCAGTCGGTCCTGGGCCTGACCGTGGTGCACGCGGCGCTCCTGGCGCTTCCCGGCGCGGTCGTCCTCACCGTCTCCTGCGTCGTCACGCCGATGGCCGTCGGCCGCTTCGGCAAGCGGGCCGCGCTCATCGTCTGCCACTTCTCCATCGCGGCCGGTGTGGTGCTGTTGCTGCCGACCACGGTCACCGGCGGGGTCGGCTGGTACGTCGCCTCGACGGCGCTCGCGGGCGTCGGCTACGGCATCTCCTTCAGCGTCGTCGCCGACACCGCGGTCGCGGCGGTCCCCGCGGAACGGGCGGGGGCGGCGGGCGCGATCGCCGAGACCAGCAACGAGATCGGCAACGCCCTCGGGATCGCGCTCCTCGGCTCGCTCGCCACGCTGGTCTTCCGGCTCCAGGGGCCGGATCTCGCCCCCGCGCTGGACGAAACCCTCCAGCTGCCCGGTCTCGCACCCGCCGCCGCCCACGACGCGAAGGCGGCGTTCGTGGCCGGGCTGCACACCGTCGCCGTGGTGGCCGGTCTGCTGCATGCCGGGCTCGGGGCCGTCGCCCTGCGGTGGCTGCGCGCACAGGGCGGCCGGTGACACCCCGGGAGGCACGGCGTGGGGCGGCCCAGGATGCCGCGGTCCTGGTCGGTTACGCGCGGAACAGTAACGCTGGCAGGATTGCGCGAACCACAACAGAAAGAGAGTGATGGGCATGATCGTGCTCCTCCTGGCCGCCGTCCTAGCGCTCGTCGTCGGAGGGTGTGTCTGCGTCGTGTGGGCGGCGCGGGGCGGGCCGCGCTGGGTGCGTGGGGTGTCCAGGGTGACCCTGGCGCTGGGCGAGGTGACGCGCGCCGCGTCGAAGTCCAGCAACCGGAGTTCGGGGCAGAACTCGGGGGACAGCTCGGACGGCTGACCCCCGCGCGGCACCCTCGGTCACTCCGCTGACGCGGCCCGCAGCATGCGGAGTTGGCCGATCTCGCTGGCGTTCTTCATGAGTTCGGCGTTCACCCATCCGACCATATGGGCCACGGTGTACTGCGGATCGTTCTGCCACGGGAACGAGGCGGTGGCGTCCAGCTCGGCGTCCGAGAGCCCGTCCAGCACCGCCAGCCATTCGTCGCGCAGGCCGCGCAGCCACGCGACGGTCGCCGCCCCGGCCCCCGGCCATACGATCTCGCTCCGCTCCCGGGGCGCCCGCCCGCGCGCGTGGTCGATGGTCACGCTCCACCACCAGCCGATGTGCCAGCTCACCCAGCCGACCGTGGGCACCGGGACGGGGTCGGGTTCGGTGTCGGCCCAATCCGGGACCCAGGTGCCGTCGGCGGCCTGGTGCATCGTCCAGCAGAGCGGCGCGGGCTCCCAGAGGAAGTCCTCGGGCTCGATCCGCTCCAGGTGGTACTCGAAGAGCGACCAGGTCAGGTCGAACTGCCAGCGCAGCAGGTCACATCGGGAAGCACGGGAAGCCCGGGAAGCACTCATCCGCCGACCCTGACACGCCCTCGCACACCCCGGGAAATGGTTATTCACTCCTTGACAACCTCCGATGTTTGGGCCTAGCTTCCTGACGCTACGTCAGGTCTGGACCTTTACCGGAGACACGGAGGGGACATGCGCAGACGAACGCTGCTCGGCGGCGCGGCCGCGACCGGATGGGGGCTGACCGGCCTCGGCCTGTCGGCGACCCCCGCACACGCCTCGCCCATCGGATCGGGGTGGACGGAGATCAACCCCGGGTACACCGTCCACCAGCCGCCGGGCGCGACACGCCACACGTACGACAGCTCCACCGGGGAGCACCACTTCTGGGTCTACGACTCCGACCCGAGCACCTTCCCCGGCCAGGACTCGGGGCCCCGCAGTGAGCTGCGGATCAAGAACGACTACACCTCCGGGCAGGCGCAGTTCGAGTGCGACATGACGGTGAAGTCGTCCGCCCACCGGGTCTGCGTCATGCAGGTCTTCGGCGCGGCCACGCAGTCGACCGCGTTCATGGCGCTCGCCATGAACAACAACAGCCTCACCTACTACGACAAGACGGACCAGGTCATCTACCGGCCGATCTACGACACCACGCTGCGACTGAACGTCGTGCACGACACCGCCGCGCGCTCGGTGCACATCTTCGTCAACCGGGAGTTCCAGGCCACCTTCAAGGACCATGGCGCGGGGACGCACTACTTCAAGTGCGGTCTCTACGGCCGGGCGGGGATGTCCGCGCGCTCCGACTGCTATCTGCGGAACATCCACGTTTACCGCAAGTAACCCCAAGCAGCAGCTGGCGGGCATGCTGATCGCCACCGAGCCGGAGAAGATCCGCGCGTTCGCCGACGCGGGATTCCCCGGCCCAGCCGCTTATGTGTGCGTGTCCGGGATATGGAATCCGGCCGGGACTTCTTGACCGGCCGGACTTTCCCCTGCTTGTATCGATGCCATGAAGCAACAGGACCTCACGCGGCGACGCCACGTCGACCTTGCGCGTGTCTCCAGCGCGTCCTGTTGCTGTCGGGCCTGAGCGAACGCCACGGATCAACGGATCCCCTCGCGTCTTCCGCGTCGCCCCCCTTCTCTCTCCCCCCTCTCTCCTCCCCTCACATGACGGCCTGACGGTCTGATCCGACCGTCGCGCGTCGGCCGTATTCCGTGTGCGCCTGAATTCCCCGCCAGGCGCTGATTCGCCATGCCCGTATGCACATTCCGGGAGTTCCCCATGCCCGCAGATTCGCCTACCGAATTCCCCAACGACCCGCTGCAGTTCGCCTATTGGGTGCCCAACGTCAGCGGCGGCCTGGTCACCAGCACCATCGAGCAGCGCACCGACTGGGGCTACGAGTACAACCGCGAGCTGGCCGTCCTCGCCGAGAACAACGGCTTCGACTACGCCCTCAGCCAGGTGCGGTACATGGCCAGCTACGGCGCCGAGTACCAGCACGAGTCGACCAGCTTCAGCCTCGCGCTGCTGCTCGCCACCCAGCGGCTGAAGGTCATCGCCGCCGTCCACCCCGGGCTGTGGCACCCCGGCGTCCTGGCCAAGCTCGGCGCCACCGCCGATCAGCTGTCCGGCGGGCGGTTCGCGGTGAACGTGGTCAGCGGCTGGTTCAAGGGCGAGTTCACCGCGCTCGGCGAGCCGTGGCTGGAGCACGACGAGCGCTACCGCCGCGCCGAGGAGTTCATCAGCGCGCTGCGCACGATCTGGACCGAGGACCACGCCGAGCTGGCCGGGGACTTCTACCGGATCCGTGACTTCTCGCTCAAGCCCAAGCCCCTGAACAGCGCGGAGCGCCCGCATCCGGAGATCTTCCAGGGCGGCAACTCCAGCGCCGCCCGCGCCATGGCGGGCCGGGTCTCCGACTGGTACTTCAGCAACGGCAAGGACTTCGACGGCGTCACCGAACAGCTCCGGGACGTCCGCGCCTCCGCCGCCACCGTGGGCCGCCGAGCCCCCCGCTTCGGCCTCAACGCGTTCCTCATCGCCCGCGACACCGAGGCCGAGGCCCGCGACACACTGCGCGAGATCGTCGCCAAGGCCAACGAGGACGCCGTGCACGGCTTCCGCGACGCGGTCCAGCAGGCGGGGCAGTCCACCGCCGACGGCAAGGGCATGTGGCAGGACTCCTCGTTCGAGGATCTGGTGCAGTACAACGACGGCTTCCGTACGGGGCTGATCGGCACCCCCGAGCAGATCGCCGAGCGCATCGTCGCCTACAAGCGGCTCGGCGTCGATCTGTTCCTCCTCGGCTTCCTCCACTACCACGAGGAGGTCGAGTACTTCGGCAAGCGCGTGCTGCCGCTGGTGCGCGAGCTGGAGGCCCAGCTGCCGGACACCGCGCCCGCGCCCGCCCTGACCTGATCCCCGTACGCACGCACCTCGTACGCACGCCCGGAAGGGAACACCCATGAGCACCGCCACCCGCCCCGACTGGACGACCCGCACCCGCCCCACCGACCCGGAGGGCTGGATCGGCCGCGCCGCCGAGGTGGCCGGGGTCCTGGCCACCGACGCGGCCGCCCGCGACCAGGCGGGCGCCACCCCGTACGCCGAGGTCCAGCTGCTGAAGGACGCGGGCCTGGTCACCCTCCTGGGCCCCGCCGCGCACGGAGGCGGCGGCCAGGACTGGACGACCGCTTACCGCGTGGTCCGGGAGATCTCCAAGGCCGACGGCTCCATCGGCCAGCTGCTCGGCTACCACTATCTGTGGAACTGGGCCGCCCGGCTGGTCGGCACCCGCGAGCAGTGGGAGCAGATCGAGGCCGACGCGGCCCGCAACCAGTGGTTCTTCGGCGGCGCCGTCAACCCGCGCGACCACGACGTGGTTGTCCGGGACGAGGGCGACACCATCGCCTTCACCGGCCACAAGTCCTTCTCCACCGGCAGCAAGGTCTCCGACGTCACCGTGCTGGAAGGTGTCTTCGAGGGCACCGACCGCCATGTGTTCGCCATCGTCCCGTCCGACAGCGAGGGACTGACCTTCCACGACGACTGGGACAACATCGGCCAGCGGCTCACCGAGAGCGGCAGCGTCACGCTCGACGGCGTACGGGTCCCCTGGGCGGCGGCCGCCGGATACGTGGACAAGGAGTTTCGGCCCCGCGTCTACAACACCCTCAACGTGCCGACGATCCAGCTGGTCTTCGTCAGCTTCTACCTGGGCATCGCGGCCGGTGCGCTGGAGACCGCCGCCGTCTACACCCGCGAGAAGGCCCGGTCCTGGCTGCACGGCGGGTTCGACACGGCGGTCGACGAGCCGCATGTCATCGACACCTACGGCGATCTCACCGCCAAGCTGTGGGCGGCCGAGGCGCTCGCGGACGCCGTGGCCGCCGAAGGGCAGCGGCTGCACGAGGACCCGGACGCGGTCACCGAGCAGGACCGCGGCGAGTTCGAGGTCAGGGTCGCGGCGGTGAAGGCGCGGGCCACCGATGTCGCGCTGGAGGTCACCAGCCGCATCTTCGAGGTCACCGGGGCCCGCTCGACCGCCTCCGCCGAGGGCCTGGACCGCTTCTGGCGCAACGTCCGCACCCACACCCTGCACGACCCGGTGGCCTACAAGCGCCGCGAGGTGGGCCGCCATGTGCTGACCGCCGAACTCCCGGAGCCCACCTGGTACTCCTGACCGCCCGCCACCCCCTCGCCACACCGCCAGCGACACGGCCGCTCGCCACACCGCCGCTCGCCACTTCCTCGAAAGGGGCCTCCATGGCCACCATCCTGTCCATCTCCGGCTCCCCCTCCGCCACCTCCCGCACCGGTCGGCTGCTGCGCCACCTCGACGCCCGCCTCGCCGAGCAGGGCCATGAGGTGGTCCCGCTCGACGTGCGCACCATCCCCGCCACCGCGCTGCTCGGCGCCGACTTCGCGCATCCGGACATCGTCCGCGCCAAGACGCTGGTCGAGCAGGCGGACGGGATCGTCGTCGGCACCCCCGTCTACAAGGCCGCCTACTCCGGGCTGCTGAAGTCCCTGCTGGACCTGCTGCCGCAGTACGCGCTGGCGGGCAAGACCGTGCTGCCGCTGGCCACCGGCGGCACCACGGCACACGTCCTGGCCATCGACTACGCGCTGCGGCCGGTGCTGTCCTCGATGGGCGCCGCGCACATCGTGCAGGGCTGGTTCACGCTCGACAAGGACATCACCGCCACCGCGGACGGCGGGGTGATCGTGACCCCCGGCGCGGCCGAGGCGCTGGAGCAGGTCGTCGACCAGTTCTCGGTGGCGCTCGGGTACAAGCCCCTGCTCGCGGCGGCGAGCTGACCGCCGCCATGACGTCCCCGACCCATGAGGCGCACCGCATCGCCGACGACGCGGAGGCGCTGGAGGCGGCCGCGAAGCTGGCCGAGGAGTTCCGTACGGGCGCGGCCGGGCGCGACGCCGAGCGCACCCTGCCGCGCGCGGAGCTGGACCGGCTGTCCGCGTCCGGGCTGCTGGCCATCACCGTCCCGGCCGGGCACGGTGGCGCGGACGTCTCGGCGGTCACCCTCGCCGAGGTGTTCCGGCTGCTGGCCGCCGCCGACGCCAGCCTCGCCCAGATCCCGCAGAGCCACTTCGTGTACGTCAATGTGCTGCGCCGCCAGGGCACTTCGGAGCAGCAGGGGTTCTTCTTCGGCGAGGTGCTGGCGGGGCGGCGGTTCGGCAACGCCCAGTCGGAGGCGGGGACGAAGCACATCCAGGACATCCGCACCCGCCTGGAACCCCGCCCCGACGGCTCGTACCTGCTGACGGGCGTCAAGCACTACTCCACCGGCGCGCTGTTCGCCGACTGGATCCCGGTGCTGGCGCGCGGCGACAACGGGGAGCTGTACGTGGCGTACGTGCCACGGGAGGCGCCGGGCGTGAGCGTGGTGGACGACTGGGACGGCATGGGGCAGCGTACGACCGCCAGCGGCACCGTACGGCTGGAGGGCGTGGACGTGCCCGCCGACCGTGTGGTGCCGCACCACCTCACCTTCCGAGGTCCCCAACTGCACGGCTCCGTCGCGCAGTTGCTGCACGCCGCCATCGACGTGGGAATCGCCTCGGGCGCGCTCGCGGAGGCGGTGGCGTTCGTCCGTACCAAGAGCCGTCCGTGGTTCGAGAGCGGATTCGAGACGGCCGCCGAGGATCCGCTGCTCATCCAGCGCTTCGGTGAACTGGCCATCCAGGTGCGGGCGGCCGAGGCGCTGCTGTCGGCCGCCGCGCGGGCGGTGGACACCGCCCGCGCGGATCTCACCGACGACACCGCGGCCGAGGCGTCGATCGCCGTGGCCACCGCGAAGGTGTCGGCGGCCACGGCGGCGGTGGAGGCGGGCAGCGCGCTCTTCGAGGTGTCCGGCACCCGCGCGGCGCTGGACTCCCTCAACCTCCACCGCCACTGGCGGGACGCCCGGACCCACACCCTGCACGACCCGCCGCGCTGGAAGGTCCAGCACATCGGCCGCTATGTGCTCAACGGCACCAGGCCGCCCCGGCACGGCCTTCTGTAACACCCCCTCAAGAAAACCCCTGATCGGAGCCGCATCCCATGTCCCTCACCTTCCACTGGTTCCTGCCCACCAACGGCGACAGCCGCCATGTCGTCGGCGGCGGCCATGGAACGCCCGTGACCGCGGCCGGTGGCGACCGTCCGCCGTCCGTCGGCTACCTCACCCAGATCGCCCGCGCCGCCGAGGACCTCGGCTTCGTCGGGGCGCTGACGCCGACCGGGGCCTGGTGCGAGGACGCGTGGCTGACGACCGCCATGGTCAGCCAGCACACCGAGCGGCTGAAGTTCCTGGTGGCGTTCCGGCCCGGGTTCGTCTCCCCCACGCTCGCCGCGCAGATGGCCTCGACGTACCAGCGGCAGACGGGCGGTCGGCTGCTGCTGAACGTGGTCACCGGGGGCGAGAGCCATGAGCAGCGGGCGTACGGCGACTTCCTCGACAAGGAGGCGCGCTACCGGCGCACCGGTGAGTTCCTGGAGATCGTGCGCGGGCTGTGGGACGGCAAGACGGTGGATGTGGCGGGCGACCACCTCCAGGTGGCGGACGCCTCCCTGGCCCGGCTGCCCGACCCGGTGCCGGAGGTGTACTTCGGCGGCTCCTCCCCCCTCGCCGGTGAGGTGGCGGCGCGCCATTCGGATGTGTACCTCACCTGGGGCGAGCCGCCCGCCCAGGTCGCGGAGAAGATCGCCTGGATCCGGGGGCTCGCGGCCAAGGAGGGCCGGAAGGTCCGTTTCGGCATCCGGCTGCACGTCATCACCCGGGACACCAGCGAGCAGGCGTGGGCGGAGGCGCAGCGGCTGCTGGACGGCTTCGACCCGGAGACGGTGAAGTCCGTACAGCAGGGGCTCGGGCGCAGCGAGTCCGAGGGCCAGCGGCGCATGCTGGCGCTGCACGGCGGTGGCCGGGACGGCCTGGAGATCCACCCCAACCTGTGGGCGGGCATCGGCCTGGTGCGCGGCGGCGCCGGTACGGCGCTGGTCGGCAGCCACGCGGAGGTGGCGGAGCGGATCGCCGAGTACCACCGGATCGGGATCGACGAGTTCGTGCTGTCCGGCTACCCGCACCTGGAGGAGGCGTACTGGTTCGGCGAGGGCGTGCTGCCGCGCCTGCGGCAGCAGGGCCTGTGGTCCCACCCGGCCGGTCCCGCCGCCGCTCCGCAGCCCGCCGCGCAGGTGCCGTTCGCGGCGTCCGGGAGCCGCTGACCGCCCCACGGTCACCGGCCGGGGCCGGTCCGCGCTGGAAGTCACCAACCGCGTCCAAGCCGCCCTCCGGGCCCGCGACGCGGGAGTGACCGGCTGAGATCATGTGGGGATGGGCGATCAGCTGGCGATCAGTACGTTGACCTTGCGGCACATCATTCCGGTGGACTGGGCGGCGGACCCCTGGGCCGAGGTGCGGCCTCTGATCGACGGTGTGGACGTCCTCAGAGAGGTGCACCCGGAAGGGGTGGCGCACAGTTGCCGCCACTGGACGGGCCCGGCCGGGAGCTGGCCGCTGGCGGCCACGGAGGAGCCCCGCCGGGTCATGGTCACCGAGCCGGTCTGCACCGCCGGGTGCTGCGGCGCGCTGTATGTCACCCTGCGGCGCGAGAACGATCAGGTGATCTGGGACGACTGGGAGAACACCAGCAACAGCGCCGCCCTGCCCCCGGATTTCCGCTTCGACGCCGCCCAGTACGAGACCGAGCTGGCGCGGGCCGCCGCGGACCGCGGCTGGGAGGAGCCGGTGGACACCGCCGCCCGGCTGCTCGGACAGGCCCTGGTGGAGAGCGGCTGGTTCGAGCGGTGGGGCTGTGTCCTCACCGATGTCTCGCCGCGACGCGCGGAGCCCGGCATGCCCGGGGAGCTGTCCAGTCCCGAGGGGGTCGATGTGGAGTTTCAGCGGGTCCTGGGGCCGGGCGAGCGTACGGAGAGGTACGGGTACGAGTTGTTCGTCAGCCGCGGCCAGCCCGTGGAGGAGCAGGTACGACGGCTCGCCGCGCGCATTCTGGCGGACGATCCGCGGAAGACCGCCGAGAAGCGCTGATGAAGAGCGGCCCTACCATTCAGGGCCGCTCTTCGTCCGGGTTAGAGGGAACCGCCCAACGGCCTTGCGGAGGCGAGGAGTTGGTGGGTGCGCTGGCGCACCGTCTCGGGGTAGTTCTCGGCGAAGGAGGCGATGTTCAGGTTGTCGTCGCGGAGGCAGTCGAACAGGACGGTCGGGCCCCGGCCGGTCTCCCGTTCCTCGTCGGTGTAGCACACCATCAGGTGCATGATGGCGGTGTCCGGGAGGACATGGATGCCGGTGCTGGGGTGCGAGCGGGTGGCGAAGCCCCACAGCACATCGCGGAGGTCGGTCGGGTCGATGTCGTGGTCGAGGACCATGATCCGGGTGACCCACCACCCCCCGTGCGGAAACGTGTCGCACGCCTCGCCGATGGCCCGGCACAGCTGCTCGGAGGAGGTGAAGCCGGTGCGCTCGCGCCAGTCGGCGTCCACGGTGACGGCCAGCACGTGGACCGCCGTTTCCGGGATCATCCAGGCCGCGGCGACCGGCAGCCCCGCCTCGCGCAGATAGTGGGTCCAGCGGGCGGAGTGGGTCAGCCCGATGAGGGTGTGGTCCTCGTCGACCGGCTTGCCCGCGCACACCACCGGCATGATCGGGTCGTTACGGTGGGTGATGGCGGTGACGGTGTACGCGGGCAGCTCCACCGCCCAGTCGGGGATGTAGCCCGCGAACTCGCCCATCGGGCCTTCCGGTACGAGGTCGTCGTGGTTGATGTACCCCTCGATGACGATCTCGGCGGTGGCGGGCACCTCCAGGTCGACGGTCCGGCAGCGGACCAGCTCCACCGGGCGTCCGTAGTACGCGCCGAGGTAGGCGGCCTCGTCCACCTCCTCCGGCAGCGACATGGTGGACACGAACGGGATGGCGGGCTCGGCGCCGAGGACCAGCGCGAAGGGGGTCCGCTCGCCGCGCTCGCGCCACATGTCGTCGATGAGGCCGATGTGCTGCGGCGAACCGGTGAAGGTGGCCATGCGGTGCGCGTCGTGCAGCATGGCCCGCGCGATACCCCAGTTGGTCCAGCGGCGGTCCGGGCTGCGCAGCACGAAGGTGCCGATCGTGTTCACGTACCGTCCGCCGTCGCCGTCGTGCAGCAGCGGGAACGGGAACCGGGTCAGGTCGGCGTCCGCGCCGAGCAGGACGTTCTCCTGGCAGGGCCCCGACTCCACCGTGACCGGCGCGATGGGCGTGGCCGACTGGGCGGCCACCAGCCCGTCCAGCAGCTCCAGCGGCCGGGTGTCCGGGTCGAGCCCGAGGGAGAGCGCGACCCGGGCGTACGGGCTGTCGGGGACGCTGCTGTACGCGGCGGGCGCCGTGAGGACCCGGAAGCCGGGCGTGAAGCCCCGGATGCGGGACAGCAGATGCGCCGGGGCCCGGTGTTCGGTGGCGTAGCGGGCGATCGCACCGATCTCCAGCTCGGCGTCCACCTCGTCATCGATGACCCGCAGATCGTCGAGCTTGGCCAGGGCGTCCAGGTAGTCGCGCAGACTGGACAGGTGATTCATGCGGTTTCGTCCTCACCTCGGTGTCGGGGTCGGGCGTGTTGCCGGGCGTCGCGCATCCCGTTCCATCGGCAGGCCTTGGGCGTGTCGATGCCGAACTGGTCGAGCACGCGGGTGACGGTGTGGTCGACGATGTCGTCGGCCGTCTCCGGGTGCTGGTAGAAGGCGGGCATCGGCGGCAGGATCACCGAGCCCATGCGGGACAGCGCGAGCATGTTCTCCAAGTGGATGTCGCTCAGCGGGGTTTCCCTGGGCACCAGCACCAGCTTGCGGCGCTCCTTCAGGGTGACGTCGGCGGCGCGGGCCACCAGGCCGTCGGCGAAGCCCACGCGGATCGCCGCGAGGGTCTTCATGCTGCACGGGACGATCACCATGCCGTCCGTGCGGAAGGAGCCCGAGGAGATGGCCGCGCCCTGGTCCTCCGGGTTGTGGGTGACATCGGCGAGGGCCGCGACCTCGCGCACGCTCATCGACGTCTCGTACTCGATGGTGGAGCGCGCCCAGCGGCTGACCACCAGATGCGTTTCCACCCCGCCGTGCTCGCGCAGCCGCTCCAGCAGCCGCACCCCCAGCACGGCCCCGGTGGCGCCGGTGATGCCCACCACGATCCTGGCGGGTCCCGGGTTGTCCAGCGGCAGCGCCATCAGGCCTCCTGGCCGCGTCGGAGCACGAGGGCGTCCACGCGGTCGCGGTAGGTGTCGAGGAAGTGGGCGGACAGCTCGTCCACCGATTCGGCGTCGAAGAGGACGGTGGGCGAGACGTCCTCGAAGTCCTCGCGCAGCGCGTTGGCGAGTTGCAGGACGAGGATCGAGTCCATGCCGTACTGGATGAGCGACACCGACGGATCGATCTTCTCCGCCGGGATCTTCAGCGTGGCCGCGGCCTTCTCCCGGAGGTAGGCCACCACGGTCTCGGCGCGGGACTCGGCGGAGGGACGCTCATGGGGTGTGTTGTCGGGGGCGGCGGGCTGGTTGGGTACGGGGGCGGGACGGGCGTCGGCCACGGGCCCGGACACCGGCCTGCGGGCGATGCCGTCGCTCTCGGCCGCGATGATCTGCTGCCCGAGCGCCCGGGCCTGCGGCAGCACCAGGACGACGGACGGGAAGCCCTCGCCGTGGAGTACGTCGCGCCAGCTCTCGGGCGACAGCGCGGGTGAGCCGGGGATGCGCAGCGACGCGTCCTCGAACAGCCACCAGCCCTCCAGCAGCCCGAAGGTGAGGTGGCTGAACACATCGAACGAGCACAGCTCGTTGAGCAGCAGCCAACCCCCGTCGCGCAGCGCCGACTTGGCGTTGCGCAGGGTGGTGCGGGTGTCTCGCGTGGCGTGCAGGACGTTGGCGGCGACGACGAGGTCGTAGCCGCCGACCTCGATGCCCTGCGCGGCGAGCGGCTGTTCGGCGTCGAGGCGCGTGGTGTCCAGGTACGGGACGTCGGGCCCGTACTCGCTCTGCGCGTGGTTCAGGAACGCCTTCGAGAGGTCGGTGTACGTGTAGGTCTCGATGTGCTCCTGGTAGGGGCGCAGCGCCGCGAACAGGCCCACGCTGGTGCCGCCGGTACCGGCGCCGATCTCCAGGATGCGCAGCCGTGCGCCGGGGTCGCGGCGCAGCCGCTCGGACACGACACCGACGGCGGCGTCCGCCATGGCGCGGTTGAAGGTGTCCGCCACGCGGTTGTTCTTGTAGCAGCCCTCGACGAGTTCGAGGGAGCCGCGCGGGAACATGATGTCGGTCGGCCGGGTGCGGCCGGTCAGGATGTCGGGCAGGGCGGCGAGGGTGGCGTCGACAAGCCGCAGCTCGGCCCGCTTGTCGGGGTCGGCGGACCACTCGGCGCAGCGCTCCTTCCACTCCTGGTTCAACGTGTCGAGCGGCGGGGCGGTGGCGGGCATCGTCCGCAGCGCGTGCTCCAGCCAGGTGGTGTAGCGGTCGAGGATGCCGCCGCGTTCGCGCAGTTCCGTGAGGTCGGTGGTGTCGTCGTACGTCTCGCCGTTCCGTACGACGCCCATGGCCTCCAAGTGGCCACGGGTCATGCGGCCGAGGAGGGCGTCTCGCTCAGTGCGCCAGTCGGCCACCGTACGCAGGATCTCCTGGCTGTCGGCGAGGCCGGAGTGGGCCATCAGGGCGTCAGCGGGGATGCGGGTGGCCGCGTCGCGTTCGTAGACGGTGAGGCGGGTGGCCGGGTCGATGGGCTGGAGCGCGGCCGGTTCGGTGAGCTTGACGAAGCTGAGCTGCTGCTGCGGGCCGCCGAGCAGGGTGCCGAGCGCGGCCATCCCCTCCGGCGGTTCGATGGAGAGCAGCCCCCAGCGGGCCATGCGCTCGCGGTGGAAGTCGGAGGCGACGCTGCCGATGCTGCCCCACCAGCCCCAGTTCATCACCTTCACCGGACCCGGCCACTGCCCGGACAGGGCGTGGGCGTACGCGTCGGCGAAGGTGCAGCCGGAGGCGTAGTTGCTCTGCCCGGCCGCCGTGGTGAACGACTGGATCGAGGAGAAGAAGAGGGCGAAGTCGAGGTCGTCGTCGGCGAACACCGCCGCCATGGCCGCGCTCGCGTCGACCTTGGCCGCCAGGCTCGCGCGGAACGTGTCCTCGTCCATGTTGGCCAGGCTCTGGTCGCGGAGCACCAGGGCCGCCTGGATGACGCCGTTGACGTGCCCGTACCGGTCGATGATCTCGGCGTGGGCGCGGGCGAGGGCGGCGGGGTCCGTGGCGTCGGCGGCGAGGTAGGTCACCTCGCCCCGGCCGCCGATGGCGCGCAGCTTGGCGTCGATGTCCGCGTCGCGCTCACGGCGTCCGATCCATACGACGCGCGCGCCGTAGCGCTCGACCACGTGCTCGGTCCAGGCCGCGCCGAGGCCGCCCGCGCCGCCGATCACGACGTACACGCCGTCCTCGCGGTAGCGGTCGGTGGCGGTGGTTTCCGTGGCGCAGGGGGCGAGCCTGCGGCCGAGCCACTGGCCCGCGCGGCGCACCCAGGTGTCGCCGTGCGAATGCGCGGGCAGCGCCGCGAGGTCTGCGGGCCACTCGGTGTCGCCGTCCAGGTCGAGGCGGCGCACGGTCCAGTTCGGGTACTCCTGCCCGAGCGATCCGAAGAGGCCGTGCAGCCCGGCGTGGACGGGCCGGACCTCGTCGGTGGCGTGGGTGGGGACGGCGCGCCGGGTGACCAGGGTCAGGCCGAGCGGCCGGGCGTCGTGCCGCGTCCGCAGCAGCGCCTTGACCATACGGAACGCCGCGAGGACACCGTCCTGCTGGGCGGTGACGAGACCGGCCGCGTCGGTGAGCGCCACGTCGGTGTCGGGCGCGATCCACACGAGGTGGCCGAGCGGACCGGCGTCTCGCAGCGCGTCGGCGACCTCGTCGATGGACGCGTCCGGCGCGAGGCTCCACACGGCGGTCTGCGGGCACTGCGCGGTGAGCGCCGCCCGCTGTTCGGCGGTGCCACCGACGACCAGGACACGGTCCGCCGTGGACGGTACGGGCGCGCCGAACGCGGCGGGCGCGAGCGGTTCCCACACGGGTGCGTACAGCGACGGCACGGGCTCGGGCACCCGGCGCGAGGTGTAGCCGGTCATGGCCACGCACACCGCGCCGGTGTCGTCCACGAGATCGATGTCGAGCCTGCTGAGCGCGGTCACCGCCGCCGCGCTGTCCGCGACGCGGACGACGGCCCACATCGCCGGGGTGCAGGGGGCGAAGAGTTCGAGCCGGTCGAGCGCGAAGGGGATGGCGGTGTCCTGAGGCCCGTCGGCCCCGTCGGCCAGGTGCAGCGCCATCGAGGCCTGGATGGCCGAGTCCATGAGGGCGGGGTGCAGGACGTACGCCCCGTCGGCGTGCTCCGCCGCGTCGGGGAGGGCGAGCCGGGCGACGACGCGCCCGGGGCCGGTGTACGCCTCCTCGATGGCGCGCAGCGACGCGCCGTGCACGATGCCCATGGCCCGCAGCGCGCCCGCGACACGCGCCGGGGACACCTCGTTCGGGCAGTCCGCGCGCAGCGCCGCGAGGTCGAGGGGCGCCGGGCGCGGGGTGTCCGACCGCGCGATGCGGCCTTCGCTGTGGACGGCGGACTCGGCGGTCCCGGAGGAGGCGATGTCGAAGGCGACACCGCCACCGTCCCGGAGCGGCTTCACCCGCACCTCGACGTCCACGGGCGCGCCCTCGACGGCGAGCGCCTGCACCCAGGTGACGTTGCGCATCCGCAGTGGCGTGGTGGCGTCGGCGCCGAGCGCGTGGGCCGCGGCCGCCCGCGCCATCTCCAGGTGCGCCACCCCGGGCAGGATCCGGCGGCCGTGGACCGTGTGGTCGCGCAGATAGGACTCGTCACCGGTCAGCGTGGCGGTGGCGCGGTGGCCGCCGTCCGCGTGGGGCGCGGGTCGCGGGACCATCGGGTGGCGTACGGCGGGCACTTCGCGGGTGGCGGGTGTGGGGGCTTCGGGGGTGGCGGGGGCTTCGGGGGCGACCGGCGCGGGGGCCGGTGCCGCCGCCGTCGGCCAGTGGCGTTCGCGGGCGAACGGGTACGTCGGCAGCGGCACCCGGCGCCGCGCCGTCTCCGGGAACACCTCGGCGTAGTCGAGCGCCACGCCCCGGACGAACAGCTCGGCGAGCAGTTCGAGGTCGGTGCGGTAGGCGAGCGGCGCGTCGGTGTGCGCCGTACCGCCGGAGCAGCGGCGCAGGGCCTCCTCGCCGAGCCGTGTGCTGTCCCCCGTACCGCTCGCCGCCACCGCCTCTCCGGTGAACGCGCGCGGTCCGTCGAACCCTTCGTCCAGGATTCGGACCAGCTCCTCGCGGTCGCGGACGACGCAGGCGAAGCGGTGCGCGAAGTGTTCGCGTCCGGCGATGAGCGTGTGCGCCACGTCGCCGCAGTCGAGCCCGGGTTCGCCACGGAGGTGGGTGGCCAGGCGGGTCAGCTGCTGGGTGAGCTGGTCGCGCGAGTGTGCCGAGAGGGCGACGAGATACGCGGGGCGCGGCGCCGGGACGCGCACGGGGGCGGGCCCTTCGTCGATGACCAGATGCGCGTTGGTGCCGCTCGCGCCGAACGAGCTGACCACGGCGCGCCTCGGGACGCCCGGGGCCGTCTCCCAGCGGTGGGTACGGGTGCTCACGTAGAACGGACTGCCGTCCAGCGCGACCGCCTCGTTGGCGGTCTCGAAGTGCAGCGACGCGGGGATCTGCCGGTGCTTCAGCGCCAGCAGCACCTTGACGACACCCGCGACACCCGCCGCGTGCTGGGTGTGGCCGAGGTTCGTCTTCACCGAACCCAGGGCGCAGTACTCGGACTTGTCGGTGTGCTTGCGGAACGCCCGGGTGAGCGCCTGGAACTCGATCGGATCGCCCAGCTTGGTGCCCGTGCCGTGCGCCTCGACCAGCTGGATGTGCTCCACGTCGATGCCGTACGCGTCGTACACCTCGCGCAGCAGGCTCTCCTGGGACGCGGAGCTGGGCGCGGTGATGCCGTTGGTCGCGCCGTCGTGGTTGACCCCGGACGCGCGGATCACACCGTAGACGTGGTCCCCGTCGGCGAGGGCGTCGTCGAGCCGCTTGAGCACCAGCGCGCCGACCGCCTCGCCGGGGACGAAGCCGTTCGCGCGGTGGTCGAAGGTGTGGCAGCGGCCGGTGGGCGAGAGCATCCCGGCGCGCCCGGCCAGGTCGTACAGGCGCGGTGTCGACTGGACGTACACACCGCCCGCGAGCGCCATCGAGGTCTCGCCCGCCGCCAGGTCCTTGCAGGCCAGGTCGATGGCGACGAGGGAGCTGGAGCAGGAGGTGTCCACCGCGATGGCGGGGCCCTTGAGGTTGAGGAAGTACGAGATCCGGCTGGGGATGAACGACGCGGTGTTGCCCCAGAAGGCCTGGGCGGGCGCGTCCTCGCCCAGCAGCTCCTGGTAGTCGCCGTCCCAGCAGCCGACGTAGACGCCGCAGCGCACGTCGCTCATCCGGTGGCCCGCGTATCCGGCGTCCTCCAGGGCCTTCCAGGACTCTTCGAGCAGCAGCCGCTGCTGCGGGTCCATGATGGCGGCCTCGACGCCGGAGATGTTGAAGAACAGCGGGTCGAACTGGTCGATGTGGTCGAGGAATCCGCCACGTGTGCAGCGCTTCGCGGCGCCGTTGTCCGTGCTGCTGTCGGCCGCCTTGAGGTCCCAGCGGGTGGCCTCGCCGACCAGGTCATGGCCCGCCGCGAGGTGTTCCCACAGCTCGTCCGGCGAGTCGGATCCGGCGAACCGGCCGCTGATGCCGACGATGGCGATCGGCGGCCGTGGCGTCGCGGGCGGTGTGGTGGGCGGTGTCTGTGTCGTGGCCGGTGCCGGTCGGGGCTCGGTGCGGGCGACGACGGGACGGTGGGCGCCCAGGATGTGGGCGGTGAGGCGGTCGGCCGTGCTGTGGTCGTAGATGACGCTCGTCGGGAGGTCGAGCGCCAGGGTTTCGTTGAGTTCATGGACGAGCCGGACACCGAGGATGGAGTCGAGCCCGTAGTCGGCGAAGGCGTGGCCGCCCTCGACCTCGTTCTCCCGCATCGCGAGCGCCTTGGCGAGCTTGTCGCGCACCACGCGGGCCACCTGGGCGTCGAGCGGTTCCTCCTGCGGGGCAGGTGCGGCGGGTGGTGCGGCCATGGCGGCTGGCGTGGTCTGACGTACGGCCACCTGTGCCACGTGTGCCGTGTCCGCCACCGGATCGAGGTCGCCGATCCAGTACCGGTCCTTGGCGAACGGATACGTGGGCAGCGCGATCCGGCGGGGCGTCGCCGGGGCGTGCAGCGCGTGCCAGTCGGGCGCCACGCCCTCGACCCACAGGGCCGCGAGCTTGGCCGCCTTCCCGGCCCGGGCCCAGCGCTGGACCAGCAGATCCCGGAGGTCGTCGTCGGCGGCGATCTCGGCGAGGGCGCCCTGCGCGTGGCCCGCGGTGGCCCGGTACACGCCCGGTGTCCCATCTCCACCATCCACGAACTCCCGCAGAGCGCCGCGCAGTTCGGGCACCGACGACGCGACCACCGCGAGCCGTTCCTTCATCGCCTCGCGCCCGACCTGGAGGGTGAAGGCGAGGTCGGCGAGCCGGACGTCCTCGGTGTCGAGGAACGTGGCGAGGCGCGCGGCCGAGGTGTGCAGCTGCTCCGGCGTACGGGCCGAGAGGACAACGATGTGCTCGGCGCCCTCGGCCACCCCGCCCGTGGGAGGCGGCTGCTCGGTGGCGTACTCCTCCAGAATCACATGCGCGTTGGAGCCGCCCGCGCCGAACGACGAGACGGACGCGATGCGGGGACGGCCGTCCGACTCCCACGCGCTCAGCTCGCGCTGGACGAAGAACGGGGTCCGCTCGAAGGTGATGTTCGGGTTCGGATCCTCGGCGTGCAGGCTCGGTACGAGCTGTCGGTGGCGGAGCTGGAGGACGGCCTTCGTCAGCCCGGCGACGCCCGCCGCGGCCTCCAGGTGGCCGATCCCCGACTTCACCGAGCCGAGCGCGCAGTACTGCGTGTCCGGCGTGTCCTGCCTGTCCTGCCTGTCCTGCCTGTCCTGCCTGTCCTGCTCGAAGGCGAGCGACAGGCCCTTGACCTCGATGGGGTCGCCCAGCTCCGTCCCGGTGCCGTGCGCCTCGACGTAGCTCACGTCGCGGGCGGAGACCCCGGCGCGGCTCATCGCGTCCCGGATCAGCTCGGCCTGGGCGCCGGGGTTCGGCACCGTATAGCCGTTGGAGCGGCCACCGTGGTTGATGCTCGTCCCCCGGATCACCGCGAGCACGCGGTCGCCGTCGGCGAGGGCGCGCGACAGCGGCTTCAGCAGGACACAGCCGACGCCCTCACCGGGTACGAAGCCGTCGCCACCGCTGCCGAAGCTCCGGCACCGGGCGTCGGCCGACAGCATGGTGGAGCCGCACAGTTCGATGTAGTCCTGCGGGTGCAGATAGAGGTTGACGCCACCCGCGATGGCCAGCTCGCACGCGCCCTGGTGCAGATGTTCACACGCCTCGTGGATGGCGGTGAGCGACGCGGAGCACATCGTGTCGAGCGTCAGGCTCGGCCCGCGCAGATCGAGAACATACGAGGTACGGGCGCTGAGCGAGGCGAACGAGACCACCGGGGCCGCCGTCTCCCCCGACGGCAGCCGCCGCACACCGTGGCGGGCGTGGCCCGTCTTGGTGACGCCCGCGAACACCCCGACCCGGCGCTGATGGCGGCGCGCCAGCTCCTCGCGTGCGTATCCGGCGTCCTCCAGCACCTCCCACGACGCCTGCAGGAACAGCCGCTCCTGCGGGTCCATGGCGTACGCGTCGCGCGGCGCGATCTGGAAGTGGAGCGGGTCGAACGCCGCGAAGTCCTCCAGGAAGCCGCCCCACTTGCTGTAGCTGCGGCCGGTGGCGACCGCGGTCGCGCGGTCCGGCTCGTAGAAACCGTCCAGCGACCAGCGGTCGGCGGGAATCTCGCCGACGCAGTCGCGGCCCGCCTTGAGGTTCTCCCAGAAGGCGGTCAGGTTCTCGGCCTGCGGGTAGCGGCCGCTCATGCCGATGATGGCGATGGGCTCACGCGCCCCGGGCGAGGGGGCGGGAGAAGGTTGCTGAGTGGGGTCGGGTGTCACGGTGGTCTCCACGGGGGCTGTGTCCACGGGGGCGGTGTCCTCGGGGGCCGGTGACGCGTGCTCCGTCGCGAGGTGTGCGGCGACCGCGCGCAGCGTCGGGTGTTCGTAGAAGAGGGTCTTCGAGACATCGCCGTACCTGGCGGACAGCTCCTTGTTCAGCTGCACGACCATGATCGAGTCGAGTCCCATCGCGCCGATCGGCTCATCGGCGTCCACGGCCTGGCGCGCCACCTTGGTGACGCGTGCGAAGAGGTCGAGGAGGTGGTGCAGCGCCTCGCGCCCGGCCCGCTGCTCAGAGGCGGCGCGGCTGGGCTTGTGCCGCGCGGCGGGCGTGGTGCCCTGTGTGTCGCGTGTCCGGTCCGGGGTGCCGGTGGCGTGCTCCGGCGTGCCGAACTGCGCCGTTTCCAGCGCCTTGTCCGGGTCGCCGTGGTGCACCCACACCCGGTCCGCGCCGAGCCGCCAGGCGCGGAGGAGGGCGGCGAGCCCGTCGACCGAGTCCATGGGGACGAGGCCACGGCTGTGCCAGAGGTACGCGCGCGTCGCCTCGTCCACCGCCATCCCGCCGTCCTTCCACAGCGGCCACGCGATCGACAGAGTGCGCCCGGAGCGCTCCCCGGCGGCGACGCGGGCGGTGCGGAGCGTGGCGAAGGCGTCCAGGAAGGCGTTGGCGGTGGCGTAGTCCGCCTGGCCGGGGTTTCCGGTGAGGGCGGAGCCGGAGGAGAAGGTGAGGAGGAAGTCGAGCGGTGTACTCGCGGTGGCCCGGTCGAGATGGACGAGGCCGTCGACCTTGGGCGCGAGGACATCGTCCCACTCCTCCGCCATCTTCTTCGCGAGCGTGGCGTCGCGGAGGACTCCGGCGGAGTGCACGATGCCGTGCAACTCGCCAATCTCTTCGCGTACTTGGGAGACCAGGTGGCGGACCTCTTCCCACCGCGAGATGTCGGCGCGCTCGTAGCGGGCCACGGCACCGGCGGCGCGCAGCTCGTCGAGGAGCGCGTCGATGTGGCTGTCCTTGGTCCGCCTGCCGACCAGGACGAGGGTCGGGCGGTCCACACCGTGGGCGATGTGGCGGGCGACGACGGCACCGATGCCGCTCGCGCCACCCGTGATGAGGTACGTACCGCCCGCGCGCCACGGGATGCCCGCCGCCGCGTTCGGGGCCGGGACGTCCCAGGTCTGGACGGTGCGTACGCCGTCGTCGTAGCGGATGACATCGCCGTCCGTGGCGCGTGCGTTGTCGGCGACGGCGGTGGCCACCACGGTGTCCTGCGTGGCCGCGCCGTCCACGCCGATCATCTGGCCCGTGAACCGGGGGCTTTCGAGCGCCGCCGTACGCAGCAGGCCCGCGAGGGCCAGCAGGGTCGCGTCGTCGCCGTCCGTCGGGACCACCACCTGTACGAGGGTGGCGCCGCCGCCTGCGGCGGGCTCGGCGGTCAGCTCGCGGACGGTCTCGAAGACCTGCCGTGAGAGGTCCGCGAAGCGGCTGTCGAGGCGCTGTTTGGCCGTGGTGACGGTGTGGCAGCGGACGCCGGGGACACGTCGCTCGACCGTGTCCCGCGCGGTGGCCGTCGCCCCGCACAGGATCACCAGGCGGCGGGCGTAGGGGTACGCGGTGCTGCCGCCGCCCGGGGGCACGGGCTGCGGGGCCCACCGGGGGACGAACAGGGTGGTGCCGATGACGGGCAGGAGGCTCTGCGCCGATGTGTCGTCGGTGGTGTCGGTGGTCGGCTCCGGGGTTTCGGTGCCGGGGATCCAGTAGCGCTCGCGGGCGAAGGGGTAGGTGGGCAGGTGGGCGCGGAGCGGGGTGTCCGTCCCGTAGAGCGTGCGCCACTCGACGTCGCCGCCCTCGGTCCAGCGGGTGAGCAACGCCCCGAGGTCTCCGCCGGGCGCGCTGCCGTGTTCGCCACGTTCCACGAACGCCCGTAGCCTGTCGGTGAGTTCGGCCCGCGAGGCCACCACCCAACCGGTGCGCCGTTCCATCGCCTCGCGCCCGGTTTGCAGGGTCCAGGCGATCGAGGGCAGTGTGTCCGACCGGCCGGGGTCAGGGTCGCCGAGGTGCGCGAGGAGGCGGCGCGCGACGTGCTGGAGCTGTTCGTCCGTACGGGCCGAGATCGGGACGATGACGCTCGCGCCGTCCGACGGCCCGCCATCGCCGCGTTCGCTGGCCTTGGGCACGTACTCCTCGACCACCACATGGCAGTTGGAGCCGCCGAAGCCGAAGCTGCTGACGCCTGCCCGGCGACCGCTGCCGCGTGGGCGTGGCCACGGTTCGTTCTGGCGCACGATGTGGAAGGGGCCCTCGTCCAGCTGGATGAACGGGTTGATCTCCGCGCAGTGTTGGGTCGCCGGGAGCACCCCGTGGCGCATCGCGAGGATCACCTTCAGCAGCCCGGCGATGCCCGCGGCGGCCTCCAGGTGGCCGATGTTGGACTTCACCGATCCGAGGCCGCAGGTGGCCGTGGAGCCGCCGCCCAGCCGCCGGAACGCCGACTGCAGCGCCCGTACCTCGACGGGGTCGCCGAGCGCGGTCCCGGTGCCGTGCGTCTCGATGTATCCGATGGTGTCCGGGTCGAGGCCGCCCAGCGCGGCCGTCACCAGCTCGGTCTGGGCGTCGGCGTTGGGCGCGGTCAGCGAGTTGGCCCGGCCGCCGTGGTTCTCGGCGCTGCCGCGCAGCACCGCGAGGATGGCGTCACCGTCCCGTTCGGCGGCCGCCAGGGGCTTGAGGACGACGGCGCCGACGCCCTCTCCGCGTACGTAGCCGTCCGCGTCCCGGGCGAACGTCTTGCACCGGCCGTCCGGGCTGAGCATGCCCGCGCGCTGCGCGCTCACGAACGTGTCGACGCTGAGCAGCAGATTCACCCCGCCCGCGACCGCCACCTCACACGCGCCGGAGCGCACGGCGTCGAGGGCGCGGTGGACGGCGATGAGCGAACTGGAGCAGGCGGTGTCGACCGGCTGGCTGGGACCACGGATGTCGAGCACGTACGACACGCGGTTGACGAGCATCGAGTGCGCGTTGCCGGTCGAGGTGAACGCGTCCGGCTCCACGCCGTACGTGGTGAGCAGCGTGGCGTAGTCCGTGCCCGACACGCCCAGGAAGAGCCCGGTGTTCCGGGGCAGGGCGGCGCGGGTGTACGCGCTGTCCTCCAGCGCGCCCCACACGGTTTCGAGGGCCAGCCGGTGCTGCGGGTCCATCAGCTCGGCCTCGCGCGGATAGATCCGGAAGAAGCCCGCGTCGAACGCGTCGATGTCGTCGAGGACACCCGCGTGGCGCGGGAAGTCGGCCTCGTCCACGACGCGTTGGTAGGCGGCGTCGTAGCGGTGGCGCGGGAACTCCGTGACCGAGTCCTTGCCCTCGACGAGATTCGCCCAGTACGTGTCGAGGTCGGGCGCGCCGGGGAAGCGTCCCGCCGCGCCGATGACGGCGATGGGCATGGGCGCGTCGCCTTCGCTGCTTTCGTGGTCCGGGGCGGTACGCGCCTCGGGCGCGGCGGCGGGCCGTTCCACCTCGCGGCGCGGCGGCTCTGGTACGACACGCGGTGTACCTGCCTCGTGCGCCGCGCGGACCGGCTCCTCGTACTCCGTGGCGAGGTGGCGGCCCAGCGCGTCGAAGGTACGGACGTCGAAGAAGACCGCCGGGGACACGTCGATGCCGAACCGCTCGTGGATGCGCTTCGAGAAGGTGACCAGCGAGATCGAGTCGAAGCCGAAGGAGTCGAAGCCCGTGTGGACGTCCAGCTCGTCCGCGTCGAACTTGAGGATGTCGGAGGCCATGCCGCGCAGTTCGTCCACGACGAAGGAGACGATGCCGCCGCCGCGCGGTACGTCACGCGGTGTGTCGTGCCGGGGTGCCTCGCTCCGGGGCACGTCATGCCCGGGCGTGTCGTGGTCCCCGTAGCGCACGCCCGTCAGCTCCACCGCGACCTCGCCGCCGGGCCCCAGCAGTGTGACGCTCCCGGCCAGGGCTCCGGATTCGGCTTGGGCGGCCAGGTCGAGCACGGCGTACGCCACGTCCGGGGCGCCGGTGTGGAGGCGGACGTCGGCGGTGTGCCGCCAGGTCTGCCGCTCCCAGTGCGGCAGGCCCGCGCTCTTCGCCGCGAGGTACGCGCCCTGGTCGAGGGCCGCGAGGACATGCGGGGCCAGGATGACGCCCGGCTTGGTGTGATCCCGCTGGAGTTCGGGGGCGCCGACCGTGAGCACCAGCCGTCCGTCCCGCAGCCAGGACGCCCTGTCGATCCCGCACAGCATGGGCTCGTAGTCGAGCCCGCCCTCGGCGAGTTCGGCCAGGAGCTGCGGCTGGTCGAGGGTGCGTACGGCGTCGAAGCGGACGGATTCCCGGGGTCGCGCCGGGCCGGGCGTACCGGGCGGGCCGTCCGGTACGAGGTCGAACTCCACGACACGCGCACCCGCACCCGACGCGTCCTCGGCGAACACCACACCTTGGGCCGCCTCGGGGCGCGCCGTGTCCAGGGTGATGGTCAGACGCTCGGTGGCGGTCCACTCGATGGGGCCGAGGACACGGAGGTCACGTACCCGCACGGTGGCCGGATCGGCGGCGAGGCCGGAGATCCGGGCGACTGCGAGCGCCACGTCCAGGGCGAACGCCGGGACGATGTCCCGTTCCCGGCCCCGCTGGTATCCGTAGTCGAGCAGGTCGTCGAGACGGACGTCGAGGGTGTAGCGCAGCCCGTCGACATCGGATTCGTTGCGGCCCAGGAACGGGTGGAGCTTGTCGCGGAGGGCGAGCGGCGCGAGCACGCTCGGCGCGCCGGGCTCCGGCGTCACCCAGCACGACACGCGGTCGAAGGGGTAGGCGGGGAGCGGGACACGCCGCAGTCGGCGCGGGTCGCCGAGCCGCGCCGCCCAGTCGACGCTCTTGCCGCCCGCCCAGGTCGTACCGAGGTCGCGCGCGGCCGCCGCGCGCGGGTCGGCGCTGTGCAGCGCGGTGGTGAGGTCGCGGTCGCCCGCCAGATAGCGGTCGATCGCCGCGATGGCGCCGCGCGTGTCGGACGCGAAGAAGGCCCACCGCCTCGGGAGTTCGTTCTTGCCCACGCGCAGCGTGAACGCGATCGACGGCAGATCGGACTCGTCCGCCCCGGTCAGATACGCGCGGAAACGGGCGAGGGAGGTGTCCAGCGCGGCATCGGTCATCGCCGAGAAGACGAACAACTCGTCGCGGCCGTCGCGGACATCGTGGCGGCCGGGCGCGCCCGGGTATTGCTCCAGGATGATGTGCGAGTTCATCCCGCCCGCGCCGATCGAGGTGATACCGGCGCGCCGGGGATGGGTGACGACACGCCCGTCGGCCCCCTTGACCGTCACCGGCTCCCAGGGGGCGAGGGCGCGCTGCACGCGGAAGGGCGTCCCGCTGAAGTCGATGTCCGGGTTGAGTTCGTCGCTGTGGAGCGAGGGCGCCAGCGTGCCCTTTTCCATCTGCAGGATCACCTTCGCGAAGCCGATCATTCCGGCCGCGTGCAGCAGGTGTCCCAGGTTCGACTTGACCGAGCCGAGGGCGCAGAACTGGGTGTCCCCGGTGTGTTTGCGGAACGCGTCGGTGAGCGCCTTGACCTCGATCGGGTCGCCGAGCGACGTACCCGAGCCGTGCCCCTCGACGTAGCTGATGGTGCGTGGGTCCACGCCCGCGTCGTCGATCGCCTTCTCGACCGCCCGCGCCTGCGCGCGGGGGCTGGGCACGGTGAAGCCGTTGCGTACGCCCGCGTTCGTGAGCGCGGTGCCCTTGATGACCGCGTACACATGGTCGCCGTCGCGCTCGGCCTCGACGAGCGGTTTGAGGACGACGGCGCCTACGCCCTCGCCCAGGATCGTCCCGTCCGCGCCGAGCCCGAAGCTGCGGATCACATCGGAGGTGGCGGTGGTGAAGTGCTCCTGCGAGGAGGAGATGAGGTTGTAGGGGTGGAGGAGGAGGTTCACTCCCCCGGCCACGACCATCTTGCACTCGCGGGCGCGCAGCATCTGCACGGCCTGGTGGACGCAGGCCGAGGAGCCCGAGCACATGGTGTCCAGGAAGATCGACGGCCCGGTGAGCCCGTAGAAGTACGAGAGCATGTTGGGCAGCGTGCCGGTGTAGCTGCCGCTCGCCGCCGAGCCCCGGGTCAGGCTGTTCTGGAAGCCGTAGAGGCCGTAGTGGTTGCTCATCGCCCCGACGAGCACGCCGACGTCGCCGCCGTACTGCCGCTGGATGGTCTCGCGTGAGTACCCCGCGTCCTCCAGCGCCTCGACGCCGGTCTGCAGGAACAGCCGGACCTCCGGCGACATCTGCTCGGCGTCGCGCTTGGAGACGCGGAAGTAGCGGGGGTCGAAGGCGTCGATGCCGCGCAGGAAGGTGCCCGTGCGGATGGAACTCTTGCCGAGGACGGCGCGGTCGCGGCTGTAGATCGCGTCGTGGTCCCAGCGGTCGCGCGGGACCTCTTCGAAGGTGTGGCGGCCCTCTTCGAGCAGGGACCACAGCTCGTCCATCGTGTCGGCGCCGGGGTAGGTGCCGGAGATGCCGATGACGGCGATGTCGTGGTAGTCGTCGCGCGAGGGCGCGGTGGGGCGATCGGTGACGGTGAGGGGCGCGGCTGCCACGATTTCGCCCTCCGGCGCGGCTGCTGTTTCTGCTTCTGCTTCTGCTTCTGTTTCTGCCGGGGCCTCACCACCGAGGATCGTCTCCAGCGTCGCGCGGTGCGAGGCGAGGAAGTAGCCCGCGACGTCCTCGATGGTGACGTACTCGAAGAACACCGTCTTCGGCAGCGGGCCGAAGTGTTCTTCGAGGCGCGCGGTGGTCTCCAGGATGGCGAGCGAGTCGATGCCGTACTCGACCAGGTTGACCGTGGTGTCGATCGCGTCGGGCTCGTGGTGCAGCACCTCGCCGAGGATCCGCTTCAGCAACTCCTCGGTCGGCTCCGTCAGATCACCGCCGCCTGCGGCGGGTGCGATGGCCGTGGTGGGCGTGGCGGGCCGCTGTTCATCGCGGCGCGCCAGCGCCAGCGTGGGGTCCGCGCCGTACGCCACGACGACATGCCCGGGCGCGTCGCCCAGCGCGCGGCCGAACACGCGCAGTCCGTCCTCGGTCGGCAGGGGTTCCCAGCCGCGCTGTTTGCGCATCGAGTCGCGGGTGACGGCGTCGACCGTCATCCCTCCGTCCGCCCACAGCGGCCAGCTGACGGCGACGGTCCGCCCGGTGCGCTCCCCGATGTCCACCAGCGCCTGCCGGTGGTGGGCGAAGGCGTCCAGGAAGGCGTTCGCCGCCGCGTAGTCGGCCTGTCCTGAGTTGCCGTACACCCCGGCGACGGACGAGAAGACGGCGAAGAAGTCGAGCCCGAGGTCGCGCGTGGCGGCGTCGAGGTGCAGCGTGCCGCGCACCTTCGGCTCCAGCACGGCGGGCAGTTCGGCCGCGTCCTTGGTGAGGAGATAGCCGTCGCGCAACACGCCCGCCGCGTGCACGATCCCGTCGAGCGAGCCGTGTTCGCGGGTGATGGCGCGGACGGCCTGCTCCACGTCCTCCCTGCGGCCGACGTCGACGGCCCGGTAGTGCGCGTCCACGCCCGCTGCCCGCAGCTCGCGCAGGGCCGCGTCGCTCGCGGCCCCGGGCTCTGAGCGGCCGCTCAGGACGACGGTGACCCGGCCGGAGCGCGCGAAGTACCGCGCGAAGTGCCGCCCGAGGCCGCCGAGTCCGCCCGTCAGCCAGTAGACCCCGCCGTCCTTCAGCGGCGGGACCTGCGGCCCCGCGCCCAGGCCGACGTCCACGGGCCGCCACTCCTGGCGGGTGCCGTCGTGGCCGTACCGGACCTCGCCGGGCCCTGCGGGGGCGGCCGCCTCGGCGGCCAGGACGGCGGCTACACGCTCGGGTGCGGCGGTGTCGAGCCCGGCGATACGGACGACACGCCCGGAGACGAGGGGGTTCTCGGTGGCGGCGGTCTGGAGGAGAGCGGCGAGCGGGGCGTGGAAGTGGCGCGGCACGCGGTCGTCGACGAGGACGAGGACACGCTGCGCGTCCTGCGGCCGCGACCGCATCAGCTCCTGAACGCGCGCGAAGACGACACCGAGCGCGGCGTCGACGCCGTCGGCGAGGCGGTCGCGGGTGATGTCGGGCAGCCGCGTGAACGAGCCGCCCGCCAAGCCGTCCCCGGCAATGAAACCGTGCACGGTCGGGGCATGCGCGCTCGGGGCATGCGCGGCGGGGGCGCCTTCACTCGGCCCCGACGCCGACCCGAGCGGTGCGTCCACCCACTGGCAGGTGGCGGTGACGACACGGCCCACACCACCGCCGGACGTATCGGCGCGCTGCGCCGCGTCTGCCGGTGCGCGGCGCTGGACCAGGCCGCGCAGGCGTACCGCCACGGCGCCTTGCGCGTCGCACAGGTCGATGTCGAACGTGTCCAGCGAGCCGCCACCGGCGCGGCGGCGGACCCAGGCCCAGGTGTCGTCCGGGCAGGGGCCGTGGACCTCCAAGGCGTCCAGGGCGAACGGCAGCGCCGGGCCCTGGGGCGGCGCGCCGCCGCCCGCCTCGTTCAGCAGCAGCACCGAGCCCTGCAGCGCCGCGTCCAGGACGCTCGGCGGCAGGACAGGGCTCATACCCGGGCCGGGGCGGGCGATCCGGGCGACGAGTTCGTCCGTGCCGACGTAGATCTCGGCCAGGCCGCGCATCGCGGCGCCGTACTCCAGACCCTGGTCATGGAACGCGGCGTAGGCGTCCGCGGGGGCGCGCCGCGTGGGGCACGCGGCGCGCCGCGCCGTCAGGTCGACCCGCTCCGGCGTGTCGAGCCCGCCGATCTCGGCGGTGCCACGGCTGTGGATCACCGACGCGCCGCCCGTGGAGAGCTGGTACGCGAAAGCAGGCCCCTCCCCAGGGGCAAGGCCCACCTGCACGTCGAGCGGCGAGGCGTCGGCCACCACGGGGCGCAGGAACGTGACATCGCGCAGCCGCAGGCCGGTCGACGCCCCGGAGCCCGCCGCGTCGTGCACCGCCGCTCGGGCCATCTCCAGGTGGGCGGCGGCGGGCAGCACCCGGGCGCCCCGCACCTGGTGGGCGGCGAGGAAGGGCTCGTCCCCGGTGAGCGTCGTGCTGTAGGGCTGCTCGCCCGCGTCGGAGGTGTTGCGCTGGACGAGCGAAGTGGCACCGCCCTCCACCGGCGCGTCGGGAATCCGGAACCAGTGGCGCTCCCGCGCGAACGGGTACGTGGGAAGCCGTACCCGCCGCCGTTCCCCGTAGCCGCCCCCGTGGAGCGCGGCCACGTCGACCGTGTCGGTCTCGCCCTCGGCCCAGCGGGTCGCCTCGCGCAGCAGCCCGGGCGTGTCGTACGCGTCCCCGTGCACCGCCGCCTCGCCGAGCGCGCCGTCCACGAACGAGGCGAGCGACGCGCCGAGTTCGGACAGGCTCGCGGCGACGAACGCGACACGCGCGGCCATCGGCTCGCGGCCGATCTGGAGCGTGTACGCGATGTCGGCGAGCCGCCGCGCCGCGCCGTCACCGGAGTGCGGGGTACGCAGATGGTCCAGCAGCTCCCGGGCGACCTCGCGCAGCTGCTCGGACGTCCGGGCGGACAGGGGCACGAGTTCCGGGCCCGCCGCCTCCTCCGCGCCCTCGTCGTCGTCCCGTACGCGTACGTACTCCTCCAGGACCACATGGGCGTTCGTACCGCCGAAGCCGAACGAGCTGACGCCCGCCCGAAGCGGCCCGTCCTGCCCGTCCGGAGCGCCCCACGGCTGGGTGTCGCGCACGATGAAGAAGGGGCTGCCGTCCAGCTTGATGAGCTTGTTCTGGGCCTCGAAACCGACGGTCGCGGGCAGGGTCCGGCCCGCGAGGGAGGCGATCACCTTGGCCATTCCGGCCACACCCGCCGCGCCTTCCAGGTGGCCGATGTTGGTCTTGACCGAGCCGACCCCGCAGGTCGCCGGGCGCGCCTCGGTACCCTGCGCCGCGTGCAGGTTCTGGAACGCCCGCTTGAGGGCGATGATCTCGATCGGGTCGCCGACCGGGGTGCCCGGCCCGTGCGCCTCGATGTAGCTGACGGTCTCCGGGCGGATTCCGGCGCGGGTGTACAGCCCCTCGATGAGCTGCGACTGGGCGGCCGGGTTGGTGACCGTCAGGGAGTTGGTCCGGCCGCCGTGGTTGGTGCCGATGCCCTTGATGACGGCGTGCACGGGGTCGCCGTCCTCGACGGCCTGGGCGAGCGGCTTCAGCAGCAGGACGGCGCCGCCCTCGCCGCGCACATAGCCGTCGGCGTTCTGGTCGAAGGCGCGGCTGCGGCCGGTGCGCGAGAGCATCCCGGCCTGGCTGAAGGCGATGAAGTGCTTGGGCGACCAGCACAGGTTGACGCCCCCGGCGAGCGCGAGCCCGCATTCGCCGCGCTGGAGGGCGGACACGGCCTCGTACACCGACACCAGCGAGCTGGAGCAGGCGGTGTCGTTGGTGATGCTCGGGCCCTGGAAGTCGAAGTGGTAGGAGACCCGGTTGGCGATGATGGAATAGGCGGTGCCGGTGGGGAAATAGGCGTCGGTTTTCGCGCGGTCGCGTTCCATCAGCTCCGCGTAGTCCGCGTGGCACACGCCCATGAACACACCGGTCGGGGTCCCGGCGATTTCACTCGCCCGGTATCCGGCGTCCTCGATGGCCTTCCAGGCGAGTTCGAGCGCGAATCGCTGCTGCGGGTCCATGCTCTCCGCCTCGCGCGGGGAGATGCGGAAGAACGCGGCGTCGAAGCAGTCGGCGTGGTCGATGAAGCCGCCCCAGACGCTGCTGGTTTTTTCGGCGCCGCGCCTCGGGTCGCCGAAGTAGCGCTCCTTCGACCACCGTTCCGACGGCACCTCGGAGATGAGCGAGCGGCCCGCGCTCAGATGCCCGGACAGTTCGTCGAGAGTGTCGGCACCGGGCAGCCGCAACGCGAGGCCGATCACGGCGATATCTTCAGCGGACGCAGACGCAGACGCAGACGGCATGGCGGCGGGATTCATCGCGTTCCTCCGACGGACAGCCGGGACAGACGGTGGTCGACAGCGGTCCGTATCTCCATGCGCGCCCCGGGCTCCGGCTCCCCGCCCACGCGATCCTCCCGGTTCGTCACATACTGGTGATTGAGGACGGCGGTGGAGAGCAGATAGACGAACGCCTGATCCTCTTTGGTGCTGATCTCGGGATCGGGCGTCGACATGATCTTGTTGACGAGCTTGCGCGCGAAGACCGGGTCGACGCAGTCGAGACGCCCGAGTTCGGCGTCGGAGAGCAGCAGTTCCATGTAGTCGGGGCGCTGCTCCTTGAACGCGGCGGCGCCCGGTGCGCGATACGGCTGCTTGGGCCGGGTAAGGCTGGATTGGGGCAGTTCGCCGTGGAACGCCTTCTTGAGGATGGCCTTCTCCTGGAATCCATCGTCGTACTTGAGGTTCACCGACGCGGCCGCCCGCACCACGGCCGGGTCGAGGAACGGGCAGCGGTTCTCGACGCTGTGCGCGAGGCTCATCCGCTCGCCCTGGGTGGACAGCAGATAGCCCGCGAGGAGCGTTTTGTATTCGAGCCACTGCGCCTTCTGGGTCGGCGACAGCGCGGCGTAATCGGGCGCGGACCCGACGAGGTCGAGGAGATCTCCGAACGGCTCGTCGCGCTCCTTGAGCAGCCGCGCCGCGAACCGGCCGTTCTGGTAGCGGAGTTCATGCGAGAAGAGCCCCGGCAGCCGCTCGGTGGAGAACTGACTGAAGAGCCCGGTGAGATGCTTCCGGTGGCCGGGCCCGAAATGGCCGAGTTCGGGGTAGAGGCTGCCGAGTTTGGCGACCTTCTCCTCGTCCGTCAGATCGTTCCACGCCGTACGCAGCAGGGTCTCGCGGAACAGCGAATAGCCGAGGAACGCCTCGTCGGCCCCCTCACCGCTCAGGATCACCTTGATTCCGGCATCCCGGACATGGCGCGACAGCAGATACATCGGAACGAACGCCGTACGGAACGCCGGGACTTCGGCGTGGTAGACCGCCGAGGGGAAGTTCTCCGCGATATCGGCGCTCGAAATGGCGAGCGACGAGTGGACCGTGCCGAGGTGTTCGGCGACGGCGCGCTGGCTGCTCGACTCGTCGAAGGTCTTGTCCTCGAACTCCACCGAGAACGTGCGCACCTGGTTCCGGGAGAGGTCGGTGGCCAGCTTGGTGACGATGGACGAGTCGAGCCCGCCGCTCAGGTAGACGCCGACCTCGACATCGCTGCGCAGCCGCACCTCGACGCTCTTGCGCAGCTCCTCGCGGACGAACGCCGCCGCGTCCTCCTCGCTCCCGCTGAACGGCGGCGCGTCGACGCGAAGCTCTTCGTACGTGCGCAGCGTGCGCCGCTCCCCGCGAATGGCGAGGAGGCCGCCCACCGGGATCTGGCGGATGCCCTGGAACGGGGTGCGGTCAGGCAGCGGCGTCCAGACAGCGAAGATCGACGCCAGCTCCCGGGGGTCCAGCTCGAAGCGGAATCCGGGAAACGCGCGGAAGGCCTTCATCTCGGAGGCGAAGAGGAACGCGCCGGGGCGGTCGGAGTAGAAGAGCGGGCGCTTGCCGTAACGGTCGCGGGCGAGGAAGAGTTCGCCCGTCGCCGCGTCCCGGATCGCCAGGCCGAAGGCGCCGTTGAAGCGGGTGAGGCAGGCCGGTCCCCACTGGATCCACGCCTGCAGCACGACCTCGGTGTCCGAGTGGGTGCGGAACGTCCGGCCGAGCCCGCGTAATTCGTCGCGCAGCTCGATGTGGTTGTACAGCTCGCCGTTGAAGCAGATCCAGTAGCGCCCCGAGGGGTCCGACATGGGCTGTGAGCCCGCCTCGATGTCGATGATCGACAGGCGGACGGCCCCCATCGCGATGCCGTCGTCGAGGTAGTACCCCGCCTCGTCCGGACCGCGGTGGTGAATCAGTGACAGCATCGAGGTGATGACCTGGGGGGCGGCATCACCCTGGAGATCAGGGGAAAGAAAACCGGCAAGTCCGCACATGAAAGTCCTCTTACTGGGTGTCGGGCCCGGCCTGTTACCGGCGGTTGGGCTCGGCGAGCTTGCGGGACACGAAGTCATCGATGGAGGAGAGGGAGACGAAGACATCGGTGAGAATGTCGGCCTCGTCCATGTGGAACGCGAACTCGTCCTCGAGGAAGTTCATCATCTGGATATAGCCGAAGGAGTCGATGACCCCTTCCTTGAAGAGGTCGGTGTCGGCGGTGATGTCGCCGCCGAACTCGACAAGAAAGCGCTCCTCTATGAACTGCTGGATCTTCTCTGTCCTGCTCATTTCAGACCCTAACTTCTCAGCTGGAGACGGGAACGGGCACGGGGACTTCTGACGTGCGGATCTTTTCGACCATGCGCAGGAGTGACTTTCCGCCCACCTCTTCGCAGGCGAACTGGGGGTCGCGGGCCAGCAGATGACGGACGCTGTCCGTCCAGCGCACCGGTTCCACGAGCTGCTGGCTCAGCGTCGATACGATCGCGCCCGTTTCGTAGGGGCGTCCGGTGACGTTGGCGACCACGTCGGCGGCGGGCTCGGCGAAGGTGAATTCCTTCAGGTACCGCTCGAACTCCGCGCGGGCCGGTTCCATGTACCGGGAGTGGAACGGTGCGCTGACGCGCAGCGGCGCGAACCGGATGCCGCGCTCCTTCAGCGCGGCGTGGGCGGCGCGCAGCGCACTGGCAGGTCCGGCGATGACGAGCTGGGTGTCGGTGTTGAAGCCCGCGACGTCCAGGCCTTCGATGCCGTCCTGCCCGAGGATGTCGAAGAGTCGCGACGCCGGGGTGTTCATCACGGCGGTCATTCCGCCGCCGGATGCCGCCGCCATCAGTTCGCCGCGCTTCTTGACGAGCCGGAGGCCGGTCTCGAAGTCGAACACCCCGGCGGCCAGCAGGGCGTTGTATTCGCCGAGACTGTGCCCGAGATAGCAGTCGGCGGGCCGGTCCTCGCGCCGTACGCGCTCGAACATCTGCAACGCGTTGACGGTGTAGAGGGCGGGCTGGGTGTATTCCGTACGGGCCAGCATGTCGTCGGGGTTGTCACGGCACAGGGCGACGAGATCGTAACCCAGCAGGTCACAGGCGAACTGGGTGAGCCCCGGGTAGCCCTGGAAGGCATCCTTGCCCATTCCCCGGAATTGGGAACCTTGCCCGGGAAAAAGAATTGCGAAAACCATGGCGCCTTTCAGGTGGACACCAGAAGAAGAGCCGAAGAAGAGCCGGTTAACGTGCTCGGCCCTAATTCAGCATCACGGAAGTGCGCCGACACGTGCAAGGGGCACTCATGTGGCGAAGGTTACATTGTCGCAATCTGCCAAACTAGTGATGTCCCTAGTACTTCCTGGAGAGGTCAGAAATCAGACTGCCCTGACTTATTCGCGTGCTTGACAGCATCAACAAACCCCGGGATTACTGAATTTCCCGCCCCGAGACACCGTTCCCGGAAGGTCACTCATGAGCGCCCCGATCACCGCCCCCTGGCTGCAGCCGCTGCGGCCCGCCGACCAGCCCGCCGCGGCGGCGGCTCCGGAGCACCGGGACCGGGTGGTGTGCTGGCCGCCCGCGGGCGGCTCCGCCACCTTCTTCCACCCGTTCGCCGCCGCACTCCCGGAGGCCGATGTCTGGGCGGTCCAGCCGCCGGGCCGGGCCAACCGCCGCCGCACCCCGGCCGTCACCGACCCGGCAGAGGCCGTGGACAGCGTCCTCGCCGCGCTCGGCACGCTCCCGCCCACCGACGGCCGCCTCATCGTCATGGGCCACAGCATGGGCGCGGCCATGGCCCACCTCCTGGCCACCCGCGCCCCCACCACCCCGGATCTCGTCGCCCTCTCCGCGTGGCCGGTTCCCGGCCCGTTCGTGCGGCACCCCCTCGGCAAGCCGACCGCCGAACTCGACACCGACGATCTCTTCGCCTTCCTGCGCTCCCTGGACACCCCGGGGATGGCCAATCTGGACGACGCCCTCGTGGCCGAATATCTCCTCCCGCCCCTGCGGGCCGACCTCCTCCTCGGTGACGGCCTCGCCGCCCTGACCGACCGCGCCTGGACCAAGTCCCCGGTCCTTCTCATCTCCGCCGACGACGACCAGGTCTTCTCCCCCGCCGAGGTCGCGGCCTGGCGCGATGTCGTGGACGTCCGCGACCATGTCCGTCTCACCGGCGGCCACTTCGCGCTCTCCGCCCACGTCGAAACGGTGGCCGAGGCCATCCGCCGCGCGCTCTAGCCCAGGGCCTGCCGACGGCCGAGATAGTACGCACCGCCCCCGGAGCCGGGCTGCCAAGATGAGCGAATGATCTACCCAGCCGATACACAACGGTTGACTGCGGATCAGACACGGCTGTTACTGGTCGAGGACGACCGGGAGACCGCAGACATGCTGGCCGATTTATTCGTCTCAGAGGGCTATGCCGTCGATGTGGCATTCGACGGCCACCGGGGGCTCCATCTCGGTCTCGGCCGACGTCATCAGGTGATGGTCATCGATCGCATGCTGCCCGGCATCGACGGCCTGGACCTGGTGAAACGATTACGGAGGGTCGGTGTCACCACCCGGGTCCTGGTGCTGACCGCGCTGGGCGAACTGGGCGATCGGGTCACCGGCCTCGACTCCGGCGCTGACGACTACCTCGTCAAGCCCTTCGAAGTGGACGAACTGCTGGCCCGGGTGCGGGCGCTGCACCGGCGCGACCGCGCGGACGCCGAAGTCCTGCCGCTCGGCGACGGGGACGGCGGGCAGCTGGACCTGCGGCGCCACGAGGTCCAGCTCGCCGACGGCAGCCGGGTCGAGCTGTCCCTGCGCGAGTTCGGCCTGCTGCACGCGCTCGCGGACGACCCCAAGTGGGTGCACGACCGCTCGCTCCTGCGCGAGCGCGTGTTCCCCGACACCTCGGCGGAGTCCATCGTCGACACGTACGTGTACTACCTGCGGCGGAAGCTGGGCCGCGAAGTCGTCCGTACCGTGCGGGGGCGCGGCTATCAGTTGGGCACGCTGTGATCTCCCTTCCGCTCCGCCTTCCGACCCGCCGTAGGGCCCGCCGTACGGCTCGGAGCCCCGAGCAGCGGCGGCTCGCCGCCGCCCAGTGGTCCATCACGCTGCGCATCTCGCTCGTGATGTCGGTGATCATGCTGCTGGTCGTGGCCATCGTCTACTCCGTCGTGCTGTTCGCCCAGCGCGCCGACGCGGAGCGCGAGACGCGGTGGGGCGTCCAGCACAACACCGTCGACAGCCCGCCGGTCTGCATGTGGATCACCGTGGAGCGGGACGGCGTGCTCCGCAGCACCCGCGGCATCCCGGACGGCCTGCCCGTGAAGTCCACCCTGGCGGCGGTCCGCGCGGGCGCGCCCCCGGTGCTGGAACGGGTGGAGCGCGGCGGCGAGCAGTTCACGGTACGCACCGGGCGGCGCGGCGACGAGGTCGTCCAGGCCGCGTACGGCGAACGGTTCCAGCGCGTCGACCGCCAGCATCTGCTGCTCGCCTTCGCGACGGCCGAGTCGATCGGGCTGCTGCTCGTCGCCGCCGCGAGCGGCATGCTCGCGCGGCGCGCGATGACGCCGCTGTCCGAGGCGCTGGACCGGCAGCGGCGGTTCGTCGCGGACGCCAGCCACGAACTGCGCACCCCGCTCACCCAGTTGCACACCCGCGCCCAGCTGCTGGCCCGGCGCTCCGGCACGGAACGCCCACAGCAGCTGACCGCCGACCTCCAGCGCTTGGTGACCGGCACCCGCCAGCTCGGCGACATCATCGACGACCTGCTGCTGTCCGCGCGGCTGTCCCAGTCGCCGGGTTCCTGCGATCCGGTCGACGTCGCCGCGCTCGCCGAGGAGGCGGTGGCCGCCGAGGACGCCCGCGCCCAGTCGCTGGGACTGGACGTACGGCTGCGGCACGGGCCGGGACGGCACGTGGTCATGGGCACCGCCCCGGCCCTGCGCCGGGTGATCGCCGCGCTGGTCGACAACGCGATGGGACACACCCCGGCGGGCGGCGAGGTCGTGGTGTCCGTGGACGCCCCGCGTACGGGGGTGGTGTCGCTGTCCGTACGCGACACGGGGACGGGGTTCGCGCCCGAGGAGGCCGACCGCCTCTTCGAACGGTTCGCCCGGGGGACATCGGGGCGGGGCAGACGGTTCGGGCTCGGCCTGGCGCTGGCCCGGGAGGTGGTCGAAAGCCACCGGGGCCGGATCACCGCCGGGGGACGCCCGGGCCACGGCGCGCTGTTCACGGTCGAACTCCCAGCGGCACGACCGGCGGCCGAGGCGGCCGAGGCGGGCGAGGCGGGCGAGGCGATCCCGCGCCAACGGTCGATCGCGGCGTGCCTGTCCGCAGTGCCCCGCCAGCCGAACGGCCCCGGCCGCTGACCCACGGCCGAGCGGGCCGCCGGGCACCTGGCCCAGCTCACGGCCGGACGCACCGGCACGGTACGGGGCTGCACACGCCGCACCGCACACGAGCCCAGCGCGGGCGCGCCACCACCGGACCCGCAACCCGGTACGCCCGGTCCCCGCCGAACGCCCCGCCGGGCACACCAACGCGTACCCGCCGAGCGCACCAGCCCGGTACGGCTGCACGCGGCCGCACCGCACACGAGCGCAGTGCGGGCGCGCCGCACCCGGCGGCGAACCGAGGCCGGTGGCCCGGCAACCCGAACGGGCCGGGGAGCTGAACCACGACCGGGCGCACCGCCGAATCCCCCTACCGGATGGGCAGCCCAGTGCGCCGCACGCGTGCGCGGTTCGGCTGCGCCGCACGCGGGCGCAGCGCGGGCCAGGCCGCGCCCGACAGCGCCGCGCCCGCAGGCGCGAACCGCCCCCGCCGAGGCACGTGCCGCCCCGGCGCAGGCGCACGCCGGAGCGGCGCGTGCGGCGGGGTCTTGGGGCGGAGCCCCAAGTTCCGGGAAGGGGCGGGGCGGGGGAAAGCCCCTCGCCCACCGCAGGCGCGCCCGCCGCTCACGGCACTCGGGGGCGGCGGCCGTCCAGGGCGGTGCTGTCCATGTCCTCCGCCAGCGCGGCCAGGGGCGAGTCTGGGGGCCATACCAGTCGGGTTCGGCGCCATAGGCGGCCGTTGGTCAGGCGTTTCAGGGTGATGCCCGGACAGCGGTCGGCCGGGGTTGCGAAGACGCCGACCGCGTTTCCGGCGCTGACGATGGCCGCCGCGGTGGTCTGGTCGGCGCCGAAGTACCGGAATCGCGGGGTGAACCCGGCGCGCTCGCAGGCGATCCGCAGGCTCAGGCCAAGGCCGTCGGAGCGGTCGCCGGGGGCGACCCAGATCTCGTCGGCCAGCTCTTCGAGGGTGATCGTCTGCCGGTGGGCCAGCCGGTGGCCCGGGGCCAGTCCGATCAGCACCGGTTCGGTGCCGAGGTCGCGCACGGCGAACTCGCGGACCGCGGGCGGCCCGACGTCCGGAAACTCGCTGACGACCGCGAGCGCGATCTTCTCGGTGCGCAGCAGCTCCAGCACGGCCTGGGAGGAGGGTTCCAGATAGGTCAGCTGCTCATGGTGCGGCAGCCGTTCCCGGATGAGGGCGGCGATCAGCGGCACCCACGGGTTGTCCACGCCGCCCAGCGCGACGGCCTGCGGCGGTTCGGCGGGCTGGGCGAGCGTACGGGCCGTGGCGAGCAGATCGCCGAACGCGTCCAGCAACTCCCGTGCCCGGCCCACCACATGCACGCCCAGCTCGGTCGGTACGACACCTTGCGGGCGGCGGCGGAACAGCGGGCCGCCCAATTCCCCCTCGATGCGCCGGAGTTGCGTAGAGAGGCCGGATTGCGCGATGTTCAGCGTGGCGGCCGCGCGGCTGATACTGCCGGATTCAGCCACGGTGAGCACGATCCGCAGGTGGCGCAGACCCATATCCACTTCCTGCCTCCGTCGGTGATGGTCGTGGCCGGAAAGAGACGATGACGAGGACGGCACCGGCCACGGACAGCAGTGCCGTCCAGGTGGCGGTCACATACAGGGCGTGCAGATAGGCCCGGTCGGCGGCGGCGAGGAGATCGGACCGGCCCAGCGACGCGGCCACCGCCCGGGTGGCCTCCGCCGAGTCCAGCGCCCGGTCCCGGGCCCCGGGGCCCAGCCCGTCGAGCGCGGGCCGGACCTCCCCCCGGTAGGAAGTGGCGAGCACCGAGCCGAGGACCGCGACCCCGAGGGTGCTGCCCACGGGCCGGGTGGCGGCGCTGATGGCCGCGCCCGCGCCGGTGTACCGCGCGGGCAGGACGGCCATCATCTCCGCCGTCATCGGCGCCACCACCAGCCCGATACCCACGCCCTGCGCGCACAGCACCACGGCGATGGCGCCCACCGGGGTGTCCGCGTCGAAGAACACGTACGCGCCGAACGTGGCGCCCGCGAGGAGGACTCCGGCCACCGCACACCAGCGGACGGTCAGCCGCCGGGCCAGCGCCGGGGAGACCTGGTTGCCGAGGACGATGCCACCCGCGGCGGACGCCATGACCAGCCCGGCGGCCAGCGCCGACAGGCCGTGCACCCCCTGCAGATAGAAGGCGCAGTAGAAGAGCTGCCCGGCCAGTCCGAAGAAGAGCAGCAACAAGGTCACGCTGCCGCCCGCGAAACGCGGTTCGGTGAACAGGCGCACGTCGAACCCCGGAGTCTCCCGGCGGCTCTGCGTCGTCACGAACACCACCAGCAGGGCGAGCCCGGCCACCAGCGGCAGCAGCGCACCCGGGGCCGTCCAGCCGGACGGGCGGCCGCCCTGGATGACGCCGTACACCACCAGGCCAAGGCCCAGGACGGACAGCAGCAGCGCCACCGGGTCGAGCACCCGGCGCTCGGCGTAGCGCAGCTCGGGCACCAGGAGTGCCACCCCGGCCAGGCATACGGCCACCACCGGCAGGTTGACGAGGAACACCGACCCCCACCAGAACCGGGTCAGCAGCGCACCGCCCGCCACCGGCCCGAGCGCCACGGCCGCGCCGCCCGCGGAGGCCCACACCGCGATGGCCCGGGTGCGGTGGGCGGGCGCGGTGCCACGGGTGACGAGCGCCAGCGTGGCCGGGGTGATGAGCGCCCCGCCCGCGCCCATGAGCCCACGGGCGACGATGAGTTCGGTGGCGCCGGGCGAGAACGCGGCCAGCGTGGAGGCCACGGCCAGGAGCAGCAGCCCGGCGGTCAGGGTGCGGCGCGGCCCGTAGCGGTCGGCGAGGGCGCCACCGGCGAAGCAGCCCGCGGCGAAGACCAGCGAGTACGAGGCGTTGGCCCACGCCAGCTCGGCGGAGTCGGCGCCGAGGCCGCGTACCGGGTCGGCGAGGGTTTCCATCGCCACGTTGAGGACCGTGTTGTCCAGCAGGACCAGGGTCTGCGCCAGGACCGCCACGGCCACGGTCCACCACTGCTTCACCGCGCCAGCGCTCGTCTGCCCGCGACGACGGTCCGGGTGACCTCCGCGACCCGCGCGCCGAGGTGTTCGGCGGTGGCGAGGTCGGAGGGGTGCGCCGTGCCCGACCGGTCGTCCACCGGGGACTGCGCGCCCGCGCCCTGGTAGAACCCGAGCCGGTTGAGGTCGGACTCGCTGCCGGAGGAGCGGTTCCAGCCGGACGCCAGGCCGAGGCTGACCCAGAGCATGCCGTGCTGTGCGGCAAGGGTGGCGAAGTAGCCGAGGGTGCCCGCCTTGTCCCCGGCCATGGAGCCGGAGTTGGTGAATCCCGCCGCCACTTTGTCCTGCCAGCGGCGGGTGAGCCAGCGCCGGGCGCTCGCCTCGGCGAAGGTGTGGAAGGCGGCCGAGGCCGTGCCCATGTACGTGGGCGCGCCGAAGACGATGGCGTGGGCGTCGTCGAGCAGGCGCCAGTCCTCGTCGGTGACGCGGTCGACCCGGACGAGGGTGACCTTGGCGTCCGGGGCCCGGCTCGCTCCGGCTCGTACGGCGTCCCCCAGCGCGGCGGTGTGTCCGCGTCCGCCGTGGCAGGCGATGGCGATGTGTACGGGGCCGGTGATGTGTACCGGGTCGGTCAGGGCGGTCAATCCGGCCTCCTCGAAAACGCTGAAAACGCTGTTCCGGGTCCGGTTCTGGCGCAGAGCCGTCGGCCAGCCTGCCACAGGAGTCTCAGAGGTTTCTCAGAGCCGCATAACCGTGGAGTGATGGCGATTCGATATCGGCTCGCCTTCGCACAGCCGTGCCATTCTGACCCGGCAGTCCCCCAGGACTCCCGAACCACCCCCGAAGCACCGTCCACCCGTTGGAAGAGGTGTGCCCGGCACATGACCGATGTGGGTAAACAATTCCGGATGCGGAGACTCTCCGCCGTGGGCGACGGGCGATATCTCTTCGTCCCGCTCGACCACAGCGTGTCCGACGGGCCGGTGGTGCCCCAGGCCCGCTGGAACGGGCTGCTCGGCGCGCTGGTGGACGGCGGCGCGGACGCGGTCGTCGTCCACAAGGGCCGGGCGCGCGCGATCGCCCCGGACATCCTGCGCCACTGCGCCCTCGTGGTGCACTTGAGCGCCGGAACCGTGTACGCGGCCGACGCCGACGCCAAGGTACTCGTCGGCGACGTGGAAGAGGCCGTACGCCTCGGCGCCGACGCGGTGAGCGTGCATGTGAACCTCGGCTCGGACACCGAACACCGCCAGCTCGCCGACCTCGGAACCGTCGCGGCCTCGTGCGACACCTGGAACATGCCACTGCTCGCGATGATCTATCCGAGGGGCCCGCGGATCGCCGATCCGCACGATCCTGCGCTGCTCGCCCACGCCGTGAACATCGCCGCGGATCTCGGCGCCGACCTGGTGAAGACGACGGTCGCGCTGCCGCTGGACCGGATGGCCGAGGTGGTGGACAGCAGCCCGCTGCCGGTCCTCGCCGCGGGCGGGCCGCCCGACGGTACGGATCTGGTCCGCCACGGAACCTCGTTGATGCACGCCGGTTGCCGGGGCCTCGCGGTCGGCCGCCGGATCTTCTCGTCACCCTCCCCCGCCGCCCTGGTGAGACGGCTCGCCGCCGTCGTCCACTCCGGGGACACCGGAACGGCCCACCACCCCTCGACGATTGCGACAGGTGCAGTATGAAGTTCGCCTGGATCGACCTCAGAAGCGTGCCCCAGAACCAGCTGGAGTCCGTCGTGGACGCCGCCATCCACACCCGGATGCGGGGCGTGGTCTGCGACGACGAAGCCGTCCTCAAGGCGCTGCCCCCGACCATCACGGCCGTCCCCACCACCCCGGTGTCCGACGAGAAGGAGCTGTACGCCCTCGACGCCGACACCGCGGGCTGGGTCGACGTCCACGACGAGCCGTCGCTGCGGCTGGCGTGCACCGCCGCCGTCACCCTGCCCCTCACCGTGGTCCGATTCGCCGACCCGACCAAGATCCCACTGGAGATCGTGCTCGCCGCCGCGGACCGCTCCGAGGGCAAGCTGATCACCGTCTGCGCGGACCTGGAGGAGGCCGCCACCGTCCTCGACGTGCTCGAACGCGGCTCGGACGGCATCCTGTTGGCCCCCGAGACCGCGGGCGACGTGTTCGCGCTGGCCCGGCTGCTGGAGGCCGGTACGGCACCGCTCAACCTCACCACGCTCACCGTCGACGGCATCGAACACCACGGTCTCGGCGACCGCGTGTGCGTGGACACCTGCAGCCACTTCGCCGAGGACGAGGGCATCCTCGTCGGCTCGTACTCGACCGGCTTCATCCTGTGCTGCAGCGAGACCCATCCGCTGCCGTACATGCCGACCCGCCCCTTCCGGGTCAACGCGGGCGCCCTGCACTCCTACGTCCTCGGCCCGGACAACCGCACCAACTACCTGAGCGAGCTGCGCTCCGGCGGCACCACGCTCGCCGTCAACGCCGAGGGCCGGACCCGCCCGGTCACGATCGGCCGCGCCAAGCTGGAGTCGCGGCCACTGCTGACCATCACCGCGCGCTCCGCCGACGGCACCGTGGTGAGCCTGACCGTGCAGGACGACTGGCACGTACGGGTGCTCGGGCCCGGCGCGAAGGTCCACAACGTCACCGAGCTGCGGCCCGGCGACGAACTGCTCGGCTATCTGGCCACGGACCAGCGCCATGTGGGCTTCCCCATCGGCGAGTTCTGCCAGGAACAATGATGAGCGGCGAACCCGGCGGCATGCGGGCGCTGGTGGACACCCTCTTCGACGCCCACCCCGGCGAGCTGCCCTGCCTCGTCCACGGCGACCACCCGGTGAGCCGCGCCGAGGTACGCACCACCGCGGCCAGGGAGGCGGACGTCTTCGCCGAGTACGGCATCGGCGAGGGCACCACGGTGATGCTCCGGATACCGCCGAGCTTCACCCAGATCGAAGTGCTGCTCGCGCTGTGGCGGCTGGGCGCCCAGGTGATGCTGATCGACCACCGGCTCAAGCAGTCCGAAGTGGACGCGCTGCGGGCGCTGTGCCATCCGCAGTTCCTGGTCGGCGCGGGTGCGGTCGGGCGCTCGCCACTGCGCTTCGAGCCCCGCTACGAGGTGGTCACCTCCCGCTTCCCGGACGGCCGCACCGCGGCGACCGGCCACCGGCTGGTGCAGTTCAGCTCGGGCTCCACCGGGCTGCCCAAGGTGATCGGCCGGACCCCCGCCTCCATGGCGGCCGAGATCGAACGCTTCACCCGGATCGAGGGCATGCCGACCTTCGGCGAGCGGGTGCTGCTGCTCAGCTCGACCGCGCACAGCTTCGGGCTGATCGCCGGGGTGCTGCACTCGCTCACGGCGGGCGTGGCGGCCGTGTTCGCGCGCCGGGTGTCGGCGAAGGACATCCTGGCCGCCGCCGGGCGCCACGATGTGCACGTCATCTTCGGCACCCCCTTCCACTACGAACTCCTCGGCACCGCAAGGGAGTTGCCCCCGCTCCCCGCCCTCCGCGCGGCGACGTCCGGCGGCGAGATCATGCCCCCGGAAACGGCCGCGCGGTTCGCCGAACGGTTCGGCATCGGGGTCGGCGAATCGTACGGAACGACGGAGACGGGCGTCATCGCGATGGACATCAGCGGCGCCGCGCGGCCCTCCGTCGGCCGGGCGGCCCCCGGTGTGCGGTTACGGATCCACGAGGGCGAGCTGGACGTCTGGCTGCCGGACGGCTCACCGTATCTGCACGACTCCGGCGGCGGCCGGTACACCGACGGCTGGCTGCACACCCGCGACCGCGCCGAGCTGGACCCCGGCGGTGGCCTGCGGCTGCTGGGCCGTGGCGACTCGCTCGTGGTCATCGGCGGCCTCAAGGTCGATCTGACCGAGGTGGAGGACGTGTTGCGCCGCCACCCCGGGGTCAGCGGGGCCGTGGTCGTCCACGCCGGTGCCACCGAGGCGTACGTGTCCACCGAGCCGGACGGCCCCTCGGCCGGGGAGCTGCTGCGCTGGTGCCGGGACCGGCTGGCCGACTACAAGGTGCCGCGCGTCGTCCAGCTCCTCCCGGACCTGCCCCGCACTTCCAACGGCAAGCTCGTCCGCCACCGCGAGGCGCTGCTGGCCCGCTCCCCCGGCCACTGACCTCTCCTCCCATCGAAGGGTTTCGCACACCATGCAGACGGCATTGGAGAAGGAAATCCGCCAGTTCGTGCTCAGCACGATCAGCGAGGACATGAACCACCCGCTCGACACGGACGAGGTCACCGACACCAGCCCCCTGGGCACCGGTGGCATCGACATCGACTCGCTGAGCCTGATCGAGCTGGTCCTGCGCATCGAGCGCCGCTTCGGCGTGAAGTTCCCGGACACCGATATCGAACCGGTCGGCGCGATGAACCTGGGCGACCTGATCGACGACGTCATCAAGCGGGGCGCCACGGCATGATGATCACCACCGACGTGGTGCGGGAGCTGCTGTCCGACCCCAAGATCTTCGCCGAGCTACCGGCGGAACTGGACGACGACGCCGATCTCGCGCTGGACTCGCTGGGCCTGGTGTGGTTCCTGCACCAACTGGAGCTGCGCTGCGGCCTGGAGATCGAACCCGCCGAAGCGTTCCTCGCCGAGTTCACCTCGGTCCGCCGGATCACGGACTACCTGGTGGACGTCCATGGGTCATGAGGTCCTGCTGACCGGCTACGGAGTACGGACGGCCTTCGGCGCCGGGCCGGACGCGCTGCGGGCGGGCGTGTTCGACGGAAGCCCCCCGTTCGCCCCGATCACCCGCTTCGACCCCGCCCCCTACCGCACGGACGTGGCCGCCACGAGCGCCGGATCCGCCTCCCTCCACGAGGCCCTGGCCGAGGTGGCCGACGCGGCAGCCGCGATGGCCGCCCTGCGCCCCGGAACGGAGGCCACCGTCCTGGTGGGCACAGCAGGCGACTTCACCGCCCTGACCCACTTCTGGCGCGCGGCGGCCTCGGGCGATGGCGCGGGATCGCTTGGCGCGCGCGGCGGCGCGGCGTCTGCCGCCACCCGGCGCGGCACGCCGCCACCTGACGCGCGCGGCGACGGGGCGTCTCCCGGCAGCACGGCGTCCCCCGGCAGGCCTGGCGGCACGGCGCCTCCCGGCAGCGCAGGGTCCCCCGGCAGGCCTGGTGGAACGCGGTTCCCCGGCTCACCTGGTGGCGCAGCATCACCCGACTCGCCGGGCATCCCGGCGCCTCCCGGCGGCGCGGGGCTCCCCGGCCTCGCCGGTGGCCCGGCGTCCCGTGGCGCGTGTGGCGGCGCACCGTCTCCCGACACCCGGGGCGGTGCGGCATCCCCGGGCACACCCGGCGGCGCGATGCCACCCGGTGGCGCCGCGCCCCCCGGCTCCCCCGGGGGCTCGGGATCCGCTGGTTTGCCCGGCTTCGCCGCGTCACCAGGCTCGCCCGGCGGCGCGACGTCTGCTGCCACTTTCCCCGACGGCACGGCGCCCCCGGGCCTCCGCCGCGGCACGGCGTCCGCCAACTCCCCCGGTGAAACGGGGTCCCCCGGCTCCCCCGGCCACGCGGGGGCCGCTGACTTCCCCGGCGGCGCGTCACCCGGCTTGCCCGGCGGCACCACATCCCCCGGCTCGCCCGGCGGCGCGACGCCTGCTACCACTTTCCCCGACGGCACGGTGCCTCCAGGCGTCCCACCCAGCGAGGGTGCCGCCGACCTCCCCAGCCGATCGGAGTCCCACGGCTCCCCCGGCGACGCCGCATCACCCGGCTCACCCGGCGGTACGGGGCCTCACCACTCCCCCGGAGGCGCAGCGTCTCCTGGGTTCCCCGGGGGCTCGGGGCCCGCTGGCTTGCCCGGGGGCGCGGGGCCCTCCAACATCCCCGGCCGCATGGCGCGCCATGGCGTCCCACCCGGCGCGGGGCCCGCCGACCCCGGCGGAACGGGGTTCCCCGGCTCGTCCGGCGGTGGCGCGTCGCCCGGTGCGCCCGGTGGTGGCGCGTACCCCGGCGGCGCGGAGGCCCCCGGCCTCATCCACAGCGCGCCGTCCCTCGACCTCCTCGGCAGGGGTGCCACGCAGAGGCGTCCCATCGGCGGCGCCGGGGCCGAGGCAGGCGCCGTCGAGACCGTGCCCGCGTGGCAGGCCGGGGCGCTTGCCGATGTGCTCGGGGTGCGCGGGCCCCGGCTCGCGTTCACCAACGCGTGCGTCGCCTCCGCTACCGCCGTCGCGTACGGATGCCAGCTCATCGCCTCCGGGCGGGCCGACATCGTCATCTGCGCGGGGGCCTATCTGGTGGAGGAGGAGAACCTGGCCAAGTTCGGGTCGGGGTTCGCGCTCTCGCGGGACGGGATGGTGCGGCCGTTCTGTGCCGACCGCAGTGGGCTGCTGCTCGGCGACGGGGCCGCCGCCGTCGTGCTCGAATCGGCCGCGTCCGCCCGGCGCCGAGGGGCGCGTGTGCTCGGCGCGGTGACCGGTTGGGGCGCCGCCTCCGACGCTCACCACATCGCACGCCCGCACCCCGAAGGCATCGGGCTGGTCACCGCCGCCCGCCGCGCCCTCAAACGGGCGGGCGGACCCCGCGTCGACTACGTCAACGCACACGGCACCGCGACCAAGACCAACGACCCCGCCGAGACGCGCGGACTGCACACGCTCTTCGGCGCGAACGCGCCCCACATACCCGTGAGTTCGACGAAGAGCACGACCGGACACCTCCTGGAGGCCGCCGGAGTGGTGGAACTCGTCATCACCCTGCTCGCGCTGCGAGACGGCGTTCTGCCGCCCACCGCCGGGTTCACCGAACCCGACCCGGCCTGCGATCTCGACTACGTACCGAACCGTCCCCGCAAGGCCGACATCCGGCGGGCGCTCTCCCTCAACGCGGCGTTCGGTGGCGCCAACACCGCGCTGCTCCTGGAGCGGGCATGATCGCCGCAGTATCCGGACCGGCGGCCGCACCGCCCGTGGCCGGGTTCGTGGAGTCGGCCTTCAGCCCGCTCGTGTACCAGGCCGTCGAGCGCGCACTCACCGCCCACCCCGGCGACGGCTCGCGGACCGCGATGGTCCTGGCCAGCACGATGGGCGACGCCACCACCCTCGACCTCGGCAGCCGTCTGCTCGTCGCCGGGCAGGTGCACAACCCGCTGCTGTTCATGCAGAGCACCGCCAACGCGATCCTCGGCCAGCTCAGCCGCGAGTTCGCCATCACCGGCCCACTGCTGTGCCTGTCCGCCGCCACCGACCTGGCCGGGGAACTGCTGAACACCTCCGAACTCCTCCTGGAAGACGAGGAGTTGAACCGCGTCGTCCTCGTCGGCGTCGAGCTGGCCACTACGGAGCGCACCACGGCCGCGTACCACGAGCTGAACACCGACCCGCCCGCCACCGATCTGGCCGTGGCGATCGTGCTCGACCGAGGCGACACCCCGCTCTCCCACGAACCCGCCGAGTACGGCACCCTCCGCGGCCTGGCCGAGCTGGCCGCCCAAATCCAAGGGACCCACCCATGATCACCAAGGAAGAACGCGCGCTGATCAGCCAGGACGCCGCCTTGGGTGCCGGAAACGTGATCCACCGGCTGAAGGCGTACGGCAGATCCCCCGACGATCAGGTGCTGTGGACCGACGCCACCTGGCAGGCCCCGGACGGCGGCCACCCCGAGGTGCTGACCCTGGGCGAACTGCACGAGACCGTCGAAACCTACGCCAGCTGGTACCACGCACACGGCGTGCGCCCTCGCGACCCGGTGGCGATCCAGACGTACTCCAGCACCGAGTTCGCCATCAACTTCCTCGCGCTCACCTCCCTCGGCGCGATCCCGTCCTTCGTCAACGGCAACCTCCGCCCCGAGATCGCCCGCGAGTACGTACGCCGCCAGGGCGCGGTGGGCGCGATCACCGACCGGGCCCACCGCCCCGTCCTGGCCCCCCACCAGGACGAACTGGGCCTCGCCTTCTGCGCCACCGCCGCCGACATCGACACGAAGACCCGCCACCCCCTCCCCGCCTCGTACCCGTACGCCCACCACCCCACCGATCCGATCGTCATCTCCCACTCCTCGGGCACCACCGGCATGCCCAAGGCCGTCCCGCACACCCACCAGACCCTGCTGTACGCGCAACTGCACCGGCTGAAGCTGTCCGTCGGCTCCGCGATGGGCAGACTGCTCGTCGCGATGCCCGGCTCGCACAACGCCTCCATCTCGGTCATGATGTTCGGCTTCCTGCTGCGCTCACCCGTCCTCCTGCTCTCCAGCCAGCGCGGCACCGACGTCCTGGACGCGATGGAATCGTTCCGCCCGACCACCGTGTTCGCGTTCGCCGGGACGTACGGCGAGATGGCGGCCCAGGACCTCGCCGCCCGCGAGCTGTCCAGCGTCGAGGCCTGGTACAACACCGGCGACGCGGCACACGAGGCACACATCAGGGCGCTCATCGCGCAGGGCAGCCACGACACGGTCGGCCCGGACCTGGGGCGCTGCCGGGTCCCCGGATCCGTCTTCACCGACGGCCTCGGCTCCTCCGAGACCGGCTACTCGCTCTTCCACAACGGCCACAAGCCAGGCAGGTCGTCGTTCTCCCGCTGCGTCGGCAAACCGATGAGCTTCGCCGAGGCCGCCGTCCTCTCCGAGGACGGCACGCCCCTGCCACCCGGCGAAGTGGGCCGTCTCGGCGTGCGCTCCCCCACCCTCACCCCCGGCTACTGGAACGACTCGCTGACCTTCCACCGGCTGCGGCTCGGCGGCTACTGGCTCACCGGCGATCTCTCCTACCGCGACGAGGAGGGAAACTTCTACCACCTCGACCGCGCCCCCGACGCCATCCGCACCGCCGCGGGCCTCGTGTTCAGCACCCGCACCGAGGAGTTGCTGCTGCGCGAGCTGCCCGAACTCGACGACTGCACGGTGGTGGCCGTCGCCCCCGAGGGCGTACGCGCCGACTGGGACGGCGACGGAACGGCCGACGCGTACGTCCTCCTCCAAGTACGCCCGGACGCGGCGGACACGGACGACGACTGGACGGACCGGGTCAACCAGGTCCTCACCACCGAGGGCTTCCCGCCCCTCACCGGCGCGCTCCGCATGGACGCGAACGACGTGGTGAAGGGAGCCACCGGCAAGGTGCTCAAACGCGAGATGCGCGAACGCTTCCGGGCCCGCATGGCAGGCGGCGAGCTGGACGGGACGGCCCGATGACCACCCCGAGCCCCAGGCCCATGGACGTCTACCGCCAGTGGTGGCTGCACGACGCCCGCTGGTATCAGGGCGTGGCGAAGCGGTTCGGCCACGCGGTGGCCAACGAGATCAACGCGGAGGCGCTGCGCTACGTGGCCGTCCAGGTGGGCAAGCGCATCACCCGCCAGCACGGCGGAAAACCCGCCGCCGACCTCGAAGAACTCCGTTGCCGGTACGACGCGTGCGCCGAGTGGATGTTCCCGAGCGAACTGCGCGACGGCGGTACGGCCGTACTCCCGGACGGCGACATCGAGCTGACCATGCGGCAGAACTTCGCCGTGGCGATGGTGCGGATGGCCGGTTCGCTGGAGGGCTACGACTGCCCGTGTACGGACATCCACGCGGGCTGGTCGGAGGGGCTCGGCGTCGAACTCACCCGCAACTGCGCCACCGCGTGTCTGCGCGACGGCGACGAGGCGTGCCGGTTGCTGATGCGCGTCGGCTGACACCACGTCAGGTGGCTGGGCCCAAGGCTCAGCCACCCCGGCCTCCTACGGGCTGCCGACCATCATCCGGGCGATGCCCTGCGGGCTGAACACCTCCCGGATGGCGAGGACGATCCCGCCATGGATCCCGGCGCTCTCGCCGAGCCGGGGCGTGGCGATGGTGATCTTGCTGGTGGCCAGGGCCAGCGCGCGCCGGTAGACCACGGCGCGGACCCCGGACAGGAGGTCGTCGCGGAGTTCGCTCAGCGGGCCGCCGACGACCAGCGTGCGCGGGTTGTACATGGCGACCAGCATGGCCGCGATCTCGCCGACATCGGTACCGGCCTGGCGCAGGGCCCGCACGGTGTTCGGTTCGTTGTCGGCGACGCGTCCCGCCAGCACGCGCACGCCGTGCAGCGGATCCTCGTCCGTCGACTCGGGGATGCCGAGGCTGCGCAGGACGGCCGGGCGGGAGGCCAGTGCGCTGAGGCAGCCGACGTTGCCGCAGGAGCACAGGGCGTCGCCGCCACCGGTGGCCCGGATGTGGCCGATGTCCCCGGCGGCGCCGTCCGCCCCCCGGTAGAGCTGGCCTCCCGCGGTGACGATCCCGGCCCCCACCCCCGCCGAGATCTTGATGCACAGCAGCGGAGTCTCGGCCTGCTCCTGGGACGCCTCGCCGAGGGCCATGAGATTGGCGTCGTTGTCCACCAGGGCGGGGCAGTGGAAGCGCTTCCTCAGCTCGTCGGCCACCGGATATCCGGCCCACCCGGGCATCCCGGTCGGCCGCGCCGTATAGCCGCGCTGGAAGTCCACGGGCGCGGGCAGGCCCATCACCACCTGGCGCACCCGGCCGACGTCGTGCCCGCACTGCGCCAACAGGCCGCGAAGCCGCTCGGTCACCGTGTCCAGCACGATTTCCGGTCCGGCCGCGATCCGGACGTCCACGGTCTCCCGGGCGAGCACCCGCCCCCTGAGATCGGCGATCGCGACCTGTGAGGCCAGCGTGTCGACGTCCGCCACGGCGACGGTCCCCGCCTGCGGGCTGAGCGTCAGCACCCTGGGCGGCCGTCCCCGCACCGATTCGTTCGACTCGGTCTCTTGGAGAATGCCGCGTCCGACGAGGTGGTCGACCTGCTTGCCCACGGTCGTCCGGACCAGACCGCTGCGCCGCGCGATCTCCGCACGGCTGGTCGCCTCGCCCGACACCACGAGATCCAGCACCCTGCGCAGCCCGACCGGAACGGAGGGCAGAAGGACCGGATCGGACTCGTAGCCATCGCCTTTATGCACGCCGTGACAGTAAATGCCGCGCGATCAACCCGACAAGCAGCCCATCTTTAGTCCACACAAAAAATTAAAAGTGGCGTCTTGTTCCCGCGACGCGCACTAAACGATGGTGATGCCCACACAAAAACTTCCGGCCACGCATGGCCGGTTCGTTCTCCCCGAGAGGACCCCACCGCATGGGCATATCGCATCGCATCGGCATTCTCGGCAGCGGCAACATCTTCGGCCGGTACGTCACCGGACTGGCCCGCTACCCGGAGCTGGAAATCGTGCGGGTGGGCGACATCGACCCGGACCGGGCCAAGCAGGCCGCCGCCGAGCACTCCATTCCGGCCTGGGGCGACGACGCGGAGCTGTACGCCGACGAGTCGGTGGACATCATCGTGAACCTCACCCCGCCCGTGCACCACGCGCGCACGATCATCACCGCGCTGGAGGCCGGAAAACACGTCTACGTCGAAAAGCCCCTGGCCACGACGGTCGAGGAGGGCCGGGCCGTACTCGAAGCGGCCGCTCGCACAAAGCGGATCCTCGGCTCGGCGCCGGACACGTTCCTCGGCAGCGCGAGCCAGACGGCACGCAAGGCCATCGACGACGGGCTCATCGGCACACCGATCGGCGCCTCGGCCTTCATCGGCCACAGCAAGGCGGAGACGTGGCATCCGGACCCCCGCTTCCTCTTCCAGCAGGGCGGCGGCCCGGTGATGGACATGGGGCCGTACTACATCGCCATCCTGGTCAACTGCCTGGGCCCGATCCAGTCCATCGCCGCGGCGAGCCGGATCGGCGCACCGCACCGGGCGGTGACCTCGCCCGGCCGGGCCGTCGACTCCATCGAGGTCACGGTCCCCACGCACACCGCGGCGGTGCTGACGTTCGCCTCGGGAGTCCTCGGGACGGCGCAGATGAGCTTCGACGTGTGGGACTCGGAGCTACCCTTCATGGAGATCTACGGCACCGAGGGCACGCTGTCCCTGGGCAACCCGAACCACTTCGACGGCGAGGTGCGGCTGCGGCGGCACGGCGACGCCGAGTGGACGGCGCTGGAGCCGGTGGTCGGGCTGTTCGGCGCCGTCGGCACCAAGGAGCAGGCCCGGCGCGGCCTCGGCGTCCGTGACCTCGCGGACGCGATCGAGGGCGGCCCGCACCGCGCGACCGCCTCGTTCGCCTTCCATGTCCTCGAAGCGCTGTGCGCCGTCGAGGAAGCCTCCCAGCAGACCCGCGCCGTCCGCCTGAGCAGCACGTGCGAACGGCCGCAGCCCCGCTACCCCGCTTGAGCTTCGCTCGCGCGGAGCGGCGAACCTCTCTCCCTCCCCGGACACCTCAAGGAGCACAACCGATGTCGCTGAGAACGTCGGCCTGGCAAAGCCGACTCATCGCAGGCGCCGCCGTGGGCGCGGCGCTCCTCACCTCCGCATGCAGCGCCGCGACCCACCCCACCGGCGGGAAGTCCGCGACCACAGGACCGGTACGCGACGGCGGCACCCTCACCGTCGCGCAGGTGAACGACGCCGACCCCGGTTCGTTCCTCAAGACCTCGGTCGGCAACATCCTGTCCGAGTACACGGTGCTGGAGACGCTGACCCTGATGGACGCCAAGACGGGCAAGCCCAAGGGCGTCCTCGCGAAGTCGTGGAAGCTCGCGCCCGACGCGAAGAGCATCGACATCACGCTCCGGGACGATGTGACGTTCCACAGCGGCCGCAAGCTGACGGCGCGCGATGTCATCTTCACCCTGAAGAAGGTGCGGGACCCGGCGACGGGCGCGGCGGGCCAGGCCATCGCCGAGCAGATCACGTCGATGAAGGCCGAGGGCGACCACGAGCTGAAGCTCACCTTCAGCAAGCCGACGCCGAATGTCTTCGACCTGTTCGAGACGGCGCCGATCCTCAACCCCGCCACCTACGACGACTACGCGGCGGGCAAGGTCGTCGACGGCACCGGCCGTTTCGTCTGGAAGTCGTGGACGCCCGGCGGCCGCATCGCGCTCACCAAGTACGCGAAGTACCGCGACGCCGAGAACACCCACCTCGACAAGATCAACATCGAGGTCATCAACGACCCGACCGCCATCGTCTCGGCGATCCGCAGCGGTCGCGCCCAGTACGGCGTCGGAGTGGCCGCCCTCGACGCCCGCAGCCTGAGCAAGCAGCCGGGCTACGCCCTGCTGTCGTCGGGCGGTTCGGCGATCCCGTTCGCCATGGACGTGACGAAGCCGCCGTTCGACAAGAAGGAGGTGCGGCAGGCGGTCCAGTACGCGATCGACCGCGGCCGCATCGTCCAGCAGGTCGAGGGCGGTCACGCGGACGCGACGAGCCTGCCGTGGAAGAAGACCGCCGTGGGCTACGACGCCGCTCAGGCGAAGCACTACAGCTACCAGCCCGCGAAGGCCAAGAAGCTGCTCGCCAAGGCGGGGGTGAAGGGCGCCACGTTCAAGGTCGTCACCCTCAACACCCCAGAGGCCACCGGCATCTTCCAGATCGTCAAGAACAACCTTGCCGCCGTCGGGCTGAACGCCAAGCCCGAGGTGCTGAGCGCCACCGAGTACGACGGGCGGATCGCCAAGCGGGACATGGGTGCGCCCGCGGTCCAGATGATGAACAGCAACGCCCTGCTGCCCGCGAGCGCGGTCGCCAGCAGGCCCGAGTTCGTACCCGGAGACAACCTCCTGCACGTCAAGAGCCCCGTGTACACGAAGCTCGTCCAGGACGTCACCGGCGCGACCACACCCGCCGCGCAGAAGAAGGCGCTGCACGCGTACAACGCCTACTTCCTCGATCAGGCGTTCTCCGTTCCGCTGATCACCCGCCCGACCCTCACGGTCCGGTCGACGTCGGTCGGCGGCATAGCGCCCACCCAGACAGGCTTCCTGAACCTCGGCCAGGCGTGGCTGTCCGAGCCGAAGGGGTAGCGGCGGCAATGATCCGGTTCCTGGCGCGCAAGGCGCCATCCGTCCTCTTCGTCCTCCTCGCCAGCTCGGTCGTCGCCTTCGCCCTGCCGCGGCTCGCCCCCGGAGACGTCGCGGTCAGCCTCGCCGGTACGGATCCGAGCGCCGCCAACGTCGCCGCCATCCGCAAGGAGCTGGGTCTGGACCGGTCCCCCGTCGTGCAGTACTGGGACTGGATCTCCGGGCTGTTCCACGGCGACCTGGGCCAGTCGTACCGCCTCCACCGCAGCGTCGCGAGCCTCATCGGCGACCGCCTGGAGAGCACCGTGGAGCTGGCCGTGTTCGCCACGCTGCTCGTCGTCGTCCTCGGCACCGCGCTCGGGGTGCTCGCCGGTTCCACCAGGCGCCGGTGGACCCGGGCCACCCTCGACCTGGGCAACAGCCTCCTGGTCGCCGTACCGGCGTTCCTCATCGCCCTGGCGCTGATCCTGGTCTTCGGTGTGTACCACCGCTGGCTGCCGGTCAGCGGCGAGGTGAGCATGATGGAGAATCCCGCGATCGGGATCCAGTATCTGACCCTTCCCGCCGTCGCGCTGGCGCTCTCGCCCTCGGGCATCGTGGCCCGCCTGCTCCAGACGGAGATGGCCAAGGTCCGCAACGAGGACTACGTCGACCTGGCCCTCGCCAAGGGGGCCTCGTCCCGGCGGATCACACTGCGCCACGTACTGCGCAACAGCTTCGGCACCGCGGTCGTCGCGATCGGGCTGGAGATCGGCACCCTGCTCGCCGGTGCCGTGATCATGGAGTCCATCTTCAACCGCAACGGTCTCGGCCAGCTCGCCGTCACCAGCGTGCAGTCACGCGACTTCACCGTCCTTCAAGTGCTCATCCTCGGTGTGGTGTTCGTGGCGGTGATCTGCCAGCTCATCACCGAGATGGTCCTCGCGACACTCGACCCGCGGATCAGGTTGGGAGCCCCGTCATGACAGACGTTCCCCTGTCGGCGCCCGGCGCGGCGGCGCCCACGGCGACACGCCGCAGGCTCAACCCGACGCTCGCGCGCTACCTGTCCGCGTTCCGCACCCCGAGGGGCATCATCGGGCTGTCGATCCTCGCCATCATGGTGCTCGCCGCCCTGCTCGCCCCCGTCCTCTTCCCCGGCGGCTACGACCAGCAGGGGGCGAACGCCCTGGCCGGGCCCTCGGGCGCGCACATCTTCGGGGTGGACGAGTTCGGCCGCGACATCTTCATCCGCAGCGTCTACGGACTCCGCGTCGACCTCACCCTCATCCTCACCGCCGTACCGCTCAGCATGGCGCTCGGCACCCTGATCGGCCTCTCCGGCGCGATCTCCGAATGGCTCGGCGCCGGGCTGCAGCGAGTGCTCGACGTCATCATCGGCTTCCCCGGCCTGATCCTCGGCGTCTGCCTGGTGGCCATCCTCGGCCCCGGGTGGTTCCCGCTGTTCCTCACCATCCTCATCGGCGGCTTGCCGACGGCCGGGCGCCAGGCCCGCAGCGCCTGGCTCACCCAGCAGAGCAGGGAGTACGTCCTGGCCGCCCGGGTGCTCGGCGTCCCGCGCCGGAAGCTGCTCGTCCGGCACGTCCTGCCGAACGCGATGGACTCCATCGTCGTCAACGGCGCCGTCTGGATGGTCGTCGGCGTCTACATCGAGGCGGGCCTGTCCATCGTCGGCCTCGGTGTGCAGCCGCCGACGCCGTCGATCGGCGTACTGCTCAACAACGGACTCCGGTTCGTCACCCAGGCCCCCACGTACATCATCGGCCCCGGAGTGGTGCTTCTGCTGCTCTCGGTGGGCTTCAGCCTGATCTCGGACGCGCTCAACGAGGCGGTGAACCGTCGGTGACCACGACGACCAGTTCTACGATGGCCGAACCTCCAGCGCCGGTGGCGGGCAAGGGCGCGCCGCTGCTGCGCGTCGAGGGCCTGCGTACGGAATTCAAGTTGAGGACCGGCGACGTCAGGGCCGTCAACGACGTCAGCTTCGACATCTACCCGGGCGATGTCCTCGGCATCGTCGGCGAATCCGGCTCCGGCAAGTCCGTCACCGCGCGCTCCATCATGCGGATGGTGCGGCCACCGGGCGACATCGTCGCCGGATCGGTGCGGTTCGAGGACGAAGACCTGCTCGCCCTGCCGGAACGCGAGATGCGGCGGCGGCGCGGAGCCAAGGTGGCGATGGTCTTCCAGGACCCGCAGGCCGCGCTCAACCCCGTCCTCAAGGTCGGCGATCAGATCGTCGAGGCCATGACGGTCCACGGTGTCGACAAGAAGACCGCGCGCAAGCGGGCGGTCGAGCTGCTGGAACAGGTCGGCATCCCCGACGTCCCGACGAAGATCGACCACTATCCGCATCAGTTCTCCGGCGGGATGCGCCAGCGCGTCGTCATCGCGATCGCCCTTGCGAACGATCCCGCGCTGCTCATCGCCGACGAGCCGACGACGGCCCTCGACGTCACCATCCAGGCCCAGATCCTGCGGCTGCTGGCCAGGCTGCGCACCGAACTCGGCATCGCCATCGCCATCATCACCCACGACATGGGCGTGGTCGCCGAGCTGTGCACGGACGTGGTGGTGATGTACGGCGGGCGGACGGTCGAGAAGGGAACCGTCGAGCAGGTCTTCCGGCACCCACGCCACCCCTACACGGCGGCGCTGCTCGAAGCCATGCCCCGCCTGGACGACGACCGCGTCGGCCAGCCGCTGCCCGCGATCCCCGGCAGCCCGCCCGACCCCGCGTCGCCCCCGGACGGCTGCGCGTTCGCGCCACGCTGCCGGTACGCGGAGGACGTGTGCGAGCACGAAACGCCCGCGCTGCTGCGGATCGGGGGCCCGGCGGGGCAGACGGCGGCGTGCTTCGTCGCCCAGCGCGGTGTGAGCCTCTCCGTTGGTGATGTTCCCGCGCCGCCGCGCGCCGAGGCCGTGCCCGCTCCTCCCGCTCTCGCCCCCGTGCTGGAGATACGCGACCTCAGGGTCGACGTCGGATCGCGCGGGCGCGGGCTGTTCCGCCGGGAACCTCCGGTGTACGCCGTCGACTCGGTGAGCCTGGCCGTCCACCCCGGCCGCACCCTCGGGCTCGTGGGCGAGAGCGGCTGCGGCAAGTCGACACTGTCGCGCGGCATCGTCGGCATCAACCCGATCGCGGGCGGCTCGGTTCATGTCGACGGGACCGACGTGAGCGCGATGCGCGAGGAAGACCTCAAACGGGTCCGTGGGTCCGTGCAATATCTGTTCCAGGACCCCTACGCGTCGCTGAACCCACGGCGCACGATCGGACAGTCCCTCGCCGAAGCGCTCGCGTTCCGGGGCATCGGCGGACGCGCGCTGGAAGCGGCGGCGCAGTCGCTGATGACGCAGGTCGGGCTGCGCCCGGAACACCTCGACCGCTACCCGCACGCGTTCTCGGGCGGCCAGCGCCAGCGCATCGGCATCGCCCGCGCCCTGGCCCGCCAGCCGCAGACGCTGATCCTGGACGAGCCGGTGTCCGCGCTGGACATGTCCATCCAGGCGCAGATCATCAACCTGCTGGAGAAACTGCAGAACGAACTCGGCCTGGCCTACCTGTTCATCGCCCACGACCTGTCGGTGGTGCGCCACCTCAGCGACACGGTCGCCGTGATGTACCTCGGCAGAATCGTCGAGCACGGCGACGTCGCCGAGGTGTACGGCAACCCGCAGCATCCGTACACCGCCTCGCTGCTCTCGTCGTCGCCGGTCCCCAGCGTCTCGGCGCGTACGCGGGAACGCATCGTCCTGCGCGGCGACCTCCCGAGCCCGGCCAACCCGCCCTCGGGCTGCCGGTTCCGCACCCGGTGCCCCATCGGCCCGCTGACCCACCCGGAGCGGACGATCTGCGCGGAGACCGCCCCGGAACTCACCCTCACCCCGGCGGGCCAGCGTGCCGCCTGCCACTTCGCGGGCGAACTCGCCCCTCTACGTTGAAAGGAGCCCCCGTGGCCCCTCGTATCGCACTCAACCCCATCCAGTGGATGGCCAGCGACGACGGCTGGCTCGACCCGTCCAAGGCGCCCGAGCGGAAGCAGCTGCTGTCGCTGATCAAGCAGTCCGGTTTCGACGCGGTGATGGCCGAAGTCCCCGCCGACTGGACCGTCGACCAGTACCGGGCCGTCCTGGACGAGGTCGGCCTGACCCTGGCCCCCGGCTACTTCGTATGCCGATCGGACGGCCGGGACGGGAACGAAACCACCGTTGTCGAGAACGCCACCGCCGTCGCCCGCCAGCACGCCGAACTCGGTCTGACGGACATCGGCCTCGGCCTGGGGATGGGCAAGGACATGCCGCGCGTGGCGCACCCGGCGCAGGCGTACGAGGCGGATCCGTCGCGCGTCGAGGCCGTGACTGAATTGATCGGGAAGATCGCCGACACCATGACCGCCGAGGGCGTCCGGCCCAACCTCCACCCCCACACCGGCACCTGGATCGAGACCGAGGAAGAGGGCCGTTCCGTCCTCGACGCCATACCGGACACCCGGCTCGGCTTCCTGCCCGACACGGGGCACTTGGCGTGGGCGGGCTCGGATGTGGGCGCGTTCATCAAGGACTACGCGGAGCGGATCCCGTTCGTGCACGTGAAGGACTGTCGGCTCAGCGTCGCGGCGCAGGGCCGAGAGGGCGACTGGGGCTACCAGCAGACCGTCCTGGCAGGCCTTTGGGCCGAACCCGGACGTGGCGAGCTGGACCTCACCGGGATCATCGGCAACCTGCCGAGCACCTTCGACGGCTGGCTGATGGTCGAGGTCGACCGCCCGGACATCACCGACCCGTACGAGAGCGCGGTCGCATCGGCGCGCTGGATGCGCGCCGAGTACGGCACCTGACGGTCTCAGCCGCGCGCCGCGCACCGCGCACCGTCAGTCGCTTGCCGCCGCTGGGTAGAACTGGGCGTACCAGCGGCGCAGCGCCCTGATCCCCTTCTCGTGCGGGAGCAGGACGGGGCGCGGCTGGTGGATCTTGTGGTCCCAGATCCGTACCTCCTCGCGCACCTCCCTCAGGGCTTCCGTACGGAAGACCAGCTTGAGGACGGGCGCCAGGAACGGCAGCCGCGCGGGCTTGCGGACGTAGTACAGCATCCGCATCTCGCTCGTACGGTCGTCAACGGGCGTGGTCAGCGCGACGGCGGTGAGCGACAGGACGGGACCGAGGACACGCACCACCATCACCCCCGGCCCGTACATGAACACATCGAAGGTGTTGTTGATGTCCCGGCCGAGCACACGCCGGTGGATGCGGCCCCGGACCTCGGCGAACGGACCGTCCGGCCGCAACTCCTGCACCGGCGGCTCGCTCTGGCCGTGGATGAAGTGGAAGTGGGACTCGTCCACGATGTTCTCGCGCATCTCCTGGATGTGGATGCGCGCGCGGCACACGTCGTCGATCGGGGTCGCGAAGCCCCTGGAGGCCGTCTCCGGGATGTCCGGCACCTCCCATGATGGTTCGTCCGGGCCGTGGTACACGAAGATGAGCCCGCTGTGCTCGCGTACCGGGAAGCCGCCGAGGGACACCTTGGGGGTGCGGGCCGCGAAGGGGGCGTGCGTACACCACCCGTCCGCCCCGAAGCGCCACCCGTGGAACGGACACTCCACAGCCCCGTCGACAACCTTCCCCCCGGCCCCCAGATGCGCGCCGTAGTGCGGACAGTGCGCGTCCCGCACGCCCGCCTGCCCGTCCGCGCCACGGAACGCGATCAGCGCCCGCCCGAAGTAGTGCAGGCTGACGACCTTGCCCGGCCGCAACTCGCCGCTGCGGAGCACGGCGTACCAGCCGTACGGAACGGGCGGCATCGGGTACGCGTCGGCGCGCGGATCGCGCGGCAGGTCGGCGAGCTTGTCATGGCTACGGCGTAAGGGCATGCGCCGATGCTAGCCAGCCGCCCCGTCGAGCCCGGCACCCCCGGGACGCTGGGCCATGACGACCAGACCCGGCCCGCTGTACTCCTCCGGCGGGAGCCGGAGTTCGGCGACGGGGCGTAGTCCGGCCTGCTCGATCAGCTCCACGAGCGGTTCCGGCCGCCACTTGTGTGTCGTCCAGCGAACGGGGACACCTCCGTAGGCCTCCGTACGCAGCGCGTCTTCGTCGCCGACGTGTGTCGCGGTGATGAAGTGTCCGCCCGGCTTCAGGGCGCGCGCGAAGTGGGCCAGGACCTGAGGAAGGACGTCACGGGGGAGGTTGAACAGCGACCACCACCCGAGCACACCGCCGAGGGAGGCTTCGGCGAGGTCGAGGTCGGTGGCGGAGCCGACGCTGAAGCGGCACTGCGGATGCAGGCGGCGCGCGTTCTCGATCATGCGAGGGGAGAGGTCCACCCCGGACACGTCGAGCCCGCGCTCGGCGAGGTACGCGGTCACCGTGCCGGGCCCGCAGCCGACGTCGAGGACGGGCCCGAGCCCGCTCACGGTGTCGGCGAAGGCGTCGATGGATGCCTTGAGCCATGGGTGGCGACGGATGTCGCCGATTCCCGTCGTCTCCACCATGTGGGCGTAGTTGTCGGCCACTCGGTCATAGGAATCACGGACCACGTCGAGATCGGCCGGGCGGTCAACACGGTGGTGTGCGCACATCCCCCAACCATACTGCTGTGCTCGGGAGTTGGTGCTGCCACAGCGCGTTTCACCGGTCGCGCGCCAGCGCCCGGCGCCACTGCTCGGTGACCGTGTGCCGCAGCCCCTCGGTGTCGACGGCCTCGTGGTCGAGCAGCCGTTGCAGCCCGATGCCACGAAGCTGCCCGACGATGGCGATCGACGCCTCGCCGGGTACGACGTCGGGCCGGATGGTGCCGTCGGCGAGCCCGGCGGCCACGTCCTCGCGCAGATCGGCGCGGAACGCCTCGTCCCGCTCGCGGAAGATCGGGGCCAGTTCGGGCGCCGTGGCCGCCTCGGCCCAGAGCAGCAGAAACGCCCGGCTCCACACGCCCACCCGGCCGAGCGCTCCGAGGTATCCGTCGATCAGCCGCAGAAGGCGGTCAAGACCGGGTGGCAGGCCGTCGAGCCCGGGGACGAACCCGGCCTGGGACGCGTGCGCCAGGCGTTCGAGGAGCGCCTGCTTGGACCCGAAGTGGTGGGTGACGAGTCCACGGCTGTACCCGGCTCGCTCGCTGACGCGTACCAGCGTCAGCGCCCGCACCCCCTGCTCGACCACCAGCTCGGCGGCGGCGTGGAGCAATGCGGATTCGGCCTGGTCACGGCGCTGCTGCTGGGTGCGGCGGGTGGTCGTCATGGTCAGGAACCTACAACAAACTTGTCAGCCGACCAACAAGTAGGCGAGGATCACGGCAATCACGGCATCCATGCGCCGACCAGGAGGCTCCCGTTGAGCGACCGCACACCCGTTGTCCTCGCACCCGTTGTTTTCGTGCATGGCAACCCCGAGACGGCGGCGGTCTGGGACCGGCTGCTCCCCGAACTGGAGCGCGCCGGTGTGCCACGCCCACGTCTGGTGTGCCTGTCCCCGCCCGGGTTCGGCGCACCGCTACCGGCCGGGTTCGGCGCGACCGTCACCGACTACCGCGACTGGCTGATCGGCGAGCTGACCCGCTTCGCCGAACCCGTCCACCTGGTGGGGCACGACTGGGGCGGCGGCCACGTCCTGAACGCGGTGATGAGCCGCCCGGACCTCGTGCACAGCTGGGTCAGCGACTCCATCGGCATCTACGAACCCGACTACACCTGGCACGAGTTGGCCCAGCGGTGGCAGACGCCAGGAGCTGGCGAAGCCGATGTGACCTCCCGCTTCGGCGCGCCCCTCGGCGAACGCGTCGCAACACTCACCAACCGGGGGATGCACGAGGCGGTGGCCGAGCGGGTGGCCCCAGGCCAGAACGAGGCCATGGGCCGGGCCGTACTCGCCCTCTACCGCTCCGCCGCGCAACCGGTGATGGCCGAGCTGGGCCGTGACCTGGAACGCGCGTCGCTACGGCCGGGACTCACGCTGCTCCCCACCGAGGACCACGCGGTCGGCACCGCCGAGCAGCGCCGCCGCGCCGCCCGCCGGGCCGGGGCCGGTGCCGTAACCCTCGACGGGCTGGGCCACTGGTGGATGACCCACGACCCCGCCCGTGGCGCCCGCGCCCTCACCCGCTTCTGGTCCTCCCTGGCTGGGCAGTGAGCGGCCCCCGGGGCCTCACCCCATGACACCCCGGACAGCGTCCCGCGCACCCTCCCCCAGCACCTGGCGCACATCCATGCCCGGCAGCGCGGGCAACTCCGCCCAGTGGGTGACGTGTTCGGCGCAGGGATGGCCGTAGGGCAGGCGGACGACGCCGTCGGAATCGACAAAACAATCGCGGTACTCGGTCCCGTCCTCGCCGAAGTGGCGGGTGGTGAAGTACATCGGCAACACCAGCCAGAACTCCTCCCCCTCCTCCTCCCCGGGGGCGGGCGGATAACGACCACACGTAGCCCCCGCGACGGGCACCCCATCCCTCGGCAGCCGCTCACGCGCGTCCACCCACTCCACCATCGCGTCCATGCGCACCCTCCCCGGCTCCCGCGCTCCGTCAGACGACCATTCTCGCCCTACGGCGCAAGGAGCCGCAGGACTCCCGAATGAAGGACAGCCATGGCGTCGGCGGCGGACATGCGACCGGCACGGCTCTCCTCCCCCGCGGCATGGCTCAGCGCGATCACGGCCGCCACCTGCCAGGAGAGCGCGGGCCCCGGGCCGAAGTCCCCTTCATCACGGCCGCGTTGAAGTACGCACGCGATACGGTCCGCGATCGGCTCATGGCGGACCCGGTCCTCCTCCGGCGGCACCGGACGGCCCCCGAGCCGGGTCAGCGCCGGATACGCCTCGGAGACGCGCCAGGCCGCATCGAGCAGCCGCAACAGCGCCTCCGCCGCCGGACCCTCATCGGCCCCCGCGGCATCCATCTCCTCCGCCACCTTCTCCGTCATGCGGTCGGCGACTGCCGCGAGCAAGTCGTCCCGCGAGGAGAAGTGGGCGTAGACGGTCTGGCGGGTAACTCCGGCCGCGCTCGCGATGGCGGCCATGCCCGCGTCGGACTGCTCGCCGAGGACCTGGATGGCCGCGTCGAGAACGGCGGTACGGCTGCGTTGGGCGTCGGCGCGGCGCTGTGGCACCCCCGCGCAGTTCATCGCCGACTTCCTCACCACGTTCCACGAACACGTGGTGCGAGGCGACCACGACCCGGCCCCCGCGATGGCCCGCTTCTACACACCCGACATCGTGATGATCAACGACGGCATACGGCTCGACTGGGACAAGCTCCTCGCCCACATCCGCCCCGTCCGCAAGAACCTGGCGGAACATGATGACTCCCGCTTCGCAGTACACGAGGCCATCGCGGACGGCAACCGGATCGCAGCCCGACTCACGATCCACGCGGCCACGCGCAAGAAGCACATCGCCACGGAGGTCGTGGCGTTCTACACCTTCGCCCCGGACGGCCGGATGACCCACTCCCACGGCATCACCTCACCGAGGAAGTCCAACTCAGCGACGGCGTCACCTCGGTGACCATCGACATCCCAACCGGCTCAATGACGGTAACCAGCAACCGGAACCTCTCCCCAGCGACAGTCCGCGCCACAGCAGAGAAAGCGGGCTACGACCTAGCCCACCCCGACAATTCCCCCTCCCCCTCACCAGGTGCCGCCGGATAGCGACCACACGCCGCCCCCGCCACAGGCACCCCATCCCTCGGCAGCCGCTCCCGCGCGTCCACCCACTCCACCACCGCGTCCATTGCCCACTCCTCCCCAGCTCCGACGCTCCATCATGCCGCCGCCCTCGGCCATCTGTTCACCGCTGGAACGGATCTCTAACGTGGCCTCCCAGGCGGGGCACCGGCATCCCGCCCTTCACGAAGGGGACGCGCTCATGGCCAGCTTCGGGAACGGATTACACCTCGACCGGCGGTTCCTGCTGACCGGTGTCGCGGGCTCCCTGGGTGCGGCGGCGCTGCCCGCCACCGCCGCGCGGGCGGCGCCCTCGCGCGGCGGGCGGTATCCGTCGAACTGGCCCGACCCCGAGCCGTACGGCCACGCGGACACCCGGCTGGATCTGTGGCCGCGGGAGGACAACTCCTTCATCCTCCCGCTGGAGCTGCGCCACCGTGACCGGGAGCTGGGCCGGGTGTGGATGCGGGACACGTACGTCAACTGCTTCGTCGTCGGCGGCCGTCCGCTGTACGTCGCCACGGGCACCACGCGCGCGCCCGGGCTCGATGTGGCCGGGCCGTGGAACGACGGCATCTTCGTGTGGGTGTCCCGGTCGCTGCGGGGGCCGTGGCGGCTGGCCGACACGACCGGCATCCGGCCCGGCGCCGAGCGGGGCAAGGTGTGGTCGCCGGAGTTCACCGGCGAGAACCGGCCCGGCCGTACGGTCGTCGCCCCGTGGCAGGAGTACTGGCACGACGACCGGTTCGGCAAGCGCGGCCAGGCCTGGGCGCCGGAGGTGCACTACATCCGGGGCAGGTGGTACATCGTCGCGTGCATGGGCGACCACTCCCGGAAGGTCGGCTCGTTCCTGCTGGTGAGCGAGGGCGGAGTCGAGGGCCCGTACCGGCTGGTCAAGGGCAACCTCGACAAGCCCTTCGGCGACCTGGCCCCCGGCGGGCCGGACTTCATCGAGCCCGGCGCCTACCACCACATCGACGGCAGCCTCTACGCCGAGGGCGACGAGGCGTGGCTGGTGCTGCACAACGACCTGTACGCGAAGTTCCGGGATGACATGGAGGACATCGTCCCGACGACGAACCTCCCGAGGTTCCGGCAGACGCCCTACTCCCCCGAGCCGTACCTCGAAGGGGCGTACGTCTTCAAGCACGGGGGCCGGTACCACCTCCTCCACGCCGCCTGGAACCGCACCTCGGTCAACGCCGACGGCACCACCCGCCACGCCTACGACCCGCCCGGGGCGGGCCGTGTGCAGTACCAGTACGACGCGATCGTCGCCGTCGCGGACCGCTTCGAGGGCCCGTACTCCCCGCGCTGGACGGCGGGCGTCGGCGCGGGCCACAACAACTTCTTCGCCGACCACCACGGCGACCTATGGGCCACCTTCTTCCGTAACCCGGCCGCCGGCTACTGGTCCGCCCCATCACGCACCGCCGACGCCGCCGTGCCGGGCGTCGTACGGGTGGAGTGGACGGGCCCGGCGGGCCATCGCCTGTACGTCCAGCGCCGGTAAGGACCTGGGACGGCTACGTGTTGTTCCCGGTATGGAAGCGGTCCATGAACTGCCCGAAGGTTTCGGAGTAGTCGATCCGTGAAGCAGCCAGCACGTCCACCATGGCCTGCCAGCGGACCGGATCACCCCCGCACGTGCGGAGCAGCGTTTCAGCCGCTGTGGGGTCTTCGTAATGGCTGAGGACGATGGGGGCCGGTAGCTGGCGCACCAGGGCGTCGGTCTGGTGGCGGGAGGCGAGGATGGCGTACTCGACCTGGTAGTGGAAGCAGCCCCTGTGGTCCTTGATGGTGTCCAGCCAGCTCTGCATCAGGGCCTGAGGGTCCGCGCACTTGTCGAGTTCGGTGTCGGACAGAACGCGGGGTACTTCCCATTTGGGGCGATCAGCCATGTGCTCGGCGGCTGCCTGCCGCAGCCACGGTGGAACTTCCTGCTCGTAGGTGAGAAGCCATTGCACCTCGACGGGGTGGAGGCGGCCCAGAAGTCCGGTCACCTCACTGCGATCGAGATGAGGGTTACCAGCGAGCGCGGCGAGTGCACCGACACGGGAATCGCTGGTCAGGAGGAGTTTCGGCGAGGACAATTCATCATCGTGGTCGGGGGCGTGCCGCTCAACGGCAAGGGGATCGGGCAGGCGACCGACCCATGCGCACAGCTGTGCCAGATGCTCAGCGTTGCCGCTCGTCAGGGCAAGGTCGTTGGCGAGCGACGTCAGCTCGTACGACTCATAGAGCTCCAACCGCGCGGCGTGGAGCAGTCGGCCCTCGCGGACGCACTGGTCTACGGCCTCCGCGAGCTGGGCTGCGGCCATCTCACGCAGCCGCGGATGAGCGGCCACGCGTCTGGCGATGTGCCGCAGCCGCTCTCGGTGGCTGTCAGTCCGCTCCGGCAGTGCGGACCACTCCGGCAGGCACAGCGCGGGCACACAGGACGCCAGCACACGGTCGTTCAGCTTCGCAGTCGCCACGCGGTCAAGGAGGATGTGCCGCATCGCCTGGCCGTGCGCACGGTCATCGACCAGCGCCGGCCACTGGTCGGGGCACCGCTCCAGTACCATGTCGAACGCCTCGTAGCTCGGCCACCCCGCTCCCCTGGCGTACTTGCCGCCACGCTGGTCGCCGCCGCCGAGGGCTTTCAGCGCATCGGTTGCCAAGTGCAGGCCTCGCCGCACCAGGGCATCGAGCAGCCAGTCCGGTACCTGCGGAATCTGATCCAGCTTCTCCAGATCGAGGAGTTCGCAGGCCAGAGCTACCGTTACCAGGTCACGCAGCTCCAGGTTCCGGACGCGGCCGAGCACCAGTTCCCGGGCAGCCTCCTGCCGCGCCAGAGCCGCGATCAGTTGGCTGGTGACCTGGTGGTGCCGCAGCACACCAGGGAAGTCGTCCGGGCGGAGCACACCCTTGCCCACCAGCCCGGTCACGTGCTCGCCGGGCATGGCCGCGATCAACCGATCGCGGAGCCCCTGGTCCGAGACCCGGGTGAACAAGGACGGCAGCGTCCTTGTGAACACGTCGCACTGCCACGACGAAGGCTCGAAGGGATCCTTCCCGGGCAACAGCCCGTCGACGACCGCGGCATGGGCGGCTTCCGGCAGGTCATGCCGCCGCGCCAAAGCCGCCCACATCCGGTACTCGCCGTCCTGCACCGCCACGTGCGCCTCCCCATACGCGACCCCGACCCCATCCACGCGTCACGGTATGGCATACGGGTTCCTCCTGGGGCCTGGACGGCAAAGCCGCACCAAATCGACCAAACGACCCGACAGAGCGAGTCGCGGCCGTCGACTTCGCGTTCATGCCAGTTGCTCCCTCAGCCAGGACTGTTCCGCCTGGCTGGTGGCGCGGGCGATGAGGAGCATGCCGCGGCGGTAGGGGTCGTCGGTGTCCTCGGCGCGCAGTGGGCGGTCGCCATCGCGGAAGAAGCTCGCGGGCTGTTCCAGGAACTCCAGCCGCCGACGCAGCACCGCGTGCTGGTCGCCGGTGTCGGGGAGTTGGGAGAGGAACGCCAGGATCGTGAAGTAGCGGGCGCTGTCGCTGATCTCCAGCTCGTCGGGCTCCCGGAGTCGGCGCAGCAGCTCAGTGCGGCCCTCGGCGGTCAGGCTCAGGGTGTGCCGCTGGGCGGCCGAGGCGCCCGGCTCGGTCCGCCGGTCCAGCAGCCCGGCCTTGACCAGCCGGTTGATCGCCGGGTAGAGGCTGCCATCGCTGACCGGACGGGCGTGGCCGGACAAGTGCGCGATGAGGCGGCGCAGTTGGTATCCGTGCAGCGGGCCGTCGGCCAGGAATCCCAGGATCGCGAGTTCCAGCATGCTGCTACTCTCGCACATCGAAACGAGGTATCTCGAATCGAGGTAGGGAGCCAGGGGTGAGCTACACCGAGGAGTGGGTGACCGCGCGAGCACGCGAGGCCTACCGGCACGGCCGCGCGACGTTCGACGTACGGCCCGAGCGGACGGCGCTGCTGGTCATCGATATGCAGGACGAATTCGTGCGCCCGGAATGGAGTCCCTACTGGGTGCCCGCGGCGACGCGGATGGCGCCACGGCTTCGCCGACTGGTCGAGACCTGCCGGGCCGCCTCCATCCCCGTCATCTGGACCATCTTCGACGATACGCACCTCGGACTGGACCGGCCGCACGCCCTGCGCCACCTCCCCCACGCCGACGCCGACGCCGACTGGCGACGACCGGGACCCGCTGCGGTGTGGGAGCAGATGGGCTACCGCGCCGACGAGGCCCTGATCCGCAAGCCCTCCTACGGCGCCTTCTACGACACGCCACTCGACACGATGCTGCGCAACCTCGGCCGCGACACGGTCATCGTCACGGGAACGCTCACCAACTACTGCTGCGGCACCACGGCCCGGCAGGCCTACGAACGCGGCTACAAGGTCGTGTTCGGAGCGGACGTCACGGCCACCGACGACGAGTCCCGACAGGAACCCGAACTCGCCGTCCTCCGCAAAGGCTTCGCTCTCGTACTGACCGCCGAGGAGATCACGAACCAGCTCACCAGGAAAGCAAAAGACCCCTGATGGACAGGAGTCTTAGCTGGTGTCCGAGCGGGGATCTGGACCAATGCCCCACGGCTCACGCCCCTCACGACGGTGTTGGCGCTGGCGTAGCCACGTGACGGGAGAAAAGCAGGTCAGGGGCGGTTCCTTTTCCGTTCTCGCGTCCACACCACCCCCATACGGTGCCGGTTATGGCATTAATGCGACTCCGCCACAGCTGACGCTGCGCCGCCGAGGCAAGGGGGCCTCTGTCACTCCTGCCGGGAGGTGGGTCTACGACCATGCCCAAGCGCTGCTCGATCAGTCGGCGGACATCAGCGCGGTGGCCCGGATCGTGCGAGGCGAGCTGACGGGGCCCTGAGGATCGGGGCTTCCCGACGCTGTCCCCGTGGTTGTTCCCGTGGTTGTCCCCGCGCATCGCGGCTCGCTTCGCCGAGAATCACCCCGGCATCGAGGTGCACCTCGTCGAGGACGCGTCCGCCGTGCTGCACGACCGCATGCTCAGGGTGACTCCGCCTCTTCCGGCCGGCTGTCAAGGACGGCCGGGGACTCACTGGGGGGCGGGGTTCTGGTATCGCGGGGCGAGTGTGCTGGTGGACGAGGAGCGGAGCCCGAATTCCGCCGAGGCGATGCGATCCACCGCCTCGCCGTCGACCAGTCCGGGCACGCACACGACCTCGCCGGTTTCCAAGGCCCTCAGCGAAGCGGTCACCACGTCCTCGACGGGCATGCCTCCGTCGTCGTGTACGCGTGCTACATCACCGGCTACCGGATCCTGGCCCTGGGTGAGATGGAACTCGGTTGCCGTCAGCCCGGGGCACAGCACCTGGACACGAACCGGCGCACCGTCCAACTCCGCGGCGAGGGTTCGGCTGAAGGTGACGACGTACCCCTTGGTCCCCCCGTAGACCGCCCGCACCGGCAGAGGGTCCGGCGGAAGCGAACCGGCGAAGGCGAGCGTGGAAGCCACATTCACCACGGCGCCGCGGCCGCGTGCCAGCATGCCCGGCACGGCTGCATGAGCGAGCCGGGTGAGCGCCACCACGTTCACGGCCATCACCTTCTCCAGCAGTGCTGTGTCGGTCTCGGGGAAGGGGCCGTAGCCGTTGATGCCCGCGTTGTTCACCAGCAGCTCGACGTCGTCCTCGGCGGTTCGCCGGGCAACCCGGTCCAGGTCACTCGCATCGCCCAGATCCGCGACGACGGTTTCCACTCGTACGTCGTGCTGCCCGGCCACTTCTGCGGCAAGTGCGCGCAGACGCTCTGCGCGACGCGCCACCAGCACCAGATCGTGCCCGTCAGCGGCGAGCCGACGTGCGTAGGCCGCACCGATGCCCGAGGAGGCACCGGTCACGATGGCTGTTCCCTTGATGGGAAGGGATGCGGGATGGATCGTCATGAAGTCCTCCTTGTATTGGGGTGATTCGACGGAGGCGTCCCTCAGGTGGACACCACCCGGGTCCAGGGCCGTCGCTGGCTACGCGGCGGGGATGTTCCTGGCTTCGGCAGTGATGATCTTCAGGGCCTCGGCGATGCGGTCGAGGTGGGTGCGGTGGGAGACCACGCACACGCGCAGGGTGTAGCGGCCGTCGACCACCGTGCTGGAGAGCACGATGCGCCTGTGGCCGTTGATCCGCTCCAGCAGACGGCGGCTTGCTTCGTCCGCCCGCTCGGCGGCGGCCCGGCTGCCGTCGGCGGGGCGGAAGCGGAAGATCACGGTGGACAGGTCCGGGGGTTGCGGGACCTCCAGCTCCGCGACACCGGCCAGCGCATCGTGGACGTGTTCGGCCAGGTCGAGCTTCTCGTCCAGGACCTCGCGGAAGGCGTCCACCCCGTGCAGGTGCAGGGGAAGCCAGACCCGCAGACCACGGATCTCGTGGGTCAGCTCGGGCCCGAGCCGACCGGAGTCCGGCACGCTTCCGGCGTCGCCCATGTCTTGCAGGTAGCTGCCGGTGCCGTCGTGCGCGGCGTGCAGGGCGGTGACATCGCGGACGACCAAGGCGCCGGTGCCGAACGGCATGAACAGGGTCTTGTGCGGGTCCAGGGTGATCGAGTCGGCCTTGTCGAAACCGGCGAGGCGTTCTTTGCCCCGTTCGGTGAGACGGAAGAAGCCGCCGTAGGCCGCGTCGATGTGGAACCACACATCCTCTCGGCGAGCCACGTCGGCCAGCTGCGGCAGCGGGTCGATGGTGCCGGTGTCCGTGGTGCCCGCGGTGGCCACCAGCAGGAACGGCCGCAGCCCGGCTTCCCGGTCCGCGCGGATCATCGCGGCTGCGGCATCGGGGTCCATCCGCAGGTCAGGGGTATGCGGCACGGTACGTACGTGAGCGGCGCGGATGCCGGCGAGGCGGGCGGCCTTGGCGACGGAGTGGTGGGCGAAGGCGGTGGTGTAGACGGTGCCGTCCGCGAGTTCCTCGCCGAGCCTGTCGTGGCGGGCGGCGATCGTCGCGGAGAACGTGGCCATCGAGCCACCGCTCGTCAGCAGGCCGCCGCTGCCCTCCGGGAGGCCGCACACGTCGCGGGCCATCCAGCGGATCACGCTCTCCTCCAGCGCGGCGAGGGCCGGAGCCACCGACGCCAGGCCGCCGTAGCGGTTGGTGGCGCGGTTGTAGAACTCGGCGAGCGCCGCCGAATACAGGCCGCTGCCCGGGATGTAGGCCAGGTGCCCCGGCCCGGCGGTCTCCAGGGCGCAGTCGGCGGCCTCGTCCAGGCGAGCGAGCAGCGTCCGCAGGTCGCCGCCTTGGTCCGGCGGCGATGCCGCGAAGGATTCCACCAGGTCGGCCGTCGCGTCCGGGGGAAGCGGGCTGGTCGCTGGGCGGGACGGGAGCTGATCGGTGCGGTCGACGATCTGGTCCAGGACGAGACGGCCCATCTCGGTCATCGCGGGGCGGTCGGGTTCCAGAGGGAAGTGGTGCATGGGGCAATCCGAAAGACTGAGAGGGGCGGCACTGTGTGGCTCCGGCATCCGGCCGGAGCACGTGACCAGGATGCGCCACCAAGCGCGGCATACGATGGCGTATACAGCACCCAGTCGGACCTGGAGCGCACGATCGTTCGCCGATCCGACCGATACGCTGCATTTCATGCCACACCCTTTGTACGACCGCATCGACCGGTCGATCCTGGACCACCTCCAGCGCCACGGACGCACCCCCAACGTCGACCTCGCCGACGCCGTACGACTGTCGCCCTCGTCCTGCCTGCGGCGCACCAAGGCTCTGGAGGAGGACGGAGTCCTGGCCGGCTACCGGGCCGATCTGGACCGCGAGCGCCTCGGCCTCGGGCTGACGGTGTTCCTCTCCCTCAAGGTCGAGCACTCTCGCACCACCTCCCAGGTGGTCGAAGAGGCGCTCAAGGCGATCGAGCACGTGGTCGCCTGCCACGTGGTCTCCGGCGACGCCGACTTCTTCGTCGAACTCGCCGTGCCGGACCTGCGCACCTTCGAAAAGGTGCTCACCGACCAGATCCTGGCCATCGGCCCCGTTCGCGACGCCCGCAGCACCTTCTGCATCCGCACCGTCATCGACCGCGGTCCGCTGCCCCTCACCTCCTGGCCCGCCCCACGCCCATGACGGCCCAGCAAGCGTCACCGCCTGACGAAGTCGTCCACGCCCAGCACCCGTGGGGTGGGTCTGTCGCCTGATACGGCCTACCTGCTCGTGGCTGCAGCCGCCTCCGGCGCCGTCAACTGGGCCCTGCGCGCCCTGCCGTTCGCCGCCCTCACATCGCTGCGCGCAAGCAAGACCGTCCTGTGCCTCGGCGCCCGCATGCCCGCCAGGGTCATGGCCATCCTCTTCGTCTGCTGCCTGCGCGACCTGCCGCTGACCGAAGCGCACGCGGCCGTCCTGTTGGCAGCCGTGGCGGTCACCGTCGGGCTGCACCTGTGGCGCCGCCGACCGGCAGTTGGGCCTCCAACTCACTTACGTCCCGGCCCAAGCGACGGTACGTGCCGAGGTGACGCTCGACCCGAACAACGACAAATCCCCACGATCGACAAGCAACCGTGGGGATTTGGTATGTGTCCGAGGGGGGACTTGAACCCCCACGCCCGATAAAGGGCACTAGCACCTCAAGCTAGCGCGTCTGCCATTCCGCCACCCGGACAGGGTGTGCCCCGCGGTTGCCCGCGGCGACATGGACAACGATACCAAGGTTTTGGGGTGCGTTTCACCGGCGTATGCATGGCGCCCAACCCCGCGCCGACCTGCGGTGACGTGGCAACCGGCGGGGGTGTGGATACGGGGGGTCACGGAGGGTGAGGGGCCGTGGGTGGCGCGGGCTTGGTCGAACGATTGATGTACGACCCCTGGACATCGTTCGGCCGATGCGGGATAACGGGTTTCATACAGGATAACGTCGACTGTATGCAATCCACGCGAGACCCGACCCCTACGAAGGGACGCGATTCGCCATGCCCGACGACAGCCAGGACCTCATCTCCGGCGGGCACTTAGTCGCCAAGGCGCTCAAGGCGGAGGGCGTTGATGTCATCTACACCCTCTGCGGCGGCCACATCATCGACATCTACGACGGGTGCGTCGACGAGGGCATCGATGTCGTCGACGTGCGCCATGAGCAGGTGGCCGCGCATGCCGCCGATGGGCATGCGCGGATCACCGGGAAGCCCGGGTGCGCGGTGGTCACCGCCGGGCCGGGGACCACCGATGCGGTGACCGGGGTGGCCAATGCCTTCCGGGCCGAGTCGCCCATGCTGCTGATCGGCGGGCAAGGGGCGCATACGCAGCACAAGATGGGTTCCCTCCAGGACCTTCCGCACGTGGAGATGATGGCGCCGATCACCAAGTTCGCGGCCACCGTGCCGGACACGGCGCGGGCCGCGGACATGGTCTCGATGGCGTTCCGGGAGTGCTTCCACGGGGCGCCGGGGCCGTCGTTCCTGGAGATTCCGCGCGATGTGCTGGACGCCAAGGTGCCGGTCGGGAAGGCGCGGGTGCCGAAGGCGGGGGCGTATCGGGCGTCGACGCGGAGCGCGGGCGATCCGGAGGCGGTCGAGAAGCTGGCCGACCTGCTGGTGCGCGCGGAGAAACCGGCGATCCTGCTGGGGAGCCAGGTGTGGACGTGCCGGGCGACCGACGCCGCGACCGAGCTGGTGCGGACGCTCAACGTGCCCGCGTACATGAACGGCGCGGGGCGCGGCACGCTGCCGCCCGGGGATCCGCACCACTTCCAGCTGTCGCGACGGTACGCGTTCTCCAACGCCGACCTCATCGTGATCGTCGGCACGCCCTTCGACTTCCGGATGGGGTACGGGAAGCGGCTGTCGCCCGATGCGACGGTGGTTCAGATCGACCTGGATTACCGGACGGTCGGCAAGAATCGGGATATTGATCTCGGGATAGTGGGTGACAGTCATCAGATTCTGTCAGCCGTCACCCAGGCAGCCTCCGGCCGGATCAACGGCGGGGCGCGCAAGCGCAAGGAGTGGCTGGACGAGCTGCGCGCCGCCGAGCAGACGGCGCTCGAGAAGCGGCTGCCGCAGCTGCGGTCGGACGCCTCCCCCATCCATCCGTACCGCCTGGTCAGCGAGATCAACGACTTCCTGACCGAGGACTCGGTGTACATCGGCGATGGGGGCGACATCGTCACGTTCTCCGGGCAGGTCGTGCAGCCCCGTACGCCCGGCCACTGGATGGACCCGGGGCCGCTGGGGACGCTCGGCGTCGGGGTGCCGTTCGTGATGGCCGCCAAGAAGGCTCGCCCCGACAAGGAGGTGGTGGCGCTCTTCGGTGACGGCGCGTTCTCGCTGACCGGCTGGGACTTCGAGACGCTGGTCCGCTTCGATCTGCCGTTCGTCGGCATCGTCGGCAACAACTCGTCGATGAACCAGATCCGTTACGGCCAGAAGGCCAAGTACGGCGACGCCCGCGAGCGGATCGGCAACACCCTCGGCGACGTTCCGTACGACCAGTTCGCGCGCATGCTCGGCGGCTACGGCGAGGAGGTCCGCGACCCGGCCGACATCGCGCCCGCGCTGCGGCGCGCCCGCGAGTCCGGCAAGCCGTCGCTCATCAACGTCTGGGTCGACCCGGACGCGTACGCCCCCGGAACGATGAACCAGACCATGTACAAGTAGAGGGGCCCCGCCAACCATGACCAAGGCTCTGGAGGGCGTCCGCGTCCTCGACATGACGCACGTACAGTCCGGTCCGTCCGCCACTCAGCTGCTCGCCTGGCTCGGCGCGGACGTCATCAAGCTGGAGTCCCCGACCGGCGACATCACGCGGGGGCAACTGCGCGACATCCCGGACGTGGACTCGCTCTACTTCACGATGCTCAACTGCAACAAGCGGAGCATCACCCTCAACACCAAGTCCGAGCGCGGCAAGGAGATCCTGACCGAGCTGATCCGCCGCAGCGACGTCATGGTGGAGAACTTCGGGCCGGGCGCGGTGGACCGGATGGGCTTCACCTGGGAGCGGATCCAGGAGATCAATCCGCGGATCGTGTACGCGTCGATCAAGGGGTTCGGCGAGGGCCCGTACACGCAGTTCAAGGCGTACGAGGTGGTCGCGCAGGCCATGGGCGGGTCGATGTCCACGACCGGCTTCGAGGACGGGCCGCCGCTGGCGACCGGTGCGCAGATCGGCGACTCGGGCACCGGGGTGCACTGCGTGGCGGGCATCCTGGCCGCGCTCTACCAGCGCACCCGCACCGGGCGCGGCCAGCGGGTGAACGTGGCCATGCAGCACGCGGTGCTCAATCTGTGCCGGGTCAAACTGCGCGACCAGCAGCGGCTGACGCACGGGCCGCTCGCCGAGTACCCGAACGACAGCTTCGGCGACGAGGTGCCGCGCAGCGGCAACGCGAGCGGCGGCGGGCAGCCCGGCTGGGCGGTCAAGTGCGCGCCGGGCGGCCCCAACGACTACGTGTACGTGATCGTGCAGCCGGTCGGCTGGGGGCCGATCACCCGGCTCATCGGGCGGCCGGAGCTGGCCGAGGACCCGGAGTGGGCGACGCCGGACGTGCGGCTGCCGAAGCTCGGGAAGATGTTCCAGCTGATCGAGGAGTGGTCCAGCACGCTGCCCAAATGGGAGGTGCTGGAGCAGCTGAACGCCCACAACATCCCGTGCGGGCCGATCCTGTCCACCAAGGAGATCGTCGAGGACGCCTCGCTGGCGGCCAACGAGATGGTCGTCCGGGTCGACCACCCCGAGCGCGGCGCGTTCACCACGGTCGGCTCCCCGCTCAAGCTCTCCGACTCCCCCGTCCAGGTCGACCGCTCCCCGCTGCTGGGCGAGCACAACGCGGAGATCTACGGCGAGTTGGGGCTCGGCGACGAGGAAGTGCGGCTGCTCAAGACGAACGGGGTGATCTGACCGTGAGTACGTATGACACGGACGCCGTACGGGCGGTGCTGGACGCCGTACGCGCTGAAGGGCGCACCACGCTGACCGCGCCCGAGGGCAAGCGGATCACCGACGCGTACGGCATACCGACCCCCGCCGAGGGGCTGGCCGAGTCCGCCGATGACGCGGTGAAGCTCGCCGACCGGATCGGCTTCCCGGTCGTGCTGAAGATCGTCTCGCCGGAGATCTCGCACAAGACGGACGCGGGCGGCGTACGGGTCGGTCTTGGCTCGGCGGCCGAGGTGCGCGGCGCGTACACGGCGATCGTCACGAACGCCCGCGCGTACGACCCGTCGGCGCGCATCCAGGGCGTGCAGGTGCAGCGGATGGTTCCGGACGGCGGGCAGGAGGTGATCGTCGGCGCGGTCACCGATCCGACGTTCGGGAAGGTGGTCGCCTTCGGGCTCGGCGGGGTGCTGGTGGAGGTGCTGAAGGACATCACCTTCCGGCTGGCACCCGCGAGCCGGGACGACGCGCTGTCGATGCTGGACGGCATCCGGGCCGCCGAGGTGCTGCGCGGGGTACGCGGCGGGGAGCCGGTGGACCGGGACGCGCTCGCCGATCTGATCGTGCGGGTCTCCGACCTGGTCACGGACTTTCCCGACGTGACCGAGGTCGATCTCAACCCGGTCTTCGCGACCGGAAGCGGAGTGCTCGCCGCCGACGTCCGGCTACTGCTCGGCGACGGCGCGCCACCCGCTCGCCGCCGCTACTCCCGCGAGGAGATCCTGAGCGCGATGGGGCGGCTGATGCGGCCGCGCTCGGTGACGGTGATCGGCGCCTCCAACGAGCCGGGCAAGATCGGCAATTCGGTGATGCGCAACCTCATCGACGGCGGCTTCCCCGGCGAGATCCACCCCGTCAATCCGAAGGCCGACGACATCCTGGGCCGCAAGGCCTACCGGTCGGTGACGGATGTGCCGGGCGAGGTGGACGTGGCGGTCTTCGCGATCCCCGCGAAGTTCGTACCGGCCGCGCTGGAGGAGGTCGGCCGCAAGGGCATCCCGAACGCCGTGCTGATCCCGTCCGGCTTCGCCGAGACCGGCGAACACGCGCTGCAGGACCGGATCGTGGCCATCGCCGAGGAGCACGGCGTGCGGCTGCTGGGGCCGAACATCTACGGCTACTACTCCACCTGGCAGGACCTGTGCGCCACGTTCTGCACCCCGTACGACGTCAAGGGGCCGGTGGCGCTCACCTCGCAGTCCGGTGGCATCGGGATGGCGATCCTCGGTTTCGCGCGGACGACGAAGACCGGTGTCTCGGCGATCGTCGGGCTCGGCAACAAGTCGGACGTGGACGAGGACGACCTGCTCACCTGGTTCGGCGAGGACCCCCACACCCAGTGCATCGCCATGCATCTGGAGGACTTGAAGGACGGTCGCGCCTTCGTGGAGGCGGCGCGCGCGACCGTGCCGAGGAAGCCGGTCGTGGTGCTGAAGGCGGGCCGTACGGCGGCGGGCGCGCGGGCCGCCGGGTCGCACACCGGGGCGCTGGCCGGGGACGACGCGGTGTACGACGACATCCTGCGGCAGGCCGGGGTGATCCGGGCGCCGGGGCTGAACGAGATGCTGGAGTACGCGCGGGGCCTGCCGGTGCTGCCGACGCCGCAGGGTGACAACGTCGTCGTCATCACCGGCGCCGGGGGCTCGGGGGTGCTGCTGTCGGACGCCATCGTGGACAACGGGCTGTCGCTGATGGAGATCCCGCCGGATCTGGACGCCGCCTTCCGCCGCTTCATCCCGCCGTTCGGCGCGGCCGGGAACCCGGTGGACATCACGGGCGGCGAGCCGCCCGCCACGTACGAGGCGACGATCCGGCTGGGCCTGGAGGATCCGCGCATCCACGCGCTCGTCCTCGGCTACTGGCACACCATCGTCACCCCGCCCATGGTCTTCGCCGAACTGACCGCGCGGGTCGTGGCGGAATTCCGGGAGCGCGGCATCGCGAAACCGGTGGTGGCCTCGCTCGCGGGTGACACCGAAGTCGAGGAGGCGAGCCAGTACCTCTACGAGCGCGGCGTCGTCGCCTATCCCTACACCACGGAAAAGCCGGTGGCCGTGCTGGGCGCGAAATACCGCTGGGCCCGGTCGGCGGGGCTGCTCACGTAAACCGCACCCGAAGCCAAGGGGACGCACATGAGCACAGCGGAACGACCGGAGGGATTAGTAGCTTTCCGGGAGATACGGGACAGCAAGGGGCGCGTGTATCGCGTCGGCGAGACGGACCGCGACATTCTCGGCTTCAACCGGAAGCTGATGGTGTATCTGCCGTGGATCGCGATGATGGCCATCAGCGTGTCCGAGTACGCGTACGGCTCCGCGGAGGACACGCTGTCGGAGGCCCACGGCTGGAGCCAGAGCAACACCTTCTGGATTCTGAGTGTCTGGGTCTTCTTCCAGGCCGGAATCGCCTTTCCGGCGGGCTGGCTGCGGGAGAAGGGCATTCTGACCGCGCGCCGGGCGATGCTGATCGGGGCGGGGCTCTGTCTGATCGGATTCCTCGCGTTATCGCATCTGGACGATGTCTTCGCCGCGATCTGCGGATTCGGCGTCATCGGCGGGCTCGGCTCCGGGCTCGTCTACGCCACCTGCATCAACATGGTGGGCAAGTGGTTCCCGGAGCGGCGCGGGGCGAAGACGGGATTCGTGAACGGCGGCTTCGCGTACGGCTCGCTGCCCTTCATCTTCATCTTCAACTACTGGTTCGACACGGGCAATTACAACGAGGTGCTGGACCTCATCGGCATCTATGTGCTGGCCGCCGTCGCGATCTGCGGCTGGTTCTTCAAGGACCCGCCCAAGAACTGGTGGCCCGCGCACATCGATCCGCTCACCTTCGGCGGCAACGCCAAGAGCGCGAAGAGCCTGGCGAAGAATCCGCCCGCGGTGCGTCAGTACACCCCCAAGGAGGCCATCAGGACGGGCGTGCTGCCCCTGATGTGGCTTTCGCTCGTCCTGACGGCGGGGGTATCCATCTTCGGCATCTCCTTCCAGGTCGACTACGCGAAGGAAGTGGGCTTCGGCCCGCTGGTCGCGGCCTCCTCGATGGGCATCATGTCGGTCATCAACGGCGTGGGCCGGGGACTGGTGGGGTGGCTCTCGGACTTCTGGGGGCGCAAGACGACCCTGGTGTTCGTCATCGTGGTGCTGGGTCTTGCGCAATTCGGGGTGATCTGGGCGGGAAACATCCGCAGTGAGTGGCTGTTCCTGTTCTTCGCGTTCCTCTCGGGATTCGGCGGCGGCGCCTTCTACCCGATGTTCGCGGCCCTCACCCCGGACTATTTCGGCGAGAACTACAACGCCACCAACTACGGCCTGGTCTACAGCGGAAAGCTGATCAGCGGGCTGTTCGGCGGCGGGCTCGGCTCGATGGTGGTCGACGGCTGGGGCTACGACGGGGCGTACGCGCTCGCCGGGGGCATCTCCATGCTGGCCGCCGCGGTCGCCCTGCTGCTGCGGCAGCCGGGGCGGCCACGGGCCCGGGACATCGCCCCGAACCCGCGGCCGATCAGCCGCGAGGCGGTGTGAGCGTGTCGGTGTGAGCGTGTCGGTGTGAGCCCTCCTCCGCGTGCTCAGTCGCCGCAGCGTCCGGTGCGCAGATAGCGGGCGGAGCGGCGGGCGGTGGTGAGCGAGTCGGCCGGGGCGTCGTGCTCGACCATCCAGTGGTGGTCGCGGCGCCCGCCGTGGGTCCTGCCGACCTTGCCGAGGAACCGTACGTAGTCGATGTCACCGTCTCCGACGTCCACCATGCGGTAGCCGTCGGGGACGGTTTCGTCGTGCTCGCCGTCCTTGACGTGGAACAGCGGATAGCGGTCCGGGTCGGCCAGGACGTAGTCGAGCGGTTCGAAGGGCGCCGGGGTGCCGTCGGCGCGCTTGCCGAAACGGTGCTGGGCGACGTACGCCCAGTAGATGTCCATCTCCAGATGGACCAGCTCCGGGTCGGTCTCGGCGAGCAGCACATCGTAGAGGCGGACGTCCGGCCGATCGGTGGCGAAGGAGAACTCCTCGGCGTGGTTGTGCTGGTAGAACTTCATCCCGCGCGCCTTCGCGGCCGCGCCGTAGGTGTTGAAGTCCTCGACGCAGCGCTTCCAGCCGTCGACGGTCGTGCCGTAGCGCCAGGGGCCGGAGGCGGTGCCGACGTGTGGCAGGCCGAGGGCCTGGGCGTCGTCCAGCACCTTGGTGAGGTTGGTGGCGAAGGTGTACGCGTTCGGGTCGTCGGAGTAGTAGCCGACGTGGCTGCCGATGCCGCGCAGGCCGTTCGCGCGCAGCAGCCGCTTGAGTTGCTTGAGGGTGATCGCGCCCGCCGACCCCTGGGTGTATCCGGCGAACTCCACTTGGTCGTAGCCGTAGCGGGCCAGCTGCTCGAAGACGCGGGCGAAGCCGATGGACTGCACTTGGTCGCGGAGGGTGTAGAGCTGGATGCCGAGGTGGCCGCGCGGCACGATCGGACCGCCGCCTCTGCCGTGCCTGCTGGCCGCGGTGGCGGGCGTGGCGGCGTGCGCGGTGGTGGTGCCGAGCAGGGTGGCCGCGGTGGCTCCGGCGGCGACGCCGAGGAGTCCGCGGCGGCGGAGTCTGGCGGCGAGTTCCGGGTGCTGGGCGCTTGTCACGTGCGTGTCTCCTGTCGGTTGTGGTCTCGGGTGCGGTCTCGGGTGTCGTCTCAGGTGCTTTCGAGACCGGCGAGGCGGAGGAGCAGGGACTTGACGTCGGTGGCGGCCACCCGGCCGGACACCGCGTCCGGCTGGGAGCAGAGGAACACCGGCCCGTCCTCGTCCCGCTCCGGCAGCCGTCCGTGGCTGCCGCGCACCGGGGACGGATCGAGCGGGACGACGGCCATCCGGTAGCGCATCCCGAGCTTCTTGCGGGCCAGCGCGGTGGCCGCCTTGACGCGTACGTACGGATCGACCGGGTCGAGGAAGAGTTCGGCCGGGTCGTAGCCGGGCTTGCGGTGGATGTCCACCAGCTGGGCGAAGTCGGGCGCGCGGGCGTCGTCCAGCCAGTAGTAGTACGTGAACCAGGCGTCCGGCTCGGCCACCGCCACCAGCTCCCCGGCGCGGGGGTGGTCCAGGCCGTGTGCCTTCTTCGCCTCGTCGTCGAGGAGTTCGGCGAGGCCGGGCAGGCCGTCGAGGGCGGCCCGGGTGGCCGCCAGGTCCTCGGCGCGGCGTACGTAGACGTGGGCGAGCTGGTGGTCGGCGACGGCGAACGCGCGGGAGGCGCCCGGGTCCAGGTACTCCATACCGTCCTGGGTGTGCACCTCCAGCAGCCCGGCGCGGCGCAGCGCCCGGTTGATGTCCACCGGACGGGACACACGGGTGATGCCGTACTCGGACAGCGCCACGACCGTGCGGCCCCGGGCCCGCGCGTCGGCGAGCAGCGGCCCGAGAGCGGTGTCGAGGGCGGCCGCGGCGGCGTGGGAGCGGGGGTCGTCGGGGCCGTAGCGCTGGAGGTCGTAGTCGAGGTGGGGGAGGTAGGTGAGGGTGAGGTCGGTGAGGTGGCGGCGCAGGATGTGGCGGGTCGCGTCGATGATCCACTGGGAGGAGACCAGATCGGCGCCGGGGCCCCAGAAGTGGAACAGGGGGAACGTGCCGTGGGCGGCGGTGAGTTCGTCGTGCAGGGCGGGCGGCCGGGTGTAGCAGTCGGGCTCCTTGCGGCCGTCGGCGTAGTAGACGGGGCGCGGGGTGACGGTGATGTCGGTGTCCGCGCCCATCGCGTACCACCAGCAGATGTTGGCGACCGTATAGCCGGGGTGGGCGCGGCGGGCCGCGTCCCACAGCTTGTCGCCGCCGACCAGGCCGTTGTGCTGCCGCCACAGCAGGACGTCGCCCTGTTCGCGGAAGTACCAGCCGTTGCCGACGATGCCGTGCTCGGCGGGGGTCGTGCCGGTGAGGAACGTCGACTGGGCGGCGCAGGTGACGGCGGGCAGCACGGTGCCGAGCGGGGCGTACGAACCGGAGTCGGCCAGGGCGCGCAGCCGGGGCATATGGGCGAGCAGGCGGGGGGTGAGGCCGACGACGTCGAGGACGAGGAGGGGGGTTGGCTTACCCGAGGCGCTCACGGCAGCTCCTTGAGGCCGAGGTCGGTCAACAGGTCGCGGGCCAGGGCGAGTTCGGCGGCTATGCCGTCGGCCAGCCGGTCGCGGTTGCGGGGCCGCAGCTCGGGCGGCAGCGCCTGCCAGGTGTACGTCTCGACCTCCAGGTGGCGGGTGAGCGGCGCCGGGCCGCCGACCAGCTGGGCGAGGGTGTCGGTGAGGACGGGGAGGGTGGAGGTGAGCGGCGGCTCGGGCGGGGCGTGCAGCGGCACGTGGAAGTGGGAGCGCCAGGGGGCGGTGGTGTCGAGGCCGCCCGGTGCGAGGGCCTGGTCGAGGTCGTCGGTGCCGCGTACGCCGTCCGCCGGGGTGCGGGTGCGGGTCTGGTGGAGGAAGCGCGGCTCGGCGAACGCGGCCAGCGCGGTCCGTACGGCGGGGCGGTGCGGCTCCTCGGCGTGCAGGGCGGCCGAGAGCTGTGCCTTGACGATGGGGACGTCGGCCTCGGTGAGGGCTTCCGTGGCGGTGCGCGGATCCTCGAACTGCGTGGCGAGGTGGCAGGTGTCCAGGCACAAGCCGATACGGCGGCGGGGCGGGCCGTCGGGGAGCGCGGTGAGCGCGTCGATGGCCTGGGCGGTGGTCTCGACGGTGCAGCCCGGCTCGGGTTCCAGGCCGACGCGGATCGAACGGCCGGTGAGGTCCTGGAGCGCGTCGAGGCGCGTGGCGAGGGTGGTGAGGTGGCCGAGCGCGGCCCGCCGCCGGTCGGGGTCGAACGGGGTGCGCCAGGCGAGCGGGAGCGTCGAGACGCTGCCCTCGGTGACGTCGTCCGGGAGCAGGGCGGCCAGCAGCCGGGCCAGGTGGCCGGTGTGCGTCAGCCGCTCGGCCTCCGTCCAGTCCGGGCGGTACACGCGGTACTTGACCTCCTGGGCGCCGAACCCCTCGTACGGGAAGCCGTTGAGGGTGACGACCTCCAGGCCGCGCCGGTCGAGTTCGGTGCGCAGGCGGCGGAGGGCGGCCGGGTCGGCGGTCAGGGTGCGGGCGGCGTCGCGGGCCAGCCACAGGCCGATGCCGAGCCGGTCGCGGCCGAGGCGGCGGCGTACCGGCTCGCAGTGGTGGCGGAGCTGGTCCACGACGCCGTCGAGGTCTTCGGCGGGGTGGACGTTGGTGCAGTAGGCCAGGTGGACGGTGGAGCCGTCGGGGTGGCGGAAGCGCATGGGGTCACCGGCCTTCTGTCTTCTGGACCGCTGTGGTCACGGGGGCGCCGCGGAGGATGGAGTTCCCCTCGTGGGTGGCTTGGGGTGTGGTCGTCCCGGCGTCGAGGTCGAGATCGAGTCGCCCGCTGAGCCCGTAGAACGCCACCGGGTTGCGCCACAGCACCTGGTCGACGTCGTCCTCGGTGAAGCCCGCCGCGAGCATCGCCTCCCCCACGTGACGCGTCTTCAGCGGGTCGCTGCGGCCCCAGTCGGCGGCGGAGTTCACCAGGATGCGGTGCTTTTCGGTGGCGTATTCGCGCAGGACGCGCACCATGCGGTCCGGGTCCATCTTGGTGTCCGGGTAGATCGAGAACCCGAGCCAGCAGCCGCTGTCAGTGGCCGCCTTTACGGTGGTCTCGTTGAGGTGGTCGAGCAGGACGCGGTCGGTGGGGAGGGCGGATTCGTGGACGACGTCGAGCGTGCGGGCGAGGCCCGCGGCCTTGTCGCGGTGCGGGGTGTGCACGAGGGCGGGCAGGCCGTGGTCGGCGGCGAGCTGGAGCTGCGCGGCGAGTGCGGTGTCCTCGGCGGGGGTCATCGCGTCATAGCCGATCTCGCCGACGGCGACCACGCCGTCCTTGACGAGATAGCGCGGCAGTTCGTCCAGGACGGGGAGGCAGCGGGGGTCGTTGGCCTCCTTGGGGTTGAGGGCGAGCGTGCAGTGGTGGGCGATGCCGTGCTGTGCGGCGCGGAAGGGTTCCCAGCCGAGGAGGGCGTCGAAGTAGTCGTAGAAGCTGGCGGGTGAGGTGCGGGGCTGACCGAGCCAGAAGGACGGCTCGACGAGGGCGCGCACGCCCGCGGCGTACATGGCCTCGTAGTCGTCCGTGGTGCGGGAGGTCATGTGGATGTGCGGGTCGAAGATGCGCATCAGGGCTCCTCGGGGGTGGTGTGCGCCAGCGCTAGGACACGTTGGAGATCGGCGGGCACGTCCCGCCCGGCGGCGGTGCGCTCGTGGGCGTAGTCGGTCAGCATGCGGGCCAGCTCGGCGTCGTCCTTGGCGCGGGCGGGCCAGTCGGCGATGGCGTCCAGCGGTACCCCGGTGAACAGGCACTTCAGTACGGCCTGCCGCCAGCCGTGCGCGCCGAGGTGGCGGGCCGCGTACGGGCCGACGGCGGCGGCCACCAGGCGGGTGTCGTTGGTGCGCAGGGCGTCCTCGATGAGGGGGAGGGCGGCCGGTCCTTCGTCAAGGTGCGCCAGGGCGAGCAGTACCGCCCGGCGCTCGGCGGCCGTCCCGCGCGTGTAGAGGCGGGTGAGCGTGGGCACGTCGGGGCGGGCCGCGTGGAGGAGCAGGACGCGGGTGGCGTCGGCGAGTTCGCCGTGACCGCCGCGGCGGCAGTGGCGGGCCGCGGCGGCGAAGTCCGCCTCCCAGTGGTTGGTGGTCGCCGTCGCCGTCGCCGCCTCGGCGAGGGCGCGGTCCAGCCAGGTGGCGGCGTCGCCGTGCAGTTGGTCGCGTACGGTCGCGCGCAGGTCGGCGATCAGCACGCGACGCCTCCCCTCGCGGCTGTGTGCTCCGCCGCCTTGAGGTACGCCAGGGAGGAGCGGGCCAGTGCGGGCCCGGCGTGCGAGTGGCGGGGCAGCTCGACGCCGACCAGGCCCTGGTAGTCGACGGCGTGCAGCGCCTCCAGTACGGGCGGGACGTCCATCTCGCCCTCGCCGAACGGCAGATGCTCGTGCACACCGCGCCGCATGTCCTCGATCTGCACATGCCGGATCCACGGCGCGGCGGCCCGGACGCAGTCGGCGGGCGACTGCGGCTCCAGGCACTGGCAGTGGCCGATGTCGAGGGTCAGCCCGAGGGCGGGCGGGTCGCCGAGCGTCTCGCGGAGCCGGTGGAACCCGGCCAGATCGCCCAGCAGATGCCCCGGCTCGGGCTCGACGGCCAGCGGAACGCCCGCGGACGCGGCGGCTTCCAGCACTGGTTGCAGGGCGTCGGCCAGCCGCTGCCACGCGGCGTCCTCGTCCGTCCCCGGCGGCCGCACCCCGCTGAAACAGTGCACCGCGTGCGCCCCCAGCTCCGCGCCCACCCGCACGGCCCGCAGGAGCAGCCCCACGCGCGCGGCGCGGGCCTCGGAGTCGGGGTCGAGCAGCGTCGGGTGATGCTTGCGGCCCGGGTCGAGCACATACCGCGCCCCGGTCTCGACGGCGACGGTCAGCCCCAGCCGAGCCAACCGCCGCCCGACCCGTTGGGTCCGCGCCGCGAGATCCGGGGCGAGGGGGTCGAGGTGCATATGGTCGAGCGTGAGCGACACCCCGTCGTAGCCGAGGTCGGCGAGCAGGGTGAGGGCATCATCGAGCCGGAGGTCGGTGAGCCCGTTGGTCCCGTAGGCGAAGCGGAGGGCTGCGGCGGCGGCCGGTGTCGGGGTGGTCATGTCGGGCTGACCTTTCTGGACAGTCGCCGCGCGACGGGCATCAACAGCAGGAGCCCCACCGCGACCTGCCCCGCCCCTGCGCGCGAGACCAGCGCCGCCTGAAGCGGAATCATCGCCCGAATGCCGCCGCCGACGGCACGTTGGAGGAGGTAGGGGGACGGGTTGAGCGCGGCGTGCGCGAGCGGGCGGGCGGCGGTGGCGAGGTAGGCGGCGGCGAGCGCGACGGCGAGGCGGTGGGTTGGTTGCGGGGTGAGTGGCACGCCCCGCCGTGGCCTGGCGGCCGGGCCGCGCCCTGAGGAAGCGGCGCGGCCCGCCGCCACGGCCAACCCCCGCGGGACCGGACGGCTGGCGGCCAGCCCACCGGGGGCCGCCGGGGGGCGGCTGGCTATGGGGGCGACGGCTCGCCGGGCAAACCCCCCGGCCGGGCCGGGCCTCGGGCGGACTGCCGTGGCATCGACGCCCGGCCGTGGGCTCATGGCCGCCACGGCGCGGGCCATGGGCGACGCCCACCGGGGCGAGCGGCTGGCGGGCAGTCCACCGCCGGACGCCGGGAGGCGGCTGGCTGCGAGGGCGGCGCCGCGACGGGCAAACGCCCGGGTCCAGCCCGGCCTCGCACGCGTTGCCGCAGTCGCGGGGCGCAGGACCGGGCGGGCGGCTACGGCGCCGCCTGGCGCTGAGGGGCTGCTGGTTACGGGCGCGGTCGCCCGCCGCACAAACGCCCCGGCCCGGCCTGGCTTCGGGCGGGCCGTCGCAGCCGAGCCGCCGCCACCGGCCGTGGCATCGACGCCCGGCCGTGGGCTCCTCGCCGCCACGGCGCGGGCCATGGACGACGCCCACCGGGGCGGACGGCTGGCGGGCAGTCCACCGCCGGACGCCGGGAGGCGGCTGGCTGCCGGGACGGTGCCGCGACGGGCAAACGCCCTGGCCGGGCCTCGCCTCGCGCGGGTCGCCGTGGGCGCCTCGGCGCGGGCGCGGGGTGTGGGGGCGGCGCCCGGGGTGGTGTGGTTCGGCGAGACGGAAGCTGGCGGTGCCGTGACCGGGTTGGTGGCCCCTGGGCCGTGGGTGGCTGGCAGGCGCGTGGGGGCTTTTGTGGCTGCCCAGGCGATCGTCGCGGCCGTGGCCAGGGCCGCCAGGGGGGCCTTCGACGAGCCGCCGGTCGTCTCGTGGCGGGACACCCCCGTCACGGCCAGCGTGTGCGCGCCCAGGAGGGCCGCCGGGGCTACCGCCTGGCGGGTGGACGGGGCGTGGGTGGCCGTCGCGCCGAGCAGGAGGTCCAGGGAACGTGCCGTTGCCATCGCGTACGGGCCCGCCGGGGTGTTCTTCAGCCCCAGGTCGTACGCCCACACCGTGCCCGCCAGGGCCGTAGCCGTGGCGAGCGTCCGGCGGCCCGCCAGTGCCGCGCACACCAGCCCCGCCCCGGTCAGAGCGCTCGCGGCGGTGAGGGCCGCCGACGGGGTGATCCGGCCCGACGGCAGCGGGCGGCCGGGGCGTTCGACGGCGTCGATGTCGCGGTCCGCCCAGTCGTTGAGGGCCATGCCCGCCTCGTACAGGCACACCGACGCGCCCACGGCGAGCGCGGTGCCACGGTTCGGGGCGGTCCGTGTGGCCGCCGCGCCCGCGAGGGCGTCCCCGGGGACGGTGAACACGGCGGAGATCCGCAGCAGTTCGGCCCAGGCGCGTGCCCGTCCCCGCGCCGATGTCATGAGTGCTCCCGCAGGCGGGCCGCGAAGCCGGTCAGGGCCGCGTACTGGTCGGCGAGGGCGGACGGGCCGCCGTCCGGGTCCTTGAAGTAGAAGCCGAGTTCGGTGAGCGGCCCGGTGAGACCGGCCTCGTGGGCGCGGGCCGTGAGGCGGGCCAGGTCGAGGACGAGCGGCGCGGCGAGGGCCGAGTCGCAGCCCTGCCAGATCGTCTGCAGGACCATACGGGAGCCGAGGAAGCCCTCGAACGCCACGTGATCCCACGCCGTCTTCCAGTCGCCGAGCGCGGGCACGTTGTCGATGTGCATTTCGCCGTCCGGGAGTTCGCCGAGGGCGTCGGCGAGGACCCGCGCCTTGCCCGCGTTCTTCGCCGCCGCGGCGGCGGGGTCGGCGAGCGCGGCGCCGTCGCCGCCGCCCAGCAGGTTGGTGCCGGACCACGCCCGTACGGGCAGGGCGCGCTGCGCGAACATCGGCGCGAGGACGGACCGCAGCAACGTCTGCCCCGTCTTGCCGTCGCGGCCCGCGTACGGCAGTCCGGCGCGGGCCGCTTCGGCGCGCAGCCGGGGGTGGTGCAGGCCGGTGGAGGGGGTGAAGTTGACGTACGGACACCCGGCGCGGAGGGCGGCGGAGGCGTAGAGGGAGCTGGGCGGCAGCCGGTCCCCGGGGGTGAGTCCGGTGGGGGCGGGTTCGGTGGAGGCGACGTTGACGACGACGGCGCGGGCGAGGCGGTGCGTACGGAGGAAGTCGTCGAGGTCGTGCGCGAAGGCGGCGATCAGCTCGTCGTCGCCGCGCGTGTCCCCGGGTTGCGGGCCGCCGGGGCGGATCGCGTCGTCGGCGGCGGTCAGCTCGGCGCGTACGGCGTCGGGCAGGCCGTACGGCAACACCCCGTCGGCGGCCAGCGCCTCGGCGCGCTTGGGGAGCGGGGTGGTGGCGGTGTCGTGGCCACCGAAGACGAGGTCGCCGAGCGCGGGCAGGCCACAGCCGGTGCCGCTGCCGCTGTCCGTGAACGCCGCAGTCTCGGTCACCATCCCGGTCGCGGGCTGCAACCCCGCCGCAACGGCGGCACACCCGGCGATGGCGGTGGTGGCGACCGAACCACGCGCGCCGATGAGCCAAACACCGGTGCGAAGCCCCCCGCCCGGGGTGCCGGTGGGGTGGGTGTGGAGGTGGCGGTGGCGGTGGCGGTGGGTGGTGTCGGGGCCGGTGGTCACTGGCTGCCTCCCGGGTGACGGCTGTGCGGGTACGCGGTGGCGGTGGTCGCGGGGTGGTGGTTGAGGGTGCTGGTCGCGGGGTGGGGTGCGGTGTCGCCCGTGCGGGTGCGGTGGCGGTTGGTGCGGTGCGGTGATGTCGGTACGGCGGTACGGCGGTACGACGTGCGTTGCGTTGGTGCCGGTGCGGTGGCTGCGGAGGTGGCGCGGGTGCGTGGCGATGTGCGGTGGTCCCCGTGCGGGTGCGGGGTGCGGTGCGGTGGCGTCCGTGCGGGTGGGGTACGGCGGTTGGTGCGGTGGTCCCCGCGCGGATGCGCGGTGCGGTACGGCGGTACGCGGTGCGGTAGTGACCCGTGCGGGTGCGAGGTGCGGGCGGCATGCCGTGCGGTGGCGCCCGTGCGGGTGGGGTCCAGCGGTTGGTGCGGTGGTCCCCGCGCGGATGCGCGGTGCGGTACGGCGGTACGCGGTGCGGTAGTGACCCGTGCGGGTGCGGGGTGCGGTGCGGCGTGCCGTGCGGTGGCGCCGTGCGGGTGGGGTGCGGTGGTTGGTGCGGTGGTCCCCGTGCGGGTGCGCGGTGCGGTGGTGGCCCGTGCGGGTACCGGGTGCGGTGCGGGGGTTGCGGAGGGCGGGCAGAGGGCGCGTGTGTGGCGGTGCGGTGGTTGGGGCGGACAGGGGTCGGCGGTCGGGCAGGGGCTGGCTGGCGTGGGTTGTGGGGGGTTGCGGGACACCGTCCCGTTGTCGGGGGCGTGGGGCGGCGGGGAGGAGGCGGCGTACTCCTCCCCGCCGCCTGAAGCCGCCCGGCGGCTCCCCTCGGGCCATCGGGCGGCCGTCCGTCAGGGCAGTTCCTTGACGCGGATGTTGCGGAACGCGACCTCGTCGCCGTCCCCGTGGTTCTGGATGCCGACGTGGCCTCGGCGCAGGCTGCGGGCCGGGTCCTGGTTGGTGAAGTCGTTGATGCGTACGCCGTTCAGCCAGACCTGGAGGCGTTCGCCGCGTACCCGGATCTCGTACGTGTTCCACTCGCCGGGTGGGTTCAGGGCCGCGTCCCGTTTCTCCAGGTCGGCGGAGTGGAAGCCGTATATCGCGCCGGTCGTGCGGTCGGGGGTGTCCGTTGCGTCGATCTGGATCTCGTAGCCCCGGTCGACCGCCGACCAGGGGTCGTCGGAGGCGGGGAAGCCTACGAACACGCCGGAGTTGTCGTCCCCAGCGGGTCCGGCCATCCGCCAGTCCAGCTTCAGTGAGTACGCGCGCAGCTCCCGCGCCTCGTACCAGAACAGGCCCATGCCGCCCGCCGAGGTGAGGGTGCCGGTGGCCTGGTCGAGGGTGAAGGCGCCTGGGCCCGCCTGTTTCCAGCCCGTCACCGACGTACCGTCGAACAGGGGCCGGTAGCCGCGCTCCGGGCGGCAGTCGGCCCGCAGCGCGCCCGTGGCGTAGTGGATGCCGCCGAGGAGGTGCTGCCGGAACGCGGGGTCGGCGTAGGACTCCTTGGTGTGGCCGAGGCCGGTGTAGAAGGCGCGGCCGCCACGGTATCCTGGCACCAGGCGATGGGGTGGTCCTCGCCCATCGCGCCGCCCTCGTACGACGTTTCGTCGAGAGTGGCGAGGATGTGGGCGCGCTCGCGCGGGTTGCTGCGGTAGTCGTACCACTCGTCGGTGCGCTGCCACTCCGCGCCCAGGTGCGCGGTGGCCGGGTGGGCGCGGTTCTCGACGGCGACCGTGGCCTGCTGGATGGCGGGGTGGGTCTGGAAGTACGCGCCGACGAGGCCGCCGTAGAACGCCCAGTCGTACTCGGTGTCGGCGGCCGCGTGCACCCCGGCGTATCCGCCGCCCGCGCGGATGTAGCGCTCGAAGGCGGATTGCTGCGCGGCGTCGAGGACGTCGCCGGTGGTGGAGAGGAAGACGACGGCGTCGTAGCGGGCCAGGTTGGCGCGGGTGAAGGCGGTGGCGTCCTCGGTGGCGTCGACGGCGAAGCCGTGCTGCGCGCCGAGTTCCCGGATGGCGGTGATGCCGTCGGGGATCGCGTCGTGGCGGTAGGCGGCGGTCTTGGAGAAGACGAGGACGCGGTCGCCCGGCGGCGAGGGCGTGGCGGAGGCCGCCGGGGGCAGGGCCGTGGCGGCCAGCAGCAGTGCGGCCACGGCGGATGTACGGAACAGAGCGGGCATGGCCGGGTACTCCTTCCTCCGGGTGCGGAACCGTGGCCCAAGGGCGGACGACCGACCCTTGGGCCACGGGCGGTCAGCCGGTGCCGATGGTGAAGTCGTCCACGTCGTACAGCGCTCCCGCACCGCCCTTGAAGACGAGGTAGAGCGTGGTGGTCGTGGCGGGCGGCTTCCGCAACGCCGTCTTGACGTCCTGGAACGTCTCCCAGTCGCCGGTCACCGGCACGGTGGCCCGGCCCAGCAGCCGCCCGGTCGCGGACCCGGCGCGCACTTCGAGCGTGCCGCCCGCGCCCGCGGAGGAGACGCGTGCGGTGAAGTCCTTGGCGTTGCCGAGGAGATACGGGGTGAAGGCGATCCAGTCGCCGTTGTCGATGTCGCCGACCGTCTTGCCGCCGTTGGCCGGGATGTGGTTGACGACCGTGACGCCCTTGGAGTCGTCGTAGTGCTCGGCCTGGCGGTGCCGGGGCTGGACGACGTTCTGGTCGTGGGTGGTCAGCGACGGCTGGCCGCCCCCGCCGTTGTCCGTGTACTCGGCGTCGAAGACCCCGAAGATGTTGGCGTTGGGGTCGTGCTCGCTGTCGGCGCTGGTCTTGAGCGTCCCGGAGCAGCCGGTGGCCGAGGTGATGGGGTGGCCGTGGCTGTCGTGGCCGAGGACATGGGTGACCTTGACCTTGGCGCAGTCGATCTTCCGGTCCTCGGGGTCGGTCACCTTCACCTTGAACGGCACCTCGTCGCCGAAGGTGAACAGCTGGCCGTCGCCGGGGAGTTGCAGCGTCACCTTGGGGGCGGTGTTGCCGACCGTGAGGTGCACGCTGGCGCTGCCGCTGCGGCCGGAGGGGTCGGTGGCGGTGACGGTGGCGGTGTAGGTCCCGTTCTTGGAGTACCGGTGGGAGGGATTGGGGGTGGTGGCGGTGTGGCCGTCGCCGAAGTCCCAGCGGTACGTGAGCGTGTCGCCGTCGGCGTCGGCGGTGCCTGCCGAGGTGAACGCGACCTTCATGGGCGCCTTGCCGGACGTACGGTCGGCGGCGGCGTCGGCGACCGGGGAGTATCCGTCGGTGGCGTTCTCGATGCGGTAGAGCGCGGAGTGTTCGTCGCCGCCGAACCAGCTCAGGCCGTAGTCGAGGACGTACAGCGCGCCGTCCGGGCCGAAGGCGGAGTCCATGACCTGGGTGCCGGTCCACGGGAAGTCGTTGATCTTCTCGACGGTGCCGTCTGCGCCCTGCTCGATGCGTTTGATCCACTGGCGTCCGAACTCGGTCGCGAAGAAGTCCCCGTCGTAGCTTTCCGGGAACTTGACCGGCGAGTCGAGCGCGGCGTCGTAGCGGTAGACCTGGCCGCTCATCGGCGACTCGGAGCCGGTGCCGAACTCGGGCACCGAGCCGTCGTCGTACGGGATCCAGGCGGGCTGGGCGGGCGGCAGCTCGCTCAGGCCGGTGTTGTACGGCGAGGTGTTGGTCGGCGCGGCGCAGTCGAAGGCCGGGCCGGAGGTGCCGGTGGCGAAGTCATAGTCACGGTACGGCTTGTTGTCGCCGACGCAGTACGGCCAGCCGAAGTTGCCCGGCTTGGTGACGCGCGCGAACTCCACCATGCCCGCCGGTCCTCGGTTGGGGTCGGCGGCGCCCGCATCCGGTCCGTAGTCGCCTACGTACAGCGTGCCGGTCGGCTTGTCGACGCTCATCCGGAACGGGTTCCGGAAGCCCATCGCGTAGATCTCGGGACGAGTCTTGTCGGTGCCGGGCGCGAAGAGGTTGCCGTCCGGGACGGTGTACGTGCCGTCCGCGGCCACCTTGATACGGAGGATCTTGCCGCGCAGGTCGTTGGTGTTGCCCGCGGAACGGCGGGCGTCGTAGGCGGGGTTGCGGTTCGGGCGCTCGTCGATGGGGGTGAAGCCGTCGGAGGCGAACGGGTTGGTGTCGTCGCCGGTCGAGAGGTAGAGGTTGCCCGCCGCGTCGAAGTCGATGTCGCCGCCGACGTGGCAACAGGTGCCACGGGAGGCGGGGACGTCGAGGATCTTCTTCTCGCTGGTGGTGTTCAGGGTGCCGTCGGTGTTGAGGGTGAAGCGGGAGAGGCGGTTGACGCCGTCGAACTTGGCGAAGTCGGCCGCCGTGCCCTCTTCGGGGGCGTCGCCCGCAGGGGTGTTCAGCGGGGGTGCGTAGTAGAGGTAGATGGCGCGGTTCTCCTGGAACCCGGGGTCGATGCCGACGCCCTGGAGCCCTTCCTCGTCGTGCGAGTAGACCGGGAGCTTGCCGGACACCTTGGTGTCGCCGCCCGCGTCGGTCAGGCGGAGGGTGCCGTCGCGGGAGGTGTGCAGCACCGAGCGGTCGGGGAGCACGGCGAGCGACATGGGCTCACCGGTCTCGGCCGCGCCCTTGGCGAGCGTGACCTGTTGGAACTTCTCCGCCGCCGGATCCGCCGCCTGTTCCGCTCCCGCTGGTGGGGATGCGTTTGCGGTGAACGCGAGCCCCGTGCCCACGAGCAGCGCGCTCGTGAGGAGCGCGAGGGAGCCGCGCAGTCTATGCCGTTTCCTGTGCACGCTGATCCTCCGGGAAAAGAGGGGGTGTACGGACGGGGGCCGTTGACCACCCGACCTGGCACAGGCGCGCGCCGTCGCGCCGTTCGATGACCGGTTCGGGGTGAGGGGCCCCATGTGACCGGTACATCTCAAGGACGGTAGCGGGGTTTGTCCGGTTCGGAAACCCCTTTGACACGGGGTGGGTTGGCTTGGTCCGCGGGGAGGACAAAGCGGATGGGGCAGACGGCGGCTCATTCCCCACCCCGCCCCTCCCCGAACTGGAGGCAGGCCCCCAGCCCCCGGCCAGGCGGGGCGGTGCCCCGACGCGGCGCCATTCCCCCACCCCGCCCCGGCGGGGGCAGGCGCAGCGGGCGCGCGGCACCGTTCCCACCGGCCCGTCGCCTCCCGAAACCGGGAGCCTGCCCCTCGCCCCGGCCCGGTCGGCACGACGGGCGCGACGTGGCGGCGAGGGGTCGGCAGGGCTTGTTCCCCACCCCGCCCCTTCCCGAACTGGAGGCAAGCCCCCAGGCCCCCGGCCCGGCGGGGCAACGGGCGCGGTGGCTCGACGCGGAACACTCCCCCCACCCCGCTCCTCCCCGAAACCGGAGGCAAGCCCCAAGCCCCCAAGCCCGGCAGGGCATCAGGCGCGGTGGCTCGGCGCGGATCAGTCCCCCACCCCGCCCCTCCCCGAAACTGGGGGCGGCCCCCAGGCCCCGGCCCGGCGGGGGCGGGCGGCACCATTCCCACCGCCCTGACCTCCCCGAGACCGGGAGCACGCCCCAGGCCCCCGGGCTGGCGGGGCGGGCGGGCGGCGGTGCCCGCTGCATCCCACCGCCCCGGGGTAGGCGGGCGGGACCCCGGGCTGGCGCAGTGGGCGCGCGGCGCCGCCCGCTGCATCCCACCGCCCCGGCGGCACCCTCGGGCCCGGGGCCCGGGCTTGGGGTGTGGCCCCATCCGGGCCGGGGGGCTGGGGGCTTGCCCCCAGTTTCGGGAAGGGGCGGGGTGGGGAATGACGCCACGCCGAGCCATCGCGCCCCTTGCACCGCCCCGCCAGGGCGAGCCCCGGACGGTCCGGGGTCCGGGGTCTGGGGGCTTGCCCCCAGGTTCGGGGAGGGGCGGGGTGGGGGATGACGCCGCGCCCCGCCGGAGGCTCAGTCGGTGGTGAAGGCGGCGTCGAAGGAGGTGGTTGGGGGGTTGAAGTCGTAGGACTTCAGGTGGCGCAGGGCCTCGGGGGCGCCCATCAGGCGGTCCATGCCCGCGTCTTCCCACTCCACCGAGATCGGGCCCTCGTACGCGATGGAGCGCAGCATGCGGAAGACGTCCTCCCAGGGCACATCGCCATGGCCCGCCGAGACGAAGTCCCAGCCGCGGCGGGGGTCGCCCCAGGGGAGGTGGGAGCCGAGGCGGCCGTTGCGGCCGTCGAGGCGGCGGCGGGCCTCCTTGCAGTCGACGTGGTAGATCCGGTCGCGGAAGTCCCACAGGAAGCCGACGGGGTCGAGGTCCTGCCAGACGAAGTGGCTGGGGTCGAAGTTGAGGCCGAAGGCGGGGCGGTGGCCGATGGCTTCGAGGGCGCGGTGGGTCGTCCAGTAGTCGTACGCGATCTCGCTCGGATGGACCTCGTGGGCGAACCGCACGCCCTCGGCGTCGAAGACGTCCAGGATCGGGTTCCAGCGGGTGGCGAAGTCCTCGTAGCCGCGTTCGATCATGCCGGGCACGACCGGCGGGAACATGGCGACCAGGTGCCAGATGGACGAGCCGGTGAAGCCGATGACCGTACGGACCCCGAAGGCGGCCGCGGCGCGGGCCGTGTCGGCCATTTCGGCGGCGGCCCGCTGCCGTACGCCCTCCGCGTCGCCGTCGCCCCAGATGCGGGCGGGGAGGATGGCCTGGTGGCGCTCGTCGATGGGGTGGTCGCAGACGGCTTGGCCCACCAGGTGGTTGGAGATCGCCCAGCACTGGAGGCCGTACTTGTCGAGGAGCTGGCGGCGCCCGTCGAGGTAGCCGGGTTCGGCGAGGGCGCGGGGGACCTCGAAGTGGTCGCCCCAGCAGGCCAGTTCGAGGCCGTCGTAGCCGAAGTCGCGGGCGTAGCGGCAGACCTCCTCCAGCGGCAGGTCCGCCCACTGGCCGGTGAAGAGGGTGAAGGGTCTGGGCATGGGGGCCTCCTATCGCGAGAGGTCGGGTACGGGGGTGTAGACGGAGTTCTTCTCGGCGCTCTCCTCCACCGCGGCCAGCACCCGCTGTACCTGCAGCCCGTCCTCGAACGACGGCTCGGGGTCCGTACCGGCGGCGATGGCCGCCACCATGTCCCGCGCCTGGTGGACGAAGGTGTGGTCGTAGCCGAGGCCGTGGCCCGGGGGCCACCAGGCCTCCAGGTAGGGGTGGTCGGGCTCGGTGACCAGGATGCGGCGGAAGCCGGAGTCGGCGGCGGGGACGGTGTGGTCGTGGAAGGACAGCTCGTTGAGCCGTTCGAGGTCGAAGGCGAGCGAGCCGTGGTCGCCGTTCAGCTCGATGCGCAGCGAGTTCTTGCGCCCGGCGGCGAAGCGGCTGGCCTCGAAGGACGCCAGGGCGCCGGAGGCGAGCCGTCCGGTGAACAGGGCCGCGTCATCGACGGTGACCGGGCCGCGCGCCGCCGCGCCCGCCCCGGCGGGCAGCGGACGTTCCCGTACGAAGGTCTCGGTGAGCGCCGAGACGCCGACCAGCCGCTCCCCCGCCAGGTACTGCGCGAGGTCCACGATGTGCGCCCCGAGGTCGCCGAGCGCGCCGGAGCCCGCCAGCTCCCGGCGCAGCCGCCACACCAGGGGGAATTCCGGATCCACGATCCAGTCCTGTAGGTAGGTGACCCGTACGTGGCGCAGAACGCCGATCCGGCCGTCGGCCACCATGCGGCGGGCCTGCGCGATCGCGGGCGTACGGCGGTAGTTGAAACCCACCATCGCCCGCTGCCCACGGGCGCGGGCCCGGCGGGCGGCGTCCGCCATGGCTTCCGCTTCGGCGACCGAGTTGGCGAGGGGTTTCTCGCACAGCACGTGCTTACCGGCCTCCAGCGCGGCGATCGCGATCTCGGCGTGGCTGTCGCCGGGGGTGCAGACGTCGACCAACTGCACATCGTCCCGGGCGATCAGCGCGCGCCAGTCGGTCTCGGCGGCCGCCCAGCCGTGCTTGTCCGCGGCAGCGCGGACGGCGTCCGGGTCACGGCCGCAGATGGCGGCCATGGCGGGGCGCAGGGGGAGGTCGAAGACGCGGCCCGCGGTGCGCCAGCCCTGGGAGTGGGCGGCGCCCATGAAGGCGTAGCCGACCATGCCGATGCCGAGGCCGTGTGCGTCAGGGTGTTGTGCTGCGGGGCTTTCCATGTGGCTCCTCTCAGATCGCGGCGGATGCGATTGGTGGAGACGGGGCCTAGCTGAATCCCGTGGGCAGGTACTCGTCCACGTTGTCCTTCGTCACGACGGCCGAGTAGAGCGTGAGGGAGGCCGGGATCTCCAGCTCGGCCAGGCCCCCGACACCCTTGCCCTGGCCGAGCGCGCGCGCCAGGTCGATGGCGGAGGCGGCCATCGTCGGCGGGTACAGGACGGTTGCCTTGAGGACGGTGTTGTCGGCCTTGATGGCGTCCATGGCACGCTTGGCGCCCGCGCCGCCGACCATCAGGAAGTCGTCGCGCCCGGCCTGCTGGATGGCGCGTTCGGCGCCGACACCCTGGTCGTCGTCGTGGTTCCACAGGGCGTCGAAGCCGGAGTGGGCCTGGAGCAGCTGGGCCATCTTCGACTGGCCGGACTCGACCGTGAATTCGGCGGCCTGGCGCCCGACCTTCTTGATGTTCGGGTAGTTCTTGAGGGCGGCGTCGAACCCGGCCGTGCGCTGGCGCGTCAGCTCCAGGTTGTCGAGCCCGGCCAGCTCCACCACCTTGGCGTTCTTCTTGTCCTTGAGCTGTTCGCCGATGTAGCGGCCCGCGTTGAGGCCCATGCCGTAGTTGTCGCCGCCGATCCAGCAGCGGTACGCCTGCGGGGAGGCGAAGACGCGGTCGAGGTTGACGACGGGGATGCCCGCCTCCATGGCCTTCAGCCCGACCTGGGTGAGCGCCTTGCCGTCGGCGGGCAGGATGACCAGGACGTCGACCTTCTTGTTGATGAGGGTTTCGATCTGGCCGATCTGCTGGGCGGTGTCGTTGGAGCCCTCCGTGTTCACGAGGGTGACGTCCTCGTACTCCTTGGCGCGCCGTTTGGCCTGCTCGTTGATGGCGTTGAGCCAGCCGTGGTCGGCCTGCGGCCCGGCGAAGCCGACGGTGACCTTCTTGCCGGGCTTCTTGTCGTCGGCCGCGGCGGGCTGCTTGCCCTCGTCGTTGTTGTCGTTGTTCTCGTTGCTGGTGCAGCCGGCCGCGAACAGCGCGCCCGCGGCGGCGGTGCCGAGGAGGAGGTTTCTGCGGCTGGTGGGAATTCTCGGGGTGGTGCCCGGGGTGGTGTTCATGGCGTCGAACGACCCTTCTGTACCAGGACGGCGGCGACGATGATCGCGCCCTTCGCGATCTGCTGGACATCGCTCTGGAGGTTGTTCAGGGCGAAGAGATTGGTGATCGTGGTGAAGACGAGGACGCCGAGGACGGAGCCGGTGATGGTGCCGCGCCCGCCGCTGAGCAGGGTGCCGCCGATGATGGCGGCGGCGATGGCGTCGAGTTCGTACAGGTTGCCGTTGGTGTTCTGGCCGGAGCCGGTGAGGATGACCAGCATGAATGCGGCGATCCCGCAGCACAGCCCGGACAGCAGGTACAGCATCAGCCGCTGCCGCCGTACGTCGATGCCCGCGAGCCGGGCCGCCTCCGGGTTGCCGCCGATGGCGACGGTGCGCCGCCCGAAGGTCGTACGGCCCAGCAGCAGCCAGCCGAGGACGGTGACCGCGGCGAAGATCATCACCAGCGGCGGGATGCCCAGTACGTAGGAGTCGCGGAGCCCGAGGTCCAGCACCGGTTTGACGGTGACGACCTGCGTCTTGCCGTCGCTGATCTGGAGCGCCAGGCCGCGCGCCGAGGCCAGCATGGCGAGGGTGGCGATGAACGGCACCATGCCGCCGTACGCGATGAGCACACCGTTGACCAGCCCGCAGCCGAGCCCCACCAGCACGGCGCACAGGAGGATGCCGCCGAACCCGTAGTCCTGGGTGGCGAGCGTGGTGGCCCACACCGAGGCGAGCGCGACCATCGCGCCGACGGACAGATCGATGCCGCCGCTGGTGATGACGAAGGTGACGCCGACGGTGACCACGCCGATGACGGACGCCTGGGTGAGGACGAGTTGGAGGTTGTCGGTGCTCAGGAACTCGTCGGGCTTGGTGATGCCGCCCACGATGGCCAGGACGGCGAGCACGCCGAGGAGGGAGAGGTTGCGGAGGTCGGCGAGGCGTCTGCCTTTCGATGGCGCGCCGGGTTCGGGCCCGGGCCCGGGGCCTCCGGTCTTGGTGAGCGTGGCCCCGGCGCCGGGGACGGCGCTGGCGCCGGGGACGGCGCTGGCCCCGGTATCGGCGCCTCCGGGTGAGTTCAGCACGACGGACTCCCTTCCATCACGAGATCGAGGACGCGGTGCTCGTCCAGTTCGGCGGCGGGCGCCGTGTGGACGACCCGCCCCTCGCGGAGCACCAGCACCCGGTCGGCGAGGCCGAGGACTTCGGGCAGTTCGCTGGAGACCAGCAGCACCGCCATGCCGTCGTCGGCGAGGCGGCGGATCACCGCGTACAGCTCGGCGCGGGCGCCGACGTCCACCCCTCGGGTGGGCTCGTCCAGCAGCAGCACCCGGCAGCCGCGCAGCAGCCAGCGCGCGAGCACCGCTTTCTGCTGGTTGCCGCCGGAGAGCGTGCGTACGGGGCGCTCCGGGTCGTCCGGGTGCAGCGACAGATCGCGGACGCTGCGGCGGGCCGCGTCCCGTTCGGCGCCCCGGTCGAGCCATCCGGCGCGGGAGAAGCGGGCGAGGGAGGAGACGGAGACGTTGCGGGTGACGGACTCCAGCATCAGCAGCGCCTGCGCCTTGCGCTCCTCGGGCGCGAGCCCGAGCCCGGCGCGCACGGCGGCGGTCACGCTGCCGGGGCGCAGCGGGCGGCCGTCGACGAGGACGCGGCCCGAGGTGGGGCGGCGGGCGCCGTAGACGGTCTCCAGGATCTCGGACCGGCCGGAGCCGACGAGTCCGGCGAGCCCGACGATCTCGCCGGGCGCCAGGTCGAGGTCGACCGGCTCGAACTCCCCTTCTCTGGCCAGCCCTTGGAGGCGCAGGACGGGTTCGTGTGCGGCTTGGGTTTCGGTGGCTTCGGTGGTGCGGCGGGGGAACGCGTACTCGACGTCCCGGCCCGTCATCAGCGCGACGATGTCGCGGGTGGGCGTCGTACGGGCGGGCAGCCCTCGGGCGGCGGCGCGGCCGTCCTTCAGCACGGTGACGCGGTCGCCGATGCGGCGGATCTCCTCCAGCCGGTGCGAGATGTAGACGACCGCCACGCCGCCGGTCGTGAGGTCGCCGACGATACGGAAGAGGTTGTCCACCTCGTCGGGGTCGAGCGCGGCGGACGGCTCGTCCATGACGATCAGCCGTACGTCGTGCGAGAGGGCGCGGGCCATGGACACGATCTGCTGTGCGGCGGCGGAGAGTTCGCCGACCAGTCGGCGCGGGTCGATCTCGGGGTGCCCGAGGCGGGCCAGCAGTTCGGCGGCGGTGGCCCGGGCGGCCCGGGACCGTACGAAGCCCGCGGTGGCGGGTTCGTGGCCGAGGAAGATGTTCTCAGCCACGGACAGGCCCTCCACCAGGTCGAGTTCCTGGTAGATGGTGGCGATGCCGAGGCGCATGGCGGCGACCGGCGACTTCAGGGCCACGGGCGCGCCCTGCCAGACGATCTCCCCGCCGTCCGGCTGGTGGGCCCCGGCCAGCACCTTGATCAGCGTGGACTTGCCCGCGCCGTTCTGCCCCAGCAGGCAATGCACCTCGCCCGGCTGGACGTCGAGGTCGACGCCGTCGAGGGCCCGTACGCCGGGGAACGACTTGGTGATGCCGGACATGGTGAGAAGGGGTGGGGTGGCGGCGGCGGCTGGCTGATGCGGATCGGGTGGTGCCATGGCGAGCCTCCTCGGGCGGGTCGCTGTGGCGGATCGCGGTCGCGGTGTTGCGGTGTTGCTTGTGCCGTGCTGGTGGTGCGCCTGCTGCGTCTCCCCCACCCCGCCCCTTCCCGACCCCGGGGCTCAGCCCCGGCCCCCGCTCCTCAAACGCCGGAGGGGCTGGATGTGTCGAGGCGCCCGTGAGCCCCACGACAAGCGCCCCCGGCGACCCGGCCCGACTCGGCCGGACGGCCGGTCCCGGCCCGCCGGATGGTGCCCGGTCCGGGGCTCGGCCTCAGAGACCGAACCAGGCCCAGGCCCGGGGTCCAGGTCCAGGCCCGGTCCGGCGTCCAGGGCCCAGGCCCAGGGGCCAAGGGCCAAGGGCCAGGTCCGGGTCCGGGCCCAGGTCCGGTCGGGCCCAGGTCCGGTCGGGCCCAGGTCCAGTTCCGGGACCAGGCCCAGGTCCGGGCCCACGTCCGGGCCCAGGGCCCAGGTCCGGGCCCAGGTCCGGGACCAGGCCCAGGTCCGGGCCCAGGCCCAGGTCCAGGGCCCAGGTCCGGGCCCAGGTCCGGGCCCAGGTCCGGGCCGGGTCCAGGCCCAGGTCCGGGCCGGGTCCAGGCCCAGGTCCGGGTCCGGGGCCGGTCGGGCCCAGGTCCGGGTCCGAGCCCGGGCCGACGTCCGGAGTCCCGGTCCGGGCCCACGTCCGGGGGCGGGTCGGGGGTTTCGGGGCCGGGGCTCCACTTCTGGTGCCCCGGATCCAGTCGGGGGCCGGGGCGGAGCCCCGGTTCGGGAAGGGGCGGGGTGGGGAAAGCCACACCCGCGGCTGTCACACGTGCTGCGCGCTGTGCCTCGGTACGGTCCGATCCGCGGGGCGGGCCGTAGGGACGGGGCCGGGCGGGGGCGCCCGGCGGAAGGGTCAGGCCGGGGAGAAGAGGTGGTCGCTGATCAGACGGGCCGCGCCGGTGACCCCCGCAGCCGGGCCCAGTTCGCCCAGCACGATGGGGAGGTTGCCGGTGGCGAGCGGAAGGGACTGACGGTAGACCTGGGTGCGGATCGCGGCGAGCAGCGTGTGGCCGAGGCCGGTGACGCCGCCGCCGATCACCACCAGACCCGGGTTGAAGAAGCTGACGAGACCGGCGATGACCTGCCCGGTGCGCATGCCGCCCTCGCGGATGAGTTCGAGGGCGGCGGCGTCACCGGCCGAGGCCGCCGCCGCGACGTCCGTGGCGGCGAGCTGCCCCACGGCGTCCAGCCGCGCGGCGAGTTCGGCGGAACGGCCGTCGCGGGCGGCCGCCTCGGCGTCGCGGGCGAGGGCCGCGCCGCCGAAGTAGGCCTCCAGGCAGCCGTGGTTGCCGCAGGCGCAGGGGCGGCCGTCGGGCTCGGCCTGGATGTGCCCGATGTCGCCCGCGCTGCCGGTCGTACCCCGGTAGACGTCACCGGCGACCACGATCCCGCAGCCGATACCGGTGCCGATCTTGACGCAGAGGAAGTCCTTGACGGAGCGGGCGACTCCGGCGTGCTGCTCCCCCATGGCCATGAGGTTCACGTCGTTGTCGACCATGACGGGGCAGCCCAGTTCCTGGCTGAGTGCCTCCCGTACGGGGAAGCCGTCCCAGCCCGGCATGATCGGCGGTGCGACCGGCACGCCCTCGGGGTACCGGACGGGGCCCGGCACTCCGATGCCCGCGCCGTCGAAGCCCTCCGCGACGCCGGAGGCGCGGAGCTTGGCGGCCATGGCCAGCACCTGTTCGAACACCGCGACCGGGCCCTCGCGGACATCCATGGGCTGGGTGAGGTGGCCGAGAATCTCCAGTTCCGCGTTGGTCACGGCCACATCGACGGACGTGGCGCCGATGTCGACGCCGAGCAGCCGCAGGGCGGGCGCGAGCCGGATGTTGTGCGAACGGCGCCCGCCCCGTGAGGCGGCGAGTCCGTCGGCGACCACCAGTCCGGTCTCCAGCAACCGGTCGATCTCGACGGCGAGTTTGGACCGTGAGAGGTCGATCTGATCGCCCAGCTGAGCCCGGGAGTTGGGGCCGCCGTCGCGCAACAGGCGGAGCAGCCGGGCCTGATGCGCGTTCGCGGGTCGTGCCGTCATGCGCCTCACGCCGCCCCTCCCGCCGTCATCGGCATGCACATGGTCGGGCTTTCGAGGGGAACGTAGCAGCGGTTGTCGGGGGTGGGAAGAACTTGCGCCGCAATCCACGCCGACTTTCTCCTGCGGAAGGACAAACTTTGGCCGGAGCAGGGGCGATTTCCCGTCAATGCCGTGCGACTACCATGCCGATCATGGAAATAGCGATCCTCATCCTCGTCGTGGCCGTCGTCCTGCTGTACAGCGGCCTGGATTCCCGTATCAAGCGGATGGAGCGCCGGAACGCCCGGCTGGAGCGCAAGGCGGACCTGATCCTCGATCACCTGGGCATCCGCCAGGAGGAACCGGGGCTGGAGCGGGTGACCGCGCTGCTGCGCGAGAACAAGAAGATCCAGGCCATCAAGGTGTACCGCGAGGTGACGGGCGCCGACCTCAAGGACGCCAAGGAAGCGGTCGACCGCATGGACGGCACCCGCGGCTGAGAAGTCAGTCCCGAGGGCGCTCGTGGTAGCTGTGGCGCGTGTGCTCCGTATGCGCGCGCATGATCTCCGTGGCGCGCCCTTCGTCCCGCGCGGCGATGGCGGCGATCAGCTCGCGGTGCTCGGTCCAGGACTGCTTGCCGCGCTGCCGGGCCACCGGGGTGTAGTACCAGCGGACCCGCCGGTGCACCTGGGCGGCCAGGTCCGCCAGCACCGTGTTCCCGGCGAGCGCCATCACCGTGGCGTGGAATTCCGCGTTCGCGGCCACCGCGCCGTCCACGTCGTCGTCCAGGACGGCCCGTTCACCGGTCGCGCACACGGCCTCCAGCGCCGCGATCCCCCCCGGCTCCGCGCCTGCGGCGGCCAGCCGCGCGGCCTCGGCCTCCAGCAGGGTGCGGACGGTGAGGAGCTGATCGGCCTCCTCCTCCGTGGGCTCGTGGACGAACGCGCCCTGCGCCGGGCGCAGATCGACCCATCCCTCGGTGTTGAGCCGCTGCAGCGCCTCGCGCACCGGCTGCCGGGAAACGCCGAGCTGGCCCGCGAGTTCGCTCTCGACGAGGTGCTGGCCGGGGCGGAGGGCGCGGGTGGTGATGAGTTCGAGCAGGGCCTCGTAGACGCGCTCGCGCAGCGGCCCGGGCCGCTCCAGCCTCGGCACCGCGCCCTGCGGCAGTCCCTTGGACAGCATCGGTCCCCCTGTGCGTCGGCGTCGGCATCGGCCGGGTTCCGGGAATCCCCAGAATCCCCGGATTGGTTATTGTCTACAGTTTACCCACACCGGGCTGCGGTCTCACGGTCCCTGTGCAGGACAATGAGGCCTCCCAGCACATACGGAACCACGCACAGAACCGGGACTGATCGACATGGGACGGGTCACTGAGCGACGTCGCGTCATCCGCATCCGGGACGGGGTGGTCAGCACCCGCCCGGACACCCTGGTGGCCGAGGAGCCGCTGGAGATCCGGCTGAACGGCCGGCCGCTGGCGATCACCATGCGCACACCGGGTGACGACTTCGCGCTGGCCGCCGGATTCCTGGTGAGCGAAGGGGTGCTCGGCAGCGCGGACGAACTGGCGAACATCGTCTACTGCGCGGGCGCGACCGAGGACGGCTCCAACACCTACAACGTGGTGGACGTGCGGCTCTCCCCGGGCGTGCCCGTCCCCGACATCACCCTCGAACGCAACGTCTACACGACCTCGTCGTGTGGTCTGTGCGGCAAGGCCAGCCTGGACGCCGTCCGCACCACGGCGCGCTGGCGGCTGGATGAGCCGGACGACCGGCAGGCCGCACCGGTCCGCATCACCCCGGAGACCCTGACCGCCCTGCCCGACCGGCTGCGCGCCGCCCAGCGCGTCTTCGACCGCACCGGCGGGCTGCACGCGGCGGCGCTGTTCACGCCGGAGGGCGAGCTGCTGGACGTACGGGAGGACGTGGGCCGCCACAACGCGGTGGACAAGCTGGTCGGGCGGGCGGTCCAGCAGGGCCAACTGCCGCTGTCCGGGGCGGTGCTGCTGGTGTCCGGCCGGGCCTCGTTCGAGCTGGCGCAGAAGGCGGTCATGGCGGGGATCCCGGTGCTGGCGGCGGTCTCGGCGCCGTCCTCGCTGGCCGTGGATCTGGCGGACGAGGCGGGGCTCACGCTGGTCGGGTTCCTGCGCGGCACGTCGATGAACGTGTACGCGGGCGAGCACCGGCTCGCGCTGCCGACGGCGGTCGGCGGGGCCTGACGGCGACCGCTCACTACTTCCGGGCTGGGGTCGTCACCCGAACGTGTACTTGACCGATCGTTCTGGATAGCTGCTATGGTTTTCCCATGGCCAGGACGAAGGAGTTCGATCCGGAGGCCGCGCTGCAGTCGGCTCTTGAGCTGTTCTGGCGGCGCGGCTATGAAGCGACGTCGATGGCGGACCTCGTCGATCATCTCGGCGTCGGCCGCGCCAGCATCTACGCGACCTTTGGGAACAAGCGCGAGCTGTACCTGAAGGCGATGGACCGCTACGCGGAGAACCAGGACCCGTCCCTCGTCATGGAGCTGTCTCAGCCGGGCCCCGCGCTGCCCCCGGTGCGGGCGCTGGTGCGCCGCTTCGCCGAGGAGGCCACCACTCCGGAGCGGCGGCTGACGGGCTGCCTGGTGACCAACACCGCAGCGGAACTGGCCCCGCACGACCCGGTGATGGCCCGCCGGGTGGAGGTGAGCTGGGACCACCTGGAGACCCCGCTCTACTCCGCGCTGATACGGGCCCAGGCCCAGGGAGAGCTTCCCGAGGACCGGGACCCCCGGGCGCTGTCACGGATGCTGCTCGTGCTGCTCCAGGGGCTGCGGGTGGTCGGCAAGGCGTCGGACGACCCCGCGCGCGTACGGGACGCGGCGGAGCAGGCCCTGACACTGCTGGACTGAGCCCCGCCCCCCAACCCCCTCAGCCCACAAACAAGAGCGATGAGCGTCGCTCACTTCCCATGCCCACATATTAGACCGATCGTTCCACATCCTCTATCGCTCAGGGAGCCACGCAATGAACCGCTTCACCGGCAGGACCGCCCTCGTCACGGGCGCGGGCTCCGGCCTCGGCCGCGCCATCGCGCTCGCCTTCGCCGCCGAAGGCGCGTCGGTCGTGGCCGCGGGGCGCACCGAAGCCACCCTCGCCGAGACGGTCCGCCTCATCGAGACCGCCGGGGGCCGGGCCGCCGCCGTCACGGCCGATGTCGGCGACTCGGGGCAGCTGCGGGACCTGGTCCGCGAGACCGTCACCCGCTTCGGCGGACTGGACATCGCCGTCAACAACGCCGGGATATTGCGCGGCCAGGGGCCGGTCGGTGAGGTCAGCGAGGAGGACTGGGACGCGGTGCTGCGCACCAATGTGACCGGTGTCTGGCTGGCGATGAAGCATCAGATCGCGCACATGAAGGACAACGGCGGCGGCGCCATCGTCAACGTCTCGTCCAACCTCGGCGCCCACCTGCGGGTTCCGGGCCTCGGCGCGTACAGCACGTCGAAGGCGGCGGTGGCCACGCTGACCCGGGCGGCCGCGCTCGACCACATCCATCAGGGAGTCCGGATCAACGCGGTCAGCCCAGGCGTCTCCGACGGCCCCATGTCGCTGCAGCCCGGGGAGTCCGAGGCCGACCGTGTCGAGCGGATGAAGACGGCGAACCCGCTGGGCCGTCTCGCGGAGGCGGAGGAGATCGCGGCGGCGGTGCTCTACCTGGCCTCACCGGCGGCGGGTTCGGTGGTCGGCACCGACCTCGTCGTGGACAGCGGCTCCGCGGCCTGACGGTCCGGCCGGGGCCCGGTCCGCTCCTGCGGAGGGCCGGGCTCCGCCGTGACCTGGGGTTCTCCCCCACCCGGCCCATCGGGCTTTCCCCCACCCGGGCCGGGGTGTTGGCGCCATGGTCCGGGTCCCGGCACCCCGGCAGGCTGATGAGCCATGAACAGACACCGCGGAACGTCCCGTTTACGCTTCGCCGCGACCGCCACGGCGGCCGCCGCCCTCCTCCTGGGCGTCGCCGTCGTCCCGGCGGCCCCGGCGGCCCCGGCGGCCCCGGCGGCAACCGCCGGTGGCAGCACGGCGCTCACCGAGAAGGAGCTGCAACGCCGGGTGACCCGGATCCTGGCGGACGCCGGGTACACCGGCATCACCGTGGAGGTACGGCAGGACGGCCACCGCCGGATGCACGCCCGGGCGGGCGAGGCGAGACGGAACACCGGCCGCCCCATGCCGTACGGGGCCAACTACCGGGCCGCGAGCACCACCAAGACCCTCGTGGCCACCGTGGTGCTGCAACTGGTCGCCGAGGGAGAGCTGTCGCTGAGCGATCCGGTGGACAAGTGGCTGCCGGGCGTGGTGAGCGGCAACGGCAACGACGGCAGCCTCATCACCATCCGGCACCTGCTCCAGCACACCAGCGGCATCTACCGCTACGACCCCACGGAGGAGACCGGGGACACGGCCGAGGCCTTCGAGCAGAACCGGTACCGGCACATCGACCCCGCGGAGATCGTCGCCGGAGCGATGAAGCACGAGCCCGAGTTCCCGCCCGCCAAGGAGGGCGACGCGGAACCTCGGTGGAGCTACTCCAACCCCGGCTACCTCCTCGCCGGGATGATCATCAAGAAGGTCACCGGGCGGTCGTGGGACAAGGAGGTCCACGACCGGATCGTCCGCCCGCTGGGCCTGACCGGCACGTACGCCCCCGGCGACGACCCGTATCTGAGGGGCAGGCACGCCCATACGTACCAGCGCTTCCCGGGCTCGGCCAAGTGGACCGACACCACCGTCCGGAACGTGAACTGGGCAGGCTCCGCGGGCTCCCTGGTCAGCACCGACCGCGATCTGGCCCGCTTCTACACCGCCCTGCTGGGCGGGGAGCTGCTGGAACCGGAGGAACTCGCCGAGATGCGCCGGACCGTCCCCGTCAACGCGGACTACGAGGAGGCCTTCCCCGGCATGCGCTACGGCCTCGGGCTCGCCAATCAGCCGCTGACCTGCGGCGGAGACCGCTGGGGCCACGGCGGCGACCTCGCGGGCGGCACGGTCAGGACCACCACCGACTCGGCCGGACGCCGCTCGGTGGTCATCATGACCACGGGCGCGACCGCCGACGAAAAGGAACAACTCGCGGCGGAGAAGGCCGTCCAGACACTCCTCGACGACGTCATGTGCGCCCCCAAGCTCCGCCCCGGCGGGCGCTGAGCCGAACAGGCCCTGTATCCAAGCGACATGACGCACGGTCCTTGTCCCGGACGGGAGCAAAGCGGGACACTTCTGCGACAGTCTCCATCAGACATGGGATGTCGTGATGTCTTGATGTCCAGATGGCTCTGAAGGGCAGGTCGTGACCCATGGCGTCAGATCCCCGTACACGCCCCCGGATCCCCCGGACTCCCCGGACCAGACGCTGGCGGCGCCGCGCCTCGGTGCTTCTCGCCGCCGCGGCGCTGGCGCTGACCCCGCTTCCGGTACGGGCCGCGGACACGGACGACACCGTGTCCGCGGCCCGTACCGATTCCGGCTCCTCCCCGGACACGGACGCGGACGCGGGCTTCGAACAGCAGATCCTCTTCAAGTCCACCCAGGACACCGGGTACTTCTGCTTCCGGATCCCCGCGATCGTCAAGTCCAAGGACGGCACCCTGCTCGCCTTCGCCGAGGGCCGCAAGGACAACTGCGGCGACGCCGGGGACATCGACCTGGTGCTCAAGCGCTCCACCGACGGGGGCCGCACCTGGGGCCCGTTACAGGTGGTCAACGAGGGCGGCGGCGACACCCACGGCAACCCCGCGCCGGTCGTGGACATGCGCACCGGCCGCGTCCTGCTGGCCAGCACGTACAACACCGGCCGGGACGACTCCCAGGGCTGTGACGTGCCGTGTGACCGCACCCCGCATCTCCAGTACAGCGACGACGACGGCGCCACCTGGTCCACACCGCGCGATCTGAGCCCCGCCCTGCTGCCGCCGAGCTGGAACTCCTGGTACGCGACCGGCCCGGTGCACGGCATCCAGCTGGGGCACGGGCGGCACAAGGGGCGGCTGCTCTTCACCGTCAACACCGAGAGCCACGACGGCACCCGCATCACCGCCAACCACGCGGCGCTCGCCTACAGCGACGACGGCGGCAGGCGCTGGAAGGTCGGCGCGGTGAACTCGTACCCGATAGCGCAGGACGGCACGTTCCGTCAGAAGCCGTCGGAGATGACGCTGGTGGAGCGGGCCGACGGCTCGGTCTACGTCAACGGGCGCGAACAGGACGGCACCGACATCGGCCACCGCGACTACGCCATCAGCCGCGACGGCGGCGAGAGCTTCGCCGCGCCGTTCCGCGCCATCCCCGACCTGTCCACGCCGATGGTGCAGGGCTCGGTCCTGCGGCTGCGCGACGCGGGCCGCGACGGTCCCGGGCGGCTGCTGTTCGCGGCGCCCGCCGACCCCGACCGGCGCCGCACCATGATGATCCGCTCCTCCTGGGACGAGGCCCGCAGCTGGGAGGGGACCGACCGCGGCAAGGTGGTCACCACCGACTGGTCCGGCTACTCCGACATGGCCCTCGTCTCGCCCGGCACGGTCGGGCTGATGTACGAGGGCGGCGCGGTGGACGCCCGCGACGAGATCCGCTTCGCCCGCTTCACGGAGGACTGGCTGGGCCCGCGCGCCGCGCCCTCCCCCGTCACGGACGACCGCGCGCCCCGCGCCCGCCCCGCGACCGTCCTCGGCGGTGCCACCGGGACCGAGGGCCGCTTCGGCGGGGCGCTCGCCTTCGACGGTACGGACGACGCCGTACGCCTCCCCTACCGCAGCGCGCTTCCCCTCGGCACCCGCGACTTCACCATCAGCCTGTGGTTCCGCTACAACGCCGCCTCCGGTCAGCACCCGTTCCTCTGGATGGGCGGCATCGGCGGCAAGCAGGCCCAGGTCTGGCTGCGCGGGGAGCCCTCGTCGAACCGCGTCCGCGCGCTGATGACCACCGTCAGCGGCCCGGCCACCTACACCTCGGCCTCGGTCGCCACCACCACCGCCCACAACGACGGTGCGTGGCACCACCTGGCCCTCACCCGCACCGGCGGCCGCCTCACCCTCACCGTGGACGGCACCGCTCCGGTCTCCGCGCCCGACGCCCCCGGCACCATCAGCCGCTCCTCCCCCTTCGCGCTCCACCTCGGCGAGGCGGTCGACGGCCGCTCCCGGATGACGGGCGCGCTGGACGAGGTCCGCGTCTACGCCCGGGCGCTGAGCGACACCGAACTCCGCCGGGTCCGCGAGTTCAACGCCCCGCCCGACGCGCAGTCCACCACCGCCCATCTCCCCCTGGACCGCGTACGGTCATCCCGCTGACGCCTCGCTCGCGGCGTGAGCGGCGCGGGCGGCACGGGCGGCGTGCGCCTCGCGCCGTCCGCGCCGCCAGGCGAGAGCCAGTGCGGCCGCGGAGATCGCCGCCGGGACGGCCAGCATCACCGTCAGGGTCTCGGCCCAGCCCGCGTTCATCCGCGAGACGCTCCCGCTGCGGGTCATGCACGTCGCCTGCGGCGGGAACAGGCGGTAGTCCAGCGTCTTCGGCGGATAGCTCCCCCAGTCCGCGCCTGCCGAACACGCCGAGGACGGGCCGCCGAGCAGCGGCCATGCGAGCAGCACGTACACCATGGCGAAGAAGGAACCGGTGACGAAGAAGGCCGTCCCCGCGCGGCGCAGCCGCTCCTTCCGGGTGAGCTGCAGTCCCCCGATTCCGGCGGGCAGTTCGACGCATTCGGCCAGCAGGGCCAGCAGCACGCAGAGCGCGAGCCCCGCCAGGGCGCACCAGATCACCGCGCCCAGCAGCCCGGTGCCGCCCGCGGTGACGTCGCCTCCCGCGTACTCGCAGATGGTGGCCGGGGGGAACGCCTGGCGCCGGATCTTGCCCAGGTCCCCGACGCCGTTCACCATGCCGTGGCTGCACCTCTCGTCGAACTCGAGGGTGTCCACCCAGGCCACCACGGAGGTGAGGAACAGGACGAGGGACAGCACACCGGTCGCGGCCCATAAGCGCTCGGTGCGAAAGGCCCCATGGGTAAGAGTGTTCGACATTTACGGAAAACTACGGGACGGGAGGGGAAAGAGGACAGCTCGGGGTCGCTCAGCGGGCTACGGCCCGGGGCTGAGCGGTGTCCACCGCCGGGGCCTCGGGGGCAGGCTCCGGGGCACGGTCGGCGAAGCGGCGGGCCAGGACGGCGCAGACCATCAGCTGCATCTGGTGGAAGAGCATCAGCGGGAGGACGGCCAGGCTCGCCTGGGCGCCGAACAGGACGCTGGCCATGGGGAGCCCTGCGGCCAGGCTCTTCTTGGAGCCCGCGAAGGTGATCGTGACGCGGTCCTCCCGTGGGAAGCCCAGCTTCCGGGAGCCGTACGTGGTGAGGGTGAGCATCAGCGCGAGCAGCACCGCCTCCACGACCAGCAGGATCCCCAGCCGGGCGGGGGTGATCTGGTGCCAGATGCCCTGGGTCATGCCCGCACTGAAGGCCGCGTAGACGACGAGCAGCACCGAGCCCCGGTCGACCAGGCGCAGGACCGCGCGGTGGCGGGAGATGAAGCCGCCGATCCAGCGGCGGAGGAGCTGCCCGGCCAGGAAGGGGGCCAGCAGCTGGAGGGCGATCTCGATGACCGAGTCGGCCGAGAACCCGCCGCCGCCGCTGCCGAGGAGCAGCGCGGCCAGGACCGGGGTGACGACGATGCCGATCAGGCTGGAGAAGGAGCCCGCGCAGATCGCGGCGGCGACGTTGCCCCGGGCGAGCGAGGTGAAGGCGATCGAGGACTGGACCGTGGAGGGCACCAGGCACAGGAAGAGGAGGCCGGTGTACAGGGGCTGGGTGAGGACGTACGGGACCAGGCCGCGGGCGGCCAGACCCAGCGCGGGGAAGAGGACGAAGGTGCAGGCCAGCACGGTCAGGTGGAGGCGCCAGTGGCGTACGCCGTCCAGCGCCTCGCGGGTGGAGAGCCGGGCGCCGTAGAGGAAGAAGAGGAAGGCGACCGCGACCGTCGTCGCCCCGTCCGTCACGGTGGCGGCCCGGCCGCTGACCGGGAACAGCGCGGCGAGGGCGACGGTGCCCACCAGGCCCAGGATGAAGCCGTCCAGCGGCAGCCAGGAGGGGAGGGTGATCTTGCGGAGCAGATGGTGCGGGCGGTGCATGAACTCTCTTTCTCGATCTTTCTCGATCTTCCTCGGACTGCCTGGGTGCCGTACGGAGCCCTCTCCAGCCTGCCCGCGAGCGGGCCCATCGGGAATCCCGCATACCGCTCTGACTGCTATCGCGTTCCGTGATGGGCGCTGCCTACAGTGGAAGATGTGTTCGATCCCGCCCAGCTCCGTACGTTCCTCGCGGTCGCCCAGACCCTGAGCTTCACGCAGGCCGCGCACCGCCTCGGGGTGCGCCAGTCCACCGTGAGCCAGCACGTCCGCAAGCTGGAGGAGGCGGCCGGACGGCAGCTGTTCAGCCGCGACACCCACGGGGTGGAGCTGACCGAGGACGGCGAGGCGATGCTCGGGTTCGCGCGGTCGATCCTGGAGGCGAACGAGCGCGCGGCGGGCTGGTTCCGGGGCACCCGGCTGCGCGGGCGGCTGCGGTTCGGGGCGTCGGAGGACTTCGTGGTGACCCGGCTGCCGGAGATCCTGAAGGGGTTCCGCCGCGATCACCCGGAGGTGGATCTTGAGCTGACGGTCGAGCTGTCGGGCACCCTCCACCAGCAGCTGGCGGCGGGAAAGCTGGATCTGGTGCTGGCCAAGCGGTCCGAGGAGCGGCCGCAGGGGCAGCTGGTGTGGCGGGACCGGCTGGTGTGGATCGGCGCGGAGGGGCTGCGGCTGGACCCCGGGCGCCCGCTCCCCCTGATCGTCTTCCCGCCGCCGGGGCTGACCCGGGCCCGGGCGCTGGAGGCGCTGGAGCGGGACGGCAGGGCGTGGCGGATCGTGTGCACGAGCGGCAGCCTCAACGGGCTGGTCGCGGCGGCGCGCGCGGGGCTCGGGGTGATGGCGCACACCGATGGCCTGATTCCGCCGGGCCTGGTGCCGGTCCCGGAGCGGGCGGGACTGCCGGAGCTGGGGCCGGTGGACTTCGTCCTGCTGTACGGGGAGCGGCAGCGGGACACCGCGACCCGCGCCGCGGCGGAGCGGCTCGCGGAGGCGATCCTGGCCGGGCCGGTGCCGTAGGGAGCGAGCACCCGCCACGCACCGCCCGGGCTGTGCTGTGATCGGAGAGATTCCGTGCAGAAAGTCGTCACATATCGGCCACACATGCGGCGCATAGAGGCAGACTGAGTACAAACCGGCGCCCACAGTGACTGTTTGACGCTCTTTCACCACACTGACCAGAACGCAATTCGACCATTCCCCGACGAAACACCTCTCCCATCGCGAGGTCAGGATCGGGTACGGTCGCGGCGCTGTGCGGAGCGGCTTCAAGGAGCAGGTATTGCGCGAGTTCACCGTCCCCCCGATGGCGTCGGCGCCCCAGGCCGGAGGACTGGCGGATGCCGTCTTCGAGCATGCGGAGTCCGATCCACATCGGGTGGCGCTGGCGCGCAAGACGCCCGACGGCCGCTGGGAGGACGTGACCTCGGCCCAGTTCCGGGACGAGGTGGTGGCGCTCGCCAAGGGGCTGCTGGCCCAGGGCGTCCGGTTCGGCGACCGCGTCGGCATCATGTGCCCCACCCGCTACGAGTGGACGCTGTTCGACTTCGCGCTGTGGACCGTGGGCGCGCAGAGCGTGCCGCTGTACCCGACCTCCTCCGCCGAGCAGGTCTTCTGGATGCTGCACGACGCGTCCGTCTCGGCGTGCATGGTCGAGCACGAGGACCACGCCATGACGGTCGGCTCGGTGGTCGGCCGACTGCCGAACCTCAAGCGGCTGTGGCAGCTGGACGCCGGGGCGCTGGAGCAGCTGATCGCGGACGGCGAGTCCATCGACGACGACCTGGTCAACCGGCACCGGCTGGCGATGACGCCGGAGCAGACCGCGACCATCATCTACACCTCGGGCACCACCGGCCGCCCCAAGGGCTGTGTGATCAGCCATGCCAATCTGATGGCCGAGTGCGACAACGTCGTCGAGCGGTACGAGGACGCCTTCCACTCCAAGCGCGGCGACGAGGCCGCCACCCTGCTCTTCCTCCCCCTCGCGCACGTCTTCGGCCGGATGGTGGAGGTCGCCGCGATCCGCGGCCGGGTCAAGCTCGGCCACCAGCCCAAGCTGGCGGCGTCCGCGCTCCTGCCCGACCTGCAGTCCTTCAAGCCGACCTTCATCCTCGCCGTGCCGTACATCTTCGAGAAGGTGTTCGCGGCGGCGCGCCGCCGGGCGGAGGCGGACGGCAGGTCGGGGCCGTTCGAGAAGGCGGTCGAGATCGCGGTGCGGTACGCGGAGGCGGTGGAGGAGAAGGCGTTCGGCATCGGCAGCGGCCCCAGCGCCTCGCTGCGCGTGCAGCACCAGATCTTCGACAAGCTCGTCTACAGCAAGGTGCGCGGCGCGATGGGGGGCCGGGTCCGGCACGGGATGTCGGGCGGCTCGGCCATGGAGCGGCGGCTCGGGCTGTTCTTCCGGGGCGCGGGCGTCACCGTGTACGAGGGGTACGGGCTCACCGAGTCGACCGCGGCCGCCACCGCCTGCCCGCCCGAGCGGACCCGCTACGGCACGGTCGGGCAGCCGATCCCGGGCACCACCGTGTACATCGCCGACGACGGTGAGATCTGGCTGCGCGGCGGCCAGATCTTCAACGGCTACCTCGGCGATCCGAAGGCCACCGACGCCGTGCTGCGCGACGGCTGGCTGGCCACCGGCGACCTCGGCACGCTGGACGACGACGGCTATCTGACGATCACCGGGCGGAAGAAGGAGATCCTGGTGACCTCCGGCGGCAAGACCGTCTCACCGGTCGGCCTTGAGGAGCGGGTGCGGGGGCATCCGCTGGTGGCCCAGTGCATCGTGGTCGGCAACGACCGCCCGTACGTCGCGGCGCTGGTCACCCTCGACCCGGAGGCCGTCTCGCACTGGCTGACGATGCGCGGCAAACCGGATATGGCGGCGAACGAGCTGGTCCGGGACCCGGATCTGGAGACCGAGATCCGGCGGGCGGTGGTCGCGGCGAACACCACCGTCTCGCAGGCCGAGTCGATTCGTACGTTCCGGATACTTGCCGCCCAGTTCTCGGAGGAGCATGGTCTCCTGACACCGTCCCTGAAGCTGAAGCGGAAGGCGATCGAGCAGGCGTACGCCGTCGAGGTCGAGGCGCTCTACAACGCGTAGGAGACGGGGTATACGCACTCCCTGGGAACCACCGAGCCGCGAAGGGGGCACGAAATGATCGATGTCATTCTCCCCGCACTTCCCGAGCGCGAACTGACTCTGGTATCCGAGGAAACTCCCCAGTCCCCGGCGCTGACCGGCCACGTCACCCTGGGCGGACCGGTGTCCGTCCCGGTGACGGCCGAGCTGGCCGCCGGGGACCCGGACGTCCTGGCCTTCCTGAAGGCCGAGGCGCCCACCGCCACCTACCATCTGCTGCACTGCGCGATCAGCTGCGCACGGGACGCGCCGGAACCCGCTCTGCACACGGTCAACCTCGATCTGACCCTGTCGACCGCCACCGAGGCCACCTTCGAACCGGTCGCCTGGTCCATGGCCCCGCATCAGCTCACGGAAACCGACGCTTCCGCGCCGATCCGCCTCGGCGCCCGGCTCGGCCTCCCGGACGACCACCACGCCCTGACGACCGGCGAGCGCGTCCGCCTGGAGGCGCGGCGGGAGCTGCGCTCCGACCCCGGCTGGGAGATCCGCCGCACCGGCACGGTCCCCATCGGGGGCACATACCGGCTGGTCATGGTGGTGCGAGCACCACGGGGTACGGTGAGCCTGGCGGCGGTCGCGGTGGGCGCGACGGTACGCGAGGGGCACACTTCGCACCGTTTCCGCACGGAGATCGCGCATCCGGTGCGGCTCGCGGACCGGGAATGCGTGGCGCCCGGTGACCGTTGACAGAGAGAGTACGAATCCGCACGACGTAAGGATCGACTGCTCGTGAGCAAGGTCCCCTTCATCACCCTCAACAATGGCGTTCGGATCCCGCAGCTCGGCTTCGGTGTCTGGCAGATCCCGGACGACGAGGCCCAGGTCGCGGTGCGCAACGCGCTGGACGCCGGATACCGCCACATCGACACGGCCGCGATATACGGCAACGAGGAGGGCACGGGGAAGGCGCTCGCCGCCTCGGGCATCGCCCGCGACGAGCTGTTCGTCACCACCAAGCTCTGGAACGCCGAGCAGGGGTACGACTCGACGCTCCGCGCCTTCGACGCCTCGCTGACCAAGCTCGGCCTGGACTACGTGGACCTCTACCTGATCCACTGGCCGCTGCCCGAGGTCGACAAGTACGTGGACACCTGGAAGGCCTTCGAGAAGATCTACGCCGACGGCCGCGCCAAGGCCATCGGCCTGTCCAACTTCCACCCGGCCCACACCCAGCGGCTGCTCTCCGAGGCCTCGGTCACCCCGGTGATCGACCAGGTCGAGCTGCACCCGCAGCTGCAGCAGGCCGAGCTGCGCGCCTTCAACTCCCGCCATGACATCGTCACCGAGGCCTGGTCCCCGCTGGGCCAGGGCAAGGGTCTGCTGGAGGAGCCGAAGCTCGTCGAGATCGCCGCGAAGCACGGGAAGAGCCCGGCGCAGGTCGTGCTGCGCTGGCACCTCGACCTGGGCAACGTCGTGATCCCGAAGTCCGTGACGCCGTCCCGTATCAAGGACAACATCGACGTCTTCGACTTCGAGCTGGACTCCGACGACCTGTCCGCGATAGGCGCCCTGGACTCGGGCAACCGCCTGGGTCCGAACCCGGACACGTTCAACCTGGCGGACTGACCAACCACCAAGCGGTCGCCCCGTCGCGCAAGGCGCGGCGGGGCGTCGTCATGCCGCGGCGTCGTCGTGTTCACGCCCGCCGCGCGGTCCCCTGTCACCGCAATTACGCTTAGCGCTCAGCAAGACACATAGCGTGACACGTGACAGGAGAACGCACTATGCGCCGCAGACGCCGTCATGGTCTTGAGCTAGCCACGGGATGCACCGTCGCCATAGCCGCCCTGTTCCTCGCCGGTGCGGGCATACCCGCCACCGCGAACCCGTCCCCGCCGCCCGCATCCCACCGGGACATCCCGCCCGAGGTGCTCGCCGCCATGCAGCGCGACCTGGGCCTGACGGCCGACGAGGCGCGGACCCGGATATCCAACGAGTACAAGGCCGGACAGGCCGAACCCGGCTGGCGCAAGAACCTCGGCAGCAGCTACGCGGGCACCTGGGTGACCGGGAACACCGCCGAACTCACCGTCGGCACCACCGACCAGGCGCAGAGCGGCGCCATCACGGCCTCCGGCGCCAAGGCCACCGTCGTCGGCCACAGCCTGGAGCAGCTGAACGCCGCGAAGGACATGCTGGACCGGGTGGCCGAGGAGCGCCCCCCGGCCGCCTCCACCGCCTCCCTCTGGTACGTGGACGTGAAGAGCAACAGCGTGGTCGTCCAGTCGGCCCAGCCGACCGCGGCCCAGCGGTTCATCGACGCCAGCGGCGTCGACCGCGCCATGGTGCGCATCGTGGAGTCGGCCGAGCGCCCGGCTCCCCTCTATGACCTGCGCGGCGGCGAGGCGTACTACATCAACGCCACCGCCCGCTGCTCGATCGGTTTCTCCGTCGCCCAGGGCACCCAGGCCGGGTTCGTCACCGCCGGGCACTGCGGCGACGCGGGCGACACCACCACCGGCTTCAACCGGGTCGCGCAGGGCACCTTCCAGGGCTCGGTCTTCCCCCGCAGCGACTACGCGTGGGTGGCCACCAACGCCAACTGGACGCCCACGCCCCTGGTGATCGGCCCCGACGCCACCACCATCACGGTCACCGGCTCCCAGGAGGCGCCAGTCGGCTCGTCCGTCTGCCGCTCGGGCTCGACCACCGGCTGGCACTGCGGCACGATCCAGCAGCACAACACCAGCGTGGTCTACCCCGAGGGCACCATCCGGGGCGTGACCCGCAGCAATGTGTGCGCCGAGCCCGGCGACTCGGGCGGCTCGTTCGTCTCCGGCACCGAGGCGCAGGGCGTCCTCTCCGGCGGCTCCGGCAACTGCACCGTCGGCGGTACGACGTACTACCAGCCGGTGAACCCGATCCTCAGCGCGTACGGGCTCACCCTCACCACCGGCTGATCTCCGTCACGCTTCGCGGGCCGCCACGTGGAAGGTCTGCGCGACCAGCAGGAAGGCATCCGGCCGCAGCATGATCCCGGCCTCGTCGTCCGGGTCGAGCAGCCGGTCCAGGGCGGCGAGGTCGCCGTCGTCGAGACCGTCGGCGGCGGCCTCGCGCCACCGGGCGAACTCGACCCGCAGGAACGCGCGTCCCTCCGCGCCGAGCGGGGCGGGCAGGTCGAGCAGGAAGCTGCGGCTGGTGGCGCCGGTGAGACCGGCCGACGTGAGCAGCCCGGGCCAGTCCTCGACGGTCTCCACCGCGTCCGGCAGCCCGGCCCGCATCTCGGTGAACCGCTCCCCCTGGACCGCGTCGAGCCGGGCCAGCAGATCGGGGCGGCCGAGCCCCGCGTCCCGGGGCAGGAAACGGGGCGGCAGCCCGCCCTCGCCGAGCGCCAGCAGCCCGCCGGGGCGCAGGGCGGCGGCGAGTTGGCGCAGCGCGGCGAGCTGATCACCCAGATGGTGCACGGTCTTGCTCGACCAGATGAGGTCCGCGGTGCCGATCGTGGCCGGGTCGAGCCCCTCCGGCAGCTCGGCGTGGAGCGTGGAGACGCGGTCGGCGAGCCCGAGCCGGATGGCCCGCTCCCTGGCCCGCTCCAGCAGCGCGGGCGTGCCGTCGACGGCCACGACCTCGGCGTCCGGGAAGGCCTGGGCGAGGAGGCAGGTCACCACGCCGGGGCCGCTGCCGACGTCGAGGACACGGCGTACGGAGCCGTCCGACGCGGCGAAGCGCTCGCGCAGCCAGGCGGTGGCCTGGTCGTGGATGGGGGTGTGCAGCTCGGCGCCCTGTTCGAGGATCGGGGCGAAGGCGTCCCAGTCGGGCTGCCCGTGATCGTGTCCGTGCGCGTGTCCGTGCGCGTGTCCGTGTCTGTGTGCGTCATGGGTTCCGGTCATATCCCGAGAGTGCTCACCTCGGGACCGATCTGCCAAACTTCCTTGCCGGACCGGCAAATTCGCTGATCTGACCAATCCGCACCCGCTCCGACGACGAATGAGATACGACATCCGCGTGGTGTCGTAATGCTCATCCGGAAGGACGGCTAGTGAGAGAGCCCGTGTTCATCGGTGGACCGGCCCCCAGGGGCCCGGACCTCGAGGAGTTGCTCGGATTGGTGGCCCGGGGGGACCAGAACGCCTTCGCAGCGCTCTACGACGCCGTGAGCGGCTCCGTCCTCGGCCTGACGCGCAGTCTGCTGCGCGACCCCGCCCAGGCGGAGGAGGTCACCCAGGAGGTACTGGTGGAGGTGTGGCGGACCGCGGCCCGGTTCGAGCCCGCCCGGGGCAGCGCCATGGCGTGGATCATGACGCTCGCGCACCGCCGCGCCGTCGACCGCGTACGGTCCGCGCAGTCCGCGTCGGACCGCGAGGAGCGCGCCGCGCTGCTGAACCGCACCCCGGCCTTCGACGAGGTGACCGAGCAGGTCGAGGCCAGGCTGGAGCGCGAGCAGGTGCGCCGCTGCATGCAGACCCTCACCGAACTACAGCGTCAGTCCGTGACGCTCGCCTACTACCGTGGCCGTACCTACCGCGAGGTGGCGGAGCTGCTCCAGCTCCCGCTCGGCACGGTGAAGACCAGACTCCGGGACGGACTCATCCGGCTTCGCGACTGCATGGGGGTCGGGGCATGACCAGAGCGGACCGAGCGGACCTGCACACGCTGACCGGCGCGTACGCGGTGTACGCCCTCTCCGGGCGGGAGCTGCTGGCCTTCGAACGGCATCTGGCCGACTGCGAGGCCTGCGCCCAGGAGGTACGGGAGCTACGGGCCACCGCCGCCAAGCTGGGCATGGCCACCTCGCTGACGCCGTCGCCGGTGCTCAAGGACGATGTGATGCGGCGGATCGCCACGGTCCGTCAGGACCCACCGCGGGTGGCGCGCAGCGAACCGGAGTTCTCCGGCGGCGCCACCCCGCACCGGCGTGCCGCGCGCGGCGGCCGGTGGCAGAACTTCGCCCTCGCGGCCTGCCTCGCCGGGGCGGTGACGCTCGGCGGGGTCGCGTTCTGGCAGAACGGGGAGGCGTCCGACGCGCGCGATACGGCCCAGCGCTCCGAACAGCGGCTGGCACAGGTGGCCGCGGTGACCGAGGTGCTGGCCGCCCCGGACGCCCACAGCCGCAACGCCAAGCTGACGAACGGCGCCACGGGCACGGTCGTGGTCTCGCACACCCTGGACAAGGCCGCGTTCCTCGCCTCCGGGCTGCCGAAGCCGCCCGAGGGGCGGGTGTACCAGCTGTGGTTCAGCGACGGCGGCACGATGCGGTCGGCGGGGCTCATGGACACCGCGGACACCGGCACCGGCGGCGGTACGGCGGCCCTGCTGAGCGGCGCGGTCGGCAAGGCGTCCGGCGTGGGCGTGACGGTCGAGCCCGCCGGGGGCTCCAAGGCGCCGACCACCGATCCGATCGGGCTGATGTCGCTCCCGGCGGGGTGAGGGGGCCCGGTGATAAGGGAGAGAGGTGACCCCACCTTCAAAGCCCAGCACCTCGATCGCCGTCTTCACCTCCGACCTGCGGCTGCGCGACAACCCCGTGCTGCACGCCGCGATCCGCTCCGCCGACCAGGTCGTCCCGCTGTTCGTCGTCGACCGCCGAGTGGCGGCGGCGGGGTTCGCCGTGCCCAACCGGGTGGCGTTCCTGCGGGACGCGCTGGCCGACCTGGACGCGGGCCTGCGGGAGCGCGGGGGCCGTCTGGTCGTCCGTACGGGTGACGCGGTGGAGGAGATCCGCCGCGTGGCCGAGGAGGTGGGGGCCGGGTCGGTGCATATCGCGGGCGGGGTGAGCGGGTTCGCGGGGCGGCGGGAGGCGGGGCTGAGGGAGGCGCTGGGCTCGGCGTTGGAGGTGCACGGCGCCGTGCTCACCGCCGCCGAGCCCGGCACCGTAGCCCCGTCCGGAAAGGACCACTACGCCGTCTTCACCCCCTACTACCGCGCCTGGCAGGGCGTCGAACTGCGCAGACCGCTGGCCGCGCCGCGCGATGTGCGGGTGCCGTCCGGTGTGCGGTCCGAACCGCTCACCGCCGTGTCCTCGCTCGCCTCCTCCGGCAGTCCCTCCCCCGGGCTGCCCGAGGGCGGCGAACGGGCCGGGCGCCGCCGCCTCACCGCGTGGCTGCGGTCGGGTCTTGGCGCGTACGCCGACCGCCACGACGATCTGGCGGGCGACGCCACCTCACGGCTCTCCCCCTACCTCCACTTCGGCTGCCTCTCCCCCGTGGAGCTGGTGCGCCGGGCCCGGGAGTCCGGCGGGCCCGGCGCCGACGCCTTCGTACGGCAGCTCGCCTGGCGCGACTTCCACCACCAGGTCCTCGCCGCCCGCCCCGACGCCTCCCGCGCCGACTACCGCCCGCGCGGCGACCGCTGGCGGTCCGACGAGACCGCCGTCGCGGCCTGGAAGGCGGGGCGCACCGGCTACCCCCTCGTCGACGCCGGGATGCGGCAGCTGGCGGCGGAGGGGTGGATGCACAATCGGGCGCGGCTGCTGGTGGCGAGCTTCCTGACGAAGACGCTGTACGTGGACTGGCGGGTGGGGGCGCGGCACTTTCTGGATCTGCTGGTGGATGGGGACGTGGCGAACAATCAGCTCAACTGGCAATGGGTGGCCGGGACCGGTACGGACACCCGCCCCAACCGGGTCCTGAACCCGCTGTCCCAGGCCCGTCGCTTCGACCCGGACGGCGCCTATGTCCGCCGCTGGGTGCCCGAACTGGCCCACCAACCGGGCCACCTCTCCTCCTACCCACCCCCCATCGTGGACCTGGCCGAGGCCGCCGCCCGCTTCCACGACGCCCGCCACGGCGCCTGACCGTGGGTTGTTCCCCACCCCGCCCCTTCCCGAAAGCAGTGGCTCCGCCCCCACACCCCCGCTCCTCAATCGCCGGAGAGGCTGAACAGCGGGCGCACGCCCACCGAGAACGGAGCCCCACGGGGGTCCGGGGGCACAGCAGCCCCACAGGGGCCCGGGGCGCGGGCTTCGGGGGCCGCATCAGCCATCTTCAGCCCCTCCGGCGATTGAGGAGCGGGGCCCGGGGCAGAGCCCCGGTTTCGGGAAGGGGCGGGGTGGGGGACACACCACCTGCGCCGCGCCCAGCGTTGCCCCCGGCCCGGGGCACGGCTTGAGGAGCGGGGCCCGGGGCGGAGCCCGCCACGCGGCGGAGCCGCATATTGGTACTGCGGGGAAGGCCGCGCGGCTTGGGTCACGGGTTGGTTGGGGGGCGGGGGAGGAAGCCGCTGGTTCGGGCCGCGTAGGCGGCGTACGCCGGGCGGTCGGCCATGTGGCGTTCCAGGAGGGCCTTGCCGCGCCCCTGGGTGAGGACGTAGGTCATGACCAGCGGGGAGATCAGGGAGACCAGGGCGGACGGCCACGTCACGCAGGACAGCAGGAACAGGCCCCACCACACGCAGGCGTCCCCGAAGTAGTTGGGGTGGCGGGTCCACCGCCACAGGCCCTGGTCCATGATGCGGCCCCGGTTGCGCGGATCGGCGCGGAAGCGGGCCAGCTGGGAGTCGCCGACGGCCTCGAAGGTGAGGCCGAGGAGCCAGAGCGCCGCGCCCGCCGCCGCGGCCGGGCCCAGGGGGCCGGTGGCGTACTGGGCGGCCTGGACGGGGAGGGAGACGAGCCAGATCAGGGCGGCCTGGGGGAGGTAGAGGACGCGCAGGGCGTAGAGGTGGCGGTTACCGGGGGCCCGGGCCAGGAGGCGTTCGTAGCGGGCGTCCTCGCCGTGCCCGCACCGCCGTACGCCGATGTGCACGGCGAGCCGCAGCGCCCAGACGGCGGTGAGCACCGTGGCCAGCAGCCGCCGCGTCCCGTCGCCGTGGCCGTCGGAGGCGGCGAAGGTGACGAGGGCGATGGCGGTGAACCCGAGCCCCCACGCCACGTCCACGATGCGGTGGACTCCCTTGGCCAGGGCGACCAGGAAGGTGAGGAGGGTGATGGCCAGGGGGGCGATGGCGCTGTAGACGAGAGAGATACCGAAGGCGCCCCAGGGGAAAGCGGTCATGCCACCTCCAGCGCCGGATACCACGCGGCGGGCGTGTCCGGCATGCCGCTGACGCCGCGCCCCGTGGGCCGTACGGCGAGGATCTGGTCGACGCCCATGCGGCGTTCCTCGAAGGCGAGCGCGCCACCGGCCAGGTAGAGGCGCCACCTGCGGGCGATGTCGTCGCCCGCGAGCAGCCGCAGGGCGTCCCACTGGGCCTCCAGCGCCTCCCGCCAGGCGCCGACCGTGCGGACGTAGTGTTCGCGCAGGGACTCGGAGGAGCGCACCTCCAGTCCGGCGGCCTCCAGCAGGCCGATGGTGTCGCCGAGGGGCCGCGTGTGGAGGCCGGGCGTGAGGTAGGCGTCCAGCGAGAGGAAGCCGCCCCCGGTGGCGGCTCGCGACAGCTGCTGGACGAGGGCGCGGCCGCCGGGCCGCAGCATGCCGTGCAGGGTGCGGGCGAGGCGCGGGTACTGGTCGTGGCCGACCTGTTCGCCCGTCTCCACGCACGCCACGGCCTCGTACTGACCGCCCGGCAGATCGTGGTAGTCGCTCAGCACGACCTCGACGAACTGGCCAAGCCCCAGTTCGTCGACCCGCTCGCGTACGAAGTCCCGCTCCTCGGGCACCTGGGTGACGGCGGTGACCTGCGCCTTGTGGCGGTCGGCCGCGTACAGGGCGAGGGCGCCCCAGCCGCAGCCGACGTCGAGGAGGCGGGCGCCGGGGACGAGCCCGAGCTTGCGGCAGATGACCTCCAGCTTGTCGCGCTGGGCGTCGGCGAGGCCGTACGAGGGGTCGTGGCTGGTCCAGTAGGCGCAGGAGTACGCCATGGAGGGGTCGAGCAGCCGCTCGTAGAACTCGCTGAGCGGCCCCTGCCACGCGGCGGGGGCGGACGGCGGCGGCCCGATGGCGCCGATCCGGGCGGTGCGGGCGGCGGCCCGGGCGCGGGCGGCGAGCCCGACCCGGGACGGGGTGGCGGAGTGCTCGCGCAGGGCGTGGCCTACGGCGCGCAGCGCGTCGGTGAGGTCGCCTTCGACGTCGAGGTCGCCGCTGATGTACGCCTGGGCGAGGCCGAGTTCGCCGGGCTGCCACAGCAGCCGCCGCACCGCGCGCGGCGACCGCAGGACGACGCGCGGCGCGTCCGGCGGGCCCGCCTCGCTGCCGTCCCAGGCGCACAGCCGCACCGGGAGCGGCCCGCCGAGCAGGCGTTCGGCGATCGGGGCGAGGGTGGGGGCCACGTCGCTCATCGGTCTGCCTCCTGGAGCAGGATCTGCTGGACGTCGAGGTAGCGGGCGCGGAAGCCCGCTTCGGAGTAGGCGAGGTAGAAGGTCCACATGCGGCGGAACGTGGCGTCGAAGCCGAGGGCGGCGACCTCCGCCTCGCGGGCGGTGAAACGTTCCCGCCACAGCCGCAGGGTCTGCGCGTAGTGGTCGCCGAAGGCGTCGCGGCGGACCAGGCGCAGCCGGGTGTGGCGGGCGGCGCACTGTTCGAGGGCGGTCACGGAGGGCAGGAAGCCGCCGGGGAAGATGTACTTCTGGATCCAGGTGTAGGTGTGGCGGGTGGCGAGCATCCGGTCGTGCGGCATGGTGACGGCCTGGAGGGCGATCCGGCCGCCGGGGGCGAGCAGGTTCTGCAGGGTGGTGAAGTAGCGGGGCCAGTACGCCGCCCCGACAGCCTCGATCACCTCGGCGCTGATGATGGCGTCGTACTGGCCCTCCAGCTCCCGGTAGTCGCACAGCAGCAGGGTGATCCGGTCGGTGAGCCCGTCGCGCAGGGCCCGCCGCGCCGCCAGCCGCCGCTGCTCCTCGGAGAGGGTCGCGGTGACCACGCGGGCCCCGCGCAGGGCGGCGCGCAGCGCCAGCGCGCCCCAGCCGGTGCCGATGTCCAGCAGCCGGGTGCCGGGGCCGACCCGGGCGAGGTCGAGCAGCCGGTCGATCTTGCGGTGCTGGGCGTCGGCGAGGTCGTCCCAGACGGCGGGGAGACGGTCGAAGAGGGCGCCCGAGTAGCTGAGGGTGGGGTCGAGGAAGAGCCCGAACAGCTCATTGGACAGGTCGTAGTGGTGGTGGACGTGTTTGGGCGCCGCCTCCAGGGTGTTGTACTGCCCGACGGGGTGGCGCGGGGCCCAGGCGCGGCGCAGCGGCCGCGCCCAGCGGGGGACGATGCGGTCGGCGTGCTCGGCGAACACGGTGAGCACGGCCACCAGGTCCTCGGCGTCCCACTCGTGGGCCAGGTACGACTCGCCGAAGCCGATGAGCCCGTACCGGCCGACGCGCCGGACGAACGCCTCGGGGTCGGCGATCTCCAGCAGCGGCCCGGTGGTGCCGAGGAGGGGCCCGGTGCCGTACCGCACCCGCAGCGGCAGCCGGGCCAGGGCCCGCCGGACCAGCGGCCGGGCCAGCGCGTCACGGGGCCGGGAGGGGCCGGGCCGGTGGGCCACGGCGGGCCAGCGGGCGGCGTCGACGGCCGGGCGGGGGACGGCGCCGGATATGGGGTGCAGTTCGGTCACTCCATGCCCTCCTGTGCGGGGTGGCGGGCGCGCGGGTGGTTCACCAGCGCACCCCCAGGGCCGCGGCGGCCCGTACGCCGGAGGCGCAGCCGTCCTCGTGGAAGCCCCAGCCGTGGTAGGCCCCGGCGAAGGCGGTGACGCGGTCGTTGAGGGTGAGCAGCCAGTGCTGGGCGGCCACCGACTCGGGGGTGTGGATGGGGTGTTCGTACACCATGCGGGCCAGCACCCGGCTCTCGTCGACGCGCTCGCCGCCGCCCAGGGTGACGATGTGTTCGCGGGGTGCGTCGAGCCGCTGGATCCGGTTCATGTCGTAGCTGATGAGCGCCCGGCCGAAGGGGGTGGCGCAGGACGGCATCCGGTAGTTCCAGGCGGCCCGGGCGCGGCGGCCCGGAGGCAGCAGGGTGGGGTCGGTGTGCAGGACGGTCTCATTGCGGGAGTACGGGAAGGCGCCGAGGATGTCGCGTTCCTCGTCGGTGGGGCGCTCCAGCAGCCGCAGCGCCTGGTCGGCGTGGACGGCGATCACGACGGCGTCGTACGGGGCGTGTTCGCCGTCCTCGGTGACGATGTCGACGCCGTCGGGGTGGCGGACGACGGTGCGTACGGGGGCCGAGGGGTGGAGGGCGGAGAGCTGTTTGGCGACGCGTTCGACGTAGGTGCGCGAGCCGCCGGTGACCGTTCGCCAGGGCGGGGCGCCGGTGACCGACAGCAGGCCGTGGTGGTCGAGGAAGCGGAACAGGTGGTGGGCGGGGTGGCGCAGCGCGGACTCGGCGTCGCAGGACCAGACGGCGCAGACCAGCGGGATGATGAAGTGGGAGACGAAGTAGCGCGACCAGCCGCCGATGGTGAGGAACATGCGCAGGGTGACCGTGTCGTCCGGCGCCCGGTCCAGCAGGCGGCGGGCGGCCCGGTGGAAGGCCGGGACCTCGGTGAGCATGCGTAAGTAGCGGCCGCGGACGGCGTTGGAGGGCCGGGCCAGCAGCCCGGGCAGCCCGCGCGCACCCGCGTACTGCAGCCCGCAGCCCTCGCACACCACGGACATGCTCAAGGCGGACTCCTGGGTGGCGACGCCGAGTTCGCGGAAGAGCTTGAGCAGCTGCGGGTAGGTGCGCTCGTTGTGGAGCGTGAACCCGCTGTCGACCGCCCACACCCTGCCCCCGGGGGCGGCCACATGGTGGGTGTGGGCGTGGCCGCCTAACCGGTCGTCCGCCTCGTACAGCGAGACGTCATGTGTGCGCTGCAGTACGTACGCCGCGGTGAGCCCCGCCACCCCGCTGCCGACGACGGCGATCCGCTGCCGCTGCCCGCCCATGCCTCAACTCCTCCGACCGCCACCGGAACCCTTCATGGGGTATTCGGAGCCGGTCGGGGAGCGGTTTGGTCACGATTCCCGCGCGCCGCGTCCGGGGGCCGCGGCCTCGATACGGCGGGCGAGCCCGAAGTCGAGTTCGGTGACCTTGCCGCCGACGCTGTGGGTGTTCACGGTGACGGTGACCTTGTTGTAGCCGAGGGTCAGGTCGGAGTGGTGGCCCAGCTCGTCCTGGATCCGGGCGACCTCGGCGACCAGCCCGGCGGCTTGCGGATGCCCGTCGAAGACGTACGTACGGGAGAGCTGGTCGTCCGCGAACGACCAGCGGGGCAGCTGCTCCAGACGCTCCTCGATCTCGTCGCGGGCCAGCGGCTCGACTGCCATGGCGGGTCCTCTCGTCAGGTGATGGCTCGGCTTTCCACCCTGCCACGGGGGCCGCCGGGGTTCCGCTACCTTCGGGGCATGACAACTGTCGCGCCGCCCGGGGTGGGCGCGCTGCTGCGCGCGTGGCGGGACCGGCGGCGGATCAGCCAGCTGGAGCTGGCCCTGCGCGCCGACTCCTCGGCGCGCCACATCAGCTTCATCGAGACCGGCCGGTCCCGGCCGAGCCAGGAGATGGTGCTGCGCCTGGCCGACCACCTCGATGTGCCGGTACGGGAGCGCAACGCGCTGCTGATCGCCGCCGGATACGCGCCGCACTACCCGGAGCGGGCGGTGGACGATCCGTCGATGAGCGCGCTGCGCGAGGGGATGGAGCGGCTGCTGACCGGCTACGAGCCGTATCCGGCGCTGGTGCTCGACGGCACGTACCGGGTGCTGGCGGCCAACCGGGGTATCGGGATGCTGCTGGAGGGCGTGGCGGACCATCTGCTCGCCCCGCCGATGAACGCGATGCGTATCACCCTCCACCCGGACGGGCTCGCCCCGCGCATCCGCAATCTGCGGGAGTGGCGCGGCCATCTGCTGGACCAGATGGACCGCCAGCTCGCGCTGATGCGCTCCGCACCGTTGCGCGAGCTGTACGACGAGGTGGCGGGCTATCCGCTGCCCGAGGCGGGTGGCCGGGAGTCGGCCACCGGCGGCGGGCACGCGCCGTTCGCGCTGCCGATGATGATCGAGCACGGCGGCCGGGTGCTGTCGTTCATCTCCACGATCGCGACGTTCAACACCCCGATGGATGTGACCGTCTCCGAGCTGGCCATCGAGACGTTCCTCCCGGCCGACCCGGAGACCGCCGCCGTGCTGAGGGGTCTCGCGTAGTTCAGGGTCAGAGGCGCTGGGACTGCGGGGACTGGGACTCGACCAGGGCGATGGCCTCCTCCTTGGTCGCGACCGCGGGCGGCGAGCCCTCCAGCGGCTGACGGGCCGTCTCCTTCATCACGGCCGAGGCGATGATGCCGATGATCGCCGCGGCCATCGTGTAGTACGCGGGCATCAGGTCATCGCCGGTGCCGCTGACCATGGCCTCCACGACCAGCGGAGTGGTGCCGCCGAAGAGGGACACGGAGATGTTGAAGGCGATGGAGAGCGAGCCGTAGCGCACATCGGTCGGGAAGAGCGCGGGCAGGGAGGCCGACATCACGGCCACGTACGGCAGCAGACACATGCCGAGCAGCAGCAGCCCCGCGAAGACGGGGACGATGCCGCCCTGCTTGATGAGCAGGAAGGACGGCACGGCGAGGACGAAGAAGCCGATGGACCCGGCCAGCAGCAGCGGCTTGCGGCCGACGCGGTCGGAGAGCCGCCCGACGAAGGTGATGGCCGCCATCAGCACCACCATCACGATGATGATCGAGACGAGGGCGCTGGTCTCGCTGTAGTGGAGCGTGGACGAGAGGTACGTCGGCATGTACGACAGCAGCATGTAGTCGGTGATGTTGTACGCGGCGACCAGCGCCATGCACAGCACCATCGCGCGCCACTGGGTCCGGAACACCTGCCAGAACGGGAGCGTGGTGCGCTCCTGCGCCGCGGTCTCCTCCTCCAGCTTCTGGAAGGCGGGCGTCTCGTCCAGCTTCAGCCGCAGATAGAGACCGACGAGCCCGATGGGGGCGGCGGCCAGGAACGGGATGCGCCAGCCCCAGGACATCATCGTGTCGTCGGAGAGCGTCACGGTCAGGATGGTGACCAGTCCGGCGGCGGCCGTATAGCCGATGAGGGTGCCGAATTCGAGGAAGCTGCCGAAGAAGCCGCGCCGCTTGTCGGGGGCGTATTCGGCGATGAACGTGGACGCGCCGCCGTATTCACCACCGGTGGAGAATCCCTGCAGCATCCGGAAGAGGATGAGGAGCGCGGGCGCGACGTAACCGATGGAGTGATAGCCGGGTATGAGGCCGATGGCGAGCGTGCTCGTCGCCATCATGATCATGGTGAAGGACAGCACCTTCTTGCGCCCGATGCGGTCACCGAGCGGCCCGAAAAACATACCTCCCAACGGCCGTACGAGAAAGGCCACCGCGAACGTCGCGAAGGACGACAGCACCTGGATCGTGGCGCTCCCGCCAGGGAAGAAGACCTTGCCGATGGTGACGGCGAGATAGCTGTAGATCCCGAAGTCGAACCACTCCATGGCGTTTCCGAGGGCCGCGGCTTTGACCGCCCGGTGAACGTCCTTCTCCTTCGTGACCGTGATGTCACTGCGCCGCAGCGGAGGGTTCTTGCGCCGCTTGATGGCGCGGTGGAGCATGGGGTGCCGGACTGCGGCGGGGGCATCGGAATCGGTCAGGGCAGGCACAACTTTTCTCTCTCTTCGTCAGTCGGATTCGGGCGCCTACCCCACAGTGCCTGGTTGATGCATATAACCGGTCTGGAGGTCTCGTGATGGAGTCAGCCGCCCGTGTGTTCGCCCGGCTCAGTACGGACGAACCGATCACCAAAACCGAGGTCCTGATGGGCAAGGCGGTGGTGCTCGGCGGGAGTATGGCCGGAATGCTGGCGGCGCGGGTGCTGTCCGACCACGCCGAAAGCGTGGTGATCGTGGAGCGGGACGCGTTACCGGACACCGCGTCCCCGAGGCCGGGTACCCCGCACGACGGACAGCTCCACACCCTGATGCACGGCGGCCGGATGCAGCTGCGGCGGCTGTTCCCCGGGTTCGAGGACGAGGCGAGGGCGGGCGGCGCGCTCCTCTCGTCCCCGTACACCATCCGCGCCTACGCCGACGGCGTCCCGAAGGTGAGCGACGGCACGATGGGGCTGCTCTCCAGCAGCCGCCCGTTCCTGGAGTCGCTGGTCCGCCGCCGCACCCTGGCGCTGCCCAATGTGAAGGTCCTCACCTGCCGCGCCCGGGGCCTGGAGTTCCGCGCGGGCGCGGTCAGCGGGGTGCGGTGCGGGGCGAGCGGTGACGAATGGGTCGAAGAGGCCGATTTCGTCGTGGACGCGATGGGGCGGGCCAGCAAGCTCGGCGAGTGGCTGGAGAAGAACGGCTGGCAGCGGCCCGCGATGCGGCGCATGGCCATCAACATCGACTACGCCACCGGCTACTTCCGGCGCACCAGCGCCGACCCGGAGCTGGCCGCCGCCATCGCCTACCGCACCCCCACCGCGACCCCGCCCCGGGTGGCGAGCGGCGCGATCACCGCCATCGAGGACGACCGCTGGCTGATCACTCTGGCCAACTACGGGAAGCAGTCGCCGATCCGGGACGTCGAGGAGTTCCGCGCGCTGTGCCGCGAGCTGCCGCCGGTCTACCGCGAGGCGGTCGCGGGCGATCAGCTCGGCGAGATCCTCCCCTACCACCAGGCCGACAGCCGCCGCCGTGACTTCCATCTCCTCAGCCGGTTCCCGGCCCGGCTGATCAGCGTCGGGGACGCGGTCGCCTCGTTCAACCCGATCTACGGGCAGGGCATGTCCTCGGCCACCCTGCACGCCTCGGCCCTGTCGGAGTATCTGCGCTCCCGGCCGGACCTCGACGCCCCCGCCCGCGGCTTCTTCGCCGATCAGCGCGTCGTGGTGGACGCGGCCTGGCAGATATCCACCGCGGCCGATCTGGCCCGGCCGGATGTGACCGGCCCGTATCCACGCGGCTACCGCGTCTCGAAGTGGTTCGCCGAGCAGATCGCCGACGCCTCGATCACGGACCGGTCCGTCGCCGTGCGGTTCAACTCGGTGACGTACATGCGCACCCACCCCAGTTCCCTGGCCGCACCGTCCACGCTGCTGCGCGCCCTGCGGGTCAACCACCTGCCGGGAAAGGCGCGGCGCGAGAAGGGTTAGCCGAATTGTTCGCCTCACTGGCCCGGTTCACCTGCCGCCGCAGCAAACTGGTGCTGTATCTGTCCGGAGCGCTGCTGGTCATAGCGGGCGCGCTGGGCGGCGGAGTGATCCAGGAGCTGTCCGCCGGCGGGTTCGTCGACGACTCGACGGAATCGGCGCGGACCGCGAAGGTCATGGACGACAGATTCCGGGCGGGCGCCCCGGACTTCGTTCTGCTCATCTCCGACAAACGGGGCGTGGACTCCCCCGCCGTGGCCGCCGCCGGAGCCCGGCTCACCGAGCGCGTCGCCCATGAACGCGGCGTCGAGCAGGCCGCGTCGTACTGGTCGCTGGGCAAGGCCGAGCCGCTGCGCGCGAAGGACGGCCGACAGGCGCTGCTGATGGCCCGGATAACCGGTGACGAGGACCAGGTCCAGAACACCTTCAAGCGGCTGGAGAGCCGCTACGAACACCGCGCCGAAGGGCTGGACATCCGGGTCGGCGGCAACGCCCTCGCCGACAAGGAGATGTCCGAGACCACCGAGAAGGACCTCATCAAGATCGAGGCGGTGACCTTCCCGGTCCTGCTGATCGTGATGCTGTTCGTGTTCCGCAGCGTGGTCGCCGCCCTGGTGCCGCTGATGGTCAGCGGGCTGACCATCCTGTCGGTGCTGCTGGTCATCCGCGTCCTGACCCTGTTCACCGAGGTCTCCGCGCTCGCCAGCAACGTCACCACCGGCCTCGGGCTCGGCCTCGCCATCGACTACAGCCTGATCCTCATCAAGCGCTACCGGGAGGAGCGCGGCCAGGGCGCGGAGACCGATCAGGCCATCGCGACGACGCTGCGCACCGCGGGCCGTACCGTGCTGTTCTCCGCGGTGACGGTGACCCTGGCGCTGGGGGCGCTGCTGGTGTTCCCGTTCTACTTCCTGCGCTCGTTCGCGTACGCGGGGATCCCGACCGCCCTGCTCGCCGCGTTCGTCTCGCTCACCTTCCTGCCCGCGCTGCTGAAGGTGCTGGACCACCGCATCGAGAAGGGGCGCATCGGGCGCCGCCGCGCGCCCTCAGTGGGAGACGGCTCCGTGGAAGACGGCTCACGGGAAGGCTTCTGGCACCGGCTGGCCACCGGGGTGATGCGCTTCCCGCTGCCCGTCGCGGGCGCCGTCACCGCGCTTCTGCTGCTGCTCGGCGCGCCCTTCCTCGATCTGCGGCTGAGCCTGCCGGACGAGCGGGTGCTGCCCGCCCAGAGCCAGGCCCGGCAGGTCGGCACCGACATCCGGGACACCTTCCCGGCTCAGGAGACCCAGGCGCTCAACGTGGTCCTCGACCGCACCCCCGGGCCCGGCGACCGCAATGTGGCCCCGTACGCGGAGCGGCTCTCCAAGCTCGGCGATGTGTCCCGGGTGGACAGCGAGGCCGGGACGTTCACCGACGGGCGGCTGGTGCAGCGGCCCACGGCCCTCTCGCAGCGCTTCGCCTCCGACCACAGCACCTATCTGTCCGTGGTGCCGAGCCATCAGTCGCTCTCGGAGGAGGGCCGCGCGCTGGTCGCGGACATCAGAGACCTCCCGGCGCCCCACCCCGTCCAGGTGGGCGGGCCCGCGGCCGAACTCACCGACTCCATCGACTCCATGAACGCCCGGCTGCCGCTGGCCCTCGCGGTGATCGCCGCCAGCTCCTTCACCGTGCTGTTCCTCTTCACCGGCTCCCTGCTGCTGCCCCTCAAGGCGCTGATCCTCAACTGCCTGAGTCTGAGCGCCACGCTGGGCGTGCTGGTGTGGGGCTTCCAGGACGGCCATCTGGAGGGCATCGTCGGGGACTTCGTGGTCACGGACTCGATCACCTGGACCGTGCCGGTGCTGCTGTTCTGCATCGCGTTCGGGCTGTCGATGGACTACGAGGTGTTCCTGCTGTCCCGGATCAAGGAGGAGTACGACAGAACCGGGGACAACGAGGCGTCGGTCGCGCGCGGTCTTGAGCGCACCGGCTCGATGATCACGGCCGCTGCGGTGCTGATCGCCATCGTGTTCCTGGGCTTCCTGATCTCCGGGATCGTCTATCTCAAGGCGATCGGGATCGGGTTGGCGCTCGCGGTGCTGATGGACGCCACGCTGGTCCGGGGCGCCCTGGTCCCGGCCTTCATGCGGCTGGTCGGCAAGGGCAACTGGTGGGCCCCGAAGCCGCTGCGGGCGCTGCACGCGAAGGTGGGCCTGCGGGAGAAGTGACCACAGAAGCGCCGGGCGCGTCCGGGATCTTCCCGGACGCG
>NZ_JBSFGE010000024.1:0-83697 GCF_053596435.1 Streptomyces sp. NPDC001700
CCCGGCGGCCGTGGCACCGGTGATCCGTACGGTGTCGCCGACGACCAGTTCGTACCCCTCCGCGCCCAGATCCTTACGGGACGCGTCCACCCCCACCCGGGCCCGTGGGCTGTCCGGGGCCGTCGCCCGCCGCCTCGCCGCAGAGCGACTGGGGCCGCACCGGCCGGAGCCGCAGGGCGGCTGGGCCCGCAGCGGCCGGGCCACGCCGCGGGCGGGCGCGTGGGGCGCCCGCCGGACGCTTCGCGTCTGCGGGCTGGCCGCTTCCGGCGGCTGCGGGGATGATCCAGGTATGAGCGATCCCCCGCCCCGGCGGTCCGGGCGGGCGCGGAGGCGCGCGGGCGGGCCGCCGGGCGCCCCGGCCCCCACCGCCGTGCGGCTCTCCACCGCCGCCGGGCGGTGGGTCGTGCTCACCACCGTGCTGGGCTCCGCGATGGCGCTGCTCGACAGCACCGTCGTCAACGTCGCCCTGCCCCGCATCGGCCTCGACCTCGGCGCCGATCTCGCCGTCCTCCAGTGGACCGTCAACGCCTACCTGCTCACCCTCGCCGGGCTCATCCTCCTCGGCGGGGCGCTCGGGGACCGCTTCGGGCGGCGGCGGGTGTTCATCGTCGGCGTCGTGTGGTTCGCGCTCGCGTCCCTGCTGTGCGGGCTGGCGCCGAACGCCGGGATGCTCATCGCCGCCCGCGCCCTCCAGGGCGTCGGCGGGGCGCTGCTCACCCCCGGCTCGCTGGCGCTGATCCAGTCGGTCATCCACCCCGACGACCGGGCCCGGGCGGTCGGGCTGTGGTCCGGGTTCGGCGGGGTGGGGGCGGCGATCGGGCCGTTCCTCGGGGGCTGGCTGGTGGACGGTCCGGGCTGGCGCTGGGTGTTCTTCCTCAACGTGCCGCTGGCGGCCGTATGCGTCCCGGTCGCGCTGCGGCACGTACCGGAGTCCCGGGATCCGCGGGCGCACGGCCGGTTCGACGTGCTGGGCGCGGTGCTCGGCGCGCTCGCGCTCGGCCTGGTGACGTACGCGCTGATCGCCGCTCCGCAGCGGGGCGCGTCGCTCTCCGTGGTGCTGCCCGCCGTGGCCGGGCTGCTGGCGGGGGTGGCCTTCGTGTACGCGGAGCGGGTGCGCCCCGAGCCGATGCTGCCGCTCTCCCTCTTCTCGTCGCGCCAGTTCACCGCCGTGAACGCGGTGACGCTGTGTGTGTACGCGGCCTTCGGCGGCTTCTTCTTCCTGGTCGTGCTGAACCTCCAGGTGGTCGTCGGCTACTCCGCGCTGGTCGCCGGAACCGCGCTGCTGCCGACGACCCTGCTGATGCTGCTGCTGTCGGCCCGCTCCGGCGAGCTGGGCAAGCGCATCGGCCCGCGCATCCCGCTGACCGTCGGGCCGTTGCTGTGCGCCGCCGGGATGCTGCTGATGACCCGGGCCGGGGTGGGGGCCGTCTACTGGCGGGACGTACTGCCCGCGCTGGTGGTGATGGGGCTGGGCATGGTGGTGCTCGTCGCCCCGCTCACCGCGACCGTGCTGGCCTCGGTGGACGTCGGACGGGCGGGCCTGGCCAGCGGCATCAACAACGCGGCGGCGCGGGCGGCGGGCCTGGTGGCGGTCGCGGCGCTGCCGCTGCTGGCGGGCATGGGCGCGGAGGCGTACCGGTCGGCGGACCGGTTCTCGGAGGCGTTCCGGCGGGCGATGCCGATCTGCGCGGCGGTGCTGGTGCTGGGCGCGCTCATCGCCTGGCGGGCGGTACGGGCGGACGCGCTGGAGCGGGCCGGGGAGCCCGGGGAAGTGGAGGCGGCTGGGGAGCGCCCCTGCCGTCCCGAGTGCGCGTACCACTGCGGGGTGGGCGCCCCGCCGCTGGACCCGGGCGAGCGGCCGCGCAAGCCCCCGGCTTGATCACGCGCCTCGGCCCCCGGCTTGATCACGCGCCTCAGCCCCCCGGCTTGATCACGCGCCTCGCGGCAGTGGACCTTGGTGTGGGGCGGCGGGCGGGGCGGGCGGTCCGGCAGACTGGAACCCATGGCCATTCACGAGAATCTGCTCGGGGGACCGCCCCCGACCCATCTGCCCGACGACCCCGAGCCGCGAGAACTGCTCGCGTCCGGCGCGGCTCCCGCCGAGGTCGCCGCGAAGTACCCGGCCTCCTCGCTCGCCTGGGCCCAGCTCGCCGACGAGGCGTTCGAGAACGGCCGGGTGGTCGAGTCGTACGCGTACGCCCGCACCGGCTACCACCGGGGCCTTGACGCGCTGCGGCGCAGTGGCTGGAAGGGCCACGGCCCCGTCCCCTTCGAGCACGAACCCAACCGGGGTTTCCTGCGCGCCCTGCACGCGCTCGCCCGCGCCGCACAGTCCATCGGTGAGCAGGAGGAGTACGAGCGCTGCGCGTCGTTCCTGCGTGAGAGCTCGCCGACCGCGGCGGACACGCTTTCCTGACCCCTTCCGGGGTGTGGGCCTGCCGGGGCGTTCGTGCCCCGGCAGGCCCGTTGTGCGCCGGTGCGCGGGTGCGGAGCGCACTTGCGAGCGGCGCGCGCGGCACGCATGATGCGGGCAGGGACCACAGAAGTGGCCCCTGAGGGGACCGGGGCTCCGAGACCGAAGGGATGGGGCGGACCGCTACCCGGTGGCGAGCAGTACCTCAGGAGATGCGATGTCGCAGCAGCCTGCCCCGAAATCCGCCCCCGCGCCCGAGGAAGCCGTCCTGACCGACGGCGAACCGGAAGCGCCCCATCTGGACTTCCAGGGCACGACCCCGTACGAGGACTACGTCCGGGCGTCCGTCCTCACCCACCTCCAGCACCCGCTCTCCGACGACCCCGGCGAGATGGTCTTCCTGGTCACCACCCAGGTCATGGAGCTGTGGTTCACCGTCATCGTCCACGAGTGGCACACCGCCGCGCAGGCGCTGCGCGAGGACGACCTGCCCACCGCGCTGGCGGCGCTGGGGCGCTCCACGTACGAGCTGGAGTCGCTGAACGCGTCCTGGAAGCCGCTCGCGCACCTCACGCCCGGCCAGTTCAACGCGTACCGCTCCGCGCTCGGCGACGGCTCCGGCTTCCAGTCCGCGATGTACCGGCGGCTGGAGTTCCTGCTCGGTGAGAAGTCGGCGTCCATGCTGGTCCCGCACCGGGGCGCGCCGCGCGAGCACGCGGAGCTGGAGAAGGCGCTGACCGAGCCAAGCCTCTACGACGAGGTGCTGCGCTTCCTGGACCGCCGTGGCCACGCCATACCCGCCGCCGTGCTGGACCGCGACCCCACCCGCCGGTACGAGCCGGATCCCGGGGTGGAGCGGGTGTGGCAGGAGATCTACTCCGGCCGGTGCGAGGACGAGCTGATCCGGCTCGGCGAGGGGCTGACCGAGGTCGCCGAGCTGGTGTGGCGCTGGCGCAACGACCATCTGGTGGCCACCCGGCGGGCGATGGGCGCCAAGACCGGAACGGGCGGCTCCGCCGGGGTCGCGTGGCTGGAGAAGCGCGCCGCGAAGAACGTGTTCCCCGAGCTGTGGACGGCACGTAGCTATGTCTGAGACGACGCTCCCCCAGGAGCTGACCGCCGAGGCCGACGCGCTCGACGCGGCCGATGAACTCCGCGCCAAGCGCGACGCCTTCGCCCTCGACGACACCGTCTATCTGGACGGCAATTCGCTCGGCGCGCTGCCCCACGCCGTCCCCGCCCGGCTGGCCGATGTCGTGGCCCGCGAATGGGGGCAGCTGCGCATCCGCTCCTGGGAGGAGAGCGGCTGGTGGACCGCGCCCGAGCGGATCGGCGACCGCGTGGGGCGGATCGTCGGCGCAGCTCCCGGGCAGGTGGTGGTCGGTGACTCGACCAGCGTGAACGTCTTCAAGGCGGTCGTCGCGGCCGTACGCATCGCCCAGGAGCGCGGCGCCCACCGCGACCAGATCGTGGTGGACGAGTCCACCTTCCCCACCGACGGCTACATCGCCGAATCCGCCGCCCGCATGACCGGCTGCACCGTGCGGGCCGTGGCGGCGGGCGACGTACCGACCTCGGTCGGGCCGCGCACCGCCGTCGCGCTCGTCAACCACGTCGACTACCGGACCGGCCGCCTCCAGGACCTGCCCGGCACGACGGCCGCCATCCACGCGGCCGGGGCCCTCGCCGTCTGGGACCTCTGCCACAGCGCGGGCGCGCTGCCGGTGGGGCTCGACGCGCACGGGGTCGACCTCGCCGTCGGCTGTACGTACAAGTACCTCAACGGGGGCCCGGGCGCGCCCGCCTATCTGTACGTGGCGCGGGAGCACCAGCCGCGCTTCGACTCCCCGCTCCCCGGCTGGAACTCCCACGCCGACCCCTTCGGCATGACGCCCGCCTACACCCCCGCCGAGGGCGCGGTACGCGGCCGCGTCGGCACCCCCGACATCCTCTCCATGCTCGCGCTGGAGGCCGCGCTGGAGGTGTGGGACGACGTCCCGGTCGAGGCCGTACGGGCCAAGAGCCTGGCCCTGACGGACTTCTTCCTGCGGTGCGTCGAGCGGTACGTCCCGGCCGGGCGCGTCCAGTCCGTCACCCCGGCCGCCCACGCGGAACGCGGCAGCCAGATCGCGCTGCGCTGCGCGGAGGCGGGCCCGGCGATGGCCGAGCTGATCAGGCGCGGGGTCGTCGGCGACTTCCGCCGCCCCGACGTGCTGCGCTTCGGCTTCACCCCGCTCTACACCGGCTTCGCCGAGGTGGAGCGGGCGGCGCGGGTGCTGGCCGAGGTCCTGGAGGACGTACGGAGCGAGGTGGGCTGACCGATGAGCCGTGACGCGGCCGCCGAGGAGGCGTCCCTCTTCGGCCACGCCCCGGTGGCGCCCGACGCGACGGCCGCGTACGGCGAACACCCGGACCAGGTGGTGGACTTCCACCTGCCCCACGACCCGGCGGGCCCCGCCCCGCTGGTCATCCTCTTCCACGGCGGCGCCTGGCGCGCGCCCTACGACCGCCAGCACGTCTCCCCGCTCGCCGCCTACCTCGCGGAACGCGGCTTCGCGGTGGCCCTGGCGGAATACCGCCGAGGCGCGGCCACGGGCGGCGACGCCGAGGCCGGGAGGGCAGCCGCCGGGCGCGACGGCCAAGGCCCGCAGGGCGGGGCGCCGGGCGGCGACGCGGGGGTGTCGGCTGCCGGGCTCGGCGAGGCTGACGGCCCGCGCGTCGCGCAGGGGCGGCCCGGCGGGGCGCGTGCCCCCGGCCGGGAGGCCGGGGTGGGCGGCGACGGCGGGCCGGATCGCGGTGGGCCTCACCGGGAACACCCGCCAGGGGCGCAGCACCTGGCGGGCCGTTGGCCGGAGACCTTCGACGACATCGCCGCCGTGGTGGACCGGGTGCCGGGGCTGGTGCGGGAGTTGGGGCTCGGCGGGGTCGACGCCGGGCGCGTCGTGCTCGCCGGGCATTCCGCGGGCGGGCACGCCGCGCTGTGGGCGGCTGCCCGGCACCGGCTGCCGCCGGGCAGCCGGTGGCGGCTGCCCACGGCTCCTCCGGTGTGCGGCGTGGTCGCGCTCGCCCCGATCGCGGATCTCAACGCCGCCCGCGCGCTGCGGGTGTGCTCGGACGCCGTCGACCAGCTGCTCGGCGACCGGATCGCCGCCCGGCTGCCGCTCGCCGATCCCGCCGCGCTGCTGCCCACTGGCGTGCCCACCGTCCTGGTGCGGGGCGGCACGGACGTCGATGTTCCGCCGCAGGTCGCGGACTCCTTCGCGGCGGCCGGGGCGGTCGCCGGGCAGCCGCCCCGGGTGGTGCGCATCGCCGCCGTCGGGCACTTTCCGCTGATCGACCCGGCCACCGCCGCCGCCCGCACGGTCGCCGACGAGATCGCCCGGCTCACCGCGCGGTCGTCACCCTCGTAGTACCTGAGAGGGACGCCGGACAATCACTATCTGTGGGGACGACGCGGGCCCGCCCGCTCCCTACGGTATGAGGCGTGACCCAGACGATTCCGCGGACCGAACTCCGCATCGCCCGCAGTGCGTTGTCCGGCCTGCGGCAGGACTTGATCGACGACGCGTTCGCCATCCGCCCGCTGCCGCCGCTGAGTTCCGGGCATCCGCTGATGCGCCGGATCCCGGAGCGGGCCCGGCGGTACGTCGGCTGGCTGCCGCACGCCGCGCTCACGGTCTGCGCGTTCTACGTCATGTGCCAGTCGGTCTTCCTGGTGCCCGACGGTATGACCAGCCTGGTCCTGGCCCTGCTGAGTGCGGTGCCGCTGCTTCTGACGCTGTTCCGGCCGGCCGGCGCCTGGTGGCTCTCGTTCGGGGCGAGCGCCGCGACGGGGCTGGGGCTGCTGGGGCTGGATCAGACCGTGGGCTGGCCGTGGCCGATACCGCTGGCCATCTCCCACGTCCTGGTGATGGTGGTGGTCGCGGCCCGCTCGCGTCCCCGGGTGGCCACCGAGATATGGCTGCTCACCGCCCTCCTCGCGGTTGTCGCCGAGTACGTCGACACCGACAGCCGGTACACCTCGGACTCCCTCCAGATGCTGGCCGACAGCCAGATCACCTCGGACAGCGTCCAGATGCTGTTCGTCTCCGGGCTGGCGCTCTGCGCCGTCGTCACCGGGCGCACCCTTGGCGAGAGCAAACGGCGGATCGCGGTGCAGGAGTCGGTGACCGTCGAGGAGCGTTCCCGCCGCACCACGCTGGAGGAGCGCGCGACGATCGCGCGGGAGCTGCACGACGTCGTCGCGCACCACATGTCCGTCATCGCCATCCAGGCGGAGGCCGCCCCGTACCGGGTGGAGAACCCGCCCGAGGAGCTGACCAGGAGCTTCGCGACCATCCGGGAGAACGCGGTGATCGCCCTCACCGAGCTGCGCCGGGTCCTCGGGGTGGTGCGGGCCGATGACATCGGGACGGACACCGACCCCGAGGCGCCCCAGCCCACGCTGGCCGCGCTCGACGGCCTCTTCGCGGGGGTACGGTCGGCGGGCCTGACGGTCGACCACGTCACGACCGGCGCGGTGCGCCCGCTGCCGCAGGGCGTGGAGCTGTCCGCGTACCGCATCGTGCAGGAGGCACTGAGCAACGCGCTGCGCCACGCCCCGGGTTCCACGGCGCGCGTCGAAGTGTCGTATGTGCTGGGCGGTCTCGGGCTGCGCATCGTCAACGGGGCGCCCACCAAGGCGGTGCCGCCCTCGCCGGGCATGGGCCACGGGCTGCTCGGCATGCGGGAGCGGGTCACGATGCTGGGCGGGGAGATACGGGCCGGGGCGAGGGAGGAGGACGGCGGCTACGAGATCACCGTCTTCATCCCGGTCCCGGAGGAGCCGGACCCGGAGACGACAGCCCCGGACCCGGCGGCCTTGGAGGAGACGGCGGCGGAGCCAAAGATATGAAGGCCATCCGCGTGCTGATCGTCGACGACCAGATGATGGTCCGCGAGGGCTTCTCCGTGCTGCTGGGCGCCCAGCCGGACATCGAGGTCGTCGGCGAGGCGGTCGACGGCCGCGAGGCGATAGCCCAGGTCGCGGCGCTGCGCCCGGACGTGGTCCTGATGGACATCCGGATGCCCGAGCTGAACGGGCTGGAGGCGACACGGGAGATCGTCGCGGCGGACGCCGACGCCAAGGTCCTGGTGCTGACCACCTTCGACCTCGACGAGTACGTCTACCAGGCGCTCCGCGCCGGGGCGAGCGGCTTCCTGCTCAAGGACGCCTCGGCCCGTCAGCTCGGCGAGGCGGTGCAGGTGGTGGCGGCGGGGGAGGCGCTGCTGGCGCCCACCGTCACCAAGCGGCTCATCGCGACGTTCTCGCAGCTCGGCGAGTCCGCCCTGCCGGGCGCGGCGCGGCCGGGCCCGCAGGAGCGGCTGGACGAGCTGACCGAGCGGGAGAACGAGGTGCTGGTGCTGGTCGCGAAGGGCCGGTCCAACGCGGAGATAGCGGAGCATCTGGTGGTGGCCGAGTCGACGGTGAAGACCCATGTGAGCCGGGTCCTGGTCAAGCTCGGCCTGCGCGACCGCACCCAGGCCGCGGTCTTCGCGTACGAGGCGCGGCTCGTGACCCCGGGAGGCTGACCAAGGGACCATCGACCCGCCGACAACCGCCGAAGCCCTCTGGAGGACGGGCCGGTCCGGCGATACGGTCCGGTCATGACCAGCCCAGCCCCTGCCTTCGACCCGTGGCAGCCGTCGTTCGTCGCCGACCCCTACCCGGCCTACGCGAGCCTGCGCGAGCGCGGCAGGGCCCACTGGTTCGCGCCGTCCCGCCAGTGGCTGATCCCGCACTTCGAGGACGTACGCGCCCTGCTGACCGACCGGCGGCTGGGCCGTACGTATCTCCACCGCTTCAGCCACGAGGAGTTCGGCCGCACCGCCCCGCCGCCCGAGCACGAGCCGTTCCACACCCTCAACGGCAACGGCATGCTGGACTTGGAGGCGCCGGACCACACCCGGCTGCGGCGGCTTGTCTCCAAGGCGTTCACCCCGCGCACGGTCCAGGCGCTGGTGCCGACGATCCGGCGGCTGGCGGACGGGCTGGTGGACTCGTTCGTCGCCTCCGGCGGCGGCGATCTCATCGCGGCGGTCGCCGAACCGCTGCCGGTCGAGGTCATCGCCGAGATGCTGGGCATCCCGCCCGCCGACCGCCCGGCGCTGCGCCCCTGGTCGGCGGATATCTGCGGGATGTTCGAGCTGAACCCGGGCGAGGAGACGGCGCGCCGCGCGGTCCGGGCCTCGGAGGAGTTCTCGGAGTATCTGCGCGGGCTGATCGCCGCCCGCCGCGAGCACCCGGGCGAGGATCTGATCAGCGCGCTGATCGCCGCGCACGACGAGGGGGACCGGCTCTCCGAGCAAGAGATGGTGTCCACCTGTGTGCTGCTGCTGAACGCGGGCCACGAGGCCACCGTCAACACCACCGGCAACGGCTGGTGGACGCTGTTCCGCCACCCCGACCAGCTGGCCCGGCTGCGGTCCGCCCCGGACGCGCTGCTGTCCACAGCTGTGGACGAGCTGCTGCGCTACGACACCCCGCTCCAGCTGTTCGAGCGCTGGGTCCTGGAGGACATCCGGGTCGGCGACACCCTCATCCCGCGCGGCAGCGAGGTAGCCCTGCTCTTCGGTTCGGCCAACCGCGACCCGGCCCGCTTCGAGCGCCCCGACACCCTCGACCTCGCCCGCGCCGACAACCCCCACCTCAGCTTCGGCGCCGGGATCCACTACTGCCTGGGCGCCCCGCTGGCCCGTATCGAACTCGCCTCGTCCTTCGGCGCGCTGCTGCGCGCCGCGCCCGGGCTGCGGCTCGTCAGGGAGCCGGAGTGGCAGCCGGGTTATGTGATCCGCGGGCTGACGGAGCTGCTGGTGGAGGTCTGAGGTCTGAGGACCCCGGGACACGACTCGGCGCCGGACCCGCCACAGGGGGTGGGCGGGTCCGGCGCCGAGGCACGGAGGCTGACGGAGGTCAGCCGATGTCGCGGCGGCGCAGGGCCACCAGCCCTCCGGCGGTCAGCACGGCCGAGGCCAGCACCATCCACACGAACGGCGCCGCGGTGATGTCGTCACCGGGCAGCTTCGGCAGATGGCTGAACGGCGAGGTGTTCATGATGGACTGCGACACCTTCAGCGCCGGGCCCATCCAGCCGAGCGCGACCACCCAGCCGACCAGGCCCCAGGCGGCGGCCGAGTACTTCGGGAGCGCCCCGATGAGCAGCACCGTCAGGCTGGTGACCAGCCACACCGCGGGCGTCTGGGAGAGCGCGGCGCCCAGGACGCGCGGCAGCGAACCGCCCACGTCGCCCGACGCCAGCCCGTAGCCGAGGCCCAGCGCGAGACCGCCGATGGCCAGCACGGCGACCGGGCCGAGGTAGGAGATGACCAGGTGGCTGGCGGCCCACCGCACCCGGCTGACCGCGTTGGACAGCAGCGGTTCGGCCCGCTGGTCGGTCTCCTCGCCGCGCAGCCGCAGCACGGAGCTGGCGGCGTAGACGGTGAGGATGGTGCCGAGGACGCCGACCATGGAGGCCAGGAAGGCGTCGTTGAGCCCCTGGGCTCCGCCCATCCGCTCGATGATCTCGCGGGTCTGGTCGCTGTCGCCGAGGAAGTCGTCGGCGCCGTCCGAGATGGCGCCGAAGATGGCCCCCGCGAAGACGAACCCGGCGGCCCAGCCGACCAGGGCACCGCGCTGGAGGCGCCAGCCCAGGCCGAAGACGCCCTTCAGGAACGGCCCGGCGGCGGGCGGACCGGGGCGGGTCGCGTAGAAGCTGGCGCCGACGTCGCGGCGCCCGGCCAGCGAGTACGCGACGGAGATCGACGCGGCGGCCAGCACCGCGATCAGCAGCAGCGGCCACCAGCGCTCGGCCGCGAACGGCCGGGCGTACTCGGCCCAGCCCAGCGGCGAGAGCCAGACCAGCACATGGCCGGAGCCCTTGGAGCCGTCCTCGGCGGCGTCACCCGCCATGCGCAGCACGAACGCCACGCCGACCGCGGCCGAGGAGAGCCCCCGGGCGAGCCGCGCGCTCTCGGTGAGCTGGGCGGCGACGGCGGCCAGTCCGCCGAAGGCCATCCCGGACAGGCCCACGGCCAGCCCCAGCGCGACCGCCCCGCTGCCGCCCTGCGCCGCGAGACCGCCCGCGACGAGCAGGGTGACGGCGCCGTTGGCGATGGCCACGGTGAGCAGGGCCGAGGTGAGGCCCGCGCGGCGGCCGACCACACAGGAGGACAGCGCCTCCTGGCGGCCGGTCTCCTCCTCCTCGCGGGTGTGCCGGATGACGATGAGCAGGCTCATGATCGCGGCGAACACGGTGAGGAACGCGCCCACCCGCCAGACGGTGAGCGCGCCGAGCGAGTCGCCGAAGGCGGTGCCGAACAGCGCGCGGGTCGCCCCGTTGCCGTTCATGTCCTGGACGAGCTGGGTGCGCTGGGCGGGCGTCTCGTAGGCGCTGTCGAGGCGGCCCACGGTGCTGGAGGCGGTCAGCCCCAGGCACAGCACCCACACCGGCATCATGATCCGGTCACGGCGCAGCGCGAGCCGCAGCAGGGTGCCGGTGCCGGTCAGGTCGCGGGACGAGCCGCGGGCCCGGCCGGTGACCCGGGCGTCGGCTACGGCGGTCATCGCGCGATCGCCTCTTCGGTGTCGGTGCCGGTCCCGGCCTCGGTGCCCGATTCGGCGCCGGTGCGGGTGACGTCGTCCTGGTAGTGGCGGAGGAACAGCTCTTCCAGGGTGGGCGGGGTGGAGGTGAGGCTGCGCACGCCCGCCTCGGTGAGCCGCCGCAGCACGGCGTCCAGCTTGTCGCTGTCCACCTGGAGCTTGACGTGGCGGTCCTGGACGTCGAGGCCGTGGACGCCGGGCAGCCCGGTCAGCCCGGTGGGCGCGGCGGCCAGCTCGGCGGTCACCGACGTACGGGTCAGATGGCGCAGCTCGGTCAGGGTGCCGGACTCGACCCGCCTGCCCTTGCGGATGATGCTGACCCGCCCGCACAGCGCCTCGACCTCGCTGAGGATGTGGCTGGAGAGCAGCACGGTGCGGCCGCGGTCGCGCTCCTCGGCCACGCACTCGCGGAAGATCTCCTCCATCAGCGGGTCGAGCCCGGAGGTCGGCTCGTCGAGGATCAGCAGCTCGACCTCGGAGGCGAAGGCGGCGACCAGCGCGACCTTCTGGCGGTTGCCCTTGGAGTAGGTGTGGCCCTTCTTGGTCGGGTCCAGCTCGAACCGCTCCAGCAGCTGGGCCCGCCGGGTCTGGTCCAGCCCACCGCGGAGCCGCCCGTACAGGTCGATGACCTCGCCACCGCTCAGGCTGCGCCACAGGGTGACGTCTCCGGGGACGTACGCGATGTGCTGATGGAGGTCGACCGCATCGTGCCAGGGGTCCTTGCCGAGGAGCTGGACCGCACCGGAGTCGGCGCGCAGCAGACCGAGCAGGACTCGGATGCTGGTGGATTTCCCGGCGCCGTTGGGCCCGAGGAAGCCATGGACCTCACCCGCCTCGACTTCGAGGTCGAGGCCGTCCAACGCGTGGGTCCGGCCGAAGGACTTGTGCAGGCCGGACGCGGAGATTGCCGTCTTCATGGTTGCGAAGCTACGCTACTTTCACAAATTTGTGAAGTTAAGGAATCGTATAAACTTATGATGATGTGACGAAGAGAGGAGATGATGAGCCGGTGAGGGAGATGATCGAAGACATCGAAGAACACGACGTACGTGATGACGAGGCGGTGTCCCGGTTCGTCGAGCGGTTCGCCGCCGACCTCGTCGAGGCCGGAATGCAGCGGATGGGCGCCCGCGTCTTGGCGGCTCTGATCGTCTCCGACTCCGGCGCGCTCACCTCCGCCGAACTCGCCGAGCAGCTCCAGATCAGCCCGGCCGCGGTCTCCGGCGCGATCCGCTACCTCGCCCAGGTCGACCTGGTCGCGCGGGAGCGCGAACCGGGCTCCCGGCGCGAGCGCTACCGGCTCTACAACGAGGTCTGGTACGAGACGATGACCCGCCGCGACCAGGTGCTCACGCGCTGGGAGTCCACCATGCGGGACGGCGCGAAGGTCCTCGGCACCGGGACCCCGGCCGGACAGCGGGCCTCCGAGACCGCCGATTTCTTCGAGTTCATGCAGGTCGAGCTGCGCACGTTGCTGGAGCGCTGGCGTGCCCACCAGGCGGCGGCCCGCGCCGACGGGGCCGACGAGTCGTAAGCGGTACGAGCCGTAACCGGTCAGCGGCGGTGCGGCAGGGTCAGGCTCCACGCCCCGGCCAGCACCGTCCACGTCCGGCTGCGCACCGGGCCGCGTACCAGCGCGTCCGAGTGGTAGCGGAAGTCCTGGCCGGAGACGGTGACGGCCCGGGCCCGCGCCGTGACCGGCCCCCCGGCGCCGTCGCCCGCGTGCGGATGGACCACCACATCGGCCAGCCCGCCGCCCGGCGCGGCCGTCGACACCGAGACGCCCTCGACCCGCCGGTCCAGATCGGTCAGCAGCACCCCGTCCGCCTCGACCCGCAGCCGCTGCGGCGACGGCCGCTCCCGGCGCCCCCGGCCGCCCCCGCCGAGCCCCATGACCGGCAGCGACAGCAGGGTCAGCGCCGTCCGCGCGGTGCGCGCCGCCGGGGTCCACCAGGGGTGGTGGCCGCCGGTGGCACAGCCGCCCGCGCCCCGCGCCCCCGCCTCGCCGCCCGGCCCGGCGCCACCACCGGGCCCGGCCGCGCCGGTGGGGTCCACGGCGTACGGATCGCAGCCGCAGTCGCAGCCGTCCGCCGCCCCGCCCGGCGCGCCGCCGCCCGCGACACCGTTCGCGGCGACCGGCCCCGTACGCGAAGGCCCCGCCGGTGGCGCCGTACCGGCCGCGCCGTCCCCGCCGGGGATGCGCAAGGCCCCGAGGACCACCCCGCCGCTCTCGTCGACCAGCAGGTCACGCGGGCGGGCGGACCCGTCGAGCACCGTGCGCGCCGCCGCGACCGCGTCCGTCGGCACGCCGAGCGCGTGGGCGAGGGCGACCGTGGCCGCCCCGCCGACGGGCACGACCGACAGCGCCGCGTCCGCCAGCTCGCGCTGCCGGTGCAGCAGCTCCACGACCCGCAGCAGGGCCCGGTCGTCGCCCACCACCACCGGCCGCCGTCCGCCGCGCCGGGCGAGTGCCCGCTCGACTTCCTCGGGGCCGTCCGGCAGGCAGATTTTCGTTTGCGCGCCCGCACACAGCACATCTTTCGCGATGCGCACCGACTCCCCGTCCGTTCGCCGGGCGGTGGGGTCGATGACCATGAGCAGGCGGCGCCCCCGGACGGTGTCCGGCGGAGAGTGCCAGGGGTCTGGAGCCGACACCTCGGTCCTTCCTCAGGTAATCTCTCGGTGCAAGAGCCCCTGTCGCTGTTGCGCCAGGGGCTTCGTCTATCCGGGGCACCGGTTCGACGGCTCTTGTGGTGACGCACGCCACCACGCACGTTGGACATGCCCCGCCCGGAAGGGGTGTACGCCTGTGCCCGCACTTGTGCTGCTCGGTGCTCAGTGGGGTGACGAGGGCAAGGGAAAGGCCACCGACCTGCTCGGTGGCTCGGTCGACTATGTGGTCCGCTACCAGGGCGGCAATAACGCGGGTCACACGGTGGTGGTCGGCGACCAGAAGTACGCCCTGCACCTGCTCCCGTCCGGCATCCTCTCGCCCGGATGCACCCCCGTCATCGGTAACGGCGTCGTCGTCGACCCCGCGGTCCTGCTCTCCGAGCTGAGCGGGCTGAACGAGCGCGGCGTCGACACGTCCAAGCTGCTGATCAGCGGTAACGCGCACCTGATCACGCCGTATCACACGACGATCGACAAGGTGACGGAACGCTTCCTCGGGAAGCGCAAGATCGGCACCACCGGCCGTGGCATCGGCCCGTCCTACGCCGACAAGATCAACCGCGTCGGCATCCGGGTCCAGGACATCTTCGACGAGTCGATCCTGCGGCAGAAGGTCGAGGCCGCTCTCGACTTCAAGAACCAGGTGCTCGCCAAGCTCTACAACCGCCGCGCCATCGCCGTGGAGCAGGTGGTCGAGGAGCTGCTGGGGTACGCGGACCAGCTCGGCGGCTACGTCGCCGACACCACCCTGATCCTCAACAACGCCATCGACCAGGGCCAGGTCGTGCTCTTCGAGGGCGGCCAGGGCACCCTGCTCGACGTCGACCACGGCACGTACCCCTTCGTCACCTCCTCCAACCCGACCGCGGGCGGCGCCTGCACCGGGACCGGCGTCGGGCCGACGAAGGTCAACCGCGTGATCGGGATCCTGAAGGCCTACACCACGCGCGTCGGCGCGGGCCCCTTCCCGACCGAGCTGCTCGACGAGGACGGCGAGAAGCTGCGCACCATCGGCGGCGAGCGCGGTGTGACCACCGGCCGCGACCGGCGCTGCGGCTGGTTCGACGCGGTGATCGCGCGCTACGCGACCCGGGTCAACGGGCTCACCGACTTCTTCCTCACCAAGCTCGACGTGCTCACCGGCTGGGAGCGGATCCCGGTGTGCGTGGCGTACGAGATCGACGGGAAGCGGGTCGAGGAACTGCCGTACAGCCAGACCGACTTCCACCACGCCAAGCCGATCTACGAGACGCTGCCGGGCTGGTCGGAGGACATCACCCAGGCCAAGACCTTCGACGACCTGCCGAAGAACGCGCAGAAGTACGTGCAGGCGCTGGAAGACATGTCCGGCGCGCCGATCTCGGCGATCGGCGTCGGCCCGGGCCGGGACGAGACGATCCAGATCAACTCGTTCCTCTGAGGCCCCCGGGCCCCGGCCCACTGCGTACGGCCCGCACGAACGGCGTCATCGCGCCGCGTGCGGGCCGTCGTACGTAAGGCGCCTCAGCCTCAGCCGACGGGCGGGCCGAAGACCCCCGCGGGCACGGGCGGTTGTTGCTGCTGCTGCCGCTGCGCCGCCCGGCGCCGCTCCTGCATCCCGGTCAGCTTCACCACCACGGTGATCGCCAGCACCGCGGTCAGCAGCGAGATGCCGTCGTCCGCGATGTGACCGGCGACCCCGATCCGCTCGTCCACGCTCCTGGTGTTGTCGACGGTCACTTCCAGGATCCCGGCGGACGGGGCGGAGAAGCACATCAGCACGAACCCCATCCACCACCAGTGCAGCGCCGCGCGGGGCACCCGGCCGGGGCCCGGGCGGGCGCTGGCGGTCCAGATGTCGTTCGCGATCTGCTTGGGGATCCACAGCAGGGCGATCGGGATGAACCACGCCCCGATGGCGTAGCCGCTGCCGAAGCGCAACCGGCCGGGGGACAGCGCCGTGGCGTTGACGTACGTACGCCGGAACCACACCAGCCACAGCACGACCAGCGCCACCACGCACATGCCCAGCGCGCCGTCCAGCGAGGCGACCGCCTCCGCCCTGCGCTCGACCGCGGCGCTGGACCCCTCGTCCTCGGCCAGGTCGCGCAGCGCGCCGAACTGCGACATCCGCAGATACAGATCGCTGATCGTCAGCAGCATCCACACGACGAACACGGCCACCAGGGTGTTCCCCAGCGCGCGCACCGAGCGCACCTTCTGGCCCCCGGCCGTGGGGCCGCTCGGGGTCTGGTAGCCGCCCGCCTGCGGCCACGGGCTGCCCGGCTGCTGCTGTGCGCCGTTCATCGGGTACCCGTACGCCGCCGGGGCGCTGGGCGCGCCGTACGCGGACGGGGGGTTCGGAGTGGAGGGCCCGGCCGCTCCCGCCGCCGCGCCCGCGCTCGGCGTGGCGTACGCGCTCTGCGGCGTGGCGGGCGCCGGGGCTGTCGCCTGCTGATGCGGGTTCTCGGCCTCCAGCAGCTGCAGCGCGTCCCGCCCGAGCCGGGCCAGCAGCCCGCCCGGCAGCCACGGCTCGGCGGCGTCGGGCGCGGCCGCCTCGGTGTACGCGATCAGGTCCGGCACCGAGGGCCGCTGCGCCGGGTCCTTGCTCAGACAGGCGGTGACCAGGCCGAGCAGCCCCTCGGGCAGCCCCTCAAGATCCGGCTCCTCCTGGGCTATCCGGTACATCAGCGCGTGTATGCCGCTGTCCACCCGGCCGAACGGCTGCCGCCCGGTGGCCGCGAACGCGAGCACCGACCCCAGGCAGAACACATCGCTCGCCGTGGTCACCGTCTCGCCGCGCACCTGCTCCGGCGACATGAACCCCGGCGAGCCGACGACCGCGCCCGTCGCCGTCAGATTGCTGTTGCCGCTCACCGCGTCCAGGGCGCGGGCGATGCCGAAGTCGATGACCCGCGGGCCGTCGATCGTGATCAGGATGTTGGACGGCTTGAGATCGCGGTGGATCAGCCCCGCGCCGTGGATGTCGCGCAGCGCCAGCGACAGACCGTGCGCCAGGACCCGCACCGACTGCTCGGGCAGCGCCCCGAAGTCGTCGGCCACCACCTCGTGCAGCGACGGTCCCCCGATGTACCCCGTGGCCACCCAGGGCACCTCGGCCTCGGTGTCGGCGTCGAGCACGGGCGCGGTCCACTGGCCGCCCACCCGTCTCGCCGCCTCCACCTCACGCTTGAAGCGGCCCCGGAAATCCGGTTGCCGGGCGAGTTCGGCCTGCACCAGCTTCACGGCGACGGTCCGGCCCCGGGCCGAACGGGCGAGGTACACCTTGCCCATTCCGCCCTCGCCGAGCCTGCCGAGCAGCTGGTACTCGCCGATCCACCGCGGGTCCTGGGCCCCGAGGTTCTCCATCGCGGTGTGGCTCCTGTCCCTGTGCCGATGGTCCCCGTACGCCGATCGGCCGATCAGTTCAGACGGGTGAAGGTCTGGATCATCGTCTCATCGCTAAAGCTGTCCGGGTCTTCATACACGACCCGGAGCTTGTCCTTTCCAGACGCGGTGAATGTGAGCGAGGTTCCCGGCTCGCACAGATCCTCCGGTGTGGCCTTCGTGACCTTGACGGGGCTGAGTACCAGGCCCTTCTCGACCGAGGCCAGCATCCGCTGCCCCTCGCAGTGGTACTTGCTGCTGTCGCCGACCTCCTCGGCCACCGAGGTGCCGTACGCGCCCTGACCGATCGTCAGTTTCCGGGTGGCGCCCGCCTCCCCGAACGCGTCCTTGGCCAGCCACGTGCCCTCGTAGGCAGCCGGTATCGGCGTGTCCCCGGTCTTCGACGGGCGCAGCGTCGCCTCCGCGGAGCCGTCCGTGGTGCTCCACGCCAGCGAGCCGTCGTCCCCCAGCCGCAGGGTCTGCTCCCCGACGGCGCCGCACGCCTCCTCGGGCACGCTGGCCGTCACAGACTCGTCCTCGATGACCAGCAGGCTGTCCGCCGACGTGAGCGTCGCCGAACTCCGGCAGAACTCATCCGGCGCCGACATCTGCGTGTCCGCCACCGCTGAGCCGACCGCGCCCTGCGAGAGGACGATCCGGCGGATCTTGCCGGTGGAGTCGCCGTCGTCCCCCTTGATCTCGCCCTCCCAGGCGCCCAGATAGCTCTGCGGCACATCGCCGGTCGTGCCCAGCTTGGTGGACGAGGGCCCCGGCGACCCCGAACCCCCGCCGGGCGCCTTCGACTTCCCGGCGCCTGTGCTGGGCGGGGTGTGGGTGGCCTTGTCGTAGTCGGTGGCCTGCTCGGTCTTACCGTCCCCGCCGCCGCTGTACTTGACGACGGCGACGGCCGCCCCGGCGATGAGCAACGTGGCGAGCACGGCCGAGCCGACGACGAGCGTCTTGCGCCGCCGAGGTTTGCCCTGCGGCGCCCCGCCGGTGGGCCCGTTGGCCCCGCCGGGCGGCGTAGGCGGCCCGAACGACGTGACGTCAGGCGGCCCGAAGGCCTGCGGCGTGGCGCCCGGGTCCGGCCCGGCGTGCGGCGGGGTGTTGGCCTGCGGCCCGGCGGCAGCCTGCGCCGCGCCTTGCGGGCCTGCGGCCGCGCCCCCGGCGGCGTACGGCCCGGCGCCCTGCGGTGCGCCGTGCGGCGTCGCCCCGACCGGGCCTTGCGGTTCGGCAGCCGGGCCTCCGGGGGCGTAGCGCCCCGCGGCCTGTGGCCCACCCTGCGGTGACGTAGCTGGCCGGGCGGCGCCGTGTGGGGGTGTTGCGGCCTGCGGCGCGCCGTGCGGCGGGGTGTTGGCCTGCGGTCCGGCGGGGTCCTGCGGCCCTGCGGCAGCCTGCGCCGCGCCCTGCGGGCCTGCGGCCTGCGGCGCGCCGTGCGGCGTTGCCCCGGCCGGGCCCTGCGGTGGTGTCTCGGCGGCGGGTGCCTCCTCCCGCGCGGGTGCCGCCTGCGGCGGGTCGGACGCGGGGCGCGGAGGCGGGGGCGGGGTGATGGGCGGGGGTGGAAGCAGGGGGTACGACGTGGCCGACGGTGGGGCGGTCGGGGGCGGCGGTACGGCGGGGCCCGCCGTCGGCGGGAGCGACGGCCGGGCGGGCACCGGGGACGCGGGCGTCTCCACGTCGAGCAACTGCACCGCGTGGCGGCCGAGCTGGGCGACGAGCCCGCCCGGCAGCCAGGGTTCGGCGTCCGCGCCCGCCCCGTCCTCCCCGGGACCGGCGGTGCGCTCCAGCAGCCCGTCCAGCGTGGGGCGTTCCTCCGGGGCCTTCCGCAGGCAGTCGGTGACCAGCTCGCGCAGTCCGTCCGGCAGCCCGGTCAGGTCGGGCTGCTCCTGGGCTATGCGGTACATCACCGCGTGCACACCGCTGTCGGCCGTACCGAAGGGCTGGCGGCCGGTGGCGGCGAAGGCGAGCACCGAGCCGAGGCAGAACACATCGCTGGCGGGGGTGACGCGTTCGCCGCGCACCTGCTCGGGTGACATGAAGCCCGGTGAGCCGACGACCGCGCCGCTGCGCGTGAGGATGCCGTCGGTGACGGTCTCCAGGGCGCGGGCGATGCCGAAGTCGATGACGCGCGGGCCGTCGATGGTGATGAGGACGTTGGAGGGCTTGAGGTCGCGGTGGACGAGACCGGCGCCGTGGATGGACCGCAGGGCGCGGGTGAGGCCGTTGCCGAGGATGCGCACGGTCCGTTCGGGCAGCGGACCGGACTCGGCGACGATGGCGTGGAGCGAGGGCCCGGCGATGTAGCCGGTGGCGACCCACGGGGTGGCGGCCTCGGTGTCGGCGTCGAGGACGGGGGCGGTCCATTCGCCGCCCACCCGCTGGGCGGCCCGCACTTCCTGGGTGAAGCGCCGCCGGAATTCGCTTTGCCGGGCGAGTTCGGGCTGGACGAGTTTCACCGCGACTGTCCGGCCCCGCGCCGAGTACGCCAGGAACACCCGCCCCATGCCACCCGCGCCCAGCCGCTTGAGGAGTCGGTACTCGCCGATCCAGCGTGGGTCTTCCGCCCCCAGGTCTTCCATGGTGTCGAACGTCCCTTCCCTGATCCCCCTGATCAGCCCCTTGGAGAGAATAAAGGCGGCCGGGAGGGAAGGGGATGACGAGGGCGATCCGTTACCGGTTCCGTATAGACCGCGATACGCGGCCGGGCCCGACACCCTGCCGGGTCAGCGGGCCGAAGCTGTACACCTTGGCGGTGTGCGGCCGGTCCGGGGGCTCCGTACGCTGGGGGGCGCCCCAGACCCGCGAGCGATCCGAGGTAGCGAACGTGTCCGTGCAGCCCACGCACCCCACCCCCGATCCCGCCGCCGGCGCCGCCGTCAAGGCCGCTGACCGCGCGCATGTCTTCCACTCCTGGTCCGCGCAGGGGCTGATCGACCCGCTCGCGATCGCGGGCGCCGACGGCTCGTACTTCTGGGACTACGAGGGCAACCGCTACCTCGACTTCAGCTGTCAGCTGGTGAACACCAACATCGGTCACCAGCACCCCAAGGTCGTCGCCGCCATCCAGGAGCAGGCGGCGAAGATGTGCACGATCGCGCCCGGCTTCGCCGTGGACGTACGGTCCGAGGCGGCGCGGCTGGTCGCCGAGCGCACCCCCGGCGACCTGGACAAGATCTTCTTCACCAACGGCGGCGCCGAGGCGGTCGAGAACGCGATCCGCATGGCCCGGCTGCACACCGGCCGCCCCAAGGCGCTCTCCGCCTACCGCTCGTACCACGGCGCCACCGCCGCCGCGATCAACCTGACCGGTGACCCGCGCCGCTGGCCCTCCGACACCGCCTCGGCCGGGGTCGTCCACTTCTGGGCGCCGTTCCTCTACCGCTCGCCGTTCCACGCCGAGAACGAGGCGCAGGAGTGCGAGCGCGCGCTGCGCCACCTCGAGGACACCATCGCCTACGAGGGCCCGGCGACCATCGCCGCGATCATCCTGGAGACCATCCCCGGCACCGCCGGGATCATGGTGCCGCCGCCCGGCTATCTGGCCGGGGTCCGGGAGATCTGCGACCGGTACGGGATCGTCTTCATCCTGGACGAGGTCATGGCGGGCTTCGGCCGCACCGGCCACTGGTTCGCGGCCGACCACTTCGGCGTCACCCCGGACCTCCTGACCTTCGCCAAGGGCGTCAACTCCGGCTATGTGCCGCTCGGCGGCGTCGCCATCTCCGCCGAGATCGCCGCCACCTTCGACCAGCGGCCCTACCCGGGCGGCCTCACCTACTCCGGGCACCCGCTCGCCTGCGCCTCCGCCGTCGCCACCATGAACGCGATGGCGGAGGAGGGCATCGTGGAGAACGCGGCCGCGATCGGCAAGGACGTGATCGGCCCGGCCCTGAAGGAGATCGCCGAGCGCCACCCGTCGGTCGGCGAGGTGCGCGGTCTGGGCGTCTTCTGGGCGCTCGATCTGGTCAAGAACAAGGAGACGCGCGAACCGCTCGTCCCGTACAACGCGAGCGGCGCCGCCAACCAGCCGATGGCCGACTTCGCGGCCGCCTGCAAGCGCGGCGGGCTGTGGCCGTTCGTGAACATGAACCGAACGCATGTGGTGCCGCCGTGCACGGTCACCGAGTCCGAGGCCAAGGAGGGTCTGGCCATCCTGGACGAGGCGCTGAACGCGGCGGACGCCCACACCGCGTAGCCGCGTCCTCACCATGGCGTCACGTCCCCTTCACACCCCATAGCCACATATAGGCGTCCGGTGTAGACCACCACCTGACTCTGCGTACTTTGCGCAACGGCCCTCGCATATCGTGATGCGAGGGCCGTCCGCTTCCGGATGACATGACACGACGGCCGCGGAAGGAGACGGTCCTCGATGCCCGTGCCCGGCACCAGCCCGGTCAAGCGGAACACCCTCCGGCAGCAGATCGCCGACGCGCTGTGTGACGAGGTGCTCGCGGGCAGACTGCCGGCGGGACGGCAGTTCACCGTCAAGGAGATGGCCGACCACTACGGCGTCTCCGCCACCCCGGTCCGCGAGGCCCTGCTCGACCTGTGCTCACAGGGGCTGCTGGACGTCGAGGAACACCGTGGCTTCAAGGTCCACGAGTTCACCATCAAGGACTTCCGGCACATGGTCGACGCCCGCAACATGGTCGTCGAAGGGCTGTTCCGGCACGCCGTCGAGCAGACGCTGAGCACCATGAACCCGCAGTCCCTGGGCTCGGTGCGGCGCCGCGCCGAGGCCGCCGAGCGGGCCGCCCGCTGCGGCGACCTCGACATCCTCATCGGCTACGACCTGCGCTTCTGGCGCGAGATATGCGGGCTGGTCGGGAACCCCTACATCACCGACTTCCTCCAGCGGCTGCGCATGCAGACCTGGGTCTTCACCGTGCCCTATCTGCGCCGGGTCCCCGATCTGCGCGGCGAGCTGTGGGCGGGCCACTGCGAGCTGACGGCGGCCGTCACCCGCGGTGACCCCACGGGGTCCGAGCGGCTGATAGCGGCGTACAACGCGCACTTCCGTGCGCTCATCGAGCGGTTGGTCACCGACGCCCCCTGAGCACCCGCCCGAGCACCCGCCCGAGGGTGACAGCTGCCGTCTGCGCTCTTCGCGCCGCGTATCCGGGGCACTACGCTGAACCGACCAGCGACCATACGGATACGACGGATACGAGAGTGAGATCGCGTGGCCTGTGACCTCTGGCTGGTCCCCCTCGTCGATGTGCTGTGCCACAGCCCCGACAATCCCTTCGCCGACGAGATCGCAACCTACGACAAGGCACTCGGTGAAGCCGGTCTGCCGCCGGTGCCCGTTCTCGGCTACATGCCCGGCCTCTCCGGGGACGTCGCCCCGGTAGCCGGATTCGACTACGACGCACTCCACTTCCTCCGCCGCGCCTACCTCCTGCAGCTGTGCGGACTCGCGGTCACCCCGGTAGACGAACTCGGCGGAGACTACGAGCAGTTGCTGGAGATGTTCGAGCCCACGGCCCAGCAGTCGCACCTGGTGTGGCACTACGACCACGCGGGCGCCTACGTCCCGGTCGACTTCCCGAGCCCGCTGTCCAACGACGAACTCATGGAGGGCGGCGGCCCGCTGGGGTCCAGCCATGGGCTGCTGCGCGAACTGGAGGCGGTCGCCCCGGCGCTCGGCATCGACCCGGCCAACCCCCCGGCCGCCCCCACGCCCCCCGCCCGGCCGACCAGCCTGGAGGAACCGGCCACGCCCGGACCGTACGAGGACAGCCCGTTCGCACGCGAACGCCATGTCTGGCTGGGGCTGCACGCGGCCGCGACCCGCAGCCTGGGCCAGGGCTCGATGATCCTCTTCAGCTGATCCCCGGCCCCGTGGCGTCTCGCGTCTCAGCGGGGCGGCTCGGGAGGACGCTGCCGCGGCATGTTGGGACGGGTGCTTCCTGGCGGCAGCGGAAAGCGGTGCGCGGGGCTCCCGCTGTCCGGGCGGGAGCCCTGGGCCACCAGCGACTGGGTGAACAGCGAATGGGTGAACATCGGCGCCGAACCCGAGCCGAAGTCCACCATCCAGCCCGCGGTCTCCATCCGCACCAGCTCCGACACGTCCTCGCAGAAGCGCCGCAGCACCGCGAGACACCGCTCCACGGCCTCGGACGCGGTGCCCTCGGTCGGGCCCAGCACCTCCCGGACGCTCTCCGACGCCCAGTCGAACTGCAGCGACTCCAGCCGCCGCTGCACGGCCTGCGCCGTGGCCACGTCCCGCATCCAGCCGGACGTCAGCCCGAAGTACCGGTCGCAGCCCACGCACGCGACGGCCAGCAGCAGCGCCAGCGCGCCCCATCCGGCCCCGCCGCCCAGCACCCCGTTCAGCTCCAGCAGCGCCAGTACGACCCCCGCCACCGCGCCCGCCGCGGCCCCCGCCCGCAGCACCCGGGCGGCCCGGCGCTTCCACAGCCGGTCGGCCAGATACCAGTCGCCCACCCGCAGCGCGCCCTCCTCGACCCACTGGTACAGCTCGTCGAGGCGCTCGGCGGGCTCCCCCCAGTCGCCGTGCGGGAACGACCGGCCGAGCAGGTCCTGCTGCGGCCTCGCCCCCTCCTGCCGAGGGAGTTCCTCGGGCTGCATCTCCGGCTGACTCACCCGTGCACTCCCTCTGCGGCGGTGTATCTCCTGGCACGCCGCTGAGGCGCGACGACCATTCCTACCGCCGAACGGCTGGCCACGCGGCCACGATCACGGGTATTCCGCCCATAAGTGGTGGACATCGGATATAGAGCCCCATCCCCGCTCACCCGAAAGAGTGCCCGCCCGCCCCGGGCCACGCCCCCTGCGGCGGTGCCCGGCGGAGCGGGGGCGCGGGGCCACCCGGACGGGGGAGGCCGTAGGGTGCCTACCGTGAAGGTCCTCGTCATCGGCGGCGGCGCCCGCGAACACGCCCTGTGCCGCTCCCTCTCCCTCGATCCCGACGTCACCGCTCTGCACTGCGCGCCCGGCAACGCCGGGATCGCGGAGGTCGCCGAGCTGCACGCCGTCGACGCCCTCGACGGCGCCGCCGTCGCCGACCTGGCCGCCACGCTGGAAGCGGACCTGGTCGTCGTCGGCCCGGAGGCGCCGCTCGTCGCGGGCGTCGCCGACGCCGTGCGCGCCCGGGGCATCCCGGCCTTCGGGCCGTCCGCCGAGGCGGCCCAGCTGGAGGGGTCGAAGGCGTTCGCGAAGGACGTCATGGCGGCGGCGAACGTGCCCACCGCCCGCGCCTACGTCTGCACCACCCCCGCCGAGGTCGACGAGGCCCTGGACGCCTTCGGCCCGCCGTACGTGGTCAAGGACGACGGCCTCGCCGCGGGCAAGGGCGTCGTGGTGACCAGCGACCTGGCGGCCGCCCGCGAGCACGCGCTCGCCTGCGGACGCGTGGTGATCGAGGAGTTCCTCGACGGCCCCGAGGTGTCGCTGTTCGCGGTGACCGACGGCGAGACCGTCGTACCGCTCCAGCCCGCCCAGGACTTCAAGCGCGCGTACGACGGTGACGAGGGCCCGAACACCGGCGGCATGGGCGCCTACTCCCCGCTGCCGTGGGCCGACCACGCCCTGGTGGACGAGGTCGTGGCCACGGTCTGCCAGCCCACCGTCGACGAGCTGCGCCGCCGCGGCACGCCCTTCTCCGGGCTGCTGTACGCGGGGCTCGCGATCACCTCGCGCGGGGTGCGGGTCATCGAGTTCAACGCGCGCTTCGGCGACCCGGAGACCCAGGTCGTGCTGGCCCGGCTGAAGACCCCCCTGGCCGGTCTGCTGAAGGCCGCCGCGACCGGTGCGCTGGCCGCCGAGCCGCCGCTGCGCTGGAGCGACGGCGCCGCGGTGACCGTCGTGATCGCCTCGCACAACTACCCCGGCACCCCGCGCACCGGCGACCCGATCACCGGCCTGGACGAGGTCGCCGCCGAGGACGCGCCCACGGCGTACGTGCTGCACGCGGGCACCCAGCGGGACGGCGCGTCCGGCGACGTGCTGAGCGCGGGCGGACGGGTGCTGTCCGTCACCGCCTCCGGCTCCGACCTGGCCAAGGCCCGGGAGCGGGTCTACCGGGCGGTCTCCCGGATCGGGCTCGACGGCTCCCACCACCGGACCGACATCGCCGCCAAGGCGGCCACCGAGGGTGCGGGCGGCGCAGAAGGCGCAGTCGGCGCCTGAGCCCGGGCCCCGGGCCGGAGTTCCCGGTTCTCCCCAAGGCCATTCCATCGGGTGAGGGCTTCCGCATCCTGCTGACGCACGCCCCGCCTCCAACTACTGTGCCGCTCAGGCGAGGTGCGGCAACTGGCCCATCGGCATTGCGGAGCGGGCGGCCGGTGCCACAGTGGGGGGATAGACAACGCCGCCGTCGTCCGCTGTTCAACCACAGGCCGGACAGTTGGGGGTGATGAGAACCGTGGCAGGTCCGGAAGCAGGTGCACTGGCGGCACGCGCCCGTGCCCTCGCCGTACTGCGTATCCGGGGCGCCGCGCTCGCGGTCGCCCTCCTTCCGGCCGCGGTGGCGGTCGTGCTGCTGGCGGGCAGCGCCACCGGGCGCATCGGCGGCGGATCGCACGACGAGGGCTGGTCGGCGCTGCGCTGGGCGGTGATCGGCGGTGCCCTGCTGGTCCTGCTCCTGGCGGCGGGGGTGGCCGCGGTGGTCGTCCGGGCGAAACCGGCCCTGACCCCCACGGTGCCCATCGCCGAGGAGACGGCCCCGGATCTGTACCGGCTCGTCCGCGACCTCGCGGAGCGGCTGGAGGTGCCCGCGCCGTCCGCGATAGCGCTCACCCCGGACTGCGACAGCTGGCTGGAGGACCGCGCCCATCCGGCACACGGCCGTGACGGCGAGGACCGGCCCCCGTCCGGGGAGTCCCGCGCGGTGCACACCGTGGGCCCTCCGGCTCCCACGGACGACCGCGTCGCCGGACGGTCCCGGGCGGACCGGCGGGAGCGCCATGCCCCCCGGCCCCCGGTCCTGGTGATCGGATCGCCGTTCCTGTGGTGGATGCGGGTCGCCGAGCTGCGCGCGCTGCTCGCGCCCGTGGTGGCGGGCACCGGCCCCTCCGTCCACCCCGACATAGCCGCCGCCCGCCGCTTCGTGCGCGGGCTGGACGCCGCCGTGGCGGTCGCCGCCTCCCGCGACGACGACCCGGCGAGCGGCGGCACCCCCGGCCCGCTGGGCCGGGCCGTCCGCCGCCCCGCCCTCGCCTTCGTCGGCTGGACCGCCCGACTGCTGCTGCGCGGCTGCCGGGACCACGCCGCCCAGATGGAGCGCGCGGTCGCCGCGGCCGCCTCCGAGCGGGCCCAGGCGGTCGACTACGGGCTGCGGATCGTCGCCCAGGAGCAGGTGGGCCTCGCCTACGCGGGCTGGGACCGGCTGCTCACCCGGGTCGCGCTGCCCGCCTGGCGGATGGGCCGCTGGCCGTCCCGGCTGGACGCGGGCGTGGTGGCGGCGCTGACCGAGCTGTCCCGCCGGGACCGGCTCGCCGAGGGCTTCGCCTCCCGGCTCAGCGAGCGGCCCGCCTGCGATCTGCTGGAGGAGCCCGGGCTGATCGACGAGGCCACGTCGCTGCTGGCCGCGCGGCTCTTCCACGGCGGCCCCCCGGAACCGGGCCCGGACTGGTCCCCGGTCGACTGGGCGCAGTATCCGGAGGAAGTCGTGGACCGCAAGTGGCGCCAGGAGGCCGCCCGCCTCCACCGGGTCCTCGACGAGCGCACCGACCCGTCAGGACCGCCGCCGACCCCCGCGAGCACCCCCACGCCGCCGACCCTGGCCCGGGTCATGGACCGGCTCACCGCCACCGACCCCATCCCCGAGCCCGACCCCGAGGGCGAGGCCCCCGACCCCGAAGGCCTCGGCGATGACCTGGCCGCCCGGCTCACCGTGGAGCTGGCCCGCGAGGAGGCCGCCGCCCACCGGGCCACCGCACAGGCCCGCCAGGCCCGTACGGCGGAGGGCGCGGGCGGCGATCCCTGGATCGACGGGTTCGCGCCGCTGCTCCCGCTCCAGCCGCCCCGTACCGGCCGTGAGCTGCTCGCCGACCATGTGACCGCGATGGTCTGCTGCGCCGCCGTGGACACCGCGGGCGCGGCCCCCGGCCTGGACTGGCTCGACGGCCCGGTGCTCCTGGTGGCGGGCCGCCGCCGCGCCGATCTGTCCCATCCGGTGCTGACCCTCGTGGAGGACGGCGACGCGGCCCCGCTGCGCAGCTGGCTCGCCGAGGTCGGCGTCCGCCCCGAGAAGCCGGTCCGGCTCGTCTGAACTCGTCCCGACTCATCCGAACTCCTTCCGAACCACAACGGATTCGTCGGTTCCAGTAGGTCCCGTCCCGAAAAATTCACGACGATCGGTGACGGAGTGGGTGCGTAATGTGATGTGCTGGGACCGGTCGCTGCCACCCGGCCCAGCGGACCCGGCCCACCGGCCCGGTCCGACCGAACCGGACCCGCGGAACCGGACCCACAAGGTCCGGCCCGGCGGGACGGGAACGCACGGCAGCGAGGCGGGGAGACGCCGCCGGGGCACGCAGGGGAGGGGAACGAGGATGGGGACGGACCAGATCCGGCGCTGGGAGTCCGGTGCGCTGGCCCACGGGGTGACGGATCCTTTCGGCCAGGGCCCGCTGCCCTGGCTGCGCACCAGCGAGAACTACGTCGACGACACGGGCCATGTGGTCCCCTGGTACGTGGACCAGGCCCACGCCCCCGGGGCCACCGTCAGGATCCCCGGCCCGCGCACCGCCGACGATGTGCGCCGCCAGATCAAGGGCTTCGCCTCGACCTCCGCCGCCGCCCCCGGCGAGGCCATCGACTTCCGCATCACGGTCGACCCTCCGCAGCAGTTCGGCGTGGACATCTACCGCATCGGCCACTACGGCGGCCACGGCGCGTCGAAGATCACCACCAGCCCGCGGCTGTCCGGCATCGTGCAGCCGCCGCCGCTCACCGCCGACCGCACCGTCTCCTGCCACCACTGGTGGCTGTCCTGGCGGCTGCAGATCCCCTCGTACTGGAAGCTCGGCGCGTATGTGGCCGTGCTCACCACCGTGGACGGCTACCGCAGCCACATCCCGTTCACGGTCCGCGACCGCCGCCCCGCCGACCTGCTCCTGGTCCTGCCCGACTTCACCTGGCAGGCGTACAACCTCTACCCGGAGGACGGCCGCACCGGCGCCAGCCTCTACCACGCCTGGGACGAGCGGGGGCGGCTGCTCGGCGAGTCCGAGGCGGCCGTCACGGTCTCCTTCGACCGGCCGTACGCGGGCGCGGGGCTCCCGCTCCACGTGGGCCACGCGTACGACTTCATCCGCTGGGCCGAGCGCTACGGCTACGACCTGGCCTACGCCGAGACCCGCGATCTGCACGCCGGAAGCGTCGACCCCTCCCGCTACCGAGGCCTGGTCTTCCCCGGCCACGACGAGTACTGGTCGGCCGGGATGCGGCGCACCGCCGAGCGGGCCCGGGACGGCGGCACCTCACTGGTCTTCCTCTCCGCGAACACCATGTACTGGCAGGTCGAGCTGGCCCCCTCGCCCTCCGGCCCGGACCGCCTGCTGACCTGCCGCAAGCGCCGCGGCCCCGGCCGCCCCGCGCTGTGGCGCGAGGCGGCGCCCGAGCAGCAGCTGATGGGCATCCAGTACGGGGGCCGGGTGCCCGAACCGAGACCGCTGATCGTGCGCAACGGCGGCCACTGGCTGTGGGAGGCCACCGGCGCGGCCGAGGGCGACGAGCTGCCCGGGCTGGTCGCGGGCGAGGCCGACCGCTACTTCCCGCGCACCCCGCTCCCCGACCACCTGCGCCGCATCCTGCTCGCCCACTCCCCGTACGAGGACGGCGAGGGCACCACCCGCCACCAGGACACCTCCCTCTACCGCGCCCCGAGTGGCGCTCTGGTCTTCGCCTCCGGCACGTTTGCCTGGTCTCCGGCGCTGGATCGGCCGGGGCATCGGGACGAGCGGGTGCAGCGGGCCACGGCGAATCTGCTGGACCGCATCTGCAAGCGGGGATGATGTGGTCGTCCGGCTCGGGCGGGTCGGTGCTGGTTGTCGCTCGGGTGCGCGCCGCAGGCGGATGGGCGGTGCCCTGGTCTTCGCCTCCGGCACGTTCGCCTGGTCTCCGGCGCTGGACCGGCCGGGGCACCGGGACGAGCGGGTGCAGCGGGCCACGGCGAATCTGCTGGACCGCATCTGCAAGCGGGGATGATGTGGTGGTCCGGCTCGGGCGGGTCGGTGCTGGTTGTCGCTCGGGTGCGCGCCGCAGTCGGATGGGTGGCGCGCTGGTGTTCGCCTCCGGCACGTTCGCCTGGTCTCCGGCGCTGGACCGGCCGGGGCACCGGGACGAGCGGGTGCAGCGGGCCACGGCGAACCTGCTGGACCGCATCTGCAAGCGGGCGTGAGGGGCAGCGCGGCGCGATCGAGGACGTGGGGCAGAATCGTGGTGGCTTGGACAGAACCACCAGGAGGCAGCGTGTCCGGATTCGTCGAAAAGCCCGAACCGGTGGAGGTTCCGGGGCTTGAGCACCTGCACACCGGCAAGGTGCGCGACCTCTACCGGACCGAGCGGGGCGAACTCGTCATGGTCGCCAGCGACCGGATGTCCGCCTACGACTGGGTGCTGCCCACCGAGATCCCCGACAAGGGCCGGGTCCTCACCCAGCTCTCGCTGTGGTGGTTCGACCTGCTCGCCGACCTGGTCCCGCACCACGTCCTGTCCACCGAGCTGCCCCCCGGCGCCCCCGCCGACTGGCAGGGCCGCACCCTGGTCTGCCGCTCGCTGCGGATGCTCCCGGTCGAGGCCGTGGCCCGCGGCTACCTCACCGGCTCGGGCCTCGCCGAGTACGAGCGCAGCCGCACGGTCTGCGGTCTCGCCCTGCCCGAGGGGCTGACCGACGGCTCCGAGTTGCCCACTCCGATCTTCACCCCGGCGACCAAGGCCGAGGTCGGCGAGCACGACGAGAACGTGCCGTACGAGGAGGTCGCCCGCCGGATCGGCGCCGAACCCGCCGCCAACCTGCGCCAGATCACCCTCGCCGTGTACGCCCGGGCCCGCGACATCGCCCGCGAGCGGGGCATCATCCTCGCCGACACCAAGTTCGAGTTCGGCTACGCGGAGGCCACCGCCGGCACGGAGGGCGCCGAGCTGGTCCTCGCCGACGAGGTGCTGACCCCCGACTCGTCCCGCTTCTGGCCCGCCGACACCTGGCAGCCGGGCCGCGCCCAGCCGTCGTTCGACAAGCAGTACGTCCGCGACTGGCTGACCTCCCCGGCCTCCGGCTGGGACCGCCACAGCGAGCAGCCCCCGCCGCCGCTCCCGCAGGAGGTCGTGGAGCGGACGCGGTCGAAGTACATCGAGGCGTACGAGCGGCTGACCGGCATCAGCTGGTCGTAGACGGCACGACGAAGGCCCCGGTCGATGTGACCGGGGCCTTCGATCTGGAGCGGACGACGAGGCTCGAACTCGCGACCTCAACCTTGGCAAGGTTGCGCTCTACCAACTGAGCTACGTCCGCACGCGCCGCCGGTTTCCCGTTCGGTGCGCCTCTACTATAACCAAACCTCCGGCCGCCGCCACCACCACCCGGAGCAAACCCCCACAAGACCCCCTAGAGCCACCCGCGCTCGCGCGCCGCGCGGGACGCCGCGTGGCGGTTCTCGGCGTGCAGCTTCGCCGCCGCCGCGGACAGATAGTTCCGTACCGTCCCCGGGGACAGCGCGGCCCGCCGGGCGATCTCCGCGATGGACGCCCCGTCGGCCGCCAGATCCAGCAGCTCCGTCTCGCGCGCGGTGAGCGGGGAGTCGCCCGCGCTGATCGCGTCCGCGGCCAGGTCGGGGTCCACGTACCGGCTGCCGCCGTGCACCGAACGGATGATCTCGGCCAGCCGCTGCGCCGAGGCCGTCTTCGGTACGAACCCCCGCGCCCCCGCCTCCAGCGCCCGCTTGAGGTGGCCCGGTCTGCCATGGCTGGTCACGATCATGGTCCGGCAGTCCGGCAGCTCGGACCGCAGCTCCGCCGCGACCCCGACCCCGTCCCGGCCCGGCATCTGGAGGTCCAGCACCGCCACATCGGGCCGGTGCGCCCGCGCCATCGCCAGCGCCTCCGGACCGGACGCGGCCTCGGCGACCACCTGCAGATCGTCCTCCAGGGACAGCAGCGCGGCGAGCGCGCCGCGGATCAGATGCTCGTCGTCGGCGAGCAGCACCCGGATCACCCCGGCGTCGTTCATGCGGTGCCCTCCAGCGGGAGTTCGGCCCGCAGCCGGTACGTCCCGGCGCCGTCGCCGGGACCGGATTCCAGCGTGCCGCCGAGCGCGGCGAGCCTCTCCCGCAGCCCCTTCAGCCCGCTGCCTCCGCCGGCCCCGGCCCCGGCTTCCGCAGCCCCGTTCCCCGCCGCCCCGGTACCGGCCCCCGTACCGGTCCGGGAACCCGTGGGCACCCCGTCGTTCTCCATCTCCAGCACCGCCGTCCCCGCCCGCACCCGGACCCGGACCGCGCACCGCGCGGCGTCCGCGTGCCGCAGCACATTCGTCGTCCCCTCACGGACCACCCACCCCAGCGCGGACCGCACCGCCTCGGGCAGCGGCGCCTCGCCGCCGTCCTCGGCCGGGCAGTCGATGCGGCAGTCGACCCGGGCCGCCCGCAGCACCGAGCGCGCCCCGGCCAGCTCCACCTGCAGATCCGCCTCCCGGTAGCCGCGCACCACGCCCCGGACCTCCATCTGGGTCTCGTGCGCGATCCGCTGCACCTCCACCATCTGGGTCACCGCCTCGGGCCGCTCCCGGCGGGCCAGCTGCACCGCCAGCTCGCTCTTGAGGGCGATCACCGCCAGGTTCCGGCCCATCACATCGTGCAGGTCACGGCCGAACCGCAGCCGTTCCTCCGCGACCGCCAGCCGCGCCTGCACCTCCCGGCTGGCGTCCACCTCGTACATCACGTGCAGGATCCACCCCGAGCAGCGGACCGTGAACAGACTCAGGCCACTGGTGATGGCGAGCCCGAAGACGGACCCCACCGCGGCGGCGGCCCCCGGCAGGACCGCGGCCTCCGCCACGGCCACCGCCGCCGCGATCCCCGCGTGCAGGGCGACGAAGGTACGGACCGGCATCAGCAGCGCGCTTCCCAAGGCGAACGGCCCCACGCTGAGCACGGCGAACCGGATGGCCGACGCCGAGTCGTACGGCTCGCCGGTCGCCTGGAGCACCAGCCCGGCGGCCAGCCCCACCGCGGCCAGGAGGGCGGAGAGCGCGGGCAGTCGCGGGCCCACCGGGCGGCCGTGCAGATAGTGGTCGAGCCCCTGCCGGAACAGCGCCATGGTGAGCAGGTTCTGCGCCACGGACAGCCCCAGCAGCGACCACATCAGCGGGGGCGGCGCGTCCCGCAGCCTCAGCACGTCGGTCGCCCCCAGCTGGAAGAACCACGGGACCGCGTACAGCGTCCACCGGGTGAACAGCTCCACCCGCGTCAGCCGGGTGCCCCTGCGCCATCGCCCTATCACGAACCCCGAATCCCCTCGCTCGTCAGCGCCGCGGTTCCCAGGGGAACCGCTTCCGCACGGCCCACCCTGCCAGCACCGTCCAGGCCAGCGCCGTCGCGAGGGCGCCCAGGGCCTCGCCCGCGCTCATGTCGCCGGTCCAGCCCGCCCGTACGAGGTCGATCACCGGGGTCAGCGGCAACCGCTCGCACACCGAGGCCACCTGGTCCGGCATCACCTCAAGCGGCACGAACATTCCGCAGGCCACCATCGAGATCATCATCATCGGCACCGGGGTCAGCTGCGCGGATTCCGCGGTCTTGGTGAACGCGGCGGTCGCGGCGGCCAGCATCACCATCTGCACCACACCGGCCGCGATACCGATGACGGCCAGCTGCGGGGCCTTCGGCGCGGAGATGTCGAGCGCGACGCTCACCGAGACCACCAGCAGCACGCATTGGGCGAGCCCGAGCAGAACGGCGGGGAGCGCGGACCCGGCCAGGATCTCCTGATCGGTCAGCTCCCCGGCGCGCAGCCGCTTCAGGACGCGTTCCTCACGGCGGATCACATAGACGCCGACCAGGTTCATGTAGACGGCCAGGACCAGGGCCATGCCGATCGAACCGGGCAGCAGCATCGTGCCCAGGTCCAGCCCGGTCCCCTTGAGGTCGACCTCGTCGACGGCCGTCTTCATGCTGTACGTGAGCATGCCGGGCAGCAGCAGCGCGTACGTCAGCGCGGCCCTGTTGCGGGCCAGCAGGGTCAGTTCGCCGCGGGCCAGCGCGAACACCCGCCGCCGCGCGGTGACTGGTGCGGCGGTGGCGGTCGTGGCGCCCGCGGCTCGCGTGGTGGTCGTGGTGGTCACTGCGCTACCCCCTGTGCCGTGCTGACCTGTGCCGTGTCGTCCTGTTCGGTGTCGACGGTGCTCGCGATGTGCAGGAACGCCTCCTCCAGCGAGGCCGACCGGGCGTCGAGCCCGCTCAGCCCGATCCGCCGCTGCCGCGCCCACAGCAGCAACTCGGTGGCGGTCTGCTGCAGATCGTGGGTGCGCAGCCGTACGGCCTGGCCCATCGAGTCCCGTTCGAGGGCGCCCAGCGCGACGGGCGGGGGCAGTTCGCCGGGGGAGACACCGTCGGGAAGGGTGAAGGAGAGCCGCGAGGGCCGCGCGGCCACGATGTCCGCGACCCGCCCCGAGGTGGCGATCCGCCCCGCGTGCATGATCGCGAGCCGGTCGGCCAGCGCCTCGGCCTCCTCCAGGTAATGCGTGGTCAGCAGCACCGTGGTGCCCTGGTCGCGGAGGGCGCGCACCAGCGCCCAGGTGTCCCGGCGGCCCTCGGCGTCCAGCCCGGTGGTCGGCTCGTCGAGGAACAGCACCTCGGGGCGGCCGAGCAGCGCGAGCGCCAGGTCCAGCCGCCGCCGCTCGCCGCCGGAGAGCATCTTGACCCGTACGTCCGCCCGGCCCGACAGCCCCACCAGCTCCAGGCTCTCCCCGACCGGCCGGGCGCCGCTGGTGCAGCCCGCCCACATCCGCGCGGTCTCGGCGACCGTCAGTTCGGAGGGCAGGCCGCCCTCCTGGAGCATCATCCCGATCCGGGGCCGCACCTTCCCCCGCTCCCGGTACGGGTCGTGGCCGAGGACCCGGACCGCGCCGCCGGTCGGGGCGGCGAGCCCCTCCAGCAGTTCGACGGTGGAGGTCTTGCCCGCGCCGTTCGTCCCCAGCAGCGCGAACAGCTCCCCGCGCGCCACCGAGAACGAGACGCCCCGCACCGCGTCGTACCCCCGGGCTCCGCTCGGCCCGTACCTCCGCCGCAGCCCGTCGACCGCGATCGCGCTCTCTGTCACATCCATGGATCCAGGCTGTCGCCGCCCGGGGAGCGCTTGTAGTGCGCGCTGTCATCAGCCCCGATGACAAATGTCATCGGGGCGCGGGGCCGGACACCAAAAGGCTTGAGGCGCCGGTCGATTCGACCGGCGCCTCAAGCCTCTGTGGAGCGGACGACGAGGTTCGAACTCGCGACCTCAACCTTGGCAAGGTTGCGCTCTACCAACTGAGCTACGTCCGCATGCCTCCGACCGGCTTTCACCGATCGGCGCGCGCAACACTCTACCGGATCTCCCGAAGGTGAACGAAGAGTGATGAGAGCGGGTGACAGGGATCGCACACTGCGCCTCCCCCTTGGAAAGGGGGCGCTCTACTACTGAGCTACACCCGCATGGTGTGTTCCTCGGGGCTTTGGCTTTTCGGCCTCGCCCCTCGGCGTGCTCCAGACTCTAGCGGACCACCCGGGGTGTTGTGCAACTCGGCTGAACGCCGCCTGAACGAGTGGTTCAGCGGGACTCGTTGAAGGCTTCGTAGACCTTCTTGGGGATGCGTCCGCGCGGCGGCACCTCCATGCCGTGCGACCGGGCCCAGGCGCGCACCGCGGCCGGGTCCGGGGCCACCGAGGTGCGGCGGTAGGTCTTGCCGGAGCGGGACCGCTTGCGGCCCGCCTCCACGAACGGGGCGAGGGTGTCGCGAAGTTTCGACGCATTGGCGGAGGTGAGGTCGATCTCGTACGACTTGCCGTCCAGACCGAACGTGACCGTCTCCTCGGCAGCCCCTCCGTCGATGTCATCGGAGAGCGTGACTACTACGCGCTGTGCCACGGATATCGGTCCTTTCGGGCTGCATCGTTGCGTTGACGTGCAAAGATGTCAGCTGTCCAGTTGTTAGCGAACAATGCTTTTTCATTTGTACAGCGACCGGCATTGCATTGTGAAGCCCCGGTAATTCCGTCAGCGTGTCACATCACAATCCGGACGACGTGTTTTTGCTGGATCTTTCCCTGGTAGTTGTCGCGGTTGAGTCTCCGATGATGCGCGAGCGTGACCTCGAAAGGTTATCTACTCGCGTAGATTTTGTCGCGGGGTAGGCTTGGGCCACCGCCTTACGCACCAGCACCACACCATCGGGAGTGCCAGTGGCACGCGTCGTAGTCGACGTCATGCTCAAGCCGGAGATCCTCGACCCCCAGGGCCAGGCGGTGCAGCGCGCACTGCCCCGCCTCGGTTTCGAGGGCATCGCCGACGTCCGTCAGGGCAAGCGCTTCGAACTCGAAGTGGAGGGTCCGGTCGACGACGCCGCCCTCGCCCGTATCCACGAGATCGCCGAAACCTTCCTCGCCAACACCGTGATCGAGGACTTCGATGTGAAGGTCGAGGCCGCCGAGGCCGACGCCACCGCAAAGGCGGAGTCGTGACCGCACGCGTCGGAGTCGTCACTTTCCCCGGAACCCTCGACGACCGCGACACCCAGCGCGCGGTCCGTATCGCCGGTCTCGAACCCGTACCGCTGTGGCACCGCGACAAGGGCCTCCAGCAGGTCGACGCGGTGATCCTGCCGGGCGGCTTCTCGTACGGCGACTATCTGCGAGCCGGCGCGATCTCCCGCTTCTCCCCGGTAATGGAGACCGTCATCGCCCAGGCGAAGGCGGGTATGCCGGTGCTTGGCATCTGCAATGGGTTCCAGGTCCTCACCGAGACCCATCTGCTGCCCGGTGCGATGCTGCGGAACAACCATCTGCACTTCATCTGCCGCGACCAGAAGTTGCGAGTGGAAAACGCGGAGACGGCCTGGACCCGCTCGTATGAGCAGGGCCAGGAGATCAACATCCCGCTGAAGAACATCGACGGCCGCTATGTCGCCGACGAGCGCGTCCTCGATGAACTCGAGGCCGAGGGGCGCGTCGTCTTCCGCTATGAGGAGCTGAACCCCAACGGCTCCCTGCGCGACATCGCCGGGATCTCCAATGCGGAGGGCAATGTCGTCGGCCTCATGCCGCACCCCGAGCACGCCGTCGAGCCGCTGATCGGCACCGGTCGCACGGACGGTCTCGGCTTCTTCACCTCGATCCTCAAGAGGCTGGTCAGCGCATGACCCTGGACACCACCAAGCACGCCGCCCAGACCCCGGACACCGCGCAGCCCTGGGCCGACCTGGGACTGAAGCAGGACGAGTACGAGCGCATCCGCGCCATCCTGGAGCGCCGGCCCACCGGCGCCGAGTTGGCCATGTACTCCGTCATGTGGTCCGAGCACTGCTCGTACAAGTCGAGCAAGGTCCATCTGCGGCAGTTCGGCGAGAAGGCCCCGGAGACCGACGCCCTGCTCGTCGGCATCGGCGAGAACGCGGGCGTGGTCGACGTCGGCCAGGGGTACGCGGTCACCTTCAAGGTCGAGTCGCACAACCACCCCTCGTACGTCGAGCCCTACCAGGGCGCGGCCACCGGCGTCGGCGGCATCGTCCGCGACATCCTCGCCATGGGCGCCCGCCCGGTCGCCGTCATGGACCCGCTGCGCTTCGGCGCCGCCGACCACCCCGACACCAAGCGGGTGCTGCCCGGCGTCGTCGCGGGCATCGGCGGCTACGGCAACTGCCTGGGCCTGCCCAACATCGGCGGCGAGGTCGTCTTCGACCCCTGCTACCAGGGGAACCCGCTGGTCAACGCCCTGTGCGTGGGTGTCATGAAGCACGAGGACATCCACCTGGCCAAGGCGTCCGGCACGGGCAACAAGGTCATCCTCTACGGCGCCCGCACCGGCGGCGACGGCATCGGCGGCGTCTCCGTGCTCGCCTCTGAGACCTTCGACGACTCGAAGCCCACCAAGCGCCCCGCCGTCCAGGTCGGCGACCCGTTCCAGGAGAAGCTGCTCATCGAGTGCACCCTGGAGATCTTCAAGGAAGACCTGGTCGAGGGCATCCAGGACCTCGGCGGCGCCGGTCTGTCCTGCGCCACCAGCGAGCTGGCCAGCGCCGGTTCCGGCGGCATGCGGGTCGAACTCGACACCGTGCCGCTGCGCGACTCCTCGCTCTCCCCCGAGGAGATCCTGATGAGCGAGTCGCAGGAGCGCATGTGCGCGATCGTGACGCCGGAGAAGGCCGACCGCTTCCTGGAGATCTGCGAGAAGTGGGACGTCATCGCCACCGTGATCGGTGAGGTCACCGACGGCGAGCGGCTGGAGATCTTCTGGCACGGCGAGCAGATCGTGGACGTACCGCCGCGCACCGTCGCCCACGAGGGCCCGGTGTACGAGCGCCCGTACGCCCGCCCCGACTGGCAGGACACCCTCCAGGCCGACGACGCGGGCAAGCTGCCCCGCCCGGCCACCGGGGACGAGCTGCGCGCGCAGGTGCTGCGGGTGATCTCCTCCCCGAACCAGGCGTCCAAGTCCTGGGTCACCGACCAGTACGACCGCTTCGTGCAGGGCAACACGATCCTCGCCCAGCCCGAGGACTCCGGCATGGTCCGGGTCGACGAGGAGACCGGGCTCGGCGTCGCCGTCGCCACCGACGGCAACGGCCGCTACGCCAAGCTCGACCCGTACGCGGGCGCGCAGCTCGCCCTCGCCGAGTCGTACCGCAACGTCGCCGCGTCCGGCGCCAAGCCGCTCGCGATCTCCAACTGCCTCAACTTCGGCTCGCCGGAGGACCCCGCGGTCATGTGGCAGTTCGCGGAGGCCACCCGGGGCCTGGCGGACGGCTGCCAGACCCTGGGCACCCCGGTCACCGGCGGCAACGTCTCCCTCTACAACCAGACCGGGGAGACCGCCATCCACCCGACGCCCGTCGTCGCCGTCCTCGGCGTGATCGACGACGTCGCGCGGCGCACGCCGATGGCGTTCGCCGAGGAGGGCCAGCTGCTCTACCTGCTCGGCGACACCGCCGAGGAGTTCGGCGGCTCGGCCTGGTCGCAGGTGGTCCACGACCACCTCGGCGGACTGCCGCCGAAGGTGGACCTGGAGCGCGAGCGGCTGCTCGCTGAGATCCTGATCTCGGCCTCCCGCGACGGCATGGTGGACGCGGCCCACGACCTGTCGGACGGCGGCCTCATCCAGGCCGTGACCGAGTCGTGCCTGCGCGGCGGCAAGGGCGCCCGGATCGTCGTCCCCGACGGCACGGACCCCTTCGTGCTGCTGTTCTCCGAGTCCGCGGGCCGGGCCGTGGTGTCCGTGCCGCGCAGCGAGGAGATCCGCTTCAACGACATGTGCGGTGCGCGCGGGCTCCCCGCGACCCGGATCGGTGTCGTGGACGGCGAGACGATCGACGTCCAGGGCCAGTTCTCGATCCCCCTGGCGGAGCTGCGGGAGCCCTACGAGGCGACCATCCCGGCCCTGCTGGCCTGAGGCTGAGCACCCGCGCGTGGCCCCGCCCCGGCGGCGGGGCCACGCGCGTGCTCCGGGGTCACTTCCCCCAGAAGGCGTTGGCGGCGTCGATGTCCTCGACGCACTGGTCGATGTCGGTGATCTTCCCGTCCACGATGGTGAAGAACAGCCCGGTTTCCATGTCCATCGTGCGGTTGCCGCGCTCGGCGCGGACGTGGTGGCCGGAGATCACGTGCCCGCGCCCGTCGGGCATCACCGTCTGCAGGTCGACCCGCAGCGTGCCACCGGTCTCCTCGTACTCGGTGCGCCACAGGTTCATACACGCGTCGCGGCCCTTGTGATGTCCGGAGATCGCGTTGTCACCGGGCACATGCTGGACGACGTCCGCCGTCACCAGCGTGGAGAGGGTGTCCAGGTCGCCCTGCTGGAACGCGGTGCACGCACGCCGCACCACGGTGGCATCGGGGTGCTCGGCCATGGTCATTCACACCTTTCGTACCCATAGATGGCTCTTTATCCCCTCTATCCATCCTCCGTCGGCCACGCCCGGCTGTCGACATCCTCGGGGGCTAGGCTCGGCGCCATGCCGCCCCGTGCCCGCGCCCGCGCCCGTACGTACGACCCCGCCAAGACCCGCGCCGCCGTGGCCGCGCAGCTGCGGCACATCCAGGACGCCGTGCGCGGGCTGGACGAGGAGCGGCTCGGGGCGCCCACCCGGACCGGCGGCCGAACGGTCCGCGAGCTGATCGCGCGGCTGCCGACCGAGGCCGAAGACGATGACCGGCCGGCCGCCCGCTGCGCCGAGCTGGTCGTCCGTACCGACGATCTGGCGGCGGCCACGGGCCTGGACGTGCCGTACGACCGCCAGGCGCTGGCCACCGCCGTCCGGGTGCTGGCCGACGCCCTCGCGGCGGAGGCGCCCGGCGGGTCGGTCGAGCTGCGCGTCCCGCCGTTCGCCGTCGTGCAGTGTGTGGAGGGGCCCCGGCACACCCGCGGCACCCCGCCGAACGTCGTCGAGACGGACCCGCTGACCTGGGTCCGGCTGGCCGCCGGACGGATCGGCTGGGCCGAGGCGCTGGAGGCCGCCGACGTCATGGCGAGCGGCGAGCGCGCCGACCTCTCCGGATATCTCCCCGTGCTCGGTCCGGATGGAGACATCGCAGGTCAGGGCGGGTCCGGCGGGCGCTGAACGGGGCCGGGCGCGGGCATCGGTAAATGTGACATACGCCCCCCATCGGGTCCCTCGTTCGGCCGCACCGCCGAACTGGCCTAGACTCGATGCCGTGCCACGTGGTGACGGACGACTCAGCCACGACCTGCTCCCCGGTGAGAAGGGCCCCCAGGACGCTTGCGGCGTCTTCGGAGTCTGGGCGCCGGGTGAAGAGGTCGCCAAACTCACCTATTTCGGGCTGTACGCGCTGCAGCACCGCGGTCAGGAGTCCGCGGGTATCGCAGTGAGCAACGGCTCCCAGATTCTCGTCTTCAAGGACATGGGTCTGGTCTCGCAAGTCTTCGACGAGACCTCCCTCGGCTCCCTGCTGGGCCACATCGCGGTCGGTCATGCCCGCTACTCCACCACCGGAGCCTCGGTGTGGGAGAACGCGCAGCCGACGTTCCGGGCGACCGCCCACGGCTCGATCGCGCTGGGCCACAACGGGAATCTGGTCAACACCGCCGAGCTGGCGGAACTGGTCGAGGCCCTGCCCAGAGACAAGGGCCGGGCCACCCAGGTCGCGGCCACCAACGACACCGACCTGGTCACCGCCCTGCTCGCGGGGCAGGTCGACGAGGACGGCAAGGCGCTCACCGTCGAGCAGGCCGCCCCGATCGTGCTCCCGAAGGTCAAGGGCGCTTTCAGCCTCTGCTTCATGGACGAGCACACGCTGTACGCCGCCCGGGACCCCCAGGGCATCCGCCCGCTGGTGCTCGGCCGCCTGGAGCGCGGCTGGGTGGTGGCGTCCGAGTCGGCGGCCCTCGACATCGTGGGCGCGTCCTTCATCCGGGAGATCGAGCCCGGCGAGATGGTCGCGATCGACGAGAACGGCCTGCGCTCCACGACCTTCGCCGACGCCCGGCCCAAGGGCTGCGTCTTCGAGTACGTGTACCTGGCGCGCCCCGACACCGACATCGCGGGCCGCAACGTCTACCTCTCGCGCGTCGAGATGGGCCGCAAGCTGGCCAAGGAGGCCCCGGCCGACGCGGACCTCGTCATAGCGACGCCGGAGTCCGGCACCCCGGCCGCCGTCGGGTACGCCGAGGCGAGCGGGATTCCGTACGGCTCCGGGCTGGTCAAGAACAGCTACGTCGGCCGGACCTTCATCCAGCCCTCGCAGACCATCCGGCAGCTCGGCATCCGGCTGAAGCTGAACCCCCTCAAGGAGGTCATCCGGGGCAAGCGGCTGGTGGTCGTGGACGACTCGATCGTCCGCGGCAACACCCAGCGCGCCCTGGTGCGGATGCTCCGCGAGGCCGGTGCGCTCGAAGTGCACATCCGGATCAGCAGCCCGCCCATCAAGTGGCCCTGCTTCTTCGGCATCGACTTCGCGACCCGCGCCGAGCTGATCGCCAACGGTCTGTCGACCGAGGAGATCGGCAAGTCGCTGGGGGCCGACTCCCTCGCGTACATCTCCACGGACGGCATGATCGAGGCGACCACGATCGCCAAGCCGAATCTGTGCCGCGCCTGCTTCGACGGCGAGTACCCGATGGACCTGCCGGACCCGGAGCTGCTGGGCAAGCATCTGCTGGAGGCCGAGACCTCGGTCCCGAGCAGTGCCGACGCCGACGGTGTGCGGACGCTGACCGCCGGTGTCGGCGGTGCCGACGCGCTCCGCCGGCCTTAAGGCCGCCGGCCTTCGTACGCGCTTCCCGAAACGAAAGATCCCAAGGTCATGTCTGAGACCACTGGTGCCAGCTACGCCGCCGCGGGCGTCGACATCGAGGCGGGCGACCACGCCGTCGAGCTGATGAAGGAGTGGGTCAAGAAGGCCACCCGCCCCGAGGTCGTGGGCGGCCTCGGCGGCTTCGCGGGCCTCTTCGACGCCTCCGCGCTCGCCCGCTACCGCCGCCCCCTGCTGGCGTCCGCGACGGACGGCGTGGGCACCAAGGTGGACATCGCGCGCCGCATGGGCGTGTACGACACGGTCGGCCACGACCTGGTCGGCATGGTCGTGGACGACCTCGTGGTGTGCGGCGCCGAGCCGCTGTTCATGACCGACTACATCTGCGTCGGCAAGGTCCACCCGGAGCGGGTCGCCGCCCTCGTCAAGGGCATCGCCGAGGGCTGTGCCCTCGCGGGCTGCGCGCTGGTCGGCGGCGAGACCGCCGAGCACCCGGGGCTGCTGGGCGCCGATGACTTCGATGTCGCCGGGGCCGGTACGGGCGTGGTCGAGGCCGACCAGGTGCTGGGCGCGGATCGCATCCGTACGGGGGACGCGGTGATCGCCATGGCCTCGTCCGGACTTCACTCGAACGGGTACTCACTCGTCCGCCATGTGCTCTTCGACCGGGCCGGCTGGGCGCTGGACCGCGAGGTTCCGGAGCTGGGCCGGACGCTGGGGGAGGAGCTGCTGGAGCCGACCCGGATCTACTCGCTGGACTGCCTGGCGCTCACCCGGACGACCGAGGTGCACGCCTTCTCGCACATCACCGGCGGCGGGCTCGCCAACAACCTGGCCCGGGTCATCCCGGACGGCCTGCGTGCGGAGGTGGACCGCTCGACCTGGACCCCAGGCCCGGTCTTCGACCTGGTGGGGCGGCTCGGCTCGGTGGAGCGGCTGGAGCTGGAGAAGACCCTCAACATGGGCGTCGGCATGATGGCCGTCGTGCCGGGCGAGTCGGTGGACGCCGCGCTCACGACCCTGGCGGACCGCGGGGTCGACGCCTGGGTCAGCGGTGAGATCACCGACCGTTCGGCCGGTGACACGGAAGCGGTGACGCTGACCGGTGACTACGCGAGCTGAGCTGGCCCGCGCCGGGTGCGCGGACAGCACAGAAGCCGGTCCGAGGCGGGATGCCCCGGACCGGCGGAGGTGCGGCGATTGCCGAGCGCCCGGAACGGTGTGTGGATCAGCCCCGCGGTTGCGGGGATACACCGTCAGGCGCGGCGACGTTGCGCGGACGGATCCGACCGGTCGTCGTCTTCGTCGTCATCGTCGTTGTACAGATCCGCGTACTGTGCGTACGGGTCATCGTCCAGCTCATCGTCATCCTCGAACGGCTCGCCATTCGGCGGCTGGTTCGATTGCGGCGATGCGCCCAGCTCCTCGGCCAGGCGTGAGAGGTCCGTCCCGCCGCTGTTGTACTTCAGCTGGCGGGCGACCTTCGTCTGCTTGGCCTTGGCCCGGCCGCGCCCCATGGCTCGACCCCCTCAACGACGGGGCTCGACGGCCCCAGAGTCTTGACACGCGTTCACGTTCATGAATCGGAGCGGACTCCCCTAAGAGAGACCGGTCCGTAGGGCTTCAACGGTACCTGCTTCTGTGGCCATACGGTACGTCGCCCACACGACGTGCCACGGTGCAGAACCCGCGGGGAGCCCCGTCCCCGCTGGTCAGCTGCGATTTTAACCTGTCTCCGGGGCCGACCCGCCGACGGGCCGTGAGGGATCTCTCGCCGAGGCCCCCCGCACGGGGCGTTACGGCCCGCTCCGAGGGGCGTTCTCCCGTTTCCCGCACGGCCTGTCGAACCATCCCGAGAGCATCCCCGAGCGTCACTCAAGCGGCGCCCGGGCGACGCCCAGGTGTCCCCCGGGCGGCGCTCAGGCCGTGCTCAGGCGCTGCTCAGGCACCTCTCAGGGGGCGTTGCGGCCCTCCGCCATCCGGTGTTCGGCGAGCCGGTCGGCGGCGGCCGCGGGCGGAATCCCGTCGGTCCGGGCCCGATCAAAAATGGCCAAAGTTGTGTCAAAGATCTTTGACGCCTTGGCCTTGGCCCGCTCGAAGTCGAAACCGTGCAGTTCGTCCGCGACCTGGATCACACCGCCCGCGTTCACCACGTAGTCCGGCGCGTAGAGGATCCCGCGGTCGGCGAGGTCCTTCTCGACGCCCGGGTGGCCGAGCTGGTTGTTGGCCGCGCCGCACACCACCTTCGCGGTCAGGGCGGGCACCGTGTCGTCGTCCAGCGCGCCGCCGAGGGCACAGGGCGCGTACACGTCGAGGTCGGCGCGGATCAGCGCTCCGGTGTCCCGGACCGCCTCGATCCGGGGGTGGCGGGCCAGCACGCGGTCGACCGACTCGGCGCGCACATCGGTGACGACGACCTCGGCGCCGTCTTCGAGGAGGTGCTCCACCAGGTGGTGACCGACCTTGCCGACGCCCGCGATGCCCACCCGGCGGCCGCGCAGCGTGGGCGCGCCCCAGGAGGCCTGGGCGCTGGCCCGCATGCCCTGGAAGACGCCGTAGGCGGTCAGTACGGAGGAGTCGCCCGCGCCGCCGTTCTCGGGGGAGCGGCCGGTGGTCCAGGGGCACTCGCGGGCGACCACGTCCATGTCGGCGACGTAGGTGCCCACGTCGCAGGCGGTGACGTAGCGGCCGCCGAGGGAGGCCACGAAGCGGCCGTAGGCGAGCAGCAGCGCTTCGGTCTTGATCTCCTCGGGATCGCCGAGGATCACGGCCTTGCCGCCGCCGTGGTCGAGCCCGGCCAGCGCGTTCTTGTAGGACATGCCGCGGGCGAGGTTGAGGGCGTCGAGGACCGCCGCTTCCTCGGGGTGCTCCTCGGCGCTGTAGGCGTGGAAGCGGGTGCCGCCGAGGGCGGGGCCCAGGGCGGTCGAGTGGAGCGCGATGACGGCCTTCAGGCCGCTCTCCCTGTCCTGGCACAGCAGGACCTGCTCATGGCCGCCCAGATCGGAGCGGAACAGTATCGACAGGGGTGAGAGAGGGTTCGGCACGCGACTCTCCGTCGGACCGTCGACGCTGACGGTGTGACGTACGTCGGTCACGGTGGTGACTCCCATAGGTCGGGTAAGGCGCCCTCCGTGCTGGTGGGGAGGGCCGGTGGGCACGAGCGTAAGCCCTGGGAGGGCGCGGGAGCGGCCATGTCCCCGACGAGTCCGGATGGTGGTCGTGGGACGATGCCGTGAGCAGGGGGTAGGCAACTCCTGGCGGTGGTATCGGCCTTGAGGGAGCGCGTGTGACCTTGGCGTCTTCGGTGATTGTCCCGTATGCGGCGTATCTCCGCGTCTATGAGCCACTGGCCGCTTTTCCCGAGCCGGAGCGCGCCCACTGGGCGCGCTACGCCAAGCGCGACGACCTCCCCGGCTCGCAGGACGAGCTGCGGCGCTCGCTCGCGGACCTGCTGCCGGTGCCGCCGGTGCCGGTTCCGGTGCACGAGAGCGCGGACGCCTTTGTGGCGCTCGTGGACGGCGTCACATGCGTCTGTCCGTGGAGAACGCGGCTGCGCGGCTGGTTGGCCCTGGAAGAGCTGTCCGAGCGCCTTCCCGGCCCTCTCCTGGACGCCGCGCTGCCTCCCGTGGTGCGCCGGCAGGCCGCCTCGGACTACGAGCAGTGGCTGGAGCGCAACCCGGACGCCCGTCCGTGGATCCGCTCGGCGACCTGGCATGTCCCGGTCCGCTGGTTCGTGCTCTTCGCGGACGAGGAGCGCGAGTACACCAAGGGTGACGAGGGTCTCATCCTGCGTTACCGCACCCCGATGGTCCAGGCCAGGAGGCGGGTCGCCCGCGGGCTTAAGGTGCTCAAGGAGGCTCTCGGTGAGGGGCCGCTCATCGATGGCCTGGTGGACGTGGGCCGGTGGCTGGAGGAGTTTCATCCGCGGTCGCTGGTCGAACTGGACTACGGCGGTCTGGTGCACGTGGTGCCCGCCGGACAGCTGGAGGAGGACCGCTCGGCGGCGGACGTGGCGGAAGGGCTCGCGGCACTGAGGGACGGGGACGGGGAGCGCGCTGGCAGCGCGTACGAGCGGCTGACCGACCGGTGGAGCGAGATCAGGAACCGGCAGAACGCCAGCTGAGACGGACCGGATCCGGGGAAAGCGGATCCATCGGGCGGCCGGGTGCGTCAGAACCGGAGCGGGGGGACGTAGGTCCCGATCCGGGCCATTACGTCAATGGTGATCTAAAGCACTGACTTCGGGTCTTGCGGCAATCCCCCATCCTCGTGTCAAAATAGGACAAGGAGTCCGGGAAGTTCTCCTTCCGCCCAAGTATGGGCGGATTCATCGGTATTGCACTCCTTGGCGGATCTGATACCCCTGATCCTGTTGTGACTGATCGTCACGGCCGCGTGACTGTCCGTTATGGCATGGTCCATCGGCTTCCGTCGAGGTTGGACACCTGAGAGGGCAATTCCATCGGTTTGGCCGACGGGGCTGGACAGATGGTGTAGTTGTAGTGCCGAGGACAAGCCGTTCGTCCTATAACCGACTCGGCCCGCGTCCGCCATTTCGGGCAACGCGGGTCAAGGTGCAGAATTTAGAGGAAAGAACCGTGATGGTTCGGTTCTCCCGAGGAGGCCGCTCATGACCGCTCGCACCCCTGATGCCGAGCCGCTGCTGACCCCGGCTGAGGTTGCCACCATGTTCCGTGTGGACCCGAAGACGGTCACGCGCTGGGCCAAGGCAGGCAAGCTCACGTCCATCCGCACGCTTGGAGGGCACCGGCGCTACCGCGAAGCGGAGGTCCGTGCACTTCTCGCGGGCATCCCGCAGCAGCGCAGCGAGGCCTGAATAACCGCATAACCGGGCATATCCGGGCCCCCCAGCCCGGCTTTCGCCTGTATGGCTCCACCACGACGGGTGCCTGCCCCAACAGGCCATCACCGCTCGACATGGGTGCGTCGTCGATCGCGCTGGACTCCGCCGGGTCCAGCGCGATCTTTTTTATGCCCGCGTTCTGCCCGGCCGTGGCCGGGTCGCGGGCCGCCCATGGGGGTCGGGACGGGGCTGAGGAGGGTCTTGACGGCCCCGCGCGGGGTGTCGGACCGGGGGTACTGGGAAGGTCCGGGAATGGCCCGGACAGAGGGTGCAATTGCACATATTAAATTGACCTGTTGTGAGGCGGGTGTAAGTTACCCCACTCTCAGGACGCGGTCGGTGACTCCCGTCACACGGTTCAACGCTTGTCGATTTCCGGATAACTGCGGTAAGGGCTTACTGAGTTGATGGCCCATCGGAGCCCACCGGCCCGGACGGCTCCCCGGGCGCCGGCTCGGCCGATGCCTGGGGCTCGGCGGCCGGTGCGGGCTCCATCGCGAGCCGCAGCAGCCGATGGCAGACCGGGCAGTGCCGGGTGAAGTGGCGGTAGCCGGAGGCGGCCGCCAGATGGGCCCGCAGAAGCGCCCTGGTCTCATGTTTCGCGGTCGTCGTCATGTGCCGCACCTCCCGGCCAGCCCCACGCCACCTTCTAGTCTGGGTACCGCCGCGCGCGGGTCGCCGTCAAGACGACCGAAGGCCCGGATCCTTGTGCGGATCCGGGCCTTCGGGTGTTGTGCGGTCCTGACGGGATTTGAACCCGCGGCCTCCACCTTGACAGGGTGGCGAGCACTCCAAACTGCTCCACAGGACCATCAGTGACGCTCCACAGCCTTTTCGCTGTGTGCTTCGCTGTGGTGCGTCACAGACTCTACAGCAGGTCAGGGGGTGCGGTCGAACTCGCGCCCGGCCGGCCCGTCCGGCGCGTCAGGACGGGCCCGACACCCCTACGGCGCCACCGCGTCGATGGCCTTCACGATGCGCTTGTCGGAGACCGGATAGGCCGTGCCCAGGGCGTGCGCGAAGTAGCTGACCCGCAGCTCCTCGATCATCCAGCGGATCTCCAGCGCCTCCTGCGGCACCGGGCGGCCCGCCGGGAACTGCTCCAGCAGCCAGGCGTACTCGTCCCGCATCTCCTTCACCTTCGCCATCCGGCTGCGGTCCCGCTCGGCGTTGGTGGGGAGCTGCTGGAGGCGGCGGTCCACGGCCACCAGATAGCGCATGAGGTCCGGGAGGCGGCGTACCCCGTGGGCGGTCACGAAGCCCGGCTTCATCAGCTCCGAGAGCTGTTCCCTGACGTCCGTGAGGGACGGCAGCAGCACCGGGCTCTTGATGCCCTTCAGCCGCCGCTCACACGCCTGCCAGGCCGCCAGCACCTCCTGGACCTTCCGGACGGTGTCCAGCGTGGCGTCCGCGAGGTCGGCCCGGACCGCGTCGAAGAGCTTGCGGAACGATTCCTCGTCCCACGCCGGTCCGCCCCGGGCCGCGATGAGCCGGTCGGCGGCCGCGGCGACGCAGTCGTCGAAGAGCGCCGGGATGCTGCCGTGCGGGCTGCTGGACAGGGCCAGCTTGGCCTGGTTGGTCAGCTTGCCCTGAGCGAACTTCGCCGGGCTGGACGGCAGCTGGAGCAGGATCAGCCGCCGGGTCCCCCGCCACATCGCCTGCCGCTGCTCGGGCTCGGTGTCGAAGAGCCGCAGCGCCACCGACGCGCCCTCGTCCACCAGCGCCGGGTACGCCTTGACCGGCTGGCCGCCCCGGCGGGTCTCGAAGGTGCGCGGCAGCGTGCCGACCGTCCACGAGGTCAGCCCGGCGCGCTGCTCGATACCGGCGGACTCCTTCGAGGACTCGAACGCTTTGGAGATCGCCGCCCGGGTCTTCGGCCTCAGCCGCTGCTTCAGCGCCTCCAGGTCCTTGTCCTCGGCGAGCTTGCGGCGCCGCTCGTCGACCACCCGGAACGTGATCTTCAAGTGGTCGGGGACCTTGGCCGGGTCCCAGTCCTCCGGCTCGATCCGCACCCCGACCATCCGGTGCAGCTCCCGGCCCAGCGCCGACGTCAGAGGCTCCTGGAGCGGCACGGCGCCGTCCAGGAAGCGGGTGGCGTAGTTCGGCGCCGGGACATAGTGGCGGCGCACCGGCTTGGGTAGCGACCGGATCAGCTCGGTGACCAGGTCCTCGCGCAGCCCCGGGATCTGCCAGTCGAAGCCGTCCGGGGTGACCTGGTTGAGCACCTGGAGCGGGATGTGGACGGTCACGCCGTCCGCGTCCGCCCCCGGCTCGAACTGGTACGTCACCGTGAACTTGAGCTTCCCCTGACGCCAGGAGTCCGGATAGGCGTCCTTGGTGACGCCCTGCGCCCGCTCGTTGATGAGCATCGACTTCTCGAAGTTGAGAAGCTCCGGCTCGTCCCGGCGTTTGTGCTTCCACCAGGAGTCGAAGTGCGCGCCCGAGACCACGTGTTCCGGGATGCGCTGGTCGTAGAAGTCGAACAGCGTCTCGTCGTCCACCAGGATGTCGCGGCGCCGGGCGCGGTGCTCCAGCTCCTCCACCTCGCCCAGCAGCTTCCGGTTGTCGTGGAAGAACTGGTGGTGGGTGCGCCAGTCGCCCTCGACCAGGGCGTTGCGGATGAACAGGTCGCGGCTGGTCTCCGGGTCGATCCGGCCGTAGTTGACCTTCCGCTGGGCGACGACCGGGACGCCGTAGAGCGTGACCCGCTCGTACGCCATCACCGCCGCCTGCTTCTGCTCCCAGTGCGGCTCGCTGTAGGTGCGCTTGACCAGGTGCTGGGCCAGCGGCTCGATCCACTCCGGCTCGATCTTCGCGTTGACCCGCGCCCACAGCCGGGACGTCTCGACCAGCTCCGCCGACATCACCCAGCGCGGCGGCTTCTTGAACAGCGCCGACCCGGGGAAGACGGCGAACTTGGCGCTGCGCGCGCCCAGGTACTCGTTCTTCTCCGTGTCTTTCAGGCCGACGTGCGACAGCAGCCCGGACAGCAGCGACTGATGGATGGGGTCCGGCGCCGCGTCCTGCTCGGACAGCTGGATGTCCATGGTCTTGGCGACCGTGCGCAGCTGGCTGTAGATGTCCTGCCACTCGCGTATGCGCAGGTAGTTCAGGTACTCGTTGCGGCACATGCGGCGGAACGCGGACGAGGACAGCTCCTTCTGCCGCTCCCTGATGTACTTCCACAGGTTGAGGAAGGCCAGGAAGTCGCCCGACTCGTCCTTGAACCGGGCGTGCTGCTGGTCCGCCTGCGCCTGCTTGTCGGAGGGGCGCTCGCGCGGGTCCTGGATGGAGAGCGCCGCGGCGATCACCATGACCTCGCGGACACAGCCGTTGCGGTCCGCCTCCAGCACCATCCGGGCCAGCCGGGGGTCCACCGGCAGCTGGGCGAGCTTCCGGCCGACCGGGGTGAGCCGCTTGCGCGGGTCCTTCTGCTTGCCGTCCAGCGCGTGCAGCTCCTCCAGGAGCTGGACGCCGTCCTTGATGTTGCGCCGGTCCGGCGGGTCGATGAACGGGAACTTCTCGATGTCGCCGAGCCCCGCCGCGGTCATCTGGAGGATGACGGAGGCCAGGTTGGTACGGAGGATCTCGGCGTCCGTGAACTCCGGGCGGGTGAGGAAGTCGTCCTCGGAGTACAGCCGGACGCAGATGCCGTCGCTGGTCCGGCCGCAGCGGCCCTTGCGCTGATTGGCGCTGGCCTGGCTGACCGGCTCGATGGGCAGTCGCTGGACCTTGGTGCGATGGCTGTAGCGGGAGATCCTGGCCGTGCCCGGGTCGATCACGTACCGGATGCCGGGGACGGTCAGCGAGGTCTCCGCGACGTTCGTGGCGAGGACGATCCGGCGGCCGCTGTGTCTCTGGAAGACCCGGTGCTGTTCGGCGTGCGACAGCCGGGCGTAGAGCGGCAGCACCTCGGTGGATCTCAGCTGCTTCTTGTTCAGCGCGTCGGCCGTGTCCCGGATCTCCCGCTCGCCGGAGAGGAAGACCAGGACGTCCCCGGGGCCCTCGGCCTGCAGCTCGTCCACGGCGTCGCAGATCGCGGTGATCTGGTCCCGGTCGCTGTCCTCGCCGCCCTCCTCCAGCAGCGGCCGGTAGCGCACCTCGACCGGATACGTACGCCCGCTGACCTCGACGATCGGCGCGTCCCCGAAGTGGCGGGAGAAGCGCTCCGGGTCGATGGTCGCGGAGGTGATCACGACCTTGAGGTCGGGGCGGCGGGGGAGGAGCTGGGCCAGATAGCCGAGCAGGAAGTCGATGTTGAGGCTGCGCTCATGCGCCTCGTCGATGATGATCGTGTCGTACTGGCGCAGCTCGCGGTCGGTCTGGATCTCGGCGAGCAGGATGCCGTCGGTCATCAGCTTGATGTGGGTGTCCTGGCTCACCTGATCGGTGAAGCGGACCTTCCAGCCGACGGACTCGCCGAGCGGCGTCCCGATCTCGTCCGCGATGCGCTCGGCCACGGTGCGGGCCGCGATCCGGCGGGGCTGGGTGTGGCCGATCAGTCCCTTGACGCCGCGGCCCAGCTCCAGACAGATCTTGGGGATCTGCGTCGTCTTCCCGGAGCCGGTCTCGCCCGCGACGATCACCACTTGGTGATCGCGGACGGCCGCGAGGATGTCGTCCTTCTTCTGGCTGACCGGCAGCTCTTGCGGATAGGTGACGTCCGGTACGGCGGCGCGGCGGTCCGCGACCCGCAGCTCCGCCCGCTCGAAGTCCTCGGCGATCTCGCCGAGCACGGCCGTACGGGCCTCGGGCTTACGGATCCGGCGGGCGCCGTCGAGTCGGCGCCCCAGCCGCTGCTGGTCGCGCAGCATCAGCTCGGGGAGCCGCTCCAGGAGGGCGGGCAGGGCGGGGGCAGGAGTCGTGGACATACGGACCCCAGGATCTCACCTCGGCAAAACGACTGGCGAACCATTTCCGCCGGGTGTTGTCCGGGCCACGTCGCGCGATATGCCGGGAGTGTCCGATCTAGCGTGGGCGCATGGCGGACGACGACTCCCCGGAGGCCCGGTCTCCCGAGGCCCGGTCCCCTGACGCCCGGTCTCCTGAGGCCCAGCCCCTGGAGGCCCGGTCACCGTGGACCCGGTTCAAGCACAGCCCGTTCTTTCCGGCCACGGTCATCGTGCTGATCATCTCGGCGGGCGCGGGGCTCTTCGCGGGCTCGTACACCTTCGCCTTCGCCAACCCCACCCCGCGCCAGATCCCCGTCGCCGTCGTCAGCGCCCACCCGGGCGACGCCCCGCCGCCGCGCTTCCTCGCCGGGATGGAGAAGGCCCTGGACACATCGCTGCGGCTGCGCCGCGAGCCCTCGTTCGGCCGGGCCCGCTGGGCCGCCGAGGAGCAGCAGATCTTCGGGATCCTGCGGACGCGCGGGCGCGGCGTCGAGCTGGACCTGTCCTCCGCCGCGGGCGCCAGCGTCGCCGAGGTGCTCGGCTCGGCCGGTACGAAGGTGGGCCGGGCGGTGGGCGTGCCCGTCGCCGTACGGGACCTGAACCCGCTCCAGCCGGGCGATCCCCGGGGGCTGGCGGTCTTCTACATCTCGCTGGCCGCGGTGATCATGGGCTTCCTCGGCGCGGTCCAGCTGAGCGTCAACGCCGCCGCCCTGAGCCCGGCCGCGCGGATCGCCTTCACCGTCGCGTATGCCCTGCTCGGCGGCTTCGTCATCGCCGCGATCGTCGACTGGGGGCTCGGCGCGCTGGACCTGCCCTTCGCCGGGTCCTGGGGGATCCTCGCCCTGACCATGTTCACGTCGGGGATGGTCTTCTCCATGTTCAACGTCCTGTTCGGACGCTGGGCGCTCATCCCGACCTGGGGGCTGATGGTCCTCCTCGGCAACCCGTCGTCGGGCGGCGCGGTCTCCTGGCCGCTGCTGCCGTCGCTGCTCGGCACCGTGGGCCGCTGGCTTCCGCCGGGCGCCTCCGTCAACGCCCAGCACACGGCCGTCTACTTCGGCGAGCACCAGCACGCGTTCCCGTTCCTGGTGCTGACCGGCTGGTCGCTCGTCTCCGCCACCGTCTTCTGGACCTGGCGCCACCGCCACCCGGGCGGGACCACCCCGTCCGCGTGAGCGCCCGGACGCGAAAAATCCCCCTCCTGGCAGCAGGAGGGGGATCTTCTATGGAGCGCCGAGCAGGCCTTGCACCTACATCCCTCGTTTGGAGACGAGTATCTTGCCTTAGACGACCGACGCATCAACTCCCGCCCCTCGGGGCGGCGTTGCAAGATCTACTTTAACCCATCCGGGGGCCCGTCGCGCAATCGCCGTCGCGCCGGGGCTCCACGGCGCCGCGCCGCAGATCGTCGTTGGTGCGCCGGGCCTCTTCGAGCTGGTCTTCCAGCATGACGATGCGGCACGCGGCGTCGATCGGGGTGCCCTGGTCGACGAGCCGGCGGGCGCGGGCGGCGATGCGCAGCTGGTGGCGGGAGTAGCGGCGGTGGCCGCCCTCCGAGCGCAGCGGTGCGACCAGACCGGCTTCGCCGATGGCCCGCAGGAAGGCCGGTGTGGTGCCGAGGAGGTCGGCGGCACGGCCCATGGTGTACGCGGGGTAGTCGTCGTCGTCGAGCCGGTTGTGCTGACTGTCTTCGGCCACTGACACCTCTCATCCGTCCTGTCGTCGGTCGCGCGTCGAGGGGCCCTGGTGCCGTTTCGGCTCCAGGGCCCCGAGGGGTTCAACACCATTTTCCGCGGACTCGTCTGCGCAGACGAGTGTGCGGGGATCGCGGATTTCTGACCGGGGACCACCTTCCCTTCCGGGGCGTGCGGTACCCGAGCGGCCTCAGCTCTGCGCCCGGGCGATCCTGATGGTGTCCGCCTCCTTGTCGTCGGTGTGCCGCGCCTCATCGGGCGCCGTGACTACGACAGGGAATCTAACTCCGGTGTCCCGTCGATGTCTACAGCCGCCACGACAGATTTTTGTCGGTACGGACGACCGAGGGCCTGGTGTGCCCGGACCAAGCGTGCGAAGCGGCGGAGCGGGCAGACGAGCCTCTGCAAAGGGCACATCCGAAGCAACCAGGGGTGTACGCGTATGAACGCCACGAAGATCGCCAACGCTCGGCCCACGGCCTCCACCGTGGTGCGGGGTGACAGCCCTGGCGGCATTCACCGCGCCCGCGCCGTCGCCCGGGCCTTCACCCGGGGGCTCAGCCCGGCCCCGGCCCCGGACGCGACCGACGCGATACTCCTGGTGGTGTCCGAGCTGGTCACCAACGCGCTGCGGCACGGGGGCGGCCGGTACACCCTCGAACTCTCCGCCGGTCCTGACGTGGTGACGGTCGCCGTCAGCGACCCGAACCCGGCGGCTCCCCGGGCCCGTCCGCCCGATCTGAACACCGGCACCGGCGGCTTCGGCTGGCATATGGTCCGGCGGCTGGCCCAGGAGGTGACGATCACCCGGGGCCAGGGCAAGACGATCTACGCGAGCCTCGCCCGCTGACCGTGACCGTGGCCCGCGACGCCGCCCGCGCGGGCGCGCGCAAAAAATCCCTCCCCTGGCGAACAGGAGAGGGATCTTTCATGGAGCGCCGAGCAGGCCTTGCACCTACATCCCTCGTTTGGAGACGAGTATCTTGCCTTAGACGACCGACGCATCAACTCCCGCCCCTCGGGGCGGCGTTGCAAGATCTACTCTACCCCATCGCGGCACCCCGCTGTCCCCGTCCGCCGCGAGGTGGTCCTCCACCGCCTCTCGCAGGGCCGCGAGCAGCGCCTCCACCGCGGGGGTCCGCCGCGCCTCCGCCCGCAGCAGGGCGTGCACGCGGCGCGGCGGCCAGCCGCGCAGGGGGCGGGCCACCACCCGTGGGTCGGGCCTCGGCGGCAGCGCCAGGCCCTCCGCGACGGCCGCGCCCACACCGTGTGCGACCAGGTCGTGGGCGGTGGCCGGGTCGTTGGTGATGGCGACGGTGCGGGGCTCGAAGCCCGCCCGGGCGCAGGCGGCGGTGAACTCCTCGCGGTCCTCGTCCAGTACCCAGGCCTCGTCGGCCAGCGCGCTGAGGGGGATCGTCCGCAGGTCGGCCAGCGGATGGTCGTACGGGAGCAGTACGCAGCGCGGGTCGCTGATCAGCGGGAAGTCCACCACATCGGCGTCGGGGTCGGCTTCGGCTTCGGAATCGGTTCCGGTGCCGGGGCCGGGGCCGGGCTCGTCCGGGCGGGAGCCGTCGCGGACGCTCACCAGGGCCACGTCCGACGTCCCGTCCCGCAGCGAGCGGTACGCGTCCGGGGAGGTGGCCCGCTCCAGGACGATCTGTACGTCGGGCCGGGCGGACCGCAGCCGCGCCACCGCGCCGGGCAGCAGCGAGGCGCAGGCGCTGTGGATCGCGGACACCCGCACCATGCCGCGCGCGTGGGCGGCGTACGTACGGAACTCGTCCTCGACGGCGCCCAGCGCGGACAGCACCGCCTCGGCGTGCTGGGCCAGACGGCGGCCCGCCGGGGTGAGCCGTACTCCGCGCCCCGACCGGACCGCGAGCTGCACGCCGATGGTGCGTTCCAGCGCGCGCATGCGGTAGCTGACGGCGGGCTGGGTGTAACCCAGCAATTCGGCGGCGGCGGTGTAGGAACCCGCGCGCGCCACACCGGCTATGACAGCTAACTGATGGATGTCGAGCACATGAACCACTGTAAAAGGCGTTTATGGATGCCGGGAAGATCCTTATTGGACGTAGCGTCCTGGCGCCTCCACACTCATGGAGGCGGCTGAGCGACGGCCGCTGGTCAACACGCTGTTCGCGTGGGCTGGGCCCGCTGAGCCCATTTTCGTATTCTCCGCCGCTTCCACCACCGACCACCCCCATCATTCGGTGTGCTGCCGATCCAAACCTTGCGGGATTTCCCTAGAATTTCCGCGGATTGGAATGGAACAATGTCTGACAAAGACGGCTGGAACAGAATGCAGCCGGTGCTCGCCCAGGGCGCCGTACAGCATCAGATGTCGCTGAACGAGACCTTCCACCCACCCCTTCCAGCCGTCTTGCGGGCCGTCCAGGACACCGCCGCCGACGCCCACCGCACCCTTGACGCGCTGGGGTTCGGTCTGTCCCGGACCATCGCCGAGCACCTGGGGGTGGAGCCCGGGGACGTCGCCGTGGGGCCCGGCTCCGGCGCCCTGCTCCAGCTGCTGTTCACCGCCCACACCGGGCCGGACACCCACACCGTGCACGCCTGGCCGTCCTGGGAGGCGTACCCGATGATGGCGGCCAACGCCGCCTCCGGCACCGTGCGGGTGCCGCTGCGGGACGAGACCCACGACCTGGCGGCGATGGCGGCAGCCGTCACCGAGCAGACGCGGCTGGTCATCGTCTGCAACCCCAACAACCCCACCGGCACCGCCGTCGGCCAGGCGGCGCTGCGGCGCTTCCTCGACCTGCTGCCCTCCCATGTCACCGTGCTGATCGACGAGGCGTACATCGACTTCGCCGACCCGGACGCCGCCGCCGTCGCCCATGGCATCGAGCTGTACCGGGAGGACGAGCGGGTGTGCGTGGTGCGCACCTTCTCCAAGTCGTACGGCCTGCTCAGCCTGCGCGTCGGCTATCTCGTGGGGCATGAGCGCGCCCTCGCGCCGCTGCGTGGCGCCCTGACCTTCTACCGGGTCGGCGCCGCCGCCCAGGCCGCGGCCGTCGCGGCCCTCGCCGAGTCCGCCGCGATCCGCCGCCAGTGCGAGGAGACCGCCCGCGAACGGGAGCGGCTGCACGGCGCCCTGGCCGAACAGGGCTGGCAGGTGACGCCCAGCCAGGCCAACTTCCTGTGGCTGCCGATGGAGTCCGGCGTCGAGCGCTTCACCCAGTTCTGCGCGGACCACGGCGTCCTGGTGTGCGGCAAGCCGGGCGAGGGCGTACGGGTGACCATCGCCGAGCCCGCGGCCAACGACGCGTTCGCGCAGCTGGCAGCCAAGGCGCGGGACACCGGCGGGCCCCCGGGAGGCGCGGCCCCCTCCGGCGGGGAGACCCCGTGACGGCCGCCCCGCACACCACGGTGACCGCCCCGGCGGATCCGCTCTCCCCCGCCCACCCCACCCTCGCCCGGCTGCTGCGCGACCTCGAATCCCGCTGGCCGTCCGGCGACGAGCGGGTCCACCGGATATCCCGCTACGCCCTGCTGCCCGCGGGCAAACTGCTGCGCCCGCTGCTGCTCGTGGAGTCGGCCAGGGCTGTGGGCGGCGGCTACGAGGAGAGCCTGCCCGCCGCGCTCGGCGTGGAGTACCTGCACACCGGGTCGCTGGTCCACGACGACGTCATCGACGGCGACGCGCTGCGCCGCGGCCGCCCCACGGTCGTGGCGCGGTACGGCGTCGCGGACGCCGTCGTCACCGGCGACGCGCTGATCATGGGCATGTTCGGCGCCGTCGCCGAGTGCGCCGACCAGGGACTGCCCGCCGACCGGCTGCTGGAGGCCGTACGGGTCCTGGCCCGCGCGGGGGGTGACCTGTGCCGGGGCCAGGCGATGGAGGCCGAGCTGTCCGGGGACGCGGCCTGCGGGCTCGACCGCTACCTCACGATGATCTCGCTCAAGACCGGCGCGCTCTTCCGTGGCTCCTGCCACGCCGGGGCCCTCCTCGGCGGCGCCGACGCCCCCTGGCAGCGGGCCCTCACCTCCTACGCGGAACACCTCGGGCTCGCCTTCCAGATGCACGACGACCTGCTGCCGTACACCAGCGAGTCGGCGGCCACCGGCAAGTCCGGCTTAAGCGACACGGCCAACGGGCGCCCCACCTTCCCCGTGCTCATGGCGTACGAACGGGCCGGTGCGGCCGAGCGCGAGGCGCTGCGGACCGCGCTGCGGGGCACGCTCCCCGCGCAGGACGCCTACGACTCCGTACGCGGCGTCCTGGACTCCACCGGCGCGCTGCGCGCCGCCCGGGAGCGCGCCAGGGCGGAGGTGGCCCACGCCAAGGACTGCCTCGCCGAACTGCCGCCGACCGAGGGCTCCGCCGCGCTCGCCGCCATCGCGGACTTCTCCGCCGACCGGGAGCGGTGACCGTGCCCGGGGCGCTCGCCACCGGGGCCTGGGCGCACGTTTGGGCGCACATGTGGGCGCACTTACAGACCTGGCGGCTGTACACCCTCTCCTACCCGGGCCTGGTGGGCCTGGCCGGTGCCGCACTGGCCGACGGCTCGTCCCCGGCGGCGCGCCTGTGGGCCGCCTGGGCCGTACCGACCCTCAGCTGGATCGCCGGGCACTACCTCGGCGACTACTTCGACCGCGACCTGGACGCCATCGGCAAACCGCAGCGACCGATCCCCTCGGGACGGCTGAGCCCCCGCGCGGCCGTGGCCTCCGGCGTCCTGTGCGCCCTCGCGGCCGCCGTGATCACCGCCCTCGCCGCCTGGACCGCGCTGCTGCTGGTCGCGGCGGGGATGGCGGGCATCGTCGCGTACAGCAAGGTGTTCAAGGGCCGGGGGCTGTCCGGCAACGCGGTACGGGGCGCGCTGACCGCGCTCACCGTCGTCTTCGGCGCGCTGACCGCCGGAGGGGAGCCGCGCTGGCCCGCCGTCCTGCTCGCCGCCCTCGCCTTCTGGTGCCACGACACGGCGTCCAACCTGGTCGGCACCCTCCGCGACGTCGACGGCGACCGCAGCGGCGGCTACCACACGCTTCCGGTACTGCGGGGCGTCCGCTACGCGGCGCGCACCGCCGCCCTGCTGTACGCCGCCGCGATCGTCACCGCCGCGGTCTGCGTCGCGTTCACCTCTTCTGCCGGACGGCCCGCCTTCGCCGCCCTGCTGCTCGTCGCGGCGGCCTGCGGCACCGCCGCCTTCACCCCGCTGCTGCGCGGCGCGGCCCCGCTGACCCAGGTCCGGGCGCTACGGGCCCACGAGGTGCTGGTCGCCGAACGGCTGATCCTGGCGGGCGCGGTGCTTGCTGGCGGCTGGCCCCTGCCCCAGACCCTGGCGGTGCTGATCCCCCTCCTCACCCTCAGCGTGCTGACCCAGTCCAGAATGCGCGCCCACCACGAAATCCCCCCGGACGGCTGGGAGGAGGCACCTCCCACCGCCACCCCCCGCTCGGCCCCCGCCGAGGCCGTAGCTCCCCGCGCGGGCGCTGCCGAGGGGGCGGACCCCCGCCCGGGCGCTGGCGAGGCCGCAGCTCCCCGCGCGGGCGCTGCCGAGGGGGCGGTTCCCCGTGCGGGTGCCGCCGAGCCTGCGGCTCCCCGCGCGGGTGCCGCCGAGGCCGCGAGCCCCCGCTCGGTTGCCGGTACGCGCGCGGAGCAGCGCGCGGGCCCGGGTCCGGGTACGGGGCAGGACCCGGCCCCAGCCTCGGGCCCGGGCGGCGACCGGCTCCCCGACCCCTGCCAACCCCTCCGCGCCGCACTACGGAAGGACCGTCCGAGCCCATGGTGACCTCACCCCTGACCGACCGGATCGACGCCGCCGTCACCGCCGGTGCCGAGGCGCTGTTCGCCCGGCGGCGGCCGGACGGTGTGTTCGCTCCCGACGCGACGGAAGACCGGTTCTCCCCGGCGAACACCGCCCTCGCCCTCATCGCCCTGCACCTCGCCGGGAGCGGCGGCGCGCTCCTCGCCCGGGGCGCCGACCGGCTCGTCAAGGCGCAGCGCGACAGCGGCGGCTGGGCCATGCGCGGGGTGGCCGACGAGGTGCTGACCACCGCCGTCGTCACCGACGCGCTCGACCTGGTCGCCCCCGGCCACGCGGCCCCCGCCGTACGCGCCGGGCGGCAGCGGCTGGCGCAGCTGGGCGGGCCCGAGGCGCTGCCGGAGCCGGTGATGGCGGGGCTGATCCGGCAGTTCGACGCCCTCGCGGGGCGGCTGGACGAGGCGTCGCTGCCCCGCCTCCCCCTGGAGTTGCTGCTGCTGCCCGGCCCCGCGCGGCGGCTGCTCAGCCTGCGGCTGCCGATCCTCGCGAGCATGGCGCTCGGCCAGGCCACCGTGCGCCGCGACACCCAGGGCCTGGTGCGGCGGCGGCTCAACGCGCTGGCCCGGCCCGCCGCCCTGGCCGTCGTGCGCGAGGCGTACGAACGGGAGGGCGCCAGCGGGTCGTTCAGCACCGACCCCTGGCTGACCGGCCTCATCAGCGTCGGCACCACCCGCTCCGGGCTCGCCCCGGACATCGTCCAAAGCGCCACCGCCTGGCTGCGGTCGGCGGCCGACGCGGACGGCGGGTGGGAGCTGATGCCGCTGGACGTCACGTGGTCGAGCTTCGCCGCCGCCGCCCTCCTGGAGGCGGGGTACGCGGACGACCCGCGCCTGACGCCGACCCGCGCGATGTTCCATGAGCGCCAGCAGAACACCCCGTTCGCCTCCCTCGCCTGCCCGCCCGGCTACTGGGGCTTCTCCAGCGCGCACAGCTGGCCCATGGCGCTGGAGACCGCCGAGATCAGCTCGGTGCTGCTGCGCCTCCCCGGCGGCGGCAACGACTCGCACGTACGGCGCGGCATCGACTGGCTGACCCGGACGCAGGACTCCGCGGGCTCGTGGAGCCTGGCCGTACGGAACAGCAAGCCCGGCGGGTTCGGCCCCTGCCCGCAGATGACGGCCAAGGCGGTCCGCGCGCTGCTCGACGACGGCGCGCGCCCCGGCGACCGGCGCGTGGCGAAGGCCGTGCGCTGGCTCATCGCGCAGCAGCGGACGGGCGGTTCGGCGGACGGTTCGTACGAGGCCCTCTGGTACCGGGGCCGCACGGCGGGCACGTCGGTGGTGCTGGAAACCCTGTGCCGCACGGTCGGCGCCGGGCATCCGGCGGCCGGGCGGGCGGCCGCGTGGCTGCTGCGCACCCAGCACGACGACGGCTCCTGGGGCGGCGCGTCCGCAGGCGCGGACGGCGCCCCTCCGGGCACGGTCGAGGACACCGCCTGGGCGCTGTACGCGCTGCTCGCCGCGGGCCACGACCCCGGCTCGCAGCCCGTGACGGCCGCCGCCCGCTATCTGACGGACGCCCAGCGGCCGGACGGCGGCTGGGCCGGATCGCCGGTGAACGAGTACATCCGCTTCTGCTACCGCTACGCGGACGACGTGATCGCCTCCGGCCTCGCGCTCCGCGCCCTGGCCCGGCTGCGGACGGCCACCACGCCCCGGGAGGCCTCCGCATGAGCGAGCAGAACACCCCATACGACGCCGTCGTGTGCGGCGCGGGCGCCGGAGGGCTTGCCTCCGCCCGCGCCCTGGGCGCGCTGGGCCTGCGCGTCCTCGTCGTCGACAAGCAGCCGAAGCTGCGCCCGGTCGCCAAGGGCGAGGTGCTGCAGCCCGGCGCGCTGCGCGTGCTGCGCCGCTGGGGGACCGAACGGCTGCTGGAGCAGCGGGCCGGGGTGCGGCTGGGCCACCTGGTGGTGCGCGACCCGGCCGGGGCGCCGCTGATGGCGCTGGACTACGGGCAGCTCCCCGAGGGCGACCGGTGGCTGCTCTCCCACGACCACCTCACCATCCTGGACGCGCTGGCCGAAGGGCTCGGCCCGACCGTCGAGGTGCGCCGGGGCGCCCTGGTCGAGGAGGCCCTGCACGACGGCTCGGGCCGCGTCACCGGCGTGGCGGTCACCGAGGGCGGACGGCGGTACGAGGTCCACGCGCCGCTGACCGTCGCGGCGGACGGCATCTCGTCCCGGCTGCGCCGCGCGGCGGGCATCGAGGCCCGGCGGGTGGACTACCCGCACCGGCTGGTGTCGTTCGACCTCGCGGGCGCGCCCCGCCCGGACGACTTCTCCGCGTACCTCAGCCCGCGCGGGCTGAGGCTGGTGTACGCGCTGCCCGGCGACCGGGTGCGGCTGTACGTCCAGACCGCGTCCGACGAACTGCGCGGCGGCCGCGACCGGGCGGCCCTGGCCGCCTGGGCGGAGGGTGTGGTGGCGGAGGTTCCGGCGCTGGAACCCCTGTCCGGGCCGCTGCTGGCCGGTCTGGACAGCAGACAGCTGCTGCCGGTGTCCCGTTTCCTCTCGCCCCGGCTGGCCGTCCCCGGGATGGCCTTCGTCGGCGAGGCCGCGTACGCCGTGCACCCGATGGCCGCCCAGGGCATGAACACCGCGATCACCTGCGCGGCCGCCCTGGCCGACCAGCTCGCCGACCACCTCGGCGGAGCGGCGCCCTCCGCCGACACCGTGGACGCGGCGCTCCGCGCCTACCAGGCCGAACGGCGGCCGATCCTCGCCCAGGCCGCCACCACCAGCGACAACGCGGCCCGCATGGTCACCGATCTGACCTGGCGCGGCCGGGTCGTGGGGCGGCGGGCGGTCCGCTTCACCGGGCGCAATCCCCGGCTGCTGCACACCGTCACGTACAACATGTCCGGCCTGGGCCCCCGGCCGATGACGTTCCTGGACCGCCTCCACCAGCTGGGCGTCCTGCCCGACCCGCGCGCCCACCGTATCCCCCAGACCTGAAAGGGCAGTGTTCATGCAGAAACAGGAAGCAGTCGTACGCCCGGTGTCCGGCGCCCTCGGCGCGGAGATCTTCGGGATGGATCTGACGAACGTCAGCGACGCCGACTTCGAGCGGATCCGCGAACTGCTGCTGCGCTACCTGGTGATCTTCTTCCCGGACCAGTCCCACCTCACCCCGGAGGCCCACATCGCCCTCGGCAAGCGCTTCGGCGAGGTGGAGACCCACCCGTTCCTGCCGAAGGTCGAGGGCTACCCGGAGCTGGCGCTGATCGAGTCCGACAAGGGCGGCAAGGCCGATGAGTGGCACATCGACGTCACCTTCAGCCCCAACCCGCCGGTCGCCTCGATCCTGCACCTGGTCACCTGCCCGGAGTCCGGCGGCGACACGATGTGGAGCAACCAGTACCTGGCGTACGAGACGCTGTCCGAGCCGTACCGCGAGATGCTCGACGGGCTGACCGCCGTCCACGTCCTCAAGGCGCCCGAGGTCGGCGAGATGAAGGCCGAACACCCGGTGGTCCGCGTCCACCCGGAGACGGGGCGCCGCTCGCTGTACGTCACCCGCATGTGGTCGTCGCACATCCCGCAGCTCAGCAGGCACGAGAGCGATTCGGTCCTGCAGTTCCTCTTCGAGCACTCCGAGCAGCCGATCTTCAACTGCCGCTACCGCTGGCAGCCCGGCGCGGTGGCCATGTGGGACAACCGGGCGACCCAGCACCTGGCCATCAACGACTACTCCGCCTACCGCAAGGGCCAGCGGGTCACCATCCTCGGCGACCACCCGACCGGTGACGCGCCCCGCTGGAAGGAGTACGAGCGCCGAGGCGACGAGCGCTACTACCCGCGCCGCGTCAACGCCAAGGCGGGCTACTGACGGAGGCCCCGCCGCACGCACGGCCCCGGGCGGCGGGGGTCCGCTCCCCACCCCGCCCCTTCCTCCCGCATCCGGAGCGCTGCCCCGGCCCCGCTCCTCAAAGCCGGAGGGGCTGGGGGCCGGGCACGCCCCCGGCCCCGCGAGCCGTACGACGCGCCCCGGCCCGTCCCGGGGTATGGCGGGGAACGGCCCCGGCCCCGCGCCTCGCCCCTGCGTCGGGCATCGGCCTCGCGTCGGGCTTCGGCCCCGCGTCGGGTACGCGGTCGGCCCGGCGCTGGTCGTGCCGTACCTCGCCAGCGGCGACGACCTCGCCGACACCGGTCTCGCCGCCGCCCCGACCGATCAGCGCACCGTGGCCGACACCTTCGCCCGGCAGGGTCCCCGGCCCCAGTCGGCCGTATGGCGCGGCCCCGGCCCCGCACCCCGGCCCCGCACCCCGCCCCCGCGCCGGGCACCGGCACGGCCCGCGCCCCGTCGTACAACCGGCGCGCCCTACACCCCCAGCGCCCGCGCCCCCGCCCGGCAGCTCTCCCGCAGCGCCGCCAGCTCCGCGGGCGGCAGCCGTTCGGCGCTGCCGCGCCGCCCGCCGTCCAGCAGCACGCGCGCCCCGGCCAGCCACCCGGGCAGCGGCTCGACGCCGAGGTGCGCGGCCAGGCGGGTGAGTTCGGCGTCGGGGGCGTCGAGCAGCGCCTCGTACGACAGCGGCAGCACCAGCCCGGCGGGCAGCGCGTCGAGGTACGCCATCCCCTCGATCACCGTGTCCGACCACAGCCGCCCGAACGCGGACACCGGCACCGGCCGCGTCAACAGCGGCTTGACCTCGGCGCTCTCATCGCTCATCAGCGCGGCCAGCTCGCCCGGAACGTCGCCGCCCTCCCGCATCAGCTGGATCATCCGGAAGCCGGGGTGGCGGCTCATCGACAGCGCGCAGTCGGCCCCGTCCCGGTACAGATGGACGAACCGCGCCTCCGGGAACACCTCCCGCAGCCGGGGCACCAGCCGCAGCGAGAACCCGGACCGCTCCACCACCGCCCGGCTGTCGAACCGCTCGGCCAGCGCGTCGAACAGGGCCCGGTGATGGCCCCCGACCGGCCCCCGGGGCCGCGCGCCCAGCACCGGCCGCAGCGCGTCGAACAGCGCGTCCGGATCGTCGCTCAGATGCGGCAGCGTCGTCATCGACACCGCCGGTATCCCATTCCCCTCCGCCGAGAACCGCCCGCCGAGGCCGGGGTACGTATGCTCCGGCAGCCCGAAGCCCTCCCGGATGAGCCGGTTCGCGAACACCGGCGGGCTCGCCAGGATCTCCCAGAACTCCTCCCCGGACAGCGGCCCCTCGGGCAGCGCGCCCGGCTCCAGCGAGGCCATCAGCTCACTCAGGCTGAGGATGTGGGGGTGCAGACGCAGCACCTCCGACAGGGCGGTGGAGCCGCACCGCCCGGTTCCGACGACGAAGGTCAACGGCCGTGACGCCATGTCTCTCCCGGGGCATGAGGGGGCTGCCGGAACCACCGACGACCGGCCCCGGACTCTGCCGCGCCCCTACCCACCCACCCCGCCCGTACCCCTGCCCCGGCCCCTTACGAGGGCGTTCCCCACACTGGCGGGCTGAGCCGGGCGAACCCCTCCTGGCGCTGGTACGGGAAGTAGGGATAGGGGGCCGTCCTGCCGCTCGCCGCGTCGAGCCGCGCCATCTGGTCGGGCGTGAGCGCCCAGCCGACGGCACCGAGGTTCTGGCGCAGCTGCTCCTCGTTACGGGCGCCGATGATGACGGACGAGACGGTCGGCCGCCGCAGCAGCCAGTTGATGGCGATCTGCGGTACGGCCCGCCCGGTCTCCTCCGCGATCTCGTCGAGCGCGTCGACCACGCGGTAGAGGTGGTCGTCCTCGACGGGCGGGCCGTAGTCGGCCGTCCGGTGCAGTCGGCTGTGCGCGGGCAGCGGCTCGCCCCGCCGGACCTTGCCGGTGAGCCGCCCCCAGCCCAGCGGGGACCAGACGAGGGCGCCGAGCCCCTGGTCGAGCCCGAGGGGCATCAACTCCCATTCGTAGTCGCGGCCGATGAGGGAGTAGTAGACCTGGTGCGCCACATAGCGCCGGTGGCCGCGCGCGTCGGCGAGCGCGAGGGACTTCATCGTCTGCCAGCCGGAGAAGTTGGAGACCCCGGTGTAGCGGACCTTTCCGGCCCGTACGAGGTCGTCCAGCGTGGACAGGACTTCCTCGACGGGCGTACCGGCGTCGAAGGCGTGCAACTGGAAGAGGTCGATGTAGTCGGTGCCGAGGCGGCGCAGGGCGTTCTCGCACGCGGTGATCAGGCGCGACCGGGACGTACCGGCGTCGCCCGGTCCTTCGCCCGTCGGCAGGCCGGTCTTGGTGGACACGATCACCCGGTCCCGGCGGCCCTTGATCGCTTCGCCCAGCACCTCTTCGGAGGCGCCGTCGGAGTAGACGTCGGCGGTGTCGAACAGCGTGAGCCCCGCGTCGAGGCAGATGTCCACGAGGCGGCGCGCCTCACGCGCGTCGGTGCTGCCCCAGGCGCCGAACAGCGGCCCCCGGCCGCCGAAGGTCCCGGCCCCGAAGCTCAGCTCCGGGACCTGGAGCCCGGATGCGCCCAGCCGTCTGTATTCCATGACCAGCCCCTCTAACGGTTCTGTGGTTCCGTTAGCCTGAACGTAGCAGGGAAAGCAGGCTAACGGAACAGGAGTCCCGTTATGGCGGGCGCTGAGATGGCGGATCCGGGAACGGTCCGCCCTGGCGGACGTACGGCCAGGGTCAGGGCGGCGGTGCTGCGGGCGGCCGGGGACACCCTCGCCGAGCAGGGCTTCGCCCACCTCGACCTCGCGGACATCGCGCGCCGCGCCGAGGTGGGCCGTACGACCGTCTACCGCCGCTGGTCCACGGTGACCGGCCTGGTGGCCGACCTGCTGACGGACATGGCCGAGCAGTCGCTCCCGCGCACCGAGACCGGCTCGCTGCTCGGCGACCTGACCGCCAACGCCCGCCTCGTGCAGCGGACCTTGGCCGACCCGCGGCAGGGCGCGCTGTTCAAGGCGGTGATCGCGGCCGCCGTCTGCGACCCGAAGACGGCCGAGGCCCTGCACCGCTTCTACGAGATCCGGGTCCAGGAGTGGGCGCCCTGCGTCCAGCAGGCCATCGACCGTGGGGAAGTGCCCGGGGGCACCGATCCGTACGAGGTGATCCGGGCCGTCTCCGCCCCCCTTTACCACCGCCTCCTGACCAGCGCCCTCCCGCTGGACGAGGCGGCCGCGGACCGCGCCGCCGAGGCCGCGGTGGCGGCGGCGCGGGCGGGGGCGTACGCGCGTCAGACGGCCTGAACGAAGCCGTTCCGCTCACCGGGATAAGAGTCAGTGCCGCGTCGCGGCGACCTTCACCCCGAACCCGATCAGCACGACCCCGGTCACCCGGTCCAAGGCCCGCTGAACGGCGGGCCGTTCGAAGAAGCCGCGGGCCTTGGCCAGCAGCATCACGTACCCGGCGAGATAAACGGCGGTGATCGTCGCGTGCAGCAGCACCAGGATCGCCATCCCCAGGTGGGGAGAGAGTCCGGCCGGGGCGAGCGTCGGCAGCAGCCCCGTATAGAAGACAGCGATCTTGGGATTGAAGACATTGCTGAGCAGCCCCGTACGCCAGGGATTCCCCGCCGGGGCAGCCCCCGCCGGAACACCGGTCGACTGTCCACGCCGACTACGCAGCAACGACTGCACCCCGAGCACGATCAGATACGCGGCCCCCGCCAGCTTCACCACGGTGTACGCCACGGCCGACGCGGCCAGCACCGCCGCCAGCCCGACCAGCGTGAGCACACCCCACACCAGCAGCCCGGTCGTGATCCCGGCGGCCGTCCGCAACCCATCCCGCCAGCCGCACGAGACGGCCCGCTTCGTCACCACGGCCATGTCCGGCCCGGGCACCACGGTCAGGACGGCGAGCACCCCGGCGGCGGCGCAAAACTGTACGAACATGTGTCGCATCATCGCACTGGTCTGGGCACCCCTCTAGGCCGCTGTACGGCCGCCACCAGCACCACCGTGACGCTGACCAGCAGTGCCCAGGCCCCGAACTTCTCCACCGCGACCGGCTGCCACCCGTGCATCTGATTCGGGTAGCGCCAGGCACCCACGTACGTGGCGATGTTCTCGGCCAGCCACAAGAAGAAGCCGATCAGCGCGAACGACACCGCGAGCGGCATGCGGTAGCGCACGCTCCCCACGGTGAACCGCACGGACGTACCGGCGGTGACCGCCACGAGCAGCACGGCGAGCGCCCACCGCACATCGGGCAGCCAGTGGTGGCTGAAGAAGTTCACATAGACCGCCGCGGCCACCACCGCCGTCGACCACGGCCGATAACGCACCAGCTCCAGATCGTGCAGCCGCCAGGCGCGACACACGTAACTCCCCAGCGCCGCGTACAGAAACCCCCCGTACAACGGCACCCCGGCGAACTTGAACACCGCGGGCTCCGGATAGCTCCACGACCCCAGCGACACCTTCACCAGCTCAAACGCCAGCCCGATCGCATGGCACACCGCGATGATCGCCACATCCCGCCCGGTCTCCCACCCACACCACCGGAACACCACGGTGAGCAGCAGCCCGTAGACCAGCAACAGGTCATACCGGGCCACCGGCAACCGAGGCACCACCGCGGACGCCGCGACCCCGGCGAGCAACGCCACGGCGAACGCACAACTGCGCGTCTGCATCCGAGCGAAGCACACCACCTGCCGCGCAATCCCCAAAGCACCATTCACGCCCCCATGGACGCCCCCAACCCCCCACCGGGTTGCCCTCCCGCGCCATCATCTGCCGCGCCTCCGCGCCCCCACCCACGACGGCACCGGCTGGATCGGCCTGGGCCGCCAGACCGACACCGACAACGTAGGCATCAGCGTCTTCGGCACCTGCGCCGCCGTCTGACCCGAGCAGGGGTGTGACCGGCCATGGCGGTCAGCAGTCCGGCGCCATTGATGTCAGCCGTAGGCGTCAGCGGCAACGAAGAAGCCCCCGGCGAGGGATCTCGTCGGGGGCTTTTCGGCGGTGGCTGGGGCCGGGGTCGAACCGGCGACCTTCCGCTTTTCAGGCGGACGCTCGTACCAACTGAGCTACCCAGCCGCAGCGGTCCTGACGGGATTTGAACCCGCGGCCTCCACCTTGACAGGGTGGCGAGCACTCCAAACTGCTCCACAGGACCTTGCGTGTGTACGAGCACGAGTCTCGCACAAGGCGGCGTACGGGCCTAACGGGTTTCCGTTGGGGGGTCGTACTGCCTGCGATTTTCTCGGCGGTGGTTTTTGCTTTCCCCCGCGTCGATGTCGCTGGATCAGCGTATCAGACCTCTGGCCCTGTCCTGACCGCGTCGAGAGCCGTGCGGATGGCGGTCAGGCGGGCCTGGGAGGCGAGGCCCGGGTGGTAGAGGTGCAGCTCGTCCGCGCCCGCTGCCAGGCAGGTGGTCCATTCGGCGGCCAGGACTGAAGGGTCCGCCGGACGGGGTGGGAGGGCCGGGACGTAGGCGGCGAGGCGGGTGGCCGGGGCGGCCAGGGGGCGCAGGGCGGTGAGGTTCGCGGCGCCCTGGTCGGCGCTGGTCCAGGCGGAGGCGACCAGGGTGTCCACGGCGGGTGGGGCGGCGTCCCCGGCGATCGTCGCGAAGGGGCCCGTGGCCCACGGGTCCGCGCTCGCGTGGAGGGTGATGGGGGCGGGGCCGGTGGCGGCGGCCAGCACCTCGCGGCGCAGGTCGGCGGTCAGGGCGGTGCGGATCTCGCGCAGGGTTGGGAGGAGGGCGGGGGGTAGGGGAGTGATCCCGTCCACGGCCTGCCGGACCTGGTGGCGGAGGTGGCGGGGGTCGAGGTCGGCCGACTCGTAGCGGGGCAGGCAGGCGGCGCAGAAGCACCACGACAGGAGACGGTCCGCCGCCCAGTCCCAATCCGCGCCCGCCGTCTTCTCGTGGTGGCCGCCGTGCCCCAGCCCCAGGGGGCCGCACGCCTCCAGGACCAGGCCGTCCGGCTCGCCCAGCGCCAGGACCTCCCGTACGAGCGTGGCGCAGTACGCCCTGACCTCGGCGGACGAGGGGCACAGGGCGTACGGGTACGGGTCGCCGAAGGCGTTCCGTACGGCCAGGTCGGGGTGGGCGCGGCCGAGGCGGGTGTTGTGGGTCAGGACCGTCCAGGCGTGGACCGGGAGGCCCACGGCGCGCAGGGTGTCGCGGGCCGCCAGGAACGAGTCGGGGGACGGCATCCACGATGGGGTGCCCGGGACCAGCCGGGACCCGGCCCACGCCTCGTCCCGCACCGGCAGGTACAGCGCGGCGTGGTGCGCGTCGACCACCCGGTGCGCGGGGTGGAACGGGGTGGCGGCCCGTACGGAGTGGTACGCGGCGGCCAGCGCCACCGCGTCCACCCCCAGGGCCGCGATCCGCTCGGCGGCGGCCGGGTCACCGGCCACGTCCCAGGGATAGAGGTACGCCGTCGCGGCGATGTGCCCGGAGGAGTCGAGTGTCATCGTTTTTCTGTTTCTGTCGGATTCGTTGTTCGTTACTGTTCCCGGCGGGGAGGTGGTCAGGGTGCATCTGGGCCCTCTGGAACGGGCGGCGGACGGCCGGTGGCTTCTGGGAGATCCGGGGCGTAGACGTGGGGCGTACCTGGAACTCGGTCCAGAGGGGATCTGTCACCGGGTGACCGGTGAAGAACCTCGTACGGTGCCGTGGCCCAGGTTGATGATCGTGAACCTGACGGCTGCGACCGGCCGCTGGGCCACCACCAGGACCGCCGGGGCGACGCTGGGTTTGCGGTCCCCCGACTTCGGGCGCTACGGGTGCGCCCTGTGGACGACGCTGCGCCACCCGTACGTGGACTGGCGGGCCTGGTACAGCCATCACGAACGGCGCTACACCATGAGCGAGGTCATGCTGGTGCGCACGTTGATCCATCAGGCCCACAAGGCCGGTGCGGAGACGCGGCTGGGTGATCCGCGGTGGCTGGAGAGCGCGGTCGTACGGCTGGCACCGCTGCGGGCCCGGACGCACCGCTCCGCGTGGGAGGCGGTGGCGGAGGTCGTGGGCCCGGCCGGGGAGGGCTGAGCCCCCGATGGCCGGGCCGCTCCCGCCGCTGGCAGCAGCCCCGCCGAGGCGGGCGGCGTGACGTTCGGGCGGCGGGTCACCACCGTGGCAGGCCCGCCTTGAAGTCCGGGTTCACCCGCCGCATGTACCCCGTGTCGTCGCGCTTGCGCAGCCCGCAGGTCAGGTAGTTCTCGTGCAGCCGGGCGAGGACGTCCTCGTCCAGCTCGACGCCGAGGCCCGGGCCGGTGGGGACGGGGATCGCGCCGTCCACGAAGGTCAGCGCGCCCGGCCGCACCACGTCGTCCTGGGCGCTCCACGGGTAGTGGGTGTCGCAGGCGTACGTCAGGTTGGGGGTCGCGGCGGCGAGGTGGGTCATGGCGGCGAGGCTGATGCCCAGATGCGAGTTGGAGTGCATGGACATGCCGAGCCCGAAGGTGTCGCAGAGGGTGCCCAGGTGGCGGGTGCGGGTGAGCCCGCCCCAGTAGTGGTGGTCGCCGAGGACGACCTGCACCGCGCCCTGCGCGACGGCCGCCGGGATGTGGTCGAAGGCGACCACGCACATGTTGGTGGCCAGCGGGAGCGGCGACGCGGCGGCGACCCGCGCCATGCCGGGGATGCCGCCGGTCGGGTCCTCCAGGTATTCGAGGACGCCGTCCAGGGCCCGGGCGACGTCGAGGGAGGTCCGTTGCGTCCAGGCGGTGTTCGGGTCGAGCCGCAGCGGATGGTCGGGGAACGCCTCGCGGAGGGCGTGGATGGCGGCGATCTCCTGGTCGGGCGGGAAGACGCCGCCCTTGAGCTTGATCGACCTGAAGCCGTACCGGTCGATCATGCGGCGGGCCTGCGCCACGACGCCCTCGGGGTCGAGCGCGGCGCCCCACTCGTCCTCCTCGGCGTCCGGGTGACCGGCCCACTTGTAGAAGAGGTACGCGCTGTACGGGACGGATTCCCGCACCGCGCCGCCGAGCAGATCGCTCACCGGGCGGTCGGCCAGCTTGCCCTGGACGTCGAGGCAGGCGACCTCGACGGCGGCGTGCACCCGGCCGAGGTCGAAGGAGGAGATCTTGCCGCCCGCGTGGTCGAAGAGGGCCGCCGCCTTCTCGTACAGCTCGCCCAGCGCGTACACGCTCAGGCCGGTCAGATGGGGACGCAGCGCCGCGAGCCGTTCCAAGTGGAGGGTGTCGCCGAACGTCTCGCCGAGGCCCGTCACCCCGTCCTCCGTCACGAGCTGCACGATGCTGCGCAGCGCCCATGGCTCGTGGACGCCGTCCGCGTTGAGCAGCGGGGGGTCGCGGAAGGCGATCGGGGTGATCACCAGGTCCTTGATGCGCATACGTGTGGTCACACCAGTCCTCGTCCGGAGTCGATGATCTTTTGAAGTTCGGCGAGGTGGTCCTCGCTCGGGTCCACCAGCGGCGGTCGTACCCCGCCGACGTCCAGCCCACGCAGCCGCACCGCCGCCTTGATCAAAGAGATGGCGTAGCCGGGGACGGTGTCCCGCAGGGCGACCAGCGGCTGGAAGAACTCGGCCAGCAGCCGTTCGGCGGTCGCGGTGTCGCCGGAGCCGACCGCCCGGTGGAAGGCGAGGGAGACCTCGGGGGCGAAGCAGAACACCGCGGAGGAGTAGAGGTCCACGCCGAGGGCCCGGTAGGCGGGGACGGTCATCTCGGCGGTGGGCATGCCGTTGAAGAACTGGAAGTCCTCGCCGACCGTGGAGCGCACGGTGAGCACGATGCGCTGCATCAGGTCGAGATCGCCGGTGCCGTCCTTGAAGCCGGTCACCCCGGGGAGGGACGCGACGCGGGCGGCGGTCTCCGGGGTGAAGACGGCGTTGCCGCGCTGGTAGACGATCAGGGGCAGCCGGGTGGCGGCGGTGACCTGCTCGACGTAACGGACCAGGCCCTCGGGCGGGAAGGTGACCAGGTACGGGGGCAGCAGGAGCAGCCCGTCCGCACCGGCCCGCTCGGCGGCGCGCGCGAACCGGTCGGCCAGCGCGACCGGCCCGCCCGTGCCCGCGTAGACGGGGGCGCGGCCGCCGGTGACCTCGACGGCGACGCGGACGACGCGTTCGTACTCGCCGGGCTCCAGGCTGTGGAACTCACCGGTGCCGCAGGCGACGAACACCCCGCCAGGACCGGCGGCGACGCCCTGCTCGATGTGGGTGGCGAGGGTCTTCTCGTCGACGCTGCCGTCCGGGGTGAAGGGCGTGACGGGGAAGAAGAGCACTCCGGTGAGTCTCATACGGACCTCATCAGTGGGGGTGGGGGGTGGGGAAAGACGAGAAACAGATAACGGATGGCGGATGACGGAAGTCAGATGACGGGTAGCGGATGACAGGTGGTGGATAGCAGATGACAGATAGTGAAATCTGTCATCGCGATGACGGCATCCGTCCACCAACAGCCGTCAGCCCTTCAGCGCTCCCGCCGTCATGCCTCGGATCAGCGACCGCTGCAGCAGCAGATAGACGATCAGGCTCGGGATGAGCGCGAGCAGCGAACCGGCCAGCACCAGCCCCGGCCCGATCGTGTCGCTGCGCATCGTGGAGAGCGCGACCGACAGGGTGTAGTCCGACGGGTCGTTGGCGACGATCAGCGGCAGCAGGTACTGGTCCCAGATCATGATGAAGCCGAAGACGGTGATCACGCCGAGCGCCGGGCGGCACAGCGGCAGCACGACCTGGGCGAAGATGCGCCACTCCCCGGCACCGTCGATCTTGGCGGCCTCCTCCAGCTCCGCGGGCAGCTCCTTCATGAACTCGGTCATCACGAAGATCGAGAATCCCCAGGCCCCGAGCGGCAGGATCATGCCGAGCAGCGTGCCCTTGAGGCTCAGATGGATGACCGGGAGGTCGCCGAGGACGAGCGAGAGGGGGATCGCGATGACTTCCTCGGGCAGCATCATCGTCGTCAGGAAGAGCAGCGACAGGATGGCCCGCCCCCGGAACCGCTTGCGGGCCAGGGCGTACGCGGCGAAGACGCTGACGCTGACTTGGAGCAGCAGCGCGCCGCCCGCGACGATCAGCGAGTTGGCGAGGTAGTGCCAGACGTCCCGTTCGCCCGCGACCTTGAAGTTCTCCAGCGTCGGGGAGTTGGGGACGACGGACAGCTTCGTCGGGTCGGGGTTGTTGTCGAACGCGCCGGAGAACAGCACGATCAGCGGCCCGGCGAAGACGGCGAGCGCGAGCAGGCACAGCAGGGCCCGGAGCGCCATGCTCAGCAGATGGCTGCGGCCGGTGCGCCAGCCGAGCGCGGTCTCGACGCTCTGCGAGACACCGACGCCGGGGCGCTGCTCAGCAGTACGGGAAGCACGGGAAGCGAGGGAGAGGGTCACGGCCGGGCCTCCTTCCGTCGCTGGTACCACTGCATCGCGACCGTCAGGCACACCGTGACCAGGAACAGCAGCGTGGCGGCGGCGGAGGCGACGCCTATCTCGTTGCGGGTGAATCCGAGCTGGTAGATCCGGGTCATCCAGACGTCGGTGGATCCGGCGGGTCCGCCTCCGGTGAGGACGTAGACCTCGGTGAAGGTGCGGAACCCGCGGATGGCGGCGAGGGTGAGCAGGATCGTGACGACGGGACGCAGCGCGGGCAGGGTGATGTGGCGCAGCCGCTGCCAGGTGTTGGCGCCGTCGAGGGCGGCCGCCTCGTACAGCCCGCGGTCGACCTGGGTGAGCCCGGCGAGGACGATCACCATGTTGTACGGGCCGCCGGTCCAGACGGTGACCGCCATCACGGACCAGAGCGCCGAACCGGTGTGGTCGAGGTAGTGCAGCGGGCCGATGCCGAGGAAGCCGAGGACGGTGTTGAGGAACCCGGCGCTGGTCGGGTAGTAGAGCAGCCGCCAGATCTCGCCGACGACGGCGGTGGCGGTGACGACCGGCAGGAAGACGGCGGAGCGCATGAACCACAGGGAGCGCGCCGGGCCTTCGAGCAGCAGGGCCAGGACGAAGCCGACGATGACGGAGCCGATGGTTCCGCCGACTGCCAGCAGCACGGTGTGGCCCAGCGCGGCCTGGAACTGCGGATCGGCGAAGACCGACCGGTAGTTGGCGAGGCCCACCCACAGATTGCCGAGGAACGGCCGGACGTCGTAGAAGCTCAGCTGGACGCCCTTGGCCATGGGCAGGTACTTGAAGACGACGAAGAGGAGCAGGGCGGGGGCCACGAACAGCCAGGGCACCCACGACGAGGCGGGGGAGCGGCGGCCGCCGCGCGGGCGCCGCTTCACCGCCCCCACAGGCGGGGCGGCGGCCCGGCGTCGCCCGGACCCGGACCCGGGCCGCGGCTCGGTGGCCGCCGGGACAGCGGCCACCGTGTTCCCCGAGTGGCCCAGGGGCTGGGTCACTTGGCCACGCCCTGGGACTTCAGCTCCTGCTGCAGGGTGGAGTTCAGCTCGCTCAGCCCGCTCTTGACGCTCGACCCGCAGGTGGCGAAGAGCTTGTTCAGCGACTCGGCGGTGTCCTGCCGGATGGGCTGGTAGTTGATCGCGGAGGGGAAGGGCTTGGAGTCGTTCGCGTACGCGTCCGAGAAGATCTTCCACCGCGGGTCGTTGTAGACCTTTCCGGTGTCCACCTTGGTGTTCACCGACAGCCGGACGACGGGGGCGTCGGGCGCGGTCATGCCGAGCTTCTGCGCCTCGGGGCTGATCAGGAACTCGGCGAGCTTGCGCTGCTGCTCCGCCTTCTGGGAACCGGCCATCAGATAGACGTTCTCGCCCTCGGCCAGCACGGTGTTGCCGTCCGGGCCCTTGGGCGCGGGGATGACCTCCAGCTTGTCCTTGCCCGGCGTCTTGTCGAAGAGCGGGAACTCATAGGGGCCGGTGAGCGAGATGCCGACCTTGCCCTGCGTGAAGAAGGGGTACGAGTCGCCGGTGGTCATCGTGAGCGAGCCGGGCTGGGTGACCTTGCTGGAGCAGTACAGGCCCTTCAGCCAGGTGACCGTCTTGACGTTCGCGGTGGAGTCGGCGACCGCCTCGTACTTGCCGCCACCGCGCGAGGCGACGATGTCGCCGCCGCCCTGCCAGATGAAGTTGGACGCGAACCAGGCCAGGTAGCCGTTGTTGGTGGAGCCGGGGACGAGCAGGCCGTACGTGTCGTTCTTGCCGTTGCCGTCCGGGTCCTTGTCCGTGAACGCCTTGGCGACGTCGAGCAGTTCGGCCCAGGTCTTCGGGGCCTTCATGCCGACCTTCGCCAGCCAGTCCTTGCGGATGAACATCCCCTGGGCCTGGCGGGAGAACGGAATGCCGTAGACCTTGCCGTCGGTGCCGACCGCGCCGGACCAGGCGGTGCCGGTGATCTCGGAGGTGCCCGCGAGAGCCTTCTTGTCGATGGGCTGGAGCAGCCCCTGGGACTGGTAGTTCCCGAGGCTTCCCATGTCGTTGATGGTGACGTCGGGCAGGTTCTTGGAGGCCGCGCGCTGCTGGAGGAGCTTGTCGAAGTCGACGACGGGCTTGTAATCGACCTTGATGCCGGTTTTCTTGGTGAAGGCGGCGAATATCCTCTTGTAGGCCTTCGCGTCCACGGCGTCGCTGCGGGTCCACACCTCCAGCGGGCCCTTGGCGCTGCCGCCGCCGCTGCCGCTGGTGCTCGCGCCGCATCCGGCGACGAGGGAACCGGCGAGTGCCACGCATGCCAGAGGTGCCAGTCGCCTCGGTGTGGCTGAGTGTCTGAACATGGCCACCGCCCGTTCGTATAGATGAACACTGGTTATATTCACGAACCAGATGGCGGGACGCTAGAGCGCTCCGGGGTGGCTGTCAATACTTGTTTCACTCTGTGTTGTGTTGTTTGCTAAGCCGGAATCATCACCTCCATTTCCCTGCCTGAACAGGGCATCTCCCCTTCCCTCGGAAGGCATCCACACAATGATCAACACGCGTGGACGCTCAGATCGAGCCAAGATCGCGTACTACGAGGACCCCTCGCCCGGCACCGGAGCGCTCGCGCCCCGCGCCGCCTTCCGGTCCGACGCGCGCACCCTGTCCCTGAACGGCGACTGGCGCTTCCGGCTCTTCCCGACCGTGGCCCACGCGGAGGCGGCGGAAGCGGACCAAGGCGAGGAGGACGGCTGGGAGAAGCTCCCCGTCCCCTCCCACTGGGCCCTCCACGGCCACGGCGCCCCGCAGTACACCAACATCCGCTACCCCTTCCCGGTCGACCCGCCCCACCTCCCCACCGAGAACCCGACCGGCGACCACCGCCTCGTCTTCGACCTCCCCGCCGACTGGCCGGAGCCCGGCGACGGCCGCACCCTGCTGCGCTTCGACGGCGTCGAGTCCTGCTACCGGGTCCGCCTCAACGGCCGGGAGCTGGGCACCGCCAAGGGCAGCCGCCTGCCGCACGAGTTCGACACCGGCCCCCAGCTGCGGCGGCACGGCAATGTGCTGTCCGTACGCGTCCACCAGTGGTCCTCCGGCGCTTACGTCGAGGACCAGGACATGTGGTGGCTGGCCGGGATCTTCCGCGGCGTCACGCTCCTCCACCGCCCCGAGGCCGCCGTCGAGGACGTCTTCGTGCACGCCGGGTACGACCACCGCACCGGCCACGGCACCCTGCGCGTCGACGCGAGCGTGGACGCGGTTCCGGCGGAAGGCCGCGTCACCGTCCCCGAGCTGGGCCTGACCCTCGCGACCGGCGAGACCGCGACCGTCCCCGGCGTCCAGCCCTGGTCCGCGGAGGCGCCCCGGCTGTACGAGGCGACGCTCGCGACCGGCGGCGAGCGCGTCCCGCTGCGCCTGGGCTTCCGTACGGTCGCCGTCGAGGACGGGGTGATCACGGTGAACGGGCGGCCGCTGCTGCTGCGCGGCGTCAACCGCCACGAGTTCCACCCCGACCACGGCCGCGCCGTCCCGTACGCCACCATGCGCGAGGACGTGCTGCTGATGAAGCGGCACAACATCAACGCCGTCCGCACCAGCCACTACCCGCCCGACCCCGCCTTCCTCGACCTGTGCGACGAGTTCGGGCTGTGGGTGATCGACGAGGCCGACCTGGAGACCCACGGCTTCATCTACGGCGACTGGCGCGGCAACCCCGCCGACAACCCGGACTGGGAGGAGGCCCTGATCGACCGGGCCGCCCGGATGGTCGAGCGGGACAAGAACCACCCCAGCGTGATCATGTGGTCGCTGGGCAACGAGTCCGGCACCGGCCGCAACCTGGCCGCCATGTCCCGCTGGATCCGGGACCGCGACCCGAGCCGCCTGATCCACTACGAGGGCGACTGGTCCTGCGAGCACACCGACGTCTACAGCCGGATGTACGCCTCGCACGAGGAGGTCGAGGCGATCGGCCGCCGCGCCGAGAAGCCGCTGGACGACCCCCGGCTGGACGCCCGCCGCCGCGCCCTGCCGTTCATCCAGTGCGAGTACGCGCACGCGATGGGCAACGGACCGGGCGGCCTCACCGAGTACCAGCGGCTGTTCGAGACGTACGAGCGGCTGCAGGGCGGCTTCGTCTGGGAGTGGATCGACCACGGGCTGCGCGCCCGGGACGCCGCCGGGCGGCCGTACTTCGCGTACGGCGGCGACTTCGGCGAGCCGCTGCACGACGGCAACTTCTGCGCGGACGGCCTGCTCTTCCCCGACCGGACGCCGTCCCCGGGGCTGCTGGAGTACAAGAAGGTGATCGAGCCGGTCGGGATCTGCGTGGACGCGGCCGCCCGCAGTGTCCGCGTCACCAACAAGTACGACGTCATCGACCTGACCGGGCTCGCCTTCTGCTGGTCACGCGAGGTGGAGGGGCGCCGGGTGGCCGAGGGCGCCCTCGACGTGCCGCCGCTCGCGCCGGGGGAGTCGGCCGAGGTGCCGCTGCCGGAGGCGGTCGGTGGGGAGCCCGAGGGCGAGGAGTGGTGGACCGTACGGGCCGTTCTGGCGGCCGACACCGCCTGGGCGCCCGCGGGCCATGAGGTGGCGTGGGGCCAGGCGCGCGCCCGGGGGCCCGCTGTGACGCGTACGCCCGGGGCGCGCATCGCCCCCGTACGCGCCCCCCGAGCCGGGGATCTCCTGACCCTCGGCCCGGCCACCTTCGACCCCCTCGACGGCAGCCTCCGCACCCTCCACGGCCTGCACGTCGCCGTCCCGCCCCGGCTGAACATCTGGCGCGCCACCACCGACAACGACCGGGGCCCGGACGAGACGAAGTCCCTCGCCGCGCTGTGGCGCCGCCACGCCCTGGACCGGATGCGGCACCGCTGCGACGGCGTCGCGGTGGAGGGCGAGTCGCTGGTGGTCACGGCGCGGGTGGCGCCGCCCGGCGGCTTCTTCGGCCTCTTGGTCAGCTACCGCTGGACCAGTGAACGGACCAGTGAACGGACCAGCGAACGGCCCGGCGAACGGCCCGGCGACGGCACCCGGCTCGACCTCGCCGTCGACATCGCCCCGGACGGCGAGTGGCCCTGCCCGCTGCCCCGGCTCGGGCTGGCCATGGGCATACGGGCGCCGCTCGACTGGATCGAGTGGTACGGCGGCGGCCCCGGCGAGTCGTACCCCGACACCCGGCGCGCGGCGCGCACCGGGCGCTGGGCGACGACCGTCGAGGAGTTCCAGACGCCGTACGTCTTCCCGCAGGAGAACGGCAGCCGCGCCGACGTCCGCTGGGCCGAGCTGCGCGGCCCGGACGGCGGCGGGCTGCGGATCGAGGGCCGCCCCGCCTTCGCGCTCACCGCGCGCCGCTGGACCACCGAGCAGCTGGAGACCGCCCGGCACCCGTACGACCTGACCCCGGGCGAGGTGCTCCACCTCGACCTGGACGCGGCCCAGCACGGCATCGGCACCGCGTCCTGCGGCCCGGGCGTCCTCGCCCCGTACGAGCTGCGGGCCACCGAACGGACGCGCTTCGGCGTCGGCTTCACCCTGCCGCGCTGAGCGCACGGCATGCCGTACACAGCACGTAGGCCGCGTCTCGTCGAGCGAGACGCGGCCTACGCACCAAAGATGTGGGTGCCCCCAACGGGATTCGAACCCGTGCTACCGCCTTGAAAGGGCGGCGTCCTGGGCCACTAGACGATGAGGGCCGATGGCCCACCTGGGCGTCTCGCGACGCTTTCGGGGGGACGCGAGAAGCATATGGGATGCCGGTGAGGTTCGCCAAAACGGTTTACGGACCGGTCGGCGCCGGGGTCGCCCCGGGCCGGTTCTCGGCCGGGAGATGACGGCTGACCTCGGCCTTGGCGAGCCCGAGCCCGCCCAGATCGATCTCGTCCCAGGCCTGCAGCCGCCGGGTGTCCCGGTCCAGGTAGAGGACCGACGCCTGCACCTTGTCGGGCTCGGCGTCGTCCACCGCGCGCAGCCCGCTGCCGCCCGTCGAGCCCTCCGTCATCAGCCGGGTGCCGCCGGGCAGCACCTCCGTCCGGCGGTGGTGGACATGACCGGTGAGGGCGAGCGGGACCGTGCCGTCCGTCTCCCGGGCGGCGAGGGGGTTGTGGGCGACGGCGATGTCCACGGGCGCGCCCGCCGCCTTCCGGGCCCGGATCGCGTCGGCCAGCGCCCGGCCCGCCCGGTGCTCGGCGGCGTCACCGGCCACGGCGGCGGAGCGGTCCGGGGTGAACTGCGGATCGCCGATGCCCGCGATCCGCAGGCCCCCGACGGTCACCGTGCGGCCGCCGTCCACGACGTGGACGCCCTCGCGGCCCGCCAGATAGCGCTGTGTCGTCGCGGAGTCATGATTGCCGCGTACCCATACATAGGGGGCGCCCAGGTCGGAGACCGGCTCCAGGAAGCCGTTCTCGGCGGCGGTGCCGTGGTCCATGGTGTCGCCTGTGTCGACGATCACGTCGATCTTGTACTGCCGGACCAGCGACTGGACGATGTGCCAGGCGGCCGGGTTGAGGTGGATGTCCGATACGTGCAGTACCCGCATCGTCGTCGGGTCGGGCCGGTAGGCGGGCAGGGTCGACGTCGCCTCGTACAGCTGCGTGACATTGGTCACGAGCCGGGCCAGCTCCCGCTGGTACACATCGAAGTCCGTGACGATGCTGCGCGCGTTGCCGACCACCGAAGGCGCGCTCGACAGCAGCCCCGAATAGCGCGGCTCCAGCACCGAGTCCGGGTTCCAGGTCGCGTACGCGGCGCCGCCGGAGGCGGCCAGCAGCCCCAGCGCGAGGCCGCCCGCCGCCAGCGCCCGCCGGGGGCGGCGGTAGACGGCCAGGCCCAGCGCGGTGGCGCCGAAGACGACGGCCGCGCAGGAGCGCACCGCCAGGTCCCGGGTGCCGCGTACGACGTCGCCCGCCACCTCCTCCTGCAGCCCGGACAGCCGCTCGGGGCGGTCGACCAGCGCCGCGGACCGGATGGGGTCGAGCCGGTCCACGTCGACGTCGAGGCGGAGCGGGGCGTGGTGGCTGCGGAGTTCGAGGGCGCCGAGCGGCGAGACGTTGATCTCGGTGCCGCCGGTGAGGGACGGCCTGAGCGCCATCCGGGTGTCCATCGGGCCCACCGAGGCGTGGACGCTCCCGACGACCAGCAGCCCCATCCAGGCCCCCAGGAGGGTCACCGCGGCCAGCCCGGCGGCGCGGACGACCGGCCGTGGCCGCTCGGTGGCCGGGGCGAGGGGCAGCGGATCGCGGGCCATGGGTGCGCGTATGCCCGCCCGCCCGGCGCGCCATTCCCGGCCGCCCCCGCCGCCTCGGCGCACCATTCCCGGGCGCGGACCGTCCCCTTCCGGGCCCGGCTGCCCGACAATGGCCAGGTGCTGGAGATGACGCGCGAGGAGTTCGAGGAACTGGTGGCCGAGGCGCTGGACCGTATCCCGCCGGAGCTGACGCGGCTGATGGACAACGTCGCGGTGTTCGTGGAGGACGAGCCGCCCGCGGACGACCCCGAGCTGCTGGGGCTCTACGAGGGGACGCCGCTCACCGACCGCGGCGAGTGGTACGCGGGCGTCCTGCCCGACCGGATCACCATCTACCGGGGGCCGACGCTGCGCATGAGCGAGACCCGGGAGGACGTGGTCCAGGAGACCGAGGTGACCGTGGTCCACGAGATCGCGCACCACTTCGGCATCGACGACGAGCGGCTGCACGCACTCGGCTACGGGTGAGGCCGCGAGCGGTGCCATGGGTGAGCCCACGGGCGGTGCGCGGCCGCCTCCGGCGCACGGGTTACGCCGCACGCGTGTCCTAAGGGGGGCGGGGCCAGTTGGGTACTGCGTCACAGCCCTGCGGCCTGGAGGTGTCCCACGCATGTCTGGAACCCCCGCTCCTCGCACCGACCGTTCCTCCCGCACCGACGCGCCCCGCGCCTCGCGCGCCCCCCGCGTCTCGGCGCGGAGCGCCGTGGTGGTGACCCTGGTGGCCGGGGCCCTGGCCCTGGGCGGCTGCATGAGCATCTCCGACGACCCCGGAAAGCCCGACAAGCACCGGGGCGGCTCCGACAAGGGCGGCGGCGCTGCGGAGCCCGGTGGCGGCGTGGTGGTGCGTACGGACGGCCGCGGGCATACGTACACGGAGGCGGCGCGGGACGCCAAGGGCCATAAGCGCAAGGACGGCGAGCGCCGTTCGCCGTCGGCGTCCGCCGCCGCGGAGCCCGGGGAGAAGCCCTCGCCGTCGCCCGGGAAGCACGGCTCCGGGGCGCACCGTCCGGTGCCCTCCCCGCCGCCGGAGCCGGGCGCGCCCGCGCCCTCCGAGGCCGCGCCGGAGCCGCGCCCGTCGAGCCCGCCGCCGAGCGCGCCCGACCCCAAGCCCACCCCCTCGGAACCGGCCTCCCCGCCCACTTCCGCGCCCGCCGAGCCCGCGGGATAACGCGGGCTAACGCGCGGGGTAGCGCGGGCGAACGCGCGGCCGGGCGCGCGATGTCATACGGGGAGTGATGTGGGACACGTGGGGTAGGGATGGCCAGTTGGCGTAGCGAATTTGCTCTTGGGGGGTGGGGGTGCGTATGGTGGTAGATCGTTTGATCCCATTTGCCCGGCGCCTCATCGAAGTGCGCCGTGAGGCGCGTTCCTTGCCATCCCGTGGCTGACCGCATAGAGGCGGTCGTTTGCGACAACACGGAGTTTGGGCGCGTGCCGAGACTCCGGAAGGTTTCGCATTTCGCATGTCCGTTTCCACTGATCACGCCGTCATGCCCGCCACCGACGAGCAGGGCGACCCCGGGGACCAGCCCCAGCCGGTCGAGCAGCTCCAGCAGGCCGAGCGCGCCGAGTCCACCACTGCCCCCGCCGAGCCCGGCGCCGACGTCTCCGCGGACGACACAGTCGACGCGGCCGACGCCGACGACGCCGAGCAGAGCACCCCCGAGACTTCCAAGGGCCCCGAAATCACCTTCGCTGACCTCGGCCTCCCCGAGCAGATCGTCCGCAAGCTCGCGCAGAACGGCGTGACCACGCCCTTCCCGATCCAGGCCGCGACCATCCCCGACGCCATGGCCGGGAAGGACATCCTCGGCCGTGGCCGTACCGGCTCCGGCAAGACGCTCTCCTTCGGTCTTCCGCTGCTGACCTCGCTGGCCGGCGGCCACACCGAGAAGAAGCGCCCCCGGGGCCTCATCCTGACCCCCACCCGCGAGCTGGCGATGCAGGTCAGCGACGCGCTGCAGCCGTACGGCGACGTCCTCGGCCTCAAGCTCAAGGTGGTCTGCGGCGGCACCTCGATGGGCAATCAGATCTACGCCCTGGAGCGGGGCGTGGACATCCTGGTCGCCACCCCGGGCCGGCTGCGCGACATCATCGACCGTGGCGCCGCGACCCTCGACAAGGTCCAGATCGCCGTCCTCGACGAGGCCGACCAGATGGCCGACATGGGCTTCCTGCCCGAGGTCACCGAGATCCTGGACCTGGTGCCGAGCGGCGGCCAGCGGCTGCTGTTCTCCGCGACGCTGGAGAACGAGATCGACAGCCTGGTCAAGCGCTACCTGGTCGACCCGGTCACCCACGAGGTCGACTCGGCGCAGGGCGCGGTCACCACGATGACCCACCACGTGCTCGTGGTGAAGCCGAAGGACAAGGCGCCGGTCACCGCCGCCATCGCGGCGCGCAAGGGCCGCACCATCATCTTCGTCCGCACCCAGCTGGGCTGCGACCGGGTCGCCGAGCAGCTGTGCGACGCGGGCGTGCGCGCCGACGCGCTGCACGGCGGCATGACGCAGGGCGCCCGCACCCGGACCCTGGCCGACTTCAAGGACGGGTACGTCAACGTCCTCGTCGCCACCGACGTCGCCGCCCGTGGCATCCACGTCGACGGCATCGACCTGGTGCTCAACGTGGACCCGGCCGGTGACCACAAGGACTACCTGCACCGCTCCGGCCGTACGGCGCGGGCGGGCAAGAGCGGCACCGTCGTGTCGCTGGCCCTGCCGCACCAGCGGCGGCAGATCTTCCGGCTGATGGAGGACGCGGGCGTCGACGCCTCCCGTCACATCGTCGGCGGGGCGGGCGTCTTCGACGAGGACGTGGCCCAGATCACCGGCGCCCGTTCGCTCACCGAGGTGCAGGCCGAGGCCGCCGCGAACTCCGCCAAGCAGGCCGAGCGCGAGGTGCAGGACCTCACCCGGGAGCTGGAGAAGGTGCAGCGGCGCGCGGGCGAGCTGCGCGAGGAGGCCGACCGGCTGTCCGCCCGTGCGGCGCGCGAGCGCGGCGAGACCCCGGCGCCGCAGGGCGACGCGGCCGAGGCCGGTGCCGAGACCGCCGGTGCTCCCGCCGAGGCCGTTCCGTTCGTGCCCGCGCAGCGCTCGGCCGAGTCGTCGGCCCCGGCCGCTGAGCGCCGGGACGAGCGGGGCAACTTCGACCGCCGGGACCGCCGGGATGACCGTGGTGGCGACCGTGGTGGGCGTTCGTTCGAGCGTCGTGATGACCGTGGTGGCTTCAACCGTGATCGCCGTGACGACCGTCCGTCGGGTGGCCGGGATCGCCGGGATGACCGGGGTGGGTTCAACCGGGACCGTCGTGATGACCGTGGTGGCGACCGTGGTGGGCGTTCGTTCGAGCGTCGTGATGACCGTGGTGGCTTCAACCGTGATCGCCGCGATGACCGTCCGTCGGGTGGCCGGGATCGCCGGGATGACCGGGGTGGGTTCAACCGGGACCGTCGTGATGACCGTGGTGGCGACCGTGGTGGGCGTTCG
>NZ_JBSFGE010000024.1:83795-130773 GCF_053596435.1 Streptomyces sp. NPDC001700
CGTTCGAGCGTCGTGATGACCGTGGTGGCTTCAACCGCGACCGCCGCGACGACCGTCCGTCCGGTGGCCGCTCCTTCGAGCGCCGCGACCACAACCACCGCGGCGGCGACCGCCCCTTCAACCGCGACCGCCGCGACGACCGCCCGGCGCGCCGTGACGACCACCGCGGTGGCAGCGCCGGTGGCAACGCCGGTGGCCGCTCCCACGACCGCCGCACCGACAAGCCGCGCTGGAAGCGCAACGGCTGACCGACGCCGATGAGGCCCGTGCAACCCCCCGTGGTTGCACGGCCTTTCGACCCGGGACGATATTGTCTCGGGGCGGACCCCGTGGCCGGGCTATGCTGCGGGGGTGCGGGTCATTAGCTCAATTGGCAGAGCAGTGGACTTTTAATCCATTGGTTCAGGGTTCGAGCCCCTGATGACCCACCCGGGAAACCGCAGGCAGCATCGCTGACCTGCGGTTTCGTCGTTTTTCTGGACCCTTTGCCCGCCGTGTGCGCGCACGATCGGCGGTCACACGGGCGGCACCTGAGCGGATGCCGAACGCGCCCTGGCCGCACAGGCTGAGCCTGCTCGCTCTCCCAGGAAAACGCGTAAGGAGACCCTCGTGCGACTCGTGACTACCATCCGCGGAACCCTCCCCGTCATGGTGCTGGCGCTCTTGGCGTGGGGCGCCTCCGCGCCGGCGTCGGCCGAGGGAGGGGGAACCAGGGCGGGTGGCGAGGCCTCGCCCCAGGCCACCGTGCCCTGCGGGGACTCGGCGGCACTGGTCACCGCGGTGGGCCAGGCGGCCGCGGGCGGGACCGTGGTCCTCGCCGCCGGATGCGTGTACACGCTCACCTCGGTGGCGGCGACGGGCGCCAACGGCCCCGACGGACTCCCGATCATCACCGGGAACGTGACCATCACCGGCACCGGAGCGACCATCAGACGCAGCGCCTCGGCGCCGGACTTCCGCATCGCGGAGGTCGCGTCCGGCGGACGTCTCACCGTGAGCGGGGTGACCCTCTCGGGCGGGCGGGCGGTGGACGGGGCCGGGATCCTGGACCAGGGCTCGCTGACCCTCCAGCAGAGCGCGGTCACCGCGAACGTCGCGAGCGGCATCGGCGGCGGCGTCCAGGTCGCCCCGGGCGCCACGGCCGCCTTCTCCCTGAGCCACCTCTCGGGCAACACCGCCAACGACGGCGGCGGCGTGCACGTCGGTACGGGAGGCTCGCTGACCGCCAACAGCACCACGTTCGCCGACAACACCGGCGAGAGCACCGGCGGCGCCGTCGCGAACTTCGGGGATACCCTCCTGAGCGCCGTGACGCTGGAGACCAACCACGCAAGCAGTTTCGAGGGCGGCGGAATCTGGACGTCCATCGGGAATCTGACCTTCAACGGCGGACGCATCATCGGAAATACGGCGGGAAGCAACGGCGCCGGTATCGCGAACTTCGGAAGCACGCTGTATTTGCAGTCCACCGTGGTGTCCGGAAACATCGCCACCCTTAATGGCGGCGGGCTCTTCAGTCACGCCGGAAACACGCAAATCATCGGTACCAACATCACCGGCAATACGGCCAATGGCGGCCAGGGTGGCGGAATCTTCTCCGACGGCGGTTCGGTATCGCTGATGGCGGCGAACGTAACCGGCAACAACCCCAACAACTGCGTCCCGGCTCTCGCGGGCTGCTCCGGGTAAAGTCACTCCGACAAAAGACGCGGCCCTGGAAGCGAAATTCGCTTCCAGGGCCGCGTCGGTGCGGTGCCGACTCAGTGAGACCGATGGTCTCAGTGGTGGCCGTGCGCCTTCTTCTTGGCGTGCTTCTTCTTGGCCGCCTTCTTTTCCTTCTTCACGACCTTGTGCTTCTCCTTCACCACCTGCTTGACGACGACGGTGGGCGGCTCGGCGATCGCGATGTTGGTGCAGTTGCTGCCCAGCTCGATGTCGTCGGTCGGCGCCACCGCGGGCAGCGTGGTGATCGGGCCGGTGGCGGTGTCGCAGTCGTTGACCTGCGTGGCCGCCTTGGAGTTGGTGAAGTTGACGCAGTCGGAGGCGACATCCAGGACCCCCGACGGGGCGAGCACGGCGCCGGTGATGATGGCGCTGGTGGCGGTGTCACACGAGTTCGCCTGGGTGACGCCGTTGTTGCCGCCGGTCAGTCCGCCGAGGCCGTAGGCGCTCGCTCCACCCGCGGTGCCGATGACCATGGCGCCGGCCGCGGCCGTCATGAGAGCTGCCTTCTTGCCGATCTTCATTGCTTGGTGCCTCCGTAGGTGATTCTCCGCGATATTCCGCAGACACCCAATCAACGAAGACGAAGAGCGGAGGATCCGGTACGGCCGAGAGCTTCACCCGTCCGCCGCAGTTTGGATATCTTCACCCCTTGTTTCCGGTCGCCACACGAAAATGCGCGACCCCCGTGAAAATATTCCGGGGGCCGCGCGAAGGGAAAACAGCCGTCGACTACTCCGCCGCTCCGCTGCTCTGGCCCTCTCCGTTCCCGGCCACGTTGAGGCAGTTGGTCTCGTTGGTGACCTCGGTGCCGGGGCCGAGCGTGATGGGGCCGAGCACGGAGGTCGTCCGGCAGTCGTTGCTCTGCTTCGTCACCTCGCCCGACTCGCTGACGTTGATGCAGTTGGTCCGGTTGGTGACCTCGGAACCGGGCGTCAGGGCGACCGTGATGGGCCCGACGACGGAATGGGTCCGGCAACGGTTCTTCTGCTCCGAGACCCCCGACTCGGCGTAGTTGACGCAATTGGTCTCGTTGGTGATGTCCTCGCCGCCACCGGTGATCTCGATAGTGCCGATGAGAGAGCTGGTGTCACAGCGGTTCTGCTGGACTCCGCCGCCGAGCGGGAGGGTCGAGGGGCCGGTACCGCTGTCGGCGGCGTCGGCGGCACCCGCGCCACCGATGGCCAGTGCGCTCACGGCCGCTACGAGAAGCGCCGTCCTTTTTCCCATGTGCATCTAAGAGCCTCCTAGTGATTTTTCCCGGATATCAGCGAACACCTGATGAACGACGCCGACCAGCTGAGGCTCCCCGGAACGCCATCGCCGTACCCGAATGGCGCAGTAAACACATCGTGGGTCAATGTCCATTCATGCGGCGGCGGCCCTGGAAGCACTCTTCCAGGGCCGCCGATTCAGCGGGAACACCGTGGGGTGTTCAGCGACGCGGTGACGTCACGCGCGGCGGCGTCACGGAGTGTCGTCGACCGCGATGTTGGTGCAGTTGCTGCCGATGTTGATGTCGCCGGTCGGGGCCAGCGCGGCAGCGGTGGTGATCGGGCCGGTGGCGGTGTCGCAGTCGTTGCTCTGGAAGACCGCACCGGAGTTGGTGAAGTTGATGCAGTCGGAGCCGATGTTGAAGTCGCCCGCCGGAGCCGTCACAGCGCCGGTGATGATGGCGCTCGTGGCGGTGTCGCACGCGTTGGTCTGAATGGCACCCAGGTCGCTGCCGTAGTTGTGCGCGCTCGCGGCGCCAGCGCCGACGAAGACCAGAGCGCCGGCCGCTGCGGTCAGGAAGGCTGCCTTCTTGCCGATGTTCACTTAATCCTCCGTGTGGTTATTCCGCGGATTCACGGACGCCTGACTCAACGAAGGCATTCGGGAAAGGCACTGGGCGCGGACTTCGTTTCACTCGTCTGGCATAGGGCGTCCCTCATATGACAGGCATTCAGGGGCCGCGGGGCATGCCGCCTTTTCGGGAAATCCGAAAAAGCAGGGCGGAAGTGTGACGGCCCCGTCCCCGGCCCGCCGGTGTCCCGTCGATGGCTCCCAGGTATCCGGAATATGACATTCCGACTTGTTCGGCCTGTCGAACAAGTGATACATCCTGGCTCCACGACGCAGGAGTGAGTGAGGCACAAGTCCGACCGGCTGCTTCGCGGAACCATAGGCGCGGCGCGTATTCACGCCGCTACGCTAAGTACGCGAGGGAGTCACCCGGGGGCGGGAGGAGAGACGTGGGGCACTCAGGAGCGGGGGGCACCCCCGCCGAGCTGATGGACGGGCTGCTCGCCCGTGCGCAGAACGGCTTCGAGATCGGTGAGGCGGTGCTGAGCCGGGCGCGGAGCGCCCTGATGCACCAGTCCGAGCTGCGTTCCTGCCGGCAGTGCAACGAGCCGTCAGGTCCACGTGGCTATACGACGTACCGGCATGTCTTCCTGCTGCCCGACGGCAGCAGCCTGCTGCTGTGGGAGCTGGAGCACAACACCGGCCCGGACGACCGCCCGCTCTTCGAGCTGTACGCGGACGAGGGCGCCCTCGCGCTCGCCGAGCGCCGCGTCCACCGCTGCATCGGCGGCGCCCGCTGGGAGGAGCTGGACGGGTTACCGCTGTGGCTGCCGGAGCAGATGCTCCAGGCCGCCGAGCCCCCGGGGGCCCAGCGCGCGTACGTGGCGGACAACTCGGCCGACCACGCCCGCCGCGTCCTGCGCCGCGCGGAGAACGCCGACCGGCCGGGGGAGGAGACCGAGCGGCTGCTGATGACCGCCTTCGCCCATGACATCGCCCTCGCCCCCAAGCCCCGCCGCCGCTCCGGCGGCCCCGACGCCACCTGGTGCCGCTTCTACGAGCACGCCTTCCTGCTCGCGGGCGGGGACGAGATCGTGCTGTGGGAGCTGGAGCACAACCTGACCCGGGACGGGCGGCTGGTGTGCGAGGTCTACCTCGACGAGGTGTCGGCGGAGCTGGCGGCCGACCGCCACGCCCGCGCCCTCGGTGTCGACCTCTGAGGCAGCGATTTCCGAATAGTCCGACAGTGGGCCCATCGGGTGAAGTGTGTGCGCGCCTCCCCGATGTCGCGGATGTCCTTCCGTTCAATCGGAACGTGTGGTTTTCCGCGGATTCGGCTTTTCTGGAGGAAATCAAGTGAACATCGGAATGAAGGCGGCTGCCCTGACCATTGCGGCCGGTGCCCTGGTCCTGGGGGGCGCGGCTGGAGCGTCCGCTCACGGTGGTTACGGGGGCTTCGACCCGTTCGGGACGATCCAGACCAACGCGTGCGACACGGCGGTCGGCACCATCATCGAGGGCGCCGTGACCGCCCCGTCGGGCGACATCAACATCGCCTCCAACTGCATCAACTTCACCAACGGCACTGCGGCCGTCCAGAGCAACGACTGTGACACCGCCGTCGGTACGATCGTCGGCGCCGCCGCGCTCGCCCCGACGGGTGACACCACCATCGGCAGCAACTGCAGCAACATCGCTCTCGGCAACGACGGCTACGGCCGCGGCTGACGCTCACCGAGCCCTGGCGAACGCCACGGCTTCCCCTGCGGCCCCGGATGCTTGCCATCCGGGGCCGCAGTGCGTCTCCGACGCACCCACATGGCCGCCACCGACTCGCACCGCACCCCGGCACCCGGAAGCCTGATGACGGGATCACGGATAGACGGGGTCACGGATTCAGGGAAAGCGGGAGAAGCCGGTGGTGCGGGTGCGAGGGAGCAGGGCGCGTCCGGACGCCCGTACGCCCGCCGCCCCCGACTCCTCCGGCGCGGCCGCCGGTCTCATCACGGCCGAGGAGGCCGTCCAGGCCTCGCCGGGGCGCCGGCTGGCCCCGTGGACTCCCACCCTCCTCCTGCTCGGCGGCGTCGCCTTCGACCTCGCCGCCCCGGCCCCGTACACCGCCTCCCCCTTCTTCGCCGCGGCCCCGCTGGTCGCGGCCTCCCTCTTCCCGCTGCGGCAGACCATCATCACGACGGTCCTCGCCCTCACCGCCGTCTGTCTGCTGGCGGAGCTGCACGGCGTACGGGACCCGACCCAGGCGGCGACCGAGATCGCCACGGTGGCCACCGTCGCCCTGCTCGCGCTCGTGATCAACCGCGTCGTACGCCGAGGCGACCGGCGGCTGGCCTCGGCGCGCGGCATCGCGGAGGCGGCGCAGCGGGCCGTGCTGCCCGTACCGCCCGCCCGTATCGCCGGTCTCGACGTCGCGGCGCGCTATGTGGCGGCCGAGCGGTACGCCGCGATCGGCGGCGACCTGTACGCGGTGCAGGACACCCCGCACGGCGTACGGCTGATCGTCGGGGACGTCCGGGGCAAGGGGCTGCAGGCCGTGGAGGTCGTCGCGGTCCTCATCGGCGCGTTCCGGGAGGCGGCGGAGCAGGAGTCGACGCTGGAGGGGCTGGCGGGGCGGCTGGAGCGGGCGCTGCGGCGCGAGGGCGCCCGGCGGGCCGAGCTGGAGGCGTTCGAGGGGTTCACCACCGCCGTACTCGGCGAGATCCCGCGCGGCGACTCCACCCTCCGCCTCATCAACCGAGGCCACCCCGCGCCCCTGCTGCTGCCCGGCGACGGCGAGGTGCGCCCGCTGGAGCCGGAGACGGCCGCGCTGCCGCTGGGGATGGGCGAACTCGGCGGGTGGCCCGACCGGGTGACGGAGCTGCGGTTCCCGGAGGACGCCACGCTGCTGCTGTTCACGGACGGGGTGACCGAGGCCCGCGACCGGCACGGCACCTTCTACGTCCCCGAGGAGCGGCTGCGCGGCCGCCGCTTCGCCGGACCGGGCGGGTTGCTCGACGCGCTGGTGGAGGACGTAGCGCTGCACTCGGGCGGGGAGACCTCGGACGACATGGCGCTGCTCGCGGTGCGGCGCCCGCCCGGAGCGAACGGAACGACGCCGAACGGAACGACACCCCCCGCTCCGGACACGGACCGTAGCCAACCGTGACGGGCGCGCATAACGATTGACACACGATCAGCCCGCAGGAGGTTTTTGCCATCCCTTTTCAAGTGGGGTGAAACGTCCTCATCTGTCCTTCCTTGGTTACTAAGTTCATGCCAAAGCTACGCGGATTCTTCAGAAGAGCTTGGAATCATGTCGCGCTCTCTATTAACGTTCGATAACGCAGCGCGGTCGACACAGCCGTCGCAAGGGCGGCACCGTGCGCCGTCGCCGAATCCCGTTACGTGCAGCGCCAGCACCACCAGCAGCACCAGGCACTACCAGCACCAGGGAACCGGGGAACCACCACCTTGGGGTGAATCGGGTCGAACCTGACCCGTAGGAGACCTTCCTGCTCCGAACCCGTCAGCTAACCCGGTAGGCGAGAGGGAAGGAAAGGAGTGCGCCCCGGTGGCGTCCAACAGGTCCGTACTGGACGAAGCTCCGTACCGCTCGCCCGGTACCGGCATCGGCACAGCGACCGCGTACGGAGTCGGCTTCGACGCCGGAGCCGGCGCCCGACCCACGGTCGGCCTCGGTGCCGAACCGGATGAGCCGTCCCTGGGCAAGGAAGCCGTCTGGGACGAGTGGAACCCCACCGAGGAGTCCATCGCTCCGCTGCGCGGCAGGCACCGCGTCGTCAAGCAGCGCGGCGGCACCATGGCCCGCAGCGGCGCCGTCCTCGGCGTCGGCGTCATCGCGGCGGTCGGCGCGGGCGGCATGGCGACCGCCAAGGACCGTCCGGCCGCACCCATCTCCATGCCGGACCTCGCCCACGTCGCCGACGAGGTCAAGGCCCAGCTGCCCGCCGCCAAGGACCTGCCCGGCATCGGCTCCCTGATGGCCGACGACCAGGGCTCCGCCCAGCCCGCCGCGGCCACCCTCGCCACGAGCGGCGCCGACTCGGGCGAGGCGCTGCGCACCCGCATCCTCCAGCAGGCCGAGAGCCAGCAGACCGCGGCGGACGACGACCGGCGCGAGGCCGCGGCGCGGGCCGCCGCGAAGGCCGCCGCCGACGACGCCGCGAAGGCCGCGGCCAAGGCCCGCGACCTGGCGGACCAGAAGAAGGCCGAGGCCGCCGCCAAGAAGAAGGCCGCCGAGGCCGCCAAGGCGAAGGAAGCGGCCGAGAAGAAGGCCGCCGCGGCCGCCAAGGCCGCCGACACCCCCGCCAAGACCTCCACCTCCACCTCCGCCGGGTTCACCCTCCCCGTCGCCTCGTACACCCTGACCGCGGGCTTCGGCCAGGCCGGCGACATCTGGTCCGCCGACCACACCGGCCAGGACTTCGCCGCCCCGACCGGCACCCCGGTCAAGGCGGTGGGCGGCGGCACGATCACCCAGGCGGGCTGGGCCGGTTCGTACGGCTACCGCATCGTGCTCAAGCTCGATGACGGCACCGAGATCTGGTACTGCCACCTGTCGTCCATGGTCGTCACCTCGGGCAAGGTGTCCTCGGGCGAGACCATCGGCCGCGTCGGCGCCACCGGCAACGTCACCGGCCCCCACCTCCACCTGGAGGTGCGACCGGGCGGCGGCTCCCCGATCGCCCCGCTGACCTGGCTGCGCGACCACGGGCTGAACCCGTGACCCCCTGATCCGGCCGTCGCCGCGGCGACGGCCCCTCGCTCCGGCGGCTCTGGCGCTCTCTCCCCCCTTGACGCCAGGGCCGCCGGTTCTGTTTGTCCCCCGCCACCGGAATAGACGGGTCCGCCGGAGACGTTGTCGATACGTATGACTGAGACCCGCGAGAACACCCGTAAGAACATCGGCAGCCTGTCCGTCTTCCCGCTCTCCCTGGGCGGCAATGTCTTCGGCTGGACGGCCGACGAGGCCGAGTCCTTCGAGGTGCTCGACGCGTACGCGGCGGCGGGTGGCAACTTCATCGACACCGCCGACGTCTACTCCGCCTGGGCGCCCGGCAACAAGGGCGGCGAGTCCGAGACCGTCCTCGGCAAGTGGTTCGCCTCCCGTGGCAACCGCGACGACATCATCCTCGCCACCAAGGTGGGCGCCGGCGCCCCGGAGCCCCGCGGACTCTCCTCCTCCGCCATCAAGTCCGGCCTGGACGAGTCCCTCCAGCGCCTGGGCACGGATTACGTCGACCTCTACTACACCCACTTCGACGACACGTCGGTGGAGGTGGACGAGATCATCTCCACCCTCGACGAGCTGGTGAAGGCGGGCAAGATCCGCGAGATCGCCGCCTCCAACATCTCCGCCGAGCGCCTCGAGGCCTCCCTCGACTTCTCCACCAGGGAGAACCTGGCCCGCTACGTCGCCCTCCAGCCCCACTACAACCTGGTCTCGCGCGACACCTTCGAGGGCGAGCTGGCCGACGTCGCCGCCCGCCACGGCCTGGCGACGCTCCCGTACTACTCCCTCGCGTCCGGCTTCCTCACCGGCAAGTACCGCCCCGGCACCACGGTCGACAGCGCCCGCTCCACGGGCGCCGCCCAGCACCTGGAGACCGAGCGCGGCCAGAAGGTCCTCGCCGCCCTCGACGACGTGGCCGCCAACCACAACGCCGACCACGCCACCGTCGCCCTCGCCTGGCTCGCCGCCCAGCCGACCGTGGTCGCCCCCATCGCCAGCGCCCGCGTCCCGGCCCAACTCCCGGCCCTCCTGGCCTCGGTAGACCTCCACCTCACGGACCCGGAACTGAACCTCCTGACGTCCGCCTCGGACTGAGCCCTTGGGTTGTGCGCTGGGAGTCCCGGGGCGACATGCACGAGGCGTTTCTCCAACTCGCTCAGTGCATGATCCTCGCCCGGAGACTCCCAGCTTTTTACTCCTTAAGCCGCCTCAGTCCTCATCGGTGGTGTTGAAGCAGCTGACACTGATGATGACGGTGTTGTTGGCGACCGGGGAGTCGTCCCCGACGTTCCCGGTGGTGACGTCACCGTTGGTGAAGCTGATGTCGCCGGTGCTGACGCTGCACGCCTGGACGTTGGCAGGCGGAACCTCGTGGTCCGTGCCACCGTGGGCGGCCGCGGTGCCGGTCCCGAGGAGCACCAGGCTGCCGGCGGTCGCGGCCAGGAGGGCCACCTTCTTCGCGATCTGCATGATTCCTCCGTCTGAAGCGCAATCGGATGTCGACTGTCACTTCAGATTTAAGAGAAAATCATGAAAAAGTACTGCAGGAAGCGCCGGGATTGATCCACACGGCCCAAGGACTGTCCTTCCGTCACCTCCAATGGCGCAGTGACGCGCCCGCGGTGCTGCGGTGCCGGGATACCGAAGACGGTCACGGGCCGACGGATCAGGCGATGCGGATGCCCACCGACCGCGTGTCCGGACGCCCCTACGCCCCGCGCCGATCGGCCAGCACCCACGAAGCGGCGGCGACCCCACCGGCAACTCCGAAGACGGACGGCCACGCCCCGACCTTCTTCGCCAGCGGATGGGACCCGGCGAACGCGGCCACGTACAACCCGCTGAGCGCAGCCGCCGTCCCGTTCCCGGCCTTGTCCCGCCACCCCTTGGCGGCCACGGCCCCGGCCGCCGCCAGCGCGACCCCACCGAGCGGCCGCCTCTTGGTCCACCGGGCGACCCCGTATCCCCCGACCAACCCACCCGCAGCCACCAGCCCCGCCGGTACTCCAGCCATGCCGCTACCTCCCACTCCTTGGGTCAGCCCAGCTCATCCCGCCGCAGGGCCGTGACGAAGTCCCCCACGCGCCCTGCGTGAACCCGAGTACGGGCCCATCCGGACGCTTCGAGTCCCGTACGGCGGTCTCGTGGTCCGGCAGCTTCGCCGTCTCCACGCAGTTGCCCCCGCTCCCGTTGCTGTAGCTGCTCTTGTGCCAGTTGAGCGATGTCATGCGTCCACTCCTCGCATCGTTGGCGATGTAGGTACGGGACGGTCATGGTCGGCGAAACGGGGCCTCAGCCCAACTCCCCGCCCTGCACCGCTGCCACGAAGTCTGCCCATGCACGGTCCGAAAACCCGAGCACGGCCCCGCCCGGCTCCTTCGAGTCCCGTACAGCGGCCCTGCCGGGGAGCAAGGCCGCTTCGACGCATTCAGTGTTCCCGGGGCCGCTGTACGAGGACGTGAACCAGCCGCCGTCTCTCTCAGGTATGCAGGGCTCGCGCATCAGATCTCCTCACGGACGCGTTCGATGAGGGCGGAGGACGAGGCCATGTCCAGCGCCTGAGCGCGAAGGTAGTCGAACGCGAGCCGGTAGCGCTCCAGTTCCTCGTCCTTCTCCATGAAGAGCGAGCCGACGTGGATGTCGACGTACACCACGTCCAGCGACGGCTCCGCGCCGCCGAGGATCACGAAGCTCCCCATGGCCGCCGAGTGCGCGCCCTTCGCGAAGGGCAGCACCTGGAGCGTGATGTCGGGCGACGCGTTGGCCCGCAGCAGGTGGTCCAGCTGCTCCCGCATCACCTCGCGCGAGCCGACCACGCGCCGGATCACCGACTCGTCGAGGATGGCCCATAGATGCGGCGGCTTCGGCCGGTTCAGGATCTCCTGCCGCTTCATACGGATGTCGACCAGGCGCTCGACCTCTTCCGCGGACAACCGCATCTCGGAGGCGTGCTGCACCGCTTCCGTGTAGCCGCGGGTCTGCAGGAGCCCCGGCACGTAGAGGCAGGCGAAGTGATCCTCGCGTACTGCTTCGTCCTCCAGCGTGAACAGCAGGTTCATGGTCTCCGGGAGTGAGTCCGCGAACGAGGTCCACCACCCCTGCCGCTTGGCGTCCTTGGCCAGGCCGACGACGGCCTTCCGCTCCGCTTCGCTCGCCCCGTACTCCCGGCACAGCGCGTCCACGATGGGCCACTTCACGGGCCCTTCCTGCGTCTCGTACCGGCTGACGGTCGCCTTCGAGACCCCGACGAGCCGACCGGCCTCCTCCAGCGTCATCCCCTTGCGGGCCCGGAACTTGCGCATCATGGCGCCGAGCTGACGGCGACGAGTGGTGGCCCGCGCTGGCATGACGGCTACCTCTTCCTCTGAGGCTGGCGGTGAAGGACGAGGCCAGCGGCAACAAGGCTATGGCCGGGCGAAGTTGGCGAACCACCGATTCACCCTTTCGAGATTCCATGAGAAGTTACATGGTGAGACTTCTCGCGCCATACTCTCAGAAGTGAAGCTACGCAGCGCAGCCGTACGGACACGGCTTGGCGCAGTGCTGTCGTAGCGCCCAAGGGAGTGTGGCCATGTACCGCTACGCAGTCACCGAACCCCAACCCCGCCGATGCGTCCTCCCCTTCGCGGCGGACCCTTCCCAACTGGCCGATCTCCGCCGAGCCGTGAGAGCTGAACTCGCCGCGTGGGGTATGTCGTCTCTCGCCCACGAGGTGGAGCTGATCACCACGGAGCTGGCGTCGAACGTGATCAAACACGTCGGTGAGGGCTCCGCCGCCACCCTCGTCCTCGACGCCGGAGCAGACCAGCTCCGAGTGGAGCTGCACGACAAGAGCGACAAGGAGCCTCAGCGCCTCCACCCGACGTACGACGACGAATCCGGCCGCGGCCTGCAACTCCTCACGGCCCTGTCCCCCTCCTGGGGCACGATCCGTACGGCGGCTGGCAAGGCGGTCTGGTGCGAGCTTTCACTGACCCCGGACGAAACCCGCCGCCGCATCCTGCGGGCGACGACGGTGATGGAGACCTACGGCCTCGCAGCAGGCGGCACGGCCGCCCGGCTCACCCACCGCCCCGTCCTGGAGGACTCGGCGACCAGCCTGATCCTGGACCTGCTGCACTGGCTGACGGCCCAAGGTCTGGACCCCGACGACATCCTCGACCGCGCCCAGACCCACTTCGAGGCTGGGCTGGAGGCGGCATAACCACGTGAGCCGCGGGGCCGACGGAGCGTGCTTACCCGCCTGCCTTCCGGATCTCGGCGCGGAGGGCGGCTGGGGTACGCCATGATTCGCCGGGTCGGCCCCGGTGGCACATGCGATGACAGTTGGAGCACAAAAGCGCGAGGTCGTCCAGCTTGCTTTCCCGCGGCCCGGATATGTGGAGGGGCAGCAGGTGGTGCACTTCTATGTAGCCCTCGCCGAGCACCCCGTAGAAGCGGCCGAAATGGAAGTCACAGACTTCGCACGCCAGTGGCTGACCGAGGTGCCGAATGCTGTCGATCTTGCGCTGGCGGAGCTTGGGGTCGCGCTCGCGCGAGATCGTCCAGCGCGCGAGGAGACGGCCTTCGGCACCGGTGGCGCCGTCCTCGGCTGTCTCGTCCGGCTGCTCGGGTATCTGCTGGAGTTCGCCGGAGCGGATACCTTCCGCGATTGCCCTGGCTGCGTTGGCCATCCTCGAAGGCTGGGAGACGAAGTCGGTGATCACTTCTCGGTCCAGGCGCCCGCACTTAGTGGGTTTCCCCTGGTATGCGGGGTGGTTCGAGGCGAGATCAGTCGTCTTGCGGCTCACGCTGCCGACGGACCGGAAGTTGGGCACGCTCTTGACCACGTCGCCGTGCAGGGGGAGCGAACGGAGCAGCCTGGACAGCTCCTCCGTCCGTGGATCGCCTTCACGCAGCTCGTGCCAGTCGTTCTCGACAACGAGTACGCACGCCAGCAGCAGTTCGTCCCGGGTCCATGCAGGGCTTCGCATAGGCAATATCGTATGAGTGTTCGCTGTGGTGGATGTGGGGCGGACTAAGTGGGGTGAGGCTGTCCGGCACACTTGGCGAGTCACAGTGTCAGTGGGGTCTGTCACCCTCTGTGTTGGGTGGGTTGCGCATGGTGCCTGCCGTTGCAAGCTTTGGAAGGAGGGTGCATGACTCACACTGGGTCCAAGTTCACCTCAGTGGAGATCTGCGCCGGTGCTGGAGGGCAGGCGGTCGGGCTACACAAGGCTGGGTTCCAGCATCTGGCTTTGATCGAGATCGATGACTACGCCTGTGACACTCTCGAGTTGAACGTGACAGGTAACCCGGAGTGGGGCGGCTGCAAGGTTCTCAAGCGGGACCTCACGAAGTTCAAGGTAGACGAGCTGGGCTTGAAGCCCGGCGAACTGGACCTCCTCGCGGGTGGTGTGCCCTGCCCGCCGTTCTCTGCGGCGGGCAAACAGCTGGGGCAGGACGACGAGCGTGACTTGTTCCCCGACATGCTGCACATGGTGGAGACCTTGCTCCCCAAGGCTGTGATGATCGAGAACGTCCGGGGGCTGCTGAAGCCTCCTGAGAAGTTCAGCCGCTATCGCGAGGAAGTGATCGAGTACCGCCTGCGCAAGGCGGGCTACGCGCTGTGCTACTGGAAAGTCTTGGAAGCATGCGACTACGGGGTGCCGCAGCTTCGCCCCCGCGCGATCCTCGTCGCTATGCGCGAGGAATACGCGGAACACTTCGAGTGGACTGAGCCGGAGACACGTCCGCTCCTCACCATGGCGGAGGCCCTCGCGCCGTCCATGCGCAAGCGCTACAAAGACAGTGGCGACCCGCGCTGGGAGATCTTCTACAAGCGCTGGCTCACGGAGGCCCGGAAGGGGTCCGTCGCCCCGACGCTCGTCGGCGGATCCAAGAAGCATGGCGGCGCTGATCTTGGACCAACGCGTGCGAAGGAGGCGTGGCGCAAGCTCGGGGTGTGCGGCCTGGGCGTGGCGAACGAGCCCGAAGACCTCAAAGATGCCGAGCGTGATCTCTTTGCGGAGCGTGGCCCCAAGCTCACGGTGAAACAAGCCGCGATCATCCAGGGGTTTCCGACGGACTGGAAGTTCGCGGGCCGTAAGACGGCTGCCTACCGCCAGGTGGGCAACGCGTTTCCGCCGCCCGTTGCTCAGGCAGTGGGCGAGCAGATCATCGCTGCGCTAGAGAGGGGAACGAAAGCCCTGGTAGCAGCCCAGAGCGACACCCTCTTCGACATCCCGGCCCCGTCAGCTCCGCTCGGGGCGGAGCTTGGTGACGGCAGCGGCGATCGCGAGTGCGCATCTGTTAGCTGACTCGTGCTCCCAGAAGCGGAGGACAGTCCAGCCTGCCTCGGCAAGGCGCTGATCAGTGTCCCTGTCACGTGCGACATTGCCCGCTACCTTGCCCGACCAATAGCCCGGGTTGGTGCGCGGCGGCACGTAGTGCTCGGGGCAGCCGTGCCAGTAGCAGCCGTCGATGAATACCGCGACCTTCGCCGGACGGAAGACCATGTCGGCCGTCCGGCGAAGGTTCGGGAGGGGTTTGGCTGACACGCGGTAGCGAAGGCCCTGAGCATGCACCAATCGCCGGATAAGCTTCTCCGGCTTCGTGTCGCGGCTCCGGATCGCCTGCATGTTCCGTCGTCTGGATTCAGACGAAGCCCATGAGCCGTCCGGCGGGATCCAAGCTGTCTCTGTCGCCATCACGTGCCTCCACCCCCGACACTACTCAGTCCTCAGAGGCCTTCTTCGTCTCGGGGACGAGGGGAGCTGCCTCTTCGGGGTCGGAGTCGTCCGCCACCACCCAGTAGTCGCCGTCCATGAAGGCGCGTGGTCGATCACCGTGGTGTGGCTGAGCCTTCGCAAGCCGTGTGCTGACGAACTCCCCTTCCTGCGGGACGGGGATGTTGAGCTGGGCTGCTGCGCCTTGATGATCGCGGTAGTCCCCGAAGATCACGATCCCTTCGGGCCGAAGTATGGCGCGGGCACCGCCGTTATAGCGCACACGCTTCATGTAGTCCTTCTGCTGCGCCACGGTCCGTACGACGGCTCGGCTCACGGGACGTTGCTGCATGCGCCGGAAGAGTTCGGAGACTCTCGCTTGTCCTGAGGCCTTGCCGTACCGGGTGGTCGCGTTGAGGATGGCCTTCTGCGTCTCAGCGGAAATGTGGAGAAGCAGGTTCTCCTGGAGCGGCGCCCGGTCCCAGAGCCAGGTGACCAGGGAGTGATGCTGCTTGGTCAGGCTGAACTTTCCGTCACGGTTGCCCTTCTTCGTGACGGTGCCGTTCATGGTGAGCTTCTCCCGGTCGGCGCGGAACAGCCCCGCGCTCCACTGGCTCTGCTGGTCGTCTGCCCAGACCACGAGGCAGATCTCTCCCAGGGCCTCGGGCGGGATCATCCAGCCGTACAGCTTCTGGGAGTACTTGCAGTCGACCTCGATCCCCTCGATCAGGTAATCCATGTCCTGACCGCCGATGAAGCCGAACTCGCGCTGCAGATTGATCTCCACGAGCGTGCCGGCGTGGGTCTTCTCCGTCTTGTGCAGTTCGCGCCAGTCGAACCGGCCGGTGTGCTCACCGTCGAGGAGCTGGTCGATCGTTTCCCGCAGCACTCGGGCGAACCGCTGACCGTCAGGATCCAGCTCCAGCAGCCGCTGACGTACGAGCATCAGCTCAGGATCGTCGCAGACACCGGGCTGAGGACCAGGCAGGTCAAAGAGTTGCACGTGTTTTCCCCTCGTACGCGACGGCGCAGCTGAGGGCATGCGCCAGCCCTGTGTTTACCAGAAGGACAAGCTTGCCTACTTGTCGTGATCGCGTCGCCGAAGATGCCGTCCGGGTTGTCGGTCTTTATGATTGGCGCGGCCACCACGCCGACAGCGTGGTCGATCTTGTCCATCGGCTGTGGCCTCCGGTGTGCGGTTGGACGGAGTGGACGTGCATGTATCCATTCAGCCCTGGCGCGTCGACGCGGGGCCGTGATGTCTCCGGGGCATAGCCGGATCAATTGGGCATCGGGTGCTCGTAGACCCGAACGGACCTGGCTGCCAGATTGGGGAGCTCCGGTGATCCTGCGCATGCTGTGCTGCGAGTCGGCGCAGGACTGCTCGGTCCGCCAGCGGAGTAGATGCATGCCCATCAACCATGGTGCGATCCACGATGAGTCCCGGTGGAGCCATTCGCCTGACGACAGGGTGGTTCTGAGTATCCAGCCCTGTGGACGATTTCCTGTCCGAGAAGACGCGCCGCGCTCCGCGTCGTTGGCCGATGGCTGCGCCTGGAGCTATGCCGCGAACCGCTTGAGCAGCGTGGCCGCTCATGTCCGCCTCTGACACCCACGACGATTCCCAGTGATCATGGTGTCACAGTGCGTCGGCGCCCGGAATCCCATGTCCGGTCGCCGAGCCCCGTGGCCTGCCTGCCCGAGCGTCCTCGTCCAGTCGGCTACACGGCGTCAAAGTCGGCGAGCAGTGCCGTGACGCGTGTTGGTGCCTTGTCGAGCACGAACTCGTCGATGAAGACGACATCAGGAATCCCGCTGCCGTCCGCTTCGGCGGCGGCGCGCACGTTCTTGATCCGCTGAGGCTGCAGCGATTCGTCAGCCGCCTCGAACGGGCTCTTGGCTGCCACCCACAGGCGATCCTCGAAGAGGACCGCAGGTCCCGTTCCTCCGAGGTCCTCCACGAATTGGGCCTCTGCGGAGCGGAAGTCTGAAGCCCAGTTTTTCAGCAGCCCTGCAGCCTGCCTGCCTGGCTGACCCTGGTAGTCCTCCCCGGCCTCGAGGATGGCGAGGAGGTCGGAGGCCAGCCGCCAGTCGAGCAGGCTGTGGTACGCCATGTTGGTGTAGTCGCGCAGGCACTCGTAGCACGAGCCCCGGCAGTCGCGGTTGTGCGTGCCGGAGGAGAACACAGCCAGCATCTCCTTTGCGGTCGACATGAGGTCGCGGAAGACGTCGGGTTCGGCAAGGTGCGTGCAGTAGCCGGCGCCGTTGTCCAGGGTGTCGGACAGGAACGAGAAGGTACGCGCCTCTCTAGTCGCCGAGCCTGCTCCGTGGATGCCGGCCGCGATCTCGTTGGGCTGGACCTGGAGGAGGGTGCCCGCAGCCGTGCGCAGAAGCGCCGCCAGTGAGTACCACGCGGCCCGTCTGCCGGAGCGGTCGTCCGGGAAGCCGGTGCTCTGCGGCACGGATGCCAGGTTGAGACGCAGCCCGGGCCTGGAGAGCTCTCCGGTCCTGGGGCCGAGGAGGAACAAGTCGGTGTGCTGTGTGGCACCGAGGGCGGTGATCACGGTCGCCTCACCCGCCGCAACATCTTCAGCGAGCCACGGGGCCAGTTCGGCTGCCCCCTTCTCCAAATACGCTCCCGCCCACCGTGAAGTCGGCCGGATCTTGGCAAACTCGAAGAGCCGCCCCCCATTGTCGTTGACCGCGCAGCGCCGCCCCTTCCCCGCGTGGACGACTAGACCGGGCTGCGAGATTTGCACCGGCGCGGCCCTCTCAAGATCGGCTGCCGTGCGCGGCGCCAGGGAGCGTGCGCGCCACGCGAAGTTGCCGTCGAAGTCGCGGGCCCTGCCGCCGCAGAAGAAACCGGCCGGTTCCCGGAGTTCGATCTCGCGGTATGAGCCGTCGGCAGCTCCGCATGCACGGCAGGGCAGCGGGGTGCCGTCCTCCTCCTGGGCCTGCGGTGCCTGCACCTCGTCGGCCAGGTGGCCGCAGGCCCGGCAGATGCCGATGAATTGGGCTGACCCGAGCGGTTCGTCGACAGTGCGCGGCACCTTGCCCGTTGGTTCGAAGGCGACGACTCCCGTGGCCGTATGGACTTGCCCGTCCTTCACTGTCTCGGCGCCGGGTGCAAACTGCGAGACGGCGATGTCGAGCGACCGGTCGACGACACCGCCGGGAGGCCATGGATACGAGTCGCTCGGGCGCCTCGTGTACAGGTACCGAGCCGACGTGGGGAATCCGAACATGGGCAGCAGTCCGGACTCGGCCAGTCTCTGGCTGAGTTCGTGATGGCCGCGATGCTGCTGTGCGATCTTTGTGATGCTGTCCACGAGTTCCTCAGCGACCCAAGCCGCCGCTTCCTCGGCGGGCCACGCGCTGCGCGTCCGCTGCGCGAGCGCCTCTGCGAGGCTCCTGACCTCGGCGTGATGCGACGTGATCCACGCGCCTACCGCGTCGCTCACAGCGGGCCAGTCGGCGCAGCGTCCGAACTGGCCATGAACATTGCGTGTGGGGTCGAGATCGCTATTGTCGCCCGATTCCTTGCCCACGGAGTCGAAGGCTCGGCGCAGGACCTCGGCCGCCAGTACCCGCTGGTAGATGTCCCTCATGTCCGTGGAGAGGTAGGGCCTCGGGGTAGCGTCGTTGGTGATGCGCTGGGGGTCTTGGAAGTAGTGCTCGTCGTGGCTGCGGCCTCGGCACACGGTCAGCGCGAGCGCGACCGGTGAGTCCCGGCGGCCCGCGCGGCCCACTCGCTGCTGGTAGTTGAACCGAGTGGGTGGCATGTTCGCCATGAGGACGGCTGAGAGAGGGCCGATGTCGACACCGGCTTCCATCGTTGTGGTGACGGAGAGGACATCAAGGGTGTCCGGACGCGGGTGCTCCTCGCCGTCGAGGAAGATGCCCTGGAAACGCGCCTGCCGGGACTGTGCGTCGAGCCTGTCCGTCTGCCCAGTCAATTCAGCGGCATTGAGCCGGAAGTTGCCCAGCTGCTGGCGGGCCATCCAGGTGTAGTAGTCGCTCTCGACGCCTTTGAACTCTTCCGGCCGGTCCGGCAGAGGGCGGAAGCACTTCGTGCAGAGCCCGACTCCAGGGTGGAGGTGTCGGCGGCTGCAGTGGAGGCAGGTCCAGGAAGCGTCGCGGCCGCGGCGCATTGCGACCTGTTCAGGCTGGATGAGGTACTTGACGACGGCCGGTTCCCAGATGCGCTCCACGGTCTTCTGGAGGGCGTCCGGTTCTTGGTTCAGGTGGTTAGCGGCACTCTTCCAGAACTCTCGGAGTTTCTTGGGCGGTTCGTCGAGCGGACCGCGTAGTCCCGCGAACCGGCGCATATGGCCGAGGACACGCAGGCTGGCACGTACAAGCGCCGCGTCGGAAGCTCGCTCGGCCTCCAGAGGCGCCTGGTCCGTCACGAGGGTGAGCCAGCCCAACCCGAGGGACTCGAAATCCCGCCCGGCGCTACCGAAGAGGCCGCCGAGCAGTTCCGTGCTGAGGGCCTCCCGGATGTCTTGGCGCAGTTGCTCTTGGCGCTTGCTCAGTCGGCTGCCCACTTCTGGTTGCACCGTGTCGTTGCCGCCGGCAGGCCAACGGTACAGGGACGTCCACGACGGCCGTGATGTCCCGTTCTGGTAGGCCACGCGCTGGAGAGACGGCTTCGGCCCTCCAGGGTTGACCCCCATCCGCGCTAGGCGTTCCGCGACTTCAGCGGTGTGGCTGTCCAGGCTGGGAACGCGGCTGAGGAGCCCATAGAACCCTTCTTCCTCGGACGGGTCAGGCGGGTCGGCGAGGCTCAGGACAGCCAGAGGCGCCTGGAGCCTCTCCCAACTGTCGTACGTCTTGAGGTCGCGTGCCCGGAGCCGCTTGCGTGCGGCCATGGCCGCTGCTTTGTCTACGGGCTCACCTGATGACTGCCGGAAGAAGCCGGATACGACGGCGAGGTCGGCTACCGGGTCCCCCTGGCCGTCGACCTCCTTCGCGAGCATCAGGCGCAACAGGTCCTGGTAGTGGCGGAGGCCGAGGCCGGCGGAGAGCTTCGCAGCGTCCTGCCGACTGTCTGAGAAGACTACGGCTTGGCGGTTTGGGAGGAGTGACAGGATTCCTGTGGTCAGGACCTGGTTGACCTTCTCGAAACCGGTGCGCATGGACCGTACAGGGGTACGCATACGGCGGCTGTCGGTCAGGCTCAAATGCTCTCTGCCAAGCCTTGGGGTCTCCCAGTCATCGCCGCACCTGGGGCACTGGGTCGGCGCTGCCGGCAGCTGCTCGGCTCGGAGGCGGTTCTTCCCCTTCTTGGAGCGCGGGACGGTGACATGGAACGACCATCCGGTGTAGTCCCGGTGGCGGTTGCGGAGGATCCCCGTACGCGGGTCGTACTTGCTGCGCTTGAACTCGAAGCTCGCGCCTAGCGCTCCCTTGCCGGAGGAACGGTTCCAGGCTCGTTCGTTTACGGCCGGTTCGTCTTTGCGCGGCCAGTAGACAATGTAGTTGGCGGCATTGGGACCGAGAGACGCCACGTCAGGGAGCGCCTCCAGGTCGGGAAGGTCCGCGAGCAGCCCCGCGTCGAACCCGTCACGCTCGGCGTTCTCGAAGGCTGACTTGGGAGCGTAGCCGCCGAGGAAGGCGTCTCCGCAGTTCTGACAGTAGAGAAGTTCGAGCACGCGGGCATGGCAGCTGCACCGAGGAGTGGGCCGTGAATACAGCCTTCCGACGGTCCGCTCAGCGTCCTCTGGGCGTGCGGCGTCCGGGCAATCGGGGTCTGAGCAGGCCCATACACCGGGGATGTTCCGGAAGAAGAGGTGGCCGCGGAGTCTGGGGGCCCTCGGGTCCGCGCTGCGCCGCAGCGCTCCGAGGACGCCGCGCAAGGCGGCTTCCTGAACCGCGGGATCGACCTGGGGGAAGAGTCGGGCCGCGACCTCGTGCTGGAAGCCCGCGATCAGCCGATCGCCGTCCCGCAATGCATTGACGAACGCGTCGGATGCGCCGGTCTCCTCCAGTAGCCTGTCGGCCTCGGCTGCCGCTGGAGCTTCCCCGAGAGCCGCGAACCGGTCGGCGTGCGCTGAGATGTCCCGGCGTGTACGCGCCGGGAGTTCGAGCCTGCCACCGAGGACCTCGAAGCGGTCGCGATCGACTCCGAAGAACTCCTGGAGGAAGTCGAGGTCGCGGGGCGCCTCCAGAGACGCCGAGGCCGCCAGAACGCGGAACTTCTCTGGCTTGTCGGTCAGGCCCAGCCGGTGCCGCAGGTTCCGCAGGAGGAATGCGATCTCCGTGCCTGCGGTGCCGCGGTACATGTGGAGCTCGTCCACGACCAGAGTGAAGCGGGCGTCCGGGACCTCCTCCAGCCAGCGCCGCGTCTTGTCGAAGATGCCCGACTCGCGGGAGCGCATCAGCATGACGTTGAGCATGCTGTAGTTCGTGATCATGATATCCGGCGGTGCTTGGATCATGTCCCAGCGGCAGCGCATTTCTGCGCCGTCGAGCCTGGGTAGGAAGAACCGCCCTTCCCCGCCTGCCTTGTGCGCCTGGCGCGACCGGTCCGCGGTCGCCGCGAATTCCTTACGCAGCGTCTTCACACCTGCGGCCGAGCCGATGTCGCCGGGCACCGGCGTCGCCCCGGTGTAGCGGCCGAAGTAGAAGCGGTGCCCTGGCCGGGACCGCTCCAGCCAGCCTCGTACCGCGTCGCTGTCCAGGGCCTTGCGCAAGCGCATCATCTGGTCGTCGACGAGGGCGTTCATGGGGTAGAGAACCATGGCCCGGACAGCGGCATGCCGACCACTCTCCCCTGCTCGTTGCGGCTGGTAAGCGCTGTCAGGTGACATCCACCAGCGGTTCGACGGCAATGCGGCCGCCGACCAGGCCGCGGACTCGCGCACCAGGTCGGCCAGGACGGGAAGCATGAACGACTCCGTCTTTCCGGAGCCGGTGCCCGCCGTGACGACCACGTCGCGGTCGTCACGCACCGCTGCGACCAGGGCCTGGTGCTGGTGCTCGTACAGTGATGGAACGCCGTTTAGGAGCCCGAGCCGCACCAGTTCGGCGAGCTCCGGGTGGGCTTCGGCCTCCCGTACCGAGTCGGCAATGCCGGAGTCCATCGACGTGTACCTCGGGCGGACCTCGATGAGAGGGTAGCGCCAGGCCCCGCCATCGGTGTCGAAGAGCCGCTCCCGCTCGCGTTCAAGATGGTCGTCGGCAAGCCCGAACGGCGTGTTGTAGTAGCGGAACAGCGCATCTTTAAGGTGCTCGAACGTCCCCAGGATGTCGGCCTCCCGGCCGATGCTGCCGGGCTGCGCTTCGGGAGCGTCACTCATGGTTCTCCGTAAGGTGCTGGCCGAGCGAGTCGGCGATCTTCTCAGCCACGTCCTTGGGGACGTTGTCGTAGGCAAGGTTCTCGGCGTGCTCGTTGATGCGCGGGGCGAGCCCGGAGCACAGGGTGGCCACCCGCCGGTGCAGGTCGGGCAGCGGATATCCCCAATCGACATGGAGGGTGCCGATAAGCCCGCATCCGGGTTCCTTGTCGGGGAACCAGCGGAGCACGTCCGCGTCCGGACCCTGCTCGCCCAGCACGGCGTAGACCCCTTCCTCATGGCCGGTCTCGTACCACGCGCCGTCACGCAGGACCTGACACACGCGCTTGCCGTCGCTCTGCCTTATCCGGTACAGACCGTCCCCTTGGGGTCGCCGCATCCACTGGTAGGTACGGCGGTCCAGGTTGTACCGCTCCAACGGCTTCCCGAACTCCGGTACGGAGGCGCGCGCTTCGAGGCTGATCAATGGGAGCAGCGCGGCGCTTTGGAGGGCGAAGCACGGTGTGTATGTGACGCCGAGTCCACCTGACCACTCTTTCAGTTCCGCCTCCTCATCAAACTGGACGAGCAATGAGGTTGGCAGCGGGATGTCCCGCGTAGGGCGGGTGCTCGGCACCCTGAAGACTTCGATCAGCCCGTCCTGCACGGCCAGTTCCAGCCGCCCCTCAAAGGCGGCTGTCCTGCTGCCGGTCAGCACAGCGAGTCCCCGGGCTTGTGGCAGGCGGGTCAGCACGGGCGGGGCCGCGCACCAGCGCCTGTTGCGCCAGTCGATGTCCAGATAGGCGAGGGAGATGGCGTCGCGCAGCCAGCGGCCGGGGGCGCCGGGCTCGACATCCGGGCAGCGGGCGGCTGCCAACCACCACATTCCCTGCTGGACGTCGGAGAGTGCTCCCTCGCCCAACTCGCTCACCCAGCGCAGCAGCAGATCACCGGGGTCGATCATCATCTTCCCTGCATTCCAACGACCTCGCCCGCCGCTGCCACATAGTCACGCCAGGCAGGAGTCCGCAGGCGATCGGCCGCACTGAGTACGGCGTAGGCCCAGGCGAAGTCGCTGGCCCCGGGCGTCGGCGCGGGGATATCTGGTTCCTCGACGAGAGCCCGCACCGACCACCGTGCCGCTGTCCGGTAGATCAACCAGACGTAGCCGTCAGGTATCTCAGCCTCCAAGCAGGGGGTGAGGACCTCTTCCGGCAGGCCGCGCTTCCGCATCCACGTCGGCGCCGACCGCTGCCGCACCTTGAGTACATGACCGCTGGGATCGGTCAGCACAGCCTCCAACATGGCGCTCCGGACAATCTCGACACGCTGTACTGCGCCCGTGTCCGGTATGCACGCGCCGCGGATCATGGGTTCCGCCCCGTCCGCCTCAGTGAGCCGCTGCGCTGCTGCACTGCCGACGCAGCGGTACCCGAGCGACCCTGTGCCGGGCGGAAGCCCTTCGTGCAGCCCGTCGTGGAGCGTGAAGAGCTCGCTGCTCTGCGCGGTGCCGACCCGGTGCTCGCCCTCGTCCAGTGGGACGCGGCAAAGCGGGAATGGAATACGAGGGTCAGCGCGTAGCGTCTCAGCACAGCCGTCGAGGACGACTTTCACCAGTCCGTCTGGGGGCTCCCCCTCGGGCAGCCGCAAATCCGGGGCGCCGCCCCGAAGGTAGTGGCCTGCCAGACCCGCACCGACCCGGTACTCGTGAGCGATCCGGAGCCCGCCGGACAGCTCCGCTTGCTGCCGGACCTGAGGTTCCAAGACGTGTACGTGCGCTCCGCCGCGGTCCAGGGTCCGGGTAAGGCCGATGCCGTTCAGCGCGCGTACGCCCTTGAACAGCTTCCACCCCGGCACAGGGCCCGCCACCTCTCGTATGGTGCGGGCCCCGAGCGCTTTGACCATGGTCCTCACGTCGTGGACGGCTGTGTCCGCAGCGAGAATCCAGTGCTGCTCGCCGGGTTCGAAGTACTCGGTACTCACCCAGTCCCCAAGATGGGGGTGCTTTCTCAGCAGCACGACCTCCTGCGGCACCCATTCCAGGACGAGGGCGTCGCCTTCGAGGCGCACTCCGTTCGTGAGTTGCTGCGGGGACGGCTGCAGGGTCTCCAGTCCGCCGTATACATCGCCGTACTCCTTGCGGAGCGCGAAGGTACGGCCGCCTGGCAGGCTCACATGAGCTTGTAGCAGCCCGTCGACGGTTTCAGCCAGCCATTCGGCGCGGGTCCCTTGATCAGCGATGACGAGACGGAGGCCGTTTGCCCGGCGCCGGTATCCGCGCTCGGGCTCGTGGAGGGTGCCGTCCCAGTCGTCGGCCAGCCGTCGCAGCAAGCTGGTGATCAGCGCCTCACCGGTTTCGGCCGCGTTCTCCATCTCGTCCCGCAGCCGATGGGAGAGGCCGCGGTCCCGGCCCGCCGTCCATATGCGGAGCCGCCGTAAGAGTTCTCTTCCGGATACCTGGTTCGGGTTGTTGGGCCTCAGGCGGGTGGCCGCGAAGAACCGGGTGAGGATCTGCCGGTCCGCGCCGCGGACCAGTGCCTGCGAGATAGGGAAGCCGATCTTCCAGTAAGGGTCACCTGTGCTCACCGTGCTGGTCCCGTAGAGGCCACCGGTCTGCTCAAGCCAGGCGTCGAGTTGCTCCCACATCTCCGCGACTTCTAAGAACGCGTGCTCCAGCTTGTTCGCACGGTAGCTGCCAGACTGCTCGCCGAAGAGCTGGACCCACCGGCCGTAGAAGTTGGTCTTGCGCATCCCGTCGGACGAGGCCATGCGGGTGGAGGCCAGAACGGACAGCGCCAGAACCGGGAGACTCGGCGGAGGCCCTGTGCTCCCGTCAGCTGCCCAAGCGCTACATGCCAGCTGGATGCGCTGGAACAATGGCCTCTCCGGCGCGGCCCAGTTGAGTTCCTCGGCTACAGCTTGACTGAGTCTGCCTTCGATGCCGTTGAGCGTCGCGAGGTCCCGCTCGATCTCATCGTCGACGTATAGAACTGTGCTGCGCAGCGCGTGCGCCTCACCGAAGAACTCTGCAGAGAGCACCTGGTGCCAATGCTTGTACGCAGCTCTCATTGTGCCCCCCCGGGTCTATATCCGCGTGCCAACTACGGCAGGGAGCGTGCGCTCGACGGGCGATCGGCCTCCCCATCCGCACCACTGGAAATGGCGCAGTTGTTTGTCCGCGAGGTGGGGCAAGCGGAAGAAACGCACTCGGTGCGTTATACAGCTCAATCACATTACTACGGCTTCTGCCTGTGCAGCAGGTACATGCGAGGTGCTATCGGCTTGCCGCATGGCACGATGCGAGTCGGCTGGATCGCCTATCGCATGAACGCCAGCAGTCTGAGTTTTGATAAGCAGGCGCTTTGCACCCCGAGCCGGGCAGGGGACAGCACCTGGCGGATAGCCGATAGGGAACGCCACGAGGTAACGAGCCGACCTTGCTTGGGCCCCGCAAGGGCGTCGATCCGCTGATGAGCGGTTGGTATAGAACTCGGGGACGATGCGTGCTTCGGGGTTCCAGCGGCATGGACACACGCCCCTCGATATCGAACTGCGGTTCTACTGGTTGGGTGAACAGGGAAGGCGTCAGCTTGCGGGTCGGGAACAAGAAGGTGAGCCAAGAAGACGACGCAGGGCGGAAGACACCTCCCGAGCAGCTGACTGCCGACGTGCGCTCACCTTCGAGTTCGACTCGATAAAGCCCAAGATGCGCTCTTGGACCGAACGGGGTGGTCAGGAGTGACTGTGTGGGCCCGTGGGGCCGTACGGGACGGTGGCGGGGTGAGGCGCTGACGGGAATTGCGGGGCGTACGACGGCGGGAGCGCGTACGTCGGGTGCGGGGGCTGCTGGGGGGTTGGGGGCTGGGCGGCGTAGCCGTACCCGTAGCCGTAGCCGCCGTATGGCGGGGTGGGCCAGTACGGCGGGGGGATGGGGGTCTGGGGTGGGCCCGGGTAGGGGAGGGGGAGGGAGAGGGCCGCGTGGGCCAGGGCCGGTTGGGCCGTTTCGCGGCGTTCCCAGAGGACGTCGAGGAGTTCCCGCTCGCGGGTGGTGAAGTCCGGGCCCGCCGTGCCCCGGTACGCGCGGCGGCGCAGGAAGGCGAGGGAGGTCGCGGAGGCGATGTACTCGCCGACCGCGCGGGCCGCCGCCGCGCCCTGGGAGCGGCGGGCGAGGTCGCGGGCGATGCCTCGGGCGCGCATCGAGGACAGCGCGAAGGGCTCGGGCGGGGTGAGCCACCCGGCCGCCTGGTAGGTGGTGAGCTGATCGCGTACGGCGCGCAGCTCGTTGTTGCGGGACCAGATGGTGAGCCAGGTCAGCAGCCCGAAGACGGGGACCATGAACGCGGCGTAGACGATGATGAAGCCGTAGCCGCCGAGGGTGGACGAGCCGTTCCAGAGGCCGTGCAGGACCATCGCCGCCAGCAGCGCCGCGACCGGCAGCAGGATGCGGCGGGTGCGCTGGTGTGCGGCGGCCGCGGCGGCCAGGCCGAAGCCGACGCCGGTCATGGCGGTGAACAGAGGGTGCGCGAAGGGGGACATCACGCCGCGGATGAAGAACGTCGCGGCGGTGGTGGACCGTATGCCCGAGTAGCCGAACTCCTGGTCGCTGACGAAGGCCGAGCCGAGGTAGAGGATGTTCTCGGTGAAGGCGAAACCGGTGGCGGTGATTCCGGCGACGACGACCCCGTCCACGATCCCGTTGAAGTCGCGTCGTCGGAACACGAAGAGGAGGAGGACGGCCGCCGCCTTGGCGCTCTCCTCCACGAACGGCGCGACGAACGTGGCGCCCCAGGTATCGGCGTCGGCCTGGCCGCCCGGGGACGACGAGTCGGCGATGGTGGTCATGAGCCACTCGGTGGCGAAGCCGTTGGCGATGAGCGCGACGAGCGTCGCGGCGCACGCGCCCCAGGCGAAGGCGAAGATCAGGTTCCGCCAGGGTTTCGGGTCGACGCGGTCGAGCCAGCGGAACACCGAGATGATCAGCGGTACGGGCAGTACGGCGAGGCCGAGCCCTACCAGGAAGCCCTTGGTGCCGGTCTGTTCGCGGACGAGGGCCAGGATGACCAGGCCGGAGAGCGACAGCAGTCCGATGAGCGCGGTGGCGCGCAGCGCCTTGTTGTCCCAGAGGCGGGTGAGGCTGAAGCGGCTGGTTCTGCCCCACGCCCCTGGGTGTCCCGGGTGTCCCGGGTGTCCCGGGTGCCCGGGGTGGCCTGGGTGTCCGGGGTAGTCCGGGTGCCCCGGGTGTGGCGCGTGTGGTGCGTGGGGCCAGCCTCCCGGAGCGGCCACGCCGTCGAGCCACGGCTGCTGGTCGTACGGCCCGTACGGCTCGTACGGCGTGACCGGCGGATCGGGCGGCTGGTGGGGGGACGGGGACTGATGCACTCAACCGACCCTAACGAACGGGGGTGTGGCGGACTGCGGGATTATCCCCATCCGCGCAGGGCCACTATGCGTCGTTGCGGCGGAAGATCAGGTCGTGGACGATATGCCCCTTGTCCAGCCCCTGGGACTCGAACTTGGTGAGCGGGCGGAAGTCCGGGCGCGGGCTGTAGCCGCCGTCGGGCTGGGTGTTGTCGAACGACGGGCTAGCGGTCAGGACCTCCAGCATCTGCTCCGCGTACGGCTCCCAGTCGGTCGCGCAGTGCAGCAGCGCGCCGGGGCGCAGGCGGGTGGCGGCCAGCTCGACGAACTCGGGCTGGAGCAACCGGCGCTTGTGGTGCCGCTTCTTGGGCCAGGGGTCCGGGAAGTAGACGCGCAGCCCGGAGAGGGCGGCGGGCGCCAGCATCTCGCGCAGCAGGATGATCGCGTCGCCGTTGGCCACCCGGACGTTGGACAGCCCGTCGCGTTCGGCGAGGGCGAGCAGATTGCCCTGGCCGGGGGTGTGGACGTCGACCGCGAGGATGCCGGTGCCGGGGTCGGCGGCGGCCATCTGCGCGGTGGCCTCGCCCATGCCGAAGCCGATCTCCAGGACGACGGGGAGGTCCGGGTCGCCGAACAGCTCGCCGAGGTCGAGCGGGTGCAGCCCGTCGATGTCCAGCCCCCACTGCGGCCACAGGCGGCGCAGCGCCTCGCCCTGGCCGATGGTCACCCGGCCGCGGCGGGGGCGGAAGGAACGGATGCGGCGCTCATGGTGCGAACCGGCCGGGTCGGCGGCGGGCCCCCCGGGGAACCGCGGCTCGGCGCGGTCGCGGGCAGGGGCGGGCACGGGGCGGTGGCGCTCCGCGTGGGCATCGGGGGCGGTGGAGTTCTCGGACACAGTGCTTCCGATTCTACGGGCGGGGGTGGGTCCGCTCCCGGGTGCAGGGGGGTGGGCTTTTCCCTCACCCCGCCCCTTCCCGAAACCGGGGGCTCCGCCCCCGGGCCCCGGCTGGGGCTCCGCCCCAGACCCCTTTCGGGGGCTCCGCCCCCGTACCCCCGTCGGGGCTCCGCCCCCGCGCCCCTGGCTGGGGCTCCGCCCCTGCGCCTCCGGCTCGGGCTGCGTCCGCGCGCCTCCGGCTGGGCTGCGTCCGCGCACCCCCGGCTGGGGCTCCGCCCGCGCGTCCCCGGCTCGGGCTGCGCCGCCGCGCCCCCGTCGGGGCTCCGCCCCTGCACCCCCGGCTCGGGTTCCGCCCCGCACCCCCGTCGGCACCGTGGCGCGCCCCCCGTCGGCACCGTGGTGGTCGCGGCAATCGGGCGTGGCCGGGGTGCACCGTGTGGGCCTGGGGCCCGCAGGCGAGGGCGCTGGCCCGGCCCGCCGCTACCGGGCGGTGGTCGTCGTGAGGCCGGTCACAGCGTCGCCAGGACCCGCCTCGCCACCTCGCGGCCGATGGGGAGGGACGCGGTGGCGGCGGGGGAGGGGGCGTTGAGGACGTGGACGACGCGGGGGGACTGGGAGATCAGGAAGTCGTCCACGAGCGTGCCGTCCCGCAGCACCGCCTGGGCGCGCACCCCGGCCGGGGCGGCTATCAGGTCGTCGGGGGTCACATCCGGCAGCAGCCGGCGGACGGCGTCGGTGAAGGCGCGCTTGGAGAGGGAGCGGTGCAGCTCGCCCGCCCCGTACCGCCAGTGGCGGTGGGCTATCCGCCAGGCGCCCGGGTACGCCAGCGTCCCGGCCAGCTCGCGCGGGCGGACCGTGCGCCAGGTGTAGCCCTCGCGGGCGAGCGCGGGCACCGCGTTGGGCCCGAGGTGGACGCCGCCGTCGATGCCGCGGGTCAGATGGACGCCGAGGAATGGGAACGCGGGGTCGGGCACCGGGTAGACCAGGCCGTTGACCAGGGACGTACGCGACGGCACCAGCTCGTAGTACTCACCGCGGAAGGGGACGATCCGCATACCGGGGTCGTCGCCCGCGAGCCGGGCGATCGCGTCGCACTGGAGCCCCGCGCAGTTGACCAGGGCCCGCGCCCGCAGCACCGTGCCGTCCGCCGTGCGGACCGCGACCGCCGCCGGGCGGCGGCCGATGCGGGTCACCCCCGCCCCGTACCGCACGGACGCGCCCGCGTCCCGCGCGAGCCGGGCCAGCCGCGCCGCCACCGCGCCGAAGTCGCACACCCCCGTCGTGCCGACGTGGATCGCGGCGAGGCCGCGCACCCACGGCTCGTACTCCGCTATCTGGGCGGGGCCCAGCTCGCGCACCGGGATCCCGTTCTCCCGGCCACGCTGGACCAGGGCGTGCAGCCGTGGCAGCTCGGAGCGCTCGGTGGCGACGATGAGCTTGCCGGTCACCTCATGGGCGATGCCGTACTCGGCGCAGAACTTCACCATCTCCGCCGCGCCGCGCACCGCGAACCGCGCTTTCAGCGAGCCCGGACGGTAGTAGATCCCGCTGTGGATCACTCCGCTGTTCCGCCCGGTCTGGTGGCGGGCCGGGCCCGCCTCCTTCTCCAGGACGGTCACGCGGGTGCCGGGCGCCGCGCGCGTGATCGCGTACGCCGTCGACAGGCCGACGATCCCGCCCCCGATCACCAGCACGTCGCAGTCCACCGCCGTCACGCCAAGCACCTCCCCACGCGCCACAACCGACCGTCGCCCGACCCCTCCGGTCACCCGACCGTCGATCCCTATCATGACCTGCGCCACTGACAGCGGCCCGAAACCCGTGCGGCGCCTGGGATCCGGACGGGTGCGTGAAGATCACGCGGGCTTTGCCCGAAGCTCACGCGAGGGTCACCGATACCGAGTCACCGATACCGGGTCACCGATGCTCACCGCAGATGTCGCCGACGCTCACCGCAGACGCCGCCGCCGTCACCGCCGTCACCACGGAAAGCCCCTCACGCCGGTGTCACCAGCAGCGGACGGGCCCGCTCCCGCAGCTCCGCCACCCGTGGCTCGTCCCGGTACGCCTCCAGCCGGTGCATCAGATCGCGTACGTACTCCGTGGTGCGCGCGGACGAGATGCGGTTGGCGACCTCCACGGCCCGGGCGCCCGCCGCGCACGCCGCGTCCAGGTTGCCGGACTCCAGTTCGGCCACGGCGGAGACGACGAGCCGCAGCCCGTGGGACCGTACGAACTCCTCCGTCGGCCGGGCCAGCGCCTGCTCGGTGAAGCGCCGCACCTGGCGCGGCAGCCGCAGGTCGCGGTAGCACTCGGCGGCGTCGGCCGCGAACCGCTCATGGCTGTAGAAGTCGAGCCAGGACGGGTCGGGGTCGCCCGCCCGGGACCGCTCCAGCCAGCCCTCGGAGGACTTCAGCGCCGCCCCGCAGGCCGGGCCGTCCCCCGACTTGGCCTGGGCGCGCGCCTCGACCAGCCGGAAGAAGCTCATCGTGCGGGCGGTGGCCAGGCCGCGGTTGCGCTCCAGGGCGGCCTGGGCGAGGTCCACGCCCTCGTCGGCGAAGCCGCGGTAGGTGGCCTGGAGGCTCATCGACGCCAGGACGTAGCCGCCGAGCGGGACGTCGGCGGCGGCGCGGGCGAGCCGCAGCGCCTGGATGTAGTACCGCTGGGCGGCCTCCTGCTGGCCGGTGTCGAAGGCCATCCACCCGGCCAGCCGGGTCAGTTCGGCGGTGGCGCCGAAGAGGGAGCGGCCGACCTCGTCGCTGTACGAGCCGAGCAGCAGCGGCGCCGCGTCGACCCGCAGGCATTCGGGGACCATGGAGGAACGCCAGTCGCCGCCGCCGTACTTGGAGTCCCAGCGGCGCGCGTCCTCGGCGGCCTCGCGCAGCTTGGTGACGTCGCTGTGGCCGACGCGCTGCGGTAGGGCGTCGGCACCGCTGCCGCCCGCACCGCCCGCGCCCGCCGCGCCGTCCGCCTCCTCGGCGTCCTCAGGGCCGCGGGCGACCGATGTGTCGGCCGGGGATATGAGCCAGCGGGAGGCGGGGGTGGCGTACGCGCTGACCGCGAAGGATCCGGCCAGGCTCTGCCAGATACCCACCCCGCCGCGCCGACCCGCGAGATCAAGCCGGTACAGCTCGGTCGCGGAACGGACGGCCTGGCCGATGTCGCGCGGGAACGCGAGCCCGACCTCGGGGGCCGGATCGGCGTCGGCGAGCCCGATCTCATGGAGTGGGACGGGGCGGCCGAGTTTGCTCCCGATAGCGGCCGCAATCAGATGGGGCGCGGCGCCCTGGGGCACCATGCCCTTGGACACCCAGCGCGCAACGGACGTCTTGTCGTAGCGAAGAGTCAGGCCGCGCTGGGCGCCGAGGTCGTTGACTCTGCGCGCGAGCCCGGCATTGCTGATCCCAGCGAGGGCGAGAACGGTGCCGAGCTTCTCGTTCGGCCCGCGTGGCTCCCTGGACATGCGCACCCCTCGACAGCACCGACGGCCGCCCCGGCATGGGCGCGGGGCATTCGTAAACCCAGCGTAGTTCGCCGCATCCCGACCGTTAAGAGGTGGTGTCCCGGATGGCGAGATTCTTGTACGAACGGGCGTGCGGGGCGTGACGCGTGCTCCCGGTGTGTGTGGCTGTGCGCCCGTGTGTGCGCTCTGTCTCAGTCCCGGCGAGAACGTTTCGATGGGACCTGCGTGGGTCGGCCCGCTGTACTGGATCCAGTGGGCTGGGGGACGCCGCCGCCTCATTCCCCGCGGGTGGCGGAACGGTCCGGGAGGCGGAAGCCGCCTCCCGGACTGTCGTGTTGGGGACGTGTTGGGAAGGTGCGGAGGCGAGCGACGGCGAACGGCGCGCGGCGGTCCGGATGATGGCGGGTCATCCGCAAGACCGTCGAGTGCGCCACGGCGAACTTGGCCGGATATCGCCTGCCAGAGCCGGGCTCCCGCGGCGGGCCGGGGAGGGGGAGGCCCGGCGCGGGAAGCCCCTTCCTTCGTCAGCCGGTTGGCGTCGCCCGGGGGACGGGGTTGGCGTCGCCCTCGCCGTACGCCGTGGAACTGCCCGCTGGCCACGCTCCGGCGTCTGCCTCGTACACGCGTCGGCGTCCTTGCGCTGTTGTGCGCCCCAGTCGTGGCAGCATGGGCCACGGCGGAACGGTGCGTCGTGACCGTGATCAACTCCTGGAATTCCCGCGGCCATCTGCGGTCATACGCAGTCAAGGGACATCCAAGAGATCCACGTAGTTGTCCGGTTCGATGTCGAAACCGTCAACAAGCTGTGCATGATGGCACCTAATTCTTGGTTGCCCTGGATGCCCACAGCCTGTGGAGGCGGCGATGCGGTGGTTGGTGGGGTGGAGCAGTACCGCATCCGGCCCGGTCCCCCCGGAAGGCCGTGCGATCCAGCCGGTCGGTGCCCAGCTCCTGTGGTCCGACCCCGATCCGCTGTGGGCGGTCGGCGACTGGCGTCCCGACGAGGTGCGCGTCGTCCAGGCCGACCCCTTCACCCGGCTCGCCGTCTTCGGCTGCTGCGGCGCCACCGACGAGGAGCTGCGGGTCGGCCTGTTCGCCGCCCGCGGCGGCGCCCTGCGCCACCTCACCGCCTGGCCCGGCAGCTACACCGCCGTCGCCCAGGTCGGCCGCCGCATCACCATCGCCGGTGACCTGGCCGGGGCCCGGCCCGTCTTCCACACCGACTGGTCCGGCGGCACCGCGTACGCCACCGCCGCGCTCCCGCTCGCCGACCTCATCGAGGCCCAGCTCGACGTCAGCCACCTCGGCGCGCTGCTCGCCTGCCCCGACTCCCCGGAGGCCGTCGGCGACGGCACGCCCTACATGGGCGTCAGACGGGTGCCGCCCGGACACGCGCTCGTCCTGCGCGACGGCGCCCGCGACATCACCGGCTACGAACCCACCGCCTCGCTCGCCGTCGCCGCGCCCCCGCTCGACCAGGACAAGGCCGTGGAGGGCGTACGGGACGCCCTGCTCGAAGCCGTACGCGCCCGCCTCACCGCACCCCGCCACGCCCCCGCCGCCGACGACCTCGACCCCGGGCCCGTCCCCGGCATGGGCCCCGCCGAACGCCGCGCCGCCCGTGGCGCCCCGGCCCCCGGCATCGGCGCCGACCTGTCCGGAGGCAGCGCCTCCGCCACGCTCGCCCTGCTCGCCGCCGGGCTCCCCGGCATGCCCGGCACCCTCCTCGGCCACGGCACCGAAGCCGGTGAACGCCTGCTCGCCGTCACCTTCAACGACCTCGTCACCACCGGCGGCGCCCGCAGCCGCGAAGCCGAACTGGAGCGCGCGGGCGCCATCGCCGCCAACCCCCGGCTGCACCACGTGGTCGTCGCCGGGGGCGAAGAGGCCCTCCCGTACGCCGCCCTCGACACCGGCGCCCTCACCGACGAACCCGGCCCCTCCCTCGTCATCGCCGAACGCCACCGCCGCCGCCTCGCTGCGGGCAGCGCCGACCACTTCGTCGGCCACGGCGCCCGCCAGGTACTCGACGCCCACCCGGCCCGCCTCGCCGACCTGCTGCTCGACCGCCGCAGACGGCACCTGCTGCGCCCGGCCACCGCGCTCGCCAAGGCCGACGGGCCCAACGCCCACTCCTTCTTCGTCCCCTTCACCGTCTACCGCGCCGCCCGGCGGCTGGCCCGCACCTCCTACCGGGACGGCGTGCAGGAAGCCGCCGCGCGCCTCCTGGAGCGCCGCTTCACCGACGACGGCGCGGGTGTCGCCGCGGGCGCCGTATCCGCTTCCCTCGCCTCGCTCGCCTGGTGCCGCCCCGGCCCGGCCGCCCGCTGGCTCACCGGGGAAGCCCTCGCCGAGGTGTCCGTACGGCTCGAAGAGGCGGCGCTGCGCCCCGCCCTCCTGCGCCGCCCCGGCGAACGCCGCGCCGACGCCGCCCTCGCCCGCTACGCCGCCGACCACCGCGTCTTCGAGCAGGCGGCGGAGGTGCGCAGCCAGCGCCTGCACGCCCCCTTCCTCGACAACCAGGTCGTACGCGCCTGCCGCGCGCTCCCCGAAGCCCTGCGCGTTCAGCCCGGAGCGCGCGCCGCCGTCCTGCGCACGGTCCTCGCGGGCGCGGGTATCCGCGACCTCCCCACCGGCTGGGGCGCCACCTCCCACGCTGCCCACTCCGCCTCCGTACGCGCGGGCCTGCGCACCTGGCTCGGCGACCTCGTCGGCCTCTTCGACGCCCCCCTGCTGGCCGACGCCGGACTCATCGAGGCCCGCGTCGTCCGCAAGGCGCTGCGCGCGGCCTCCGAAGGCGAACGCCTGCCCCTGGACGGCCTGGCCGAACTGGTCTCCACCGAGGTCTGGCTACGCCGCCTCCTCTCCCGCCGAGGCACCTGCTGGACCGGCACAGCGGCCCCCCGCCAACGCGCGGTAGCGGGCGGCGTGGTCCCCCGCCCCTCGCTCTGACACACCGGACGGCCGCCGCCCGCATTCTGGAGCGCGGTCGGCCGGGGTGGGGCTGCGGACTTGGCACCGCGCCTCGGGGCTCGCGCCGTGGGCTGCCGCGCTGCGGTGCGGGTTGAGGGCTGCGTTGCCGCGCCGGGCCGTCGGGGGTGGCCCGCCGGGCGCCTGCCGGTGCGTGCTCCTGCGCCTGTTGGCGGCGGCGGAGCGCTGCGGGCGGCGTGGCTGCGGTGCGGGGTTGGGTGCCGGGCCGCCGGTCTCGCGCTGTGGGCTGCCGCGCTGCGGTGCCGTTGCGTTGCTGGTTCCGCGCGGCGGTGCCGCGCCAGGCCGCCGGACGTGGCTGCCGGGTCTTGTTGTGGCTGGGCTGGGGTGCTGCTGTGGTGCGGGGCTGCGGACTTGGCACTGCGCCTCGGGGCTCGCGCCGTGGGCTGCCGTGCTGCGGTGCGGGTTGAGGGCTGCGTTGCCGCGCCGGGCCGTCGGGGGTGGCCCGCCGGGCGCCTGCCGGTGCGTGCTCCTGCGCCTGTTGGTGGCGGCGGCCTGGGTCTCCCGGGGCGCGGATGTTGTGCCGCTGCGGTTCAGGGCTCGGGCCTTGCACCGCAGGACCGCGCCTCGTGCTGCGGCTTTCGGTGCTGCTGCGGGGCGAGTTGCCCTAGCGGGGGCTGCCGGACCTGCCGCGCCTGCTGGGCGCGCTGGTCTGGGGCTCTGGGGCGCGGGCTGGCGTTTCGGGCCTCGGGTCTGGCGTCTTGCGCTGGTACGCCACGGCTCAGGCCTTGCGTCGTGGGCCGTGGCCGCGGTGCCGCGCGGGCGAGCGCCACGTCGGTGCGCGCCGCCGCGCCGCGTTGGGCTTCGGGCGGGGGCCGACAGCGGCGGGGCCGGTTGGCTGGTGCGGTGCTGCCCTGGCCGTCAGCCGCCGCAGCGGGCCTCGGGAGCCGCGCCGACCACCGGGGCCGCCGTGCCGCACAGCCGTGCGCCAGACCCTGGAGCCGGACCGGACCGGACTGCCCGGCCGAGGCGGGGGCGTCCGGTCCGGGGTGGTTGATATGGCGGTGCGGCGCCGTGTCGTCGGGATTACCGTGGCGTCGGGCCGTCAGCCCGAGCGGGCCGCGGCGTGCGGCGCCTCGCGGGCGACCGCGTGTCGGCTGTGCGACCCGCTCGTGATGGAGTGTCCCCTTCCGCGGCAAACCCAGGAGAATGACCGCCGTGCGGTATCTCATCCTCGGCACCACCGAAGCACGCGACGAACAAGGGAACCCGCTGTCCCTCGGCGGGCCCCGGATCCGTGCGCTGCTCGCCGCGCTCGCCCTGCGTGCCGCACGGCCCGGGCCCATCCCCGTCGACGTCCTCATCGACGAGGTGTGGGCCACCGACCCGCCGCACGACGCGCCCGCCGCGCTCCAGGCGCTGGTGGGCCGGTTGCGGCGGGCGATCGGGCGGGAGGCCGTGGTCTCCTCGCCCGGCGGCTACCGTCTCGCGACCGCCGCGCCCCAGGACGACGTCGATCTGCTGCGCTTCGAGCGGCTGGCCGACGACGGCATGCGCGCCCTCGACGCCGGTGATCCGCACACGGCCGCCGCCACGCTCCGGCGGGCGCTCGCGCTGTGGCGCGGCCCGGCGCTCGCCGACCTGCCGGAGCGGGACGCGGCCGCCGCCCGGGCCGAGGCGCGGCGGCTGGCGGCGCTGCACCGCCGGATCGACGCCGACCTCGCCCGCGGCCGCCCGGCGGACGTCGTTCCGGAGCTGCGCGAGCTGGTCGCCGACCATCCGCTTGACGAAACGTTCCACGCTCAGCTGATCCGCGCGCTGCGGGCCGTCGGGCACTCGGCCGACGCCCTCGCCGCGTACGAGGACGTCCGCGCACTCCTCGCCGACCGGCTCGGCACCGACCCCGGCACGGAGCTGCGGGAACTGCACCGGCAGCTGCTGCTGGGCGGGCCCGAGCCGTCCACCGGTCCCACGCCGGAGACGCCAGAGACGCGAGAGACACCGGAGACGCCCGACCCGGCGTACGCGTACCACCGCACACCAGCCGTCGACCACCACGCCGCCCCGGCCCCCGCCCCGGCCCCGGCCCCGGCGCCGCGCGGCAACCTCCGGGCCCGTCTCACCAGCTTCGTCGGCCGCCAGAGCGAGATCGGCGCCATCCGCCGGGACCTGGGCCGCTCCCGGCTGGTCACGCTCACCGGACCGGGTGGTTCCGGCAAGACCCGGCTGTCCGAGGAGGCCGCCGCGACCGTGACGGCCGCCTACCCGGACGGCGTCTGGGTGGTCGAACTCGCCTCGCTGGACGAGGCCTCCGCCGTACCCGGCGCCGTCCTGAGCGCCGTCGGCCGCCGCGAGACGACACTGCTCGCCTCCGGACTCGACGGCCGGACGACCGGCGGGGCGGACGTCGTCGACCCGGCGACCCGCCTGGTCGAGTACTGCGCCGACCGCCGCCTGCTGCTCCTGCTCGACAACTGCGAGCACGTCATCGACCCCGCCGCCCGCCTCACCGAGGCGCTGCTGGCGCACTGCCCTGGCGTGACCGTCCTGGCCACCAGCCGGGAGCCGCTGGGCGTGCCCGGCGAGACCGTACGGCCCGTGGAGCCGCTGCCGCCCGCCCCCGCCCACCAGCTGTTCGCCGAGCGCGCCGCGACCGTACGGCCCGGATTCGACCCGGCCGGGGACCCGGACACGGCGGCGGCGGTCGCGGAGATCTGCCGCCGCCTGGACGGACTGCCGCTGGCGATCGAGCTGGCCGCGGCCCGGCTGCGGCTGCTGACCCCGAGGCAGATCGCCGACCGCCTGGACGACCGGTTCCACCTGCTGACCAACGGCAGCAGGACCGCCCTGCCGCGCCAGCAGACCCTGCGCGCGGTGGTCGACTGGTCCTGGGACCTGCTGGACGAACGGGAACGCACCGTGCTGCGCCGGGCGTCGGTGTTCGCGGGCGGATGGAGCCTGGCCGCGGCGGAGGCGGTCTGCGCGGACGCCGCCGAAGCATTCTGCGCGGACGCCGCCGAAGCATTCTGCGCGGACGCGCCGGAGCGTGCGGCCGTACGCTCCGGCTCGTACGCCCCCGCGCACACCCCCGCACACTCCGCCGCCCCCATCGCGCCCCCTGAGGTGCTCGACCTGCTCGGGGCGCTGGCCGACAAGTCCCTCCTGGCCGTCGACCACCCGCCGGGCGGGCCGATGGGCGAGGCCCGCTACCGCATGCTGGAGACGATCCACGAGTACGTCGGCGAGCGGGCCGCCGAGGACCCCGCCGCCCGGGCCGACCACGCCGCCGCCTCGGCCCGGCACATCGCCCACTTCCGGGACTTCGTCCGCGCCGCCGAGCCCCGGCTGCGCTCCGCCGAACAACTGCCCTGGCTGCGCCGCGTCGAGACCGACCTCGACAACATCCGGGCCGCCCTCCACCGCTCCCTCACCGCCCGCGACGAGGACACCTCGTTCGCGATCATCCTCGCGATGGGCTGGTTCTGGTGGCTGCGCAACTACCGTGACGAGGGCGCCGCCTGGGCCCACCGGGCCCTGACCCTCGACCACGACCCGGCCGAAGAACGCGACGCCGAACGCGACGCCGAACGTGACGACAAACGGCACAGCGCCCGCCCGGCCGCGGACATGCCGCCCCCCGCCCCGGACGGCGCCGACGGGGTCGACCCCGCCGCCACCCGCTACTGGCACGGCATGGACCTGAGGCTGCTGCGGTTCTTCCTGCTCGCCGACACCGGCCGCGGCCCGGACGTGAAGGACCCCGAGACGCGGCTGATAGCCCAGCGCACGCGCGACGCCTACCGCAGCCATCCGGGTCCGCGCAGCGCCCGCTTCCCCGGTGTGCTGTGGCCGTTCGCCGGATACCTCCTCGACGGCCACACCGCGATGATCCCGCTGATGGACGCGACGGTGGCCAACTGCCGCGAGCACGGCGACGACTGGGCGCTCGGCGTCGCGCTCATGTTCCGCGCGCACCTCGCCATCGACACCTCGAGCGGCCTCGAGCGCGCCGAAGCCGACTACGCCGAGCTGCGCGAGCTGAGCACCCGCGTCGGCGACCGCTGGATGCTCGCCCAGGTGCAGAGCGCCGGGGGCGAGATGGCCACGATGCGCGGGCGGCTCACCGAGGCGGGCGCCGCCTACGAGGAGGCGCAGCGGCTGGCCCGGGAGATCGGCGCGCACACCGAGGTGCCGTTCCTCATCACCCGGCTGGCCGACCTCCTCCTCAACGCCGGGGACACCGAGGGCGCGGCGAAGCTGCTGGACCACTCCGAGCAGGAGGCCGAGCGCTGGGGCGCCGTGGACGTCCGGGCCTTCAACCGCCTGATGCGCGGCAACATCGAACTGCTGCGCGGCGATCCGGCCGAGGCGCGGGCGTACTGCGAGGACGCCCGGCGGCAGGCGGCGAAGGCGACTCCGCCGCCGCAGTTCTGGGTCGTGGTGCAGGAGCTGGAGGGGCGGGTCAGCGCCGAGGAGGGCGATCCGTGGGGCGGGCTGCGCACGCTGCGCGACACGCTGCGCCTGGGCGTCGAGGTGGGCTGTACGGAGGCGCTGCTCGCCCAGCAGGCGGACTCCGCCGCGTACATCCTGGTGCGGCACGGACACGAACGGCAGGCCGTCCGGCTGCTGGGCGCGGCCGACGGCTGGCGCGGGCGGCTGCCGCGCACCCCGCTGGCGCTCGCGGAGACCGGAGAGACCGAGGAGCGGGCGGGTGCGGCGCTGGGCGCGGCTGCGGCCGGAAAACTGCGCGACGAGGCCACGGGCCTGACCGTCGACGAGGCCATAGCGCTGCTCGACGAGGTCCTGACCGCCCGGGAAAGCTGACCGCCCCGGAAAGCTGACCGCCCCCGGGAAACAGGGCGGCATACGGTCACCCGTACGGGGAAGACGCACGACGCGCACCCGAAACGAACGAGCGAACCCCGCCCCGACCGCCGCTCGCCGGGCGGAACACACCCGGCGAACGGATCGATCAGAAGGCGCTCAGAAGGTGGCTCCCCCCGGTCACCCCACCGGCCGCGACCGCAGCCCGTCCAGCAGGATGTCCAGCAGCCGGGCCGACGCCGCGGCCTGCTGCGCCGCGTCCGGCAGCGACGGCGCGGCCGTGGCGATCACCAGCAGCACATCGGCGACCGTCACATCCGGACGCAGCTCACCCGCGGCCCGTGCCCGCTCGACCAGCTGCCCGACGACCTGCAGCAGGATCGCCGCGCCCGCGTCGTCCGGCTCGTCCTGCGGCACGCCCGGCTCTTCGACCAGCCGCAATTCCGGCTGCGCCACACCGGCCGACGGCACCGCCGCCGCGGGCACGACACCAGCCGAAGACACCGCACCCGCCGGTGCGGACACCGCACCCGCCGGTGCCGGGGCGGATAACGCCGCCACCTGCCGCTGCTGCGGAACCCGGATCTCCGTCTCCGCGTCGACCCCGACCCGCAGCACCTGCGGCGGCAGCAACCGGCCCGCGCCGGACGCCACCGAGGTGCGCAGGAACCGGGCCAGCGCGGACCACGGCTCGTTCTCCTGCCCCAGCGCCGCCCGTGCCTGATCGGTCAGCCTGGCCGTCTCCTCCTCCGCTATGCGGCGGACGAGCACGTCCTTGCTGGGGAACCGCCGGTAGACGGTTCCCACCCCGACCCGCGCCCGCCGCGCCACGTCCTCCATCGGAGCCCCGTACCCCAGCTCACCGAAGACTTCGCGCGCCGCACGCAGGACATGTTCCAGATTGCGCTGCGCGTCCACGCGCAGCGGAGTGCTCCGGCCGCCCGTTCCGTCCGAGGACGCGACGGCTGCGGACCATGACGAACCCTGAAGGTGCATAAGTGATCCCCCGGTAATGACGTCTCCCCCCGGAGACTCCCCGCCCTGTCAGCCGGGGCAGTCACAACCCCGACGAAGTACGAACATAGTTGAGCCCAGGTCAAGAATGAAGAGGGTAGGTCGGGACAGACCGTCCCCCAACCGGACCACCAGGCCACCTTACCCCGCCTCCCGGACCGCCCCGCCCCCCGTGGCCACGCCCTGACCTGCGCGTATACCCCGCGCCGCGCCGCTCCCCGGCCCGGGGGCGCCTCCGGACCTCCGGTCACACAATTCGTCGGGGCTGTGGACAAACCGCGGTCGCGGATGCCTCATGGGAGGGTGAAGGAACCAGCGCGCATTCTCGTTGTCGGCGGCGGCTACGTCGGGATGTACACCGCGCTGCGCCTCCAGCGGAAGCTCAGGCGGGAGCTGAGGCACGGCGCCGTACAGGTCATCGTGGTCGATCCCGAGCCGTATATGACCTACCAGCCCTTCCTGCCGGAGGCCGCGGCCGGGTCGATCTCGCCCCGCCACGTCGTGGTGCCGTTGCGCCGGGTCCTCGGCGACTGCCAGGTCATCATCGGCGAGGCGACCGCGATCCATCACGGCAAACGCACCGCGACCATCAGAACGCTCGCCACGGAGGAGGAGGGCACCGGTTCGATCGAGGTCCACTACGACGAACTGGTGCTGGCGCCCGGATCCGTCTCCCGCACCCTCCCGGTCCCTGGCCTCGCCGAGACCGGCATCGGCTTCAAGACCGTCGAAGAGGCCATCGGGCTGCGCAACCACGTCCTCGAACAGCTCGACATCGCGTCCTCCACCCGCGACCCCGACGTCCGCGACTCCGCGCTGACCTTCGTGTTCGTCGGCGGCGGGTACGCGGGTGTCGAGGCTCTCGGCGAACTGGAGGACATGGCCCGGTACGCCGTCCGCTACTACCACAACATCGCGCCCGAGGACCTGAAGTGGATCCTCGTCGAGGCCACCAACCGGATCCTCCCCGAGGTCGGCGAGGAGATGGGTACGTACGCCGTCCGGGAGCTGCGCGGCCGCAACATCGACGTACGGCTGGAAACCCGCCTCGACTCCTGCCAGGACCGGGTCGCCGTACTGAGTGACGGCTCACGCTTCCCCACCCGCACCCTCGTGTGGACCGCGGGCGTCAAACCGTCGCCCATCCTCGCCTCCACCGACCTCCCGCTGAACGCCCGCGGCCGCCTCACCTGCACCGCTGCGCTGCAGGTGGACGGGGTGGAGCACGCCTGGGCCGCCGGGGACGCGGCGTCCGTGCCGGACCGTACGGCGGCCGAGCCCGGCGCCGTCTGCGCCCCCAACGCGCAGCACGCCGTCCGCCAGGCCAAGGTCCTCGCCGAGAACCTGCTCGCCTCGCTCGACGGCCGGCCGCTCACCGACTACGAGCACAAGTACGCCGGTTCCGTGGCCTCCCTCGGCCTCCACCGGGGCGTCGCACATCTGTACGGCCGCAAGGTGAAGGGCTATCCGGCCTGGTTCATGCACCGCGTCTACCACCTCAGCCGGGTGCCGACCTTCAACCGCAAGGCGCGGGTGCTGGCCGAATGGATCCTGTCCGGCCTGTTCAAGCGCGAGATCGTCTCGCTCGGATCGCTGGAGAACCCGCGTGCGGAGTTCAAACTCGCCGCCGACACCGGACGCCATCCCGAAGCCAGTTGACCCCGACGGGGCGGAGCCGGGAACTCCCCTCCCACGAACGGCGTCTCACGGATGTCAGTCCGGTCGGCCACACTGGACGTGTGACCATGGGTGGGCTCGTATCTGCAAAGAGTGACAATCGCGAGGATTCGGAAGTTTGCTGCATTCCCCCGGGGGCCGTCCCCCGCACCCGCATCCCTCTCCCCGATCCCGCGCCGGCGCGCTGCTCAGCCACCACCCCACGAGGTAACCCGCAGTGAACTTCACGCGCTGGAGCGCCCGGCTCCCCCGAACGCAGCGACGCAGCGCCGCGCGGTCCGACCGCGCCGCGCGGCGTCCGCAGCCCGCTACGGGCGGCGGCTCCGTCCCGGCCGCCCGCGGCGAGCGCACCGACCCCTCAGCCGTCGGCGAGCCACCGCTGCCGGGAGCGCCCGGCACCGCCCCGGGCGGCCCGCCGCCCGCCGCCGTCCCGACCCTCGACGGGCTGTCCGTCCACGATGTCCTCGGCCAGGTCCCGGCCCTGGTCGCGGTGGTGTACGGCCCCGAGCACCGCATCGCCTACGTCAACGACGCCTACGCCGACCTGTTCGGCGACCGCACCCGTGGCGTCCCCGCGGGCCAGGCCCTGCCCGAGCTGCGTGAGCTGGGCCTGCTGCCGCTGATGGACCAGGTCCTGCGCAGCGGCACGCCCCGTACGGTCAAGGCGCGGCGCGTCCCCGCGGCGCCCGAGGCCCCGGTGCCCGGGCCGACGACGCCGGGCACCGAAGCCGAGCCCGAGGCGGCGGCCACGGCCTCCGGCCGCTCGCGGCACGGGTATTACACCTTCACCTGCTCGCCCATCGAGATGGCCGCCCCGGCCCCCGCCCCGGCCCCCGTGCCCGCGCCCGCCCACGACGGAGCCGTCCCCGACCAGGCGCTCCCCGACCAGGCGCTCCCCGTCGCGGCCGCGCAGGCCACCGTGACCGCCACGGTGACCACGCCCGCCGAGGCCACGGCCACCGACACCGCCGCCGAACCGGTCCGCGGCGTCCTCGTCTTCGGCGCCGACGTCACCGACCAGGTCGAGTCCGCCGAGCGGCTGCGCGCCAGCGAGCGGCTGCAGCGCGAGACCGCCGTCACCCTCCAGCGCAGCCTCCTCCCGCAGGAGCTGGAACAGCCCGACGACCTGCGGGTCGCCGTCACCTACCAGCCCGGCGGCAAGGACGCGGCGGTCGGCGGCGACTGGTACGACGTCATCACCCTCGGCGCGGGCCGCACCGCCCTCGTCATCGGGGACGTGATGGGGCGCGGCGTCCGCGCCGCCGCCGTCATGGGCCAGCTGCGCACCGCCGTCCGCGCCTACGCCCGACTCGACCTGCCCCCGCACGAGGTGCTCCAGCTCCTCGACGGGCTGGCCGCCGAGATCGACGCCAACCAGATCGCCACCTGCGTCTACGCCGTCCACGACCCCAACGAGAGCCGCCTCGTCTACGCCTCGGCGGGCCATCTGCCGATCCTGGTCCGCGACCCGGACGGCACGGTGCGCCGCGCCGCCGAACCCACCGGCCCGCCGCTGGGCACCGGCGGCTGGCTGCACACCTCCGGCTCCGTCCCGCTCGGCCCCGGCGCCAGCGCCGTCCTGTACACGGACGGGCTGGTGGAGCGGCGCGACAAGGACATCTACGACGGCGTCGCCGCCCTGGAGCGCGTCTTCGCGGGCGCGACCGGCACGCCCCAGGTGATGTGCGACCGCCTCATCCGGGCGCTCGGCATCACCGCAGCGCACGACGACGACGTCGCCGTCCTGGTCCTCCAGCACCCCGCCCGCAGCGGCCATGACGCGGAGCTGTTCCACAACGCCGCGCTCGAACTCCTCGGCGGAGTGGAAGCGGCGCCGCGCGCCCGGGCGTTCGCCTCCGGCGTCCTCGCCAGCTGGCGCTTCCCCATGGAGCTGCGCGACCTGGGCGTCCTCGCCGCCAGCGAGCTGGTCGCCAACTCCCTCCAGCACGGCACGCCCCCGATGCGGCTGCGGCTGCGCCGCACCGACCGGCGCCTGATCATCGAGGTGACCGACGGCGACGACCATCTGCCGCGCCGCCGCCGGGCCGAACCGGTCGACGAGGCCGGGCGCGGCATCTCGATCGTCGCGACCATCGCCTCCTCCTGGGGCTCACGCCGCACACCGGGCGGCGGAAAGGCGGTGTGGTGCGAATTCGCCCTCCCCGCCGGTAGTCCATAAGGACGTCCGGCGAGGAGGGCGGGATGCGGGATGAGCGCGGCGGCCGTCAGACCGCCGTGGTCACCGGAGCGGACGACTCCGTACGCGGCGCGGGCACCGAGGGCGCGGCCCCGCGCAGCGGATTGTCCTGCCACGCCGACAGCCGCCCGCCCAGCCGCAGCGCGAGCACCGAGATGCCCAGCGAGCAGACGACCAGCACCGCGATGTACGCCCCGTACAGACCGGCCCCCGCCATCAGCCCGCCGAACGCCGGGCCGACCGCCAGCGCCAACTGCTTCACCAGGGAGAACGCCGCGTTGTACTGCCCCAGCAGGGACGACGGCGCCAGATCGGCCACCAGCGGCGCGACGGTCGGCGACAGCAACGCCTCACCGAGACCGAAGAGCGCGTACGCCGAGATGATCGCGGCCGTGCCCATGACCTGGCTGCCCGGCACCAGACCGGCGCCCCCGGCCACCACCCACGCGACCGTCCACACCAGCCCGACCAGCGCGATCACCCGGCTGCGCCGCCGCCGCTCGACCAGCTTGAGCACCACGAACTGCGCCAGCACGATCGCCGCCGTATTCGCCGCCAGCGCCACGCCCAGCATCGCGGGCGACACATGGGCGACGTCCACGGCGAACGCCGACAGCCCGGATTCGAACTGCCCGTAGCAGGCGAAGAACAGTACGAAGCCCAGCACACACAGCTGCACCATGGCCCGGTGCCCCAGCAGGGCACGCCAGCCGCCCGGCCCGCCTTCCGACGCGTCGGTCGGCACCGCGCCGTCGAGCACCGGCCCCTTCGGCAGCCGTACGGTCGCCACCGCGCCGCCCAGCACCAGGAACATCACCGCGTCGATCGCGAACAGCCGCACAAAGCTGTCCGGGGACGAGGTGTCCACCAGCAGCCCGCCGAGCAGACCGCCGACGCCCAGCCCCAGGTTGCTGAGGAAGAACTGCATGGCGAAGGCGCGCGACCGGGTCGTGGGCGTCGAGCACCACACGATCAGCGTGGCCAGCGCGGGCTGGATCACCGCCATCCCCGCACCGAGCACCCCGGCCGCGGCGAGGACCAGCGGCTCGCTCGCCGCCAGCCCGAGCCCCAGCGACCCCGCGGCGGAGGCGACCGCGCCCGCGACGGCAACGGACAGCGGCCCCCGCCGGTCGATCACCCGACCGGTGAAGGGGAGCACGACAAGCGCGGCCACCGCGAACATCGCGAGCACCAGGCCCGCCGTATGCGCACCGAGATCCCGCACCTGCGCCACATAGACGAACAGGAACGGGACCGTGAAGCCGTTGCCGAACGCGCTCAGCGCGTTGCCCAGCTGGATCCGGCGCAGCGCTGCGCCCATCGCGGTGGTCACACTCACCTACCTAGGTCGAGAAGGTCCTATAGAGACGAAGAAGCCCACAGAGTCGAACCCTGAAGACTTCGAAGCTAAACTTCAACGCTTAAGAGTACATGGCGAAGAAGTTCAACGCGAACGACTTCCGTGTCATACTCCGCACATGGCTGAGACCCCCGACCCGGACGACCTGCTGACCCTCGAGGAGCAGATCGCGGCCTACCAGCGCGAGTTCCAGGACCTGGACCCGCAGGTCGAGCAGGTCGTGAACGCCCTGAGCAGGCTGACCCGGCGGATGAACGTCGCTTACAGCAGGCAGTCCTCGACCCTCGGCATCAGCAACGTCGAGTTCGAGGTCCTGAAGGCCCTCGTCCTGTCCGGCTCCCCGTACCAGCTGGGCCCCGGCGAACTGGCCAAGCGGCTCGGCCTCACCCCCGCCGCCATGACCCACCGCATCGACCGCCTGGTGAACGAGGGGCTCGTCACCCGGGAGCGTGACGAGAACAACCGCGTGCGCGTCATCGTCGAGCTGACGACCGGTGGGCGGGAGAAGTGGCTGGAGGCGATGCGCCGGGCGTCCGTCTTCGAGGAAGACCTCCTCCAGGACCTGTCCGCCAAGGAGCGCGGCGCCCTCGGCGAGATGCTCACCCGCGTCCTGCGCCGGGTGGAGGAGACCCAACCGGACGCCGACGGGCGGCTGAACGACCTCGGTTGAGGCATTCGGCCGACACGGGTTGACACCGATCAGACCGATCCGTAATGTTCCCCGAGCTGCCACAGAGCCTTAACGGTTCGCAGGTACGCACTCGAGCCGCACCGGCGGCAAACCACTCAGCACGACCCCCAATCGGGAACGACTTCGGCATGCCGAAATCCGGAACGAAAAGCTCGATTATGAGCTGCCGGGGGAATCCGCTAAAGTGGTGGACACGCCGGAAGGCGCGAAACACCCCGCTCCAACAGGGGGCCGGAAACGGAATTCGGACCGGAAACGGAACGGAAAACGGATCTGGTAAGGTTGGAAACACGAAAGGCCGAAAGGCCCGGAGGGAAAGCCCGGAGAAACCGG
>NZ_JBSFGE010000025.1:0-127279 GCF_053596435.1 Streptomyces sp. NPDC001700
CGCGCACCGGCCTCAAGGGACTGGATATGCGCGAGCTGACCGCGCCGGGCCAGCGCCCACTGATCATGCGTGGCCTTGGTGATACTGCCCGCCCACCGCGAGGAAGACTCCCCGGTCAAAGCCCGCTTACGCTGCGCCCACCGCTCACTGTCATGTTCCAACCCGGCCGCGCAGCGGACCTTCCAGTCCCGGGAGGCCAGAGAGCCCAGCAGATCACCGACCAGGCGCAGGACCTTCTCGTCCTGCCCGGTCAGCCCCTTGAGACTGCCACGGATGGCCACCCCGGACGGGCCAGGCACCACGAACGGCGCAGCCACCTCGCGTAACCCGCCCACCCCGCGCCCCCCTTGCCCGGACCGAACTTCTCCTGTCACCGCACCCAACGAGCGCCACCCGTAAAGGTCACGTGTGCGATGCGAGAACTCCCGTTCCCTTCCGCAGCTCGTCGCACATGGGGGCTTACAGCAGCGCGCCGGAGGCGAAGCGCAGGACGAGCTGGGGGGCGCCGGAGAGGGCTATGCCGAGGACGGCGGCCAGGCCGATGGCGGCCGTCAGGGGGGCGGTGGCCGCCACGGGGGTGACGGATGCCACGCCCGTGGTGTCCGGTGCGGGCTCCGGGGCGCGGAAGAGGATCGCCGTCCACTGGAGGTAGTAGTAGAGGGCGATCACCACGTTGAGCGCCATCACGACGGCCAGCCAGCCGAGCCCCGCGTCGACGGCCGTCTGGAAGACGGTCACCTTGGCGAAGAGCCCGATGATGCCCGGCGGCAGTCCGGCCAGGCACAGCAGGAAGAAGCCGAGCGCGAGGGCGGCGGCCGGGCGGGTGGCGTACAGGCCCCGGTAGTCGGTGATACGGCCGCTGGCGTGCGTACGGGCGACCAGGGCGACGACCGCGAAGGCGCCGAGGTTCACGGCCGCGTACATGAGGGCGTACGCGACGGTCGAGCCGATGGCGTGGGCCGCGTCCCGGTCGGAGCCCGCGTATCCGGCGGCCGCGATCGGGACCAGCAGATAGCCCGCCTGGCCGACGGAGGACCAGGCCAGTACGCGTACGGCGCTGTGCGCGCGCTCGGGGCGCTGGCGCAGCGCGGCGACGTTGCCCGCGGTCATGGTGAGGGCGGCGAGGACGGCGATGGCCGGGCCCCATACGTCGTCGTACGCCGGGAAGGCGAGGACGGTCACCAGGATGAGGCCGGAGAAGCCGACCGCCTTGCCGACGACGGAGAGATAGGCGGCCACCGGGATCGGCGCGCCGACGTACGTGTCGGGGACCCAGAAGTGGAAGGGCACGGCGGCGGTCTTGAAGGCGAAGCCGACCAGGGTGAGGACGACGCCCGCCTGGGCGAGCGTGTCGAGCCGCGGGTCGACGTGGGCGAGGCCGTCGGCGATCCGGGACAGGTGGAGGCTGCCGGTGGCGGCGTAGACGAAGCTGACGCCGAGCAGCATGACGGCGGTCGCGGTGACCGAGGAGAGGAAGAACTTCAGCGCGGCCTCGGAGGAGAGCCGGCTCTCCCGGCGCATTCCGACGAGCGCGAAGGCGGGCAGGGAGGCCACCTCCAGGGCGACGACGAGGGTCGCCAGGTCCCGGGAGGCGGGCAGCAGGGCCGCGCCCGCGGCGGAGGACAGCAGCAGGAACCAGAACTCGCCCGCGGGGAGCCGCAGGTCCTTGACGCTGCTGATGGACAGCAGCGCGGTGAGCAGTGCCCCGCCGAGCACCAGCAGCTGGATGACGAGGGCGAACGTGTCGGCCGTGTAGCTGCACGCCCCGTCGCCGGAGGTGAGGCAGAAGGTGGAGCGGTCCCGGCTCAGCAGGGGCAGCAGGCTGAGCCCGGCCAGGACGAGGCCCGCGGTCGCGAGCCATCCCAGGAGGGGCTTGCGCTGCTCGGGCAGGAAGAGGTCGGCGACGAGGACGACGAGACCGGCCACGGCGGCGATGGTGGGCGGCGCGACGGCGAGCCAGTCGACGGACTGGACGAGCCCCGCGGCGAGATCAGAGGCGATCGGTGTCATCAGTTGCCTCCCGCGAGGAGCTGCTGCACGGCCGGGTCGGTGAGGCCGAGGAGGGCCGCGGGCCACAGTCCGGCGAGGACGGTGAGGGCCACCAGGGGGCTCCAGGCGGCGAATTCGTAGCCCTGGACGTCGGCCAGGGCGGGCCGGGCGGCGCCGTGTTCGGCGCCGGGTTCCACGGGGTGGTCGCCCATGCAGACGCGCCGTACGACGATGAGCATGTAGGCGGCGGTCAGCAGGGTGCCGAAGCCCGCGAGCGCCATATAGGTGAGGTAGGCGGGGCGGCTGAGCCCGTCGGCGGGTTCGAAGGCGCCGAACATGGCGAGCATCTCGCCCCAGAACCCGGCGAGTCCGGGCAGCCCCAGGGAGGCGACGGCGCCGAAGGCGAGCAGCCCGCCGAGCCGGGGCGCCCGGCCGTAGAGGGCGGCGCCGCTGACGCCCGAGAGCTGGTCCAGGTCGGTGGTGCCGGAGCGGTCCTTGAGGGCGCCGACCAGGAAGAAGAGCAGGCCGGTGATGAGGCCGTGGGCGATGTTGGCGAACAGCGCGCCGTTCACCCCGGTGGGGGTGAGGGTGGCGATGCCGAGCAGCACGAAGCCCATGTGGCCGACGGAGGAGTAGGCGATGAGCCGCTTGAGGTCGCCGCCCGCGCCGCTGCGCGCCAAGGCGAGGCAGGCGAGGGATCCATAGATGATGCCGACGACGGCGAACGCCGCGAGGTAGGGCGCGAAGGTGTGGGCGCCCTCGGGGACGATCGGCAGCACGATGCGGACCAGTCCGTACGTGCCCATCTTGAGGAGAACGCCCGCGAGGAGGACCGAGCCGACCGTGGGGGCGGCGGTGTGGGCGTCCGGCAGCCAGCTGTGCAGCGGCCACATCGGGGCCTTGACGGCGAGTCCGACGATGAGCGCGAGGGCCGCGATGAGCTGGGTGGTGTGGGTCAGCCCGGCGCCACTGTCAGTGGCGAGTGCCACCATGTCGAAGGTGCCGCCCTTGACCCCGATGAGGAGGAGGCCCAGCAGCATGACGACGGAGCCGAGCAGCGTGTAGAGGATGAACCGCCAGGCGGCGCGCTCCCGTTCGGCGCCTCCCCACTGGTTGATGAGGAAGTACATCGGGATGAGCGTCATCTCGAACGCCAGGAAGAACAGCATCAGGTCGAGGACCGCGAAGCTGGCCAGGGTGCCGCACTCCAGGAGGAGCAGCAGCGAGACGAATCCCTTTGGAGAGGGAGTGGATCCTCCGGCGGGCATCTTCTTGTACGAGTAGAGCGCGCAGAGGAACGTCAGCAGCGCGGTCAGGACCAGGAGGGGCAGCGAGACGCCGTCCACGCCGAGGTGGACGCGGATGTCCAGCGCCGGGATCCAGCTGATGTCGGTCTGGGCCTGCATCGTGGCCGGGCGGCCGTGGTCGAAGCCCGCGGCGAGCGCGATGGCGGCGATGAGCACGGCGCCGGTGACGGTGACGCCGTGGCGCAGCACGGCCTGGCCCGGGTCGCGGCCCCGCAGGCCGGGCGGGGCCGGGAGCAGGGCGGCGACGGAGCCCAGCAGGGGGAGCACGACGACGGCCGCGAGGAGGTATTGCAGGACGGTGTGGTTCACGGGTCAGGCTCCCGCTGCGACGAGGACGGCGGCCACGGCCAGGACGAGGGAGCCCGCGAGCAGCGCGCCGAGGTAGGTCTGCACATTGCCGGTCTGGGCGCGGCGGACGGCCGCGCCGAGCAGGCGGGGGGCACCGGCCGCGCCGCGTACGTACGTCTCGACGACCTCGCGGTCGAGGAAGCGGACGAGGGCGGCGGCGGCGCGCACGGGGCGGACGAACAGGGCGCTGTAGACGGCGTCGAGGTGGAAGCCCGCTGCCGCGTGACGGTGGAGGGGGCCCAGGAGGAAGCGGCCGGGGTCGGCGGGGTCCTTGGCTCCGGCGATGGAGCCGTAGGCGGCCTCGTGGGTGGCGATGGCCTCGACCTCGGAGACGGCGTCGGCGGCGTCCGGGTGGGCGGCCACGGCGCCGATCGGCACGCGGGCGGCCCGCGCCGAGGTGTGCCGCCACGCGGCGTACATGACGAGCACGCCGATGAGGGCGGCGCCGGTGCCGACGACGGAGGTGGTGAGGGTCGGGGTGAGGGTCTCACCGTCGAACCAGTCGGGGAGGGTGCCGTAGGACAGGCCGAAGGCGACGGTGGGGACGAAGAGCACCCACAGGACGACGTTCAGGGCGGCGGGCTGCCGGCCGTGGTCGGGGGCCTGTTCGCCCTTGCCGCGGAAGGCCAGCAGCCACATCCGTCCGGCGTACGCGGCGGTGAGCAGCGCGGTGAGCACTCCGGCCACGAGCACGGTCCAGCCGACGCCCGTGGGAACGGCGGCGGTGTGACCGGTGGCGGCGTGCTCGGCGGCGCCGAGGACGGCTTCCTTGGAGAAGAAGCCCGCGAACGGCGGGATGGCGGCGAGCGCGAGCAGCGCGACCGTGGTCGTCCAGTAGGCGTCGGGGACGCGCTTCGCGAGGCCGCTCATCCGGGACATGGCGGCGAGGGAGTTCGTCCCCGCCGCGTGGATGATCACGCCCGCGCCGAGGAAGAGGAGCGCCTTGAACGCGCCGTGGGCGATGAGGTGGAAGACGGCCGCGCCGCGGTCGTCGACGGCCAGCGCGCCGGTCATGTAGCCGAGCTGGCCGACGGTCGAGTAGGCGAGGACGCGTTTGATGTCGTCCTGGGCGAGCGCGGCGAGCGCCGAGCCGACCATGGTGATGGCCGCCATGACGGCCAGGACGGCGAGGGCCGCGGCCGAGGAGGCGAAGACGGGCAGCAGCCGGGCGATGAAGTAGACACCGGCGGCGACCATGGTGGCGGCGTGGATCAGCGCGGACACCGGGGTGGGACCGGCCATCGCGTCCGGCAGCCAGGTGTGCAGCGGGAACTGGGCCGACTTGCCCGCGACCCCGGCCAGCAGCAGCAGCGCGATCAGGGTGGGGTGGTCCAGCGGAATGCCGGAGGTGGTGGCGGTGAGCCGGGCGTAGATCTCGCTGATGCGGAACGTGCCGGTGTCCCCGGCGAGCGCGAAGATGCCGATCAGGAACGGGACGTCGCCGAGCTTGGTGACGAGGAACGCCTTGAGGGAGGCGGACCGGGCGGCCGCGGTCTCCCAGTAGTGGCCGACCAGGAAGTACGAGCAGATGCCCATGATCTCCCAGCCGACGAGCAGCACGATCAGGTCGTCGGAGTAGACGACGAGGAGCATCGCGGCGGTGAAGAGGGAGACGAGCGCGGCGTAGGAGGCGTAGCGGGGGTCGTCCCGCAGATAGCCGGTCGAGTAGATCTGCACACAGGACGCGACGACGGCGACGAGGACCGCGACCAGGGCGGCGAACCCGTCGATGTGGAACGCGAGGTCGATCGGGACCGAGCCGGTGTCGGCGAGCCGGGTCGCGATGGTCAGCGGCGCCTTCCCGGCGCCCTCGCCGCCGCCCTGGCGTACGGCGACGAACACGGCGATCGCGGCCGCGGCGAGGACGGGCAGGATGGCGAGGGGGCGTACGAAGCCGGGGGCGCGGCGGCCCAGCAGCAGTCCCGCGGCGGCGCCGAGGAAGGGCAGGAGCGGGACGAGAACGGCGGCGGTCGTGGTCGTCACGCGGTCTGCCTCCGGGCGGGAGTTCCCTGGTCAGGGCCGTTGTCAGTGGCGGCTGCCATGCTGTCGTCCATGGGGTCATGGCCGCCCGGCGGGGGGTCGGCCAGGTCCCGGAGCCGGTCGACGTCGGAGGTGCCCCGGTTGCGGTACACGAGCAGGACGATGGCGAGCCCGATGCCGATCTCGGCGGCGGCGATGGCGATGGTGAACAGGGTGAGCGCCTGGCCCGCGTGCAGGGTGTCGCGGAGCCAGACGTCGAAGGCGACGAGGTTGAGGTTGACGGCGTTGAGCATCAGCTCGACCGACATCAGCACCAGGATCGCGTTGCGGCGGGCCAGGACGCCGTACAGGCCGGTGCAGAAGAGGAGGACGGCGAGCACGGCGGGGTAGGCGAGGTGCATCAGCGCTTCTCCTCAACCTTCTTGCGGGACAGCACGATCGCGCCGACGAGCGCGGCGAGGAGCAGCACGGACAGCGCCTCGAAGGGCAGCACCCAGTGCCGGAAGAGGCTCTCGCCGGAGACCGCGGTGGAGCCCTGTACGCCCTTGTCCAGGTCGATCCAGGTGGCCCGGAAGGCGTCCACGACCACCCACACCAGCGCGGCCGCGGCGGCGATGGCCACCGCGAGGGCGGCCGGGCGGTTGCCCGAATCGGCGTCCGGGGAGCGGCCGATGGGGGCCCTGGTCAGCATCAGCCCGAAGAGGAGGAGGACGACGACGGAGCCGACGTAGATCAGCACCTGCACCCAGGCGATGAACTCGGCGGTGAGCAGGAGGTATTCGACGGCGATGCCGCCGAGCGCCACCACCAGCCACAGCGCTGCGTGCACCAGCTGTTTGGTGGTGACGGAGACGATGGCCGCGCCGAGCGTCGCGATGCCCACGAGGAGGAAGGCGATCTCGACACCGGTGGGCGACAGGAACCCGTGGCCGGTGGCGGCCGCGAGGTGGACCGCGGTGCTCACGAGGCGGCCCCGTTCGTCCCGTCGGCCCCGTTCGCGTCGGCGGCTTCGGCGGCTTCGGCGGCTTCGGCGGCTTCGGCGGCTTCCGCTGCCTTGGCCTCTTCCGCTGCCTTCGCTTCGGCCGCGGCCTGCTTCTCGGCGGCCTTGCGGGCGGCGCCGATCTCCTTCGGCTCCTCGGCGGCCGGGTCGAGCGCGGGCGGCGCGGGCACCGTCCACATCCATTCGCGGAGCTTGTCCCGCTCATGGGTGAGGTCGCGGATGTCCTCCTCCGCGTACTCGAACTCCGGCGACCAGAACAGCGCGTCGAAAGGACACACCTCGATGCAGATACCGCAGTACATGCACAGGGCGAAGTCGATGGCGAACCGGTCCAGCACATTGCGGCTGCGCTCGCGTCCGCCCGGCGCCGCCGGGGGCACCGTCTCCTTGTGGGAGTCGATGTAGATGCACCAGTCCGGGCACTCGCGCGCGCACAGCATGCAGACCGTGCAGTTCTCCTCGAACAGCCCGATCACCCCGCGGGTGCGCGGCGGCAGTTCGGGCTGGACCTCCGGATACTGCGCGGTGTGCGACTTGCGGGTCATCGTGCGCAGGGTGACGGCCAGGCCCTTGGCCAGGCCGGAACCGGGAATACCCATCAGGAGATCACCACCTTGACGACGCCGGTGAGGGCGATCTGGGCGAGGGAGAGCGGAATGAGGCAGGTCCAGGCGAACTTCTGCAGCTGGTCCTCGCGCAGCCGCGGATAGCTCACCCGCAGCCAGATCACGACGAAGGCGAGGACGGCCGTCTTGAGCAGCGTCCACAGCCAGCCCACGTCGCCCGAGAACGGACCGTGCCAGCCGCCGAGGAAGAGGACCGTGGTCAGCCCGCAGAGGATGACGATGCCCGCGTACTCGGCGAGCAGGAAGAGCGCGAAGCGGAGCCCGGTGTACTCGGTGTACGCACCGAAGATGATCTCGGAGTCGGCCACCGGGGCGTCGAACGGCGGGCGTTGCAGCTCGGCCAGCCCGGCGGTGAAGAACACCAGCCCGCCGACGATCTGCCACGGCACCCACCACCACTCGAACGCGTCGAGGATGCCCGGCAGCGACACCGTGCCCGCGGCCATCGCCACGGACGCGGCGGCGAGCAGCATCGGCAGCTCGTACGCCATGAGCTGGGCGGCGGTGCGCAGGCCCCCGAGCAGGGAGAACTTATTGGCCGAGGCCCAGCCCGCCATCAGCGAGCCCAGCACGCCGACGCCCATCACGGCGAGCGCGAAGAAGATGCCCGCGTCGATGGTCTCCCCGACCGCCCCGCTCGGGCCGATCGGGATCGCGACCAGGACCAGCAGATACGGCAGCAGGGCGACGGCGGGCGCGAGCTGGAAGATCCGCCGGTCGGCCCCGGCCGGAACGACGTCCTCCTTCTGCGCGAACTTCACGCCGTCCGCGACCAGCTGGGCCCACCCGTGGAACCCACCCGCGTACATCGGCCCGAGGCGGCCCTGCATATGGGCCATGACCTTGTGCTCGGTCTGACCGACGAGCAGCGGGAGAACCAGGAACGCGACGAGGAGGGCGAGCAGTCGCAGCGCGACGTCGAGGACGTCGTTCACGCGGTGCCTCCTGGTGGGCCGTCGGGGTGGGTCGTCGTCTCGTCGTCGCCGGGTTTCGCGGCGCCGGGTTTGTCGGTGCCGGGTTGCGCGTCGTCCGGTTGCTCCGGGGCGTCCGGTTTCGCGGCACCGGGCTGGCCGTCGCCCGCTCCCGGCTCACGGCCGGACTCGGCCGCGTCGTCCCGCGCCGGGCGCGGGTTGTGCCAGGGGGCGTCGGACGACCGGGTCCGCCGCGCCGGGCGGGCGGAGGGACGGCCTGCGGCCGTACCCTCGGCTGTTCCGCCAGTGCCGCGGGCGGGGCGCTCCGGCTCCGCGCTCGGCGCGGCGTCCACCGTCGACTCCGCGTCGGCCCGCTGGCTCGCCGAACCCTCGGCCGTCGTCCGCTCCGATGGCGTCGGCTCGGCAGCCGAACCCGCCGACGCGCTCCGCGCCGGGGTACCGGACCGCGCATCGCTCGACGCGGCGTCGGCGCGCTCAGGCGCCGGGGTCGGTTCCGCACTCGGCGCGGCCTCCGCCGTCGTCTCAGCAGCGGCCCGCTGCGTCGCCGAACCCTCGCCCGCGCTGCGCGCACGGCGGGTCGGGCGCTCGGGCGGCGTGGTGCCGGACTCCCCCTCAGCTGCCGTCCGCTCGGGCGTCGGCTCGGCAGCCGACGCGCGCTGGCTCGCCGAGCCTGCCGACGCGCTGCGCGCGCGCCGCGCCGGGGCTTCCGTCGGCGGGGTCGCCTCGGGCTGCTGGCTTGCTGAGCCTTCGTCCGTGGTGCGGGTGCGGCGCGTCGGGCGCTCTGGTGCCGGGGTGTCGCCGGGCGCCGCGCCTGCTGCTGCCGGGCGGCGGCGGGCTGGGCGGTCGCCTGCTGCTCGGGCGCCGCGGGCCGGGCGGGCGGGGGCTGGGGGGAGCTGGCCCTTGAGGGGGCCCCATTCGTTGGGGTCGGGCACGCCCGGCGGGAGCATCTGGCGCCGCTTGGGGCCGCCGTGATCGGACTCGCCCGGCTCCTTCGCGCCCGGCCAGGCCTTGGCGACCCGGGCCGCCAGCACGAAGTCCTTGCGCAGCGGGTGGCCCTCGAAGTTGTCGGGCAGCAGCAGCGGCGCGAGGTCGGGGTGGCCGGTGAAGCCGATCCCGAACATCTCGTGGGTCTCGCGCTCATGCCAGGCCGCGCCCGCGTAGACGCCCACGGCGGTGGGCAGCGTGGCCGCGTCGTGCGGCACGGTGGTGCGGACCAGGAGGCGGCGTATGGCGGCGCCCGGGGCGAGGGCGACGACGTGCGCGGCCACCCGGAAGCCCTGGCCGGGCTCGTCCACCGCGCTCAGCCAGTCGAAGTAGGTGCAGCCGAGGGTGGAGCGGGCGGTCTCCAGCGCCGTGATCCAGGCCTCGGCGGGCACGTCGACCGTGAGCAGGCCGTACGCCTCCTCGGCCGTCGCGCCCTCGCCGAACAGTTCGGGGGCGGGGGTGGGGAGCCAGCCCACCGCCACTTCCTGCTCCGCAGGCTCAGTCGGCTGCGTCGGCTCGGTCGGCTCCGTCGGCTCCGTCATCGCGTGTCCTCCCCGGCGGCCGGGGGCGTGACCAGGCCGCTGCGCAGCGCGGCCGTGGACGGGCGGCGGCCGCCCTCCGTCGCGTACCGCTCCCCCAGCGACTCGCGGGCGATCTTCTCCTGGAGCTTGAGGATCCCCTGGAGCAGCGCCTCGGGCCGGGGCGGGCAGCCGGGGACGTAGACGTCGACCGGGATGATCTGGTCGACGCCCTTGGTCACGGCGTACGAGTCCCAGTACGGGCCGCCGCAGTTCGAGCAGGCGCCGAAGGAGATCACGTACTTCGGCTCCGGCATCTGCTCGTAGAGCCGCTTGACCGCGGGCGCCATCTTGTCCGTCACGGTGCCGGAGACGACCATCAGGTCGGCCTGGCGCGGGCCGGGCGCGAACGGGATCACGCCGAGCCGCATGAAGTCGTGGCGGGCCATCGAGGCGGCGATGAACTCGATGGCGCAGCAGGCCAGCCCGAAGTTGAACACCCACAGGCTGTAGCGGCGGCCCCAGTTCAGGACCACCTTCATCGGTTCAGGCGCCAGCCGGGCGAGCGGGCCGAGGTGGCGCGGCTCCGGGAGATCCACGGGAGCCTGCGCGGGGGTCGGTGTCACGTCCATTCCAGGACGCCCTTCTTCCATGCGTACAGCAGACCTACGGCGAGAAACCCGAGGAAGATGAACATCTCCACCAGGGTCGCGGCGCCGAAACCGGGCGCGGCGAAGACCGTCGCCCACGGGAACAGGAAGATCGAATCCACCGCGAAAATCACGTACAAGAAAGCGTAGACGTAGTAGCGGACCTGGGTGTGTGCCCAGCTCTCGCCCACGGGGTCCACGCCGCACTCGTACGTGAGCAGCTTCTCCGGCGTCGGCACCACCGGTCGCAGCAGCCGCCCTGCCCCGAAGGCCACGGCGACGAAGATCACCCCGACCGCCGCGACCAGACCCACCAGCGTATAGGCGTGGAAATAGTCGGCCGCGAGCGGGACGCTACTGGCCGCACGTACGGTCGTCGCCTCCGGCACGTCCGCCCCTCGCTCCCTGTCCTGCCTGCTGCTCGCCGACGTCGTGTGTTCGACGATCCGTACGCACGGGAGTCTAGGCCCTACCGGCGGTGGGGTGATCCGCCCGTCCGGCATGCGGAGCCCGCGGTGGACAGCGGTGGGTGGGGATAGCCCTACTCACGCCCGGCGACGCGCCCCATGGCGCCGCCCGCCGCAGGGCGGCAGTCTTGGCTGCCATGACCTCCAGTTCCCCCGGTGAGAGCGGCGGCGAGCGACTGCCGCGCCCGCCCGCCTTCGCCTATCCCGCGCAGACGTGGAAGGAGATCACGCATCTCCTGATCAATCTGCCGATGGGCATCTTCGGTTTCGTCTACGGGCTGACCTGGCTGGCCGTGGGCGTGGGCATGGCGGTCACGATCGCCGGTCTGCCCGTGCTGGCCGTGGGCCTGCTGGGGAGCCGGGGGTTCGCCCGGTTCGAGCGGTCCCGCGCCCGGGCGCTGCTGGCGGTCCGGGTGGACGAGCCCAGCCGGATGCCGCGCAGGGGGGACGACGGCTTCTTCGGCTGGGTGTGGCGGAGCCTGCGGGACCCGGTGGGCTGGCGGTCCACGCTGTACGCCGCGATCCGGCTGCCCTGGGGCATCCTCACCTTCACCGTGGCGCTGATCTCGCTGTTCATCGCCTGGCCGGTGCTGCCGTGGATCGCCCGGGCGCTGACCAATGTCGACCGGCTGATGGTGCGGGGGCTGCTGTCGCCGTCGGATGAGCTGGAGCGGCGTATCGCGGAGCTGGAGTCGGACCGGGGCACGGTGGTCGACACCGCGGCCGCCGATCTCCGCCGTATCGAACGCGACCTCCACGACGGAGCACAAGCCCGCCTCGTCACCCTGGCCATGGGCCTCGGACTCGCCAAGGAAAAGCTCGAAGAAGACCCCCAGGCAGCCGCCCGCATGGTCGACGAAGCCCACGGCGAGATCAAACTCGCCCTCCAGGAACTCCGCGACCTCGCCCGCGGCATCCACCCCGCCATCCTCACCGACCGAGGACTCGGCCCCGCCCTCTCCGCACTCGCCGCCCGCTGCACCGTCCCCGTCACCGTCACCGTCGACCTACCCGAACGCCCCGCACCCGCCATCGAAGGCATCGCCTACTTCACCGTCTCCGAACTCCTCCAGAACATCAGCAAACACAGCGCCGCCCGCACCGCCTCGGTGACCCTGGCCCGGTCGGGCAGCCGACTGCTGATCCGGGTGCGGGACGACGGCCGCGGCGGCGCGGGCACCTCAGTCGCGGGCACGGCGGGCGGCGGCAGCGGGCTGGCGGGGCTGACCGAGCGCATCGAGGCGGTCGACGGCCGGTTCGAGGTGGAGTCCCCGCCCGGCGGCCCGACCTCGGTGGACGCCGAGCTGCCGTGGCGCGACCGCGACGGCACGAGCCACACCGGCGGAGTCCCCCGCCGCACGGCGGCGGCCCGCCGCACCCCGTGAGCGCGCGGAAGGGGTGGGGCTAACCCCCGGGTGAAGACGCCGACCCGCTTCATGGCCCGGCCCGCCGGTGCCGGGGAATCTGGAGTACGACGACAGCGGCCAAGCCGGGCACCGGATTCTGCACCGGCTTCGGCTTCGGCTCGGGAGGACGGACGACGAGATGGCCACCGCATACGGACCGTACGAGCCGTACGAGCCGGGCAGCGAACCCCGGCGCGGCCTGGTGCCGCCGGTACTGCGCGCGCCGTTCGAGGCCCGCGTCTGGCGCGAGTTCCTCTATCTGGTGATCAGCCTGCCGATGGCGGTCCTGACCTTCTCGTACGCGGCCATCATGCTCTCCCTCGGCGCCGGGCTCCTGATCACCTTCCTCGGCGTCCCGGTGCTCGGCGCCGCCCTGGCGGGCTGCCGGGGGATCGGGGTCGTGGAGCGGGCCCGCGCCCGCGCGCTGCTGAGGCTCAGGATCGCCGAGCCGGAGCCGGTCCGCCCGGCGAGCGGCAAGCGGGGGCCGGTGTCGTGGGTGGGCGCGCTGCTCAAGAGCGGCACCTCGTGGCGGCATGTCCTGTACGCGCTGCTGCACCTGCCGTGGGCGATCTTCGCCTTCACCGTCGCGATGGTGTTCACCTGCTACGGCTGGGGTTTCGCGACGTATCCGCTGTGGCGGTGGGTCTTCCCCACGTACATCGATCAGCCCGGTATCGAGCTGTTCGGGGACGACAGCAGAGGGCGCCACTTCTACCTCGACACCCCGTTCGAGGTCACCGCGTCCTGTGTCCTCGGGGTGCTGGTCCTGCTGGCGACCCCGTGGGCGATGCGGGCGCTGACAGCCGTCGACCGGCTGCTGGTCCTCGGACTGCTGGGGCCGTCCCGGCTGGCGACCCGGGTGTGGGAGCTGGAGTCGGACCGGGGCACGGTGGTCGACACCGCCGCCGCCGATCTCCGCCGTATCGAACGCGACCTCCACGACGGAGCACAAGCCCGCCTCGTCGCCCTCGCCATGGACCTCGGCCTCGCCAAAGAGAAACTCGACGAAGACCCCGAAGCAGCCGCCCGCATGGTCGACGAAGCCCACGGCGAGATCAAACTCGCCCTCCAAGAACTCCGCGACCTCGCCCGCGGCATCCACCCCGCCATCCTCACCGACCGAGGACTCGGCCCCGCCCTCTCCGCACTCGCCGCCCGCTGCACCGTCCCCGTCACCGTCACCGTCGACCTACCCCAGCGCCCCGCACCCGCCATCGAAGGCATCGCCTACTTCACCGTCTCCGAACTCCTCCAGAACATCAGCAAACACAGCGCCGCCCGGACGGCCGACGTCGACGTGTGGCGCACCGAGAACCGGGTGATGCTGCGGGTCGGCGACGACGGGCGCGGCGGGGCGGGCACTGCGGGCGCGGGCAGCGGGCTGTCCGGGCTGGCCGAGCGCATCGAGGCGGTCGACGGGGCGCTGGTCGTCCACTCCCCGCCCGGCGGCCCGACGACGGTGACGGTCGAGCTGCCCTGGCGCTGATGTCGAGCTGCCCTGGCGCTGATACGGCGGACCGGTCGCGCGGAACCCGGTCGCGGGATGCGCGACGGATCCGTCCGAATCCTGGAATGCTGGCCCCGACAACGCGGAACAACGCGGACACGACTGGGGCCGGGGGCATCGTGGTGGAGGACAGAGTGCGGGTGGTCATCGCCGAGGATTCGGTGCTGTTGCGGGAGGGCCTGACCCGGCTGCTGACCGACCGGGGCCATGACGTCGTCGCGGGGGTGGGGGACGCGGAGACGCTGATCAAGGCGATCCGCGAGCTGGCCGACGAGGGCGCGCTGCCGGATGTGGTGGTCGCCGACGTACGGATGCCGCCCACCCACACCGACGAGGGGGTGCGGGCCGCGATCCGGCTGCGCCATGACCACCCGGGGATCGGGGTGCTGGTGCTCTCGCAGTACGTGGAGGAGCAGTACGCGACGGAGCTGCTGGCCGGGAACAGCCGCGGCATCGGCTATCTGCTCAAGGACCGGGTGGCCGATGTGCGCGAGTTCGTGGACGCGGTGGTCCGGGTGGCCCGGGGCGGTACGGCGCTGGACCCGGAGGTCGTCGCCCAGCTGCTGGGCCGCAGCCGCAAGCAGGACGTGCTGGCCGGCCTCACCCCACGGGAGCGGGAGGTCCTGGTCCTGATGGCCGAGGGCCGGACGAACGGGGCGATCGCCCGGCAGCTGGTGGTGAGCGACGGCGCGGTCGAGAAGCACGTCAGCAACATCTTCCTGAAGCTCGGCCTGTCGCCGAGTGACGGGGATCACCGTCGCGTGCTCGCGGTGCTCACCTACCTCAACTCCTGACGGCGGTGGCCGACCGGCGGCCCGGCGGGGGTCGTAGGCCCCCCGGCGGGGCCAAAGCGGGACCAAAGGCCGAGTGAGGGGATCACCAGACATCACGCCACGGACACCGGGAAAGTCCCGCCACACCGTGACATAACGGACACGTCATGCGGTATTTTCCGGGTGATCCACCCAGGGAAGGCGAACCTTACCGACGTACGATGGCCATGGGACAACCGGTCGGCACCGAACGGTCCAGGTGCGCCGCCTCGAGGGAGGTCCGAAGCAGTGACCAGCCAGGTCAGCAGCCCGGCCGAGCAGGCCGAACCAGCCGATCAGCAGGGCGAGCGGGGGCTCGCAGGGGAACGGGGAACACCGGACGGCGGCAAGGAGGTCCGCCGTCTGGATCGCGTCATCATCCGATTCGCCGGTGACTCGGGTGACGGTATGCAGCTCACCGGAGACCGGTTCACCTCGGAGACGGCGTCGTTCGGGAACGACCTGTCGACCCTGCCGAACTTCCCGGCGGAGATCCGTGCCCCCGCCGGCACCCTGCCCGGAGTGTCGAGCTTCCAGCTCCACTTCGCCGATCACGACATCCTCACCCCCGGCGACGCGCCGGACGTCCTGGTGGCGATGAACCCGGCCGCGCTCAAGGCCAATCTGGGCGACGTCCCGCGCGGCGCCGACATCATCGTCAACACCGACGAGTTCACCAAGCGGCCCATGGCGAAGGTCGGCTACGAGCGCAGCCCGCTCGAAGACGGCTCGCTGGACGCGTACCAGGTCCACCCGGTGCCGCTGACGACGCTGACCATCGAGGCCCTGAAGGAGTTCGGGCTGTCCCGGAAGGAGGCGGAGCGCAGCAAGAACATGTTCGCGCTCGGCCTGCTGTCGTGGATGTACCACCGGCCCACCGAGAACACCGAGAAGTTCCTGCGCCAGAAGTTCGCCAAGAAGCCGCAGATCGCCGAGGCGAACGTGGCGGCCTTCCGGGCCGGGTGGAACTTCGGCGAGACCACCGAGGACTTCGCGGTCTCCTACGAGGTGGCGCCCGCCGCCACCGCCTTCCCGGCGGGTACGTACCGGAACATCTCCGGCAACCTGGCGCTGTCGTACGGGCTGATCGCCGCGTCCCAGCAGGCGGATCTGCCGCTGTTCCTGGGCTCGTACCCGATCACCCCGGCCTCCGACATCCTGCACGAGCTGAGCAAGCACAAGAACTTCGGCGTGCGCACCTTCCAGGCCGAGGACGAGATCGCGGGCATCGGCGCGGCGCTGGGCGCCGCGTTCGGCGGGGCGCTCGCGGTGACCACCACGTCCGGTCCCGGGGTGGCGCTGAAGTCGGAGACCATCGGGCTCGCGGTCAGCCTGGAGCTGCCGCTGCTGGTGATCGACATCCAGCGCGGCGGGCCGTCCACGGGGCTGCCGACCAAGACCGAGCAGGCGGATCTGCTGCAGGCGATGTACGGGCGCAACGGCGAGGCGCCGGTGCCGATCGTGGCGCCGAAGACCCCGGCCGACTGCTTCGACGCCACGCTGGACGCGGCGCGGATCGCGCTCACCTACCGCACCCCGGTCTTCCTGCTGTCCGACGGCTATCTGGCCAACGGGTCGGAGCCGTGGCGGGTGCCGGAGGTCGACGGCCTGCCGGACCTGCGGGTCCAGTTCGCGACCGGCCCCAACCACACCACCGAGGACGGCACCGAGGTCTTCTGGCCGTACAAGCGCGACCCGCTGACCCTGGCGCGCCCGTGGGCGGTGCCCGGCACCCCGGGGCTCGAACACCGCATCGGCGGCATCGAGAAGCAGGACGGCTCCGGGAACATCTCCTACGACCCGGCCAACCACGACCACATGGTCCGCGTCCGGCAGGCCAAGATCGACGGCGTCGAGGTCGAGGAGCTGACGGTGGACGACCCCACCGGCGACGCCCGCACCCTGGTGCTGGGCTGGGGCTCGACGTACGGGCCGATCACCGCCGCCGTGCGGCGCGTACGGCGGGCGGGCGACCGGATCGCCCAGGCCCATCTGCGCCACCTCAACCCCTTCCCGGCCAACCTGGGCGCGGTGCTGGCCGCTTACGACAAGGTCGTCGTGCCCGAGATGAACCTCGGCCAGCTCGCCACCCTCATCCGCGCCAAGTACCTCGTCGACACCCGTTCCTTCACGCAGGTGCGGGGACTGCCGTTCAAGGCCGAGCAGCTGGCGACGGCCCTCAAGGAGGTCATCGATGACTGAGATCCTCTCGCAGCCGCCCCTCGCGCTGTCCGAGGCGCTGTCCCTGGTGCCCAAGGCCGAGGGCAAGCAGTCCATGAAGGACTTCAAGTCCGACCAGGAGGTGCGCTGGTGCCCCGGCTGCGGTGACTACGCGATCCTCGCCGCCGTCCAGGGCTTCATGCCCGAGCTGGGGCTGGCGAAGGAGAACATCGTCTTCGTCTCCGGCATCGGCTGCTCCTCCCGCTTCCCGTACTACATGAACACCTACGGGATGCACTCGATCCACGGCCGCGCCCCGGCGATCGCCACCGGCCTCGCGGCCGCCCGGCGCGACCTGTCGGTGTGGGTGGTCACCGGCGACGGCGACGCGCTGTCCATCGGCGGCAACCACCTCATCCACGCGCTGCGCCGCAATGTGAATCTGAAGATCCTGCTCTTCAACAACCGGATCTACGGCCTCACCAAGGGCCAGTACAGCCCGACGTCCGAGGTCGGCAAGATCACCAAGTCCACGCCGATGGGGTCCCTGGACGCGCCGTTCAACCCCCTCTCGCTGGCGATCGGCGCCGAGGCGGGCTTCGTCGCCCGCACCGTGGACTCCGACCGCAAGCACCTCACCCAGGTGCTGCGCGAGGCCGCCGCCCACCCGGGCACCGCGCTGGTGGAGATCTACCAGAACTGCAACATCTTCAACGACGGCGCCTTCGACGCGCTCAAGGACAAGGAGCAGGCCGAGGAAGCCGTGATCCGGCTGGAGCACGGCCGCCCGATCCGCTTCGGCGCGGACAACGCCAAGGGCGTCGTACGGAACCAGGCCACCGGTGACCTGGAGGTCGTCGCGGTCACCCCGGAGAACGAGGGCAGCGTCCTGGTCCACGACGCCCACGCGGCCTCCCCCACCACCGCGTTCGCCCTGTCCCGGCTGGCCCACCCGGACACGCTGCACCACACCCCCATCGGGGTGCTGCGCGACGTCCAGCGCCCGGTCTACGACGACCAGATGACGACCCAGCTCGACGCCGCCGTCGAGCGCGAGGGCAAGGGCGACCTCGGCGCGCTGCTCGCGGGGAACGACACCTGGACCGTCGTCGGCTGAGCCGTCCGTCTACCTGTACGCGGCCAGGCCGGGGTTGATCCCCCGGCCTGGCCGCTTCGTATGTCATGGAGCGTGGGCACTTTCAAAAAGTTAGCGCTGCGTCTAAGGTGGTGAGCGAATCGGACAACGCGACCGCGACCAGAAGAGAGACACCCCCATGAGCATCGTCGTCACCGGAGCCACCGGACACCTCGGCCGCCTTGTCATCGACGGCCTGCTGGAGAAGGTTCCGGCCGACCGGATCACCGCGGTCGTGCGCGACGCCGACAAGGCCGCCGACCTCGCCGCCCGCGGCGTCACCCTGAAGGTGGCCGACTACAGCCAGCCCGAGACGCTGCGCGGCGCCTTCGCGGCGGGCGACAAGGTGCTGCTGATCTCCGGCAGCGAGATCGGGCAGCGCGTTCCGCAGCACCAGGCCGTCATCGACGCCGCCAAGGAGGCCGGGGTCGCGCTGCTCGCGTACACCAGCGTGCTGGGCGGCCCGGCCGCCGACTTCACGCTCGCCGACGAGCACCGGGCCACCGAGCAGGCCCTCACCGAGTCCGGTCTGCCGTACGCGCTGCTGCGCAACGGCTGGTACAACGAGAACTACACCGAGCGGCTGGCCCCCGTACTGGAGCACGGCGCCGTCGTCGCCGCCGCGGGCGAGGGCCGGGTCGCCTCCGCCTCGCGCGCCGACTACGCGGCGGCCGCCGTCGCCGTACTGACCGGCGAGGGCCACGAGAACACCGCGTACGAGCTGTCCGGCGACACCGCCTGGAGCTTCACCGAATACGCCGCCGAGATCGCCCGGCAGACCGGCGAGGAGATCGCCTACCGCGCGGTCTCCGCCGAGGAGGTCCAGCAGATCCTGACCGGTGCGGGCCTGCCCGAGCCCTTCGCCGCCATCCTCGCCGACGTCGACACGGCGATCGAGCGCGGACGCCTGGCCGCCACCCCCGGCGACCTGTCCCGCCTGACCGGCCGCCCGACCACCCCGATCGCCGACTCCCTCGCGCTGGCCCTCAAGGGCTGACCCGGACCCATCAGCGCCGGGCGCCCCGGCTGTCAGTTCCGTATCGTGGATACGGTGATGACAGCCGGGCCGCCCGGCGCTACCGTCGGACAGGCCCCTGCACCAGGGCCGCCACGCCGTCGGGGAGGCCCTTATGCAGCCGCAGCACCAGCAGGACCGCACCGGTCTCCTCTGCGGCTTCGCCGCGTACGGGCTGTGGGGCCTCGCCCCGCTCTTCTGGCCGCTGCTGGAGCCCGCCGGAGCGGCCGAGATCCTCGCCCACCGCATGGTCTGGTCGCTGGTGGTCGTCGGGCTCATCCTGCTGGCGCTGCGCCGCTGGTCCTGGATCGGCCCGCTGCTGCGGCAGCCCCGGCGGCTCGGCCTCGTCGCGCTCGCCGCGACCGCCATCTCCATCAACTGGGGCCTCTACATCTGGGGCGTCAACAGCGGACACGTCGTCGAGACGGCGCTCGGCTACTTCATCAACCCGCTGGTCAGCATCGGCTTCGGCGTACTGCTGCTGCGCGAGCGGCTGCGCCCGGTGCAGTGGGTGGCGGTCGGCGTCGGCGTGGCGGCGGTGGGCGTGCTGGCCGTCGGCTACGGCAAGCTGCCCTGGATCGCCCTCACGCTGGCCTTCTCCTTCGCCACGTACGGCCTGGTCAAGAAGCGGATCGGGCTGGACGGGCTGGAGTCGCTGGCCGCCGAGACCGCCGTCCAGTTCCTGCCCGCGCTCGGCTTCATCGGCTTCCTCGCGGTGCGCGGCGACAGCACGTTCGGCAGCGGCGGGACGGGCCATTCGGTGCTGCTGGTGAGCTGCGGGCTGATCACCGCGGTGCCGCTGAGCCTGTTCGGGGCGGCCGCGGTACGGCTGCCGCTGTCGACCATCGGGATGCTCCAGTACCTCACGCCCACCTCCCAGTTCATCCTCGGGGTGGCCGTCTTCCACGAGTCCATGCCGCCCGAGCGGTGGGCGGGCTTCTCCCTCGTCTGGCTCGCGCTCGCGCTGCTCACCTGGGACGCGCTGCGGACCGGGCACCGGGCACGCCGCCAATTGGCGGACGCGGCGGCGCTGGCGGCCGCGGCACCGCCCAAGGCGGCGGAGCCACAGCCCGGCCCGATATCCGGCGGCTGATGTCCGGATTTCGCCCTTGACGGAGGGTCAGCCACACCCGGAGCATCAGCCTCGCGCCATTTCGGCGTCATCTTGTCGTACCGCTCCACTACCCCCATGGGTACGTACGTACGTGCATCACCTTGTGCATCACACAGCGTCACGTCATTCCGTGCAGTCCCCGTTCGGAATCGGAGCCCCCCATGTCGTCATGTGCTGAGCCCCGCCACACCCCCCGAAGATCCGTGTCCCGCCGGGCGGCCGTCGCCGTCGCGGCCGGAGCCGCGATCGCCTCTCTGGTGTCGGCCGCCCCCGCCTCTTCCGCCGCCGCGGCTCCCCCGCCTCCGGCGGCCGCCGCCCTCGCCGTACCGGATGTGCCGCTCGCCAACGTCAAGGCGCATCTGACCAAGCTCCAGTCCATCGCCACCGCCAACGGCGGCAACCGCGCCCACGGCCGCCCCGGCTACAAGGCGTCGCTCGACTACATCAAGGGGCTGCTGGACGCGGCCGGGTTCACCACCACGGTCCAGACGTTCACCTCCGGCGGCGCCACCGGCTACAACCTCATCGCCGACTGGCCCGGCGGCGACGCCGACAACGTGGTGTTCTCCGGCGCCCACCTGGACTCCGTCAGCGCGGGACCCGGCATCAACGACAACGGCTCGGGGTCCGCCGCCATCCTGGAGACCGCGCTCACCGTCGCCCGCTCGGGGCTGAAGCCCACCAAGCACCTCCGGTTCGCCTGGTGGGGCGCCGAGGAGCTGGGCATGGTCGGGTCCCGGTACTACGTCAACAGCCTGTCGACCGCCAACCGGGCGAAGATCGACGGCTATCTCAACTTCGACATGATCGGCTCGCCCAACCCGGGCTACTTCGTCTATGACGACGACGCCCGGATCGAAGGGGTCTTCAAGGACTTCTACGCGACCAAGGGCGTCGCGACGGAGATAGAGACCGAGGGCGACGGCCGCTCCGACCACGCTCCGTTCAAGAACGTGGGCATCCCGGTGGGCGGCCTGTTCAGCGGCGCCGACTACATCAAGACCGCCGCCCAGGCCCAGAAGTGGGGCGGCACCTCCGGTCAGGCCTTCGACCGCTGCTACCACCGCTCGTGCGACACCACGACGAACATCAACGACACCGCGCTGGACCGCAACAGCGACGCCATCGCGTACGCCGTCTGGACGCTGTCCTCCTGACGCACCGGCATCACGGTCTGAGTGGTCTGGCCCGACCGCTCAGGCCGTGATGTCCTTCGCGGTGAACCGGGCCCAGGCCGCCGAGCCGAACACGGCCAGATACAGCCCCTGCAGCTCGGCGTTCTTGATGAGCTGGTCCCAGTAGACCGGCTGGCGGAGGAGATCCGCGAAGCTGAGCCAGTAGTGCGGGAAGAGATACGGATGGATCGCGTGCAGCTGCGGGATCTCGTCCAGGATCTGCACCGTCACCACGAGCCCGACGGTGGTCGCCATGGCCGCGATGCCGCTGTTGGTGAGGGTGGAGATGAACAGGCCCACCGCCGCGATCCCCACCAGTGACAGCGCCACGACGCCCGCCACGCCGAGCGCCCGCACCAGCCCGTCGCCGAAGGACACCGAGGTGCCGGAGATCAGCGTGACATCACCGAGCGGGAACAGCATCGCCCCGGTCGCGAGCCCGGCGGCGGCCACCGTGAGGGTCGCGGCCACGCAGAACGCCAGGATGGTGACGAACTTGGCGAGCAGCAGCCGGGTGCGCCCGGCGGGGGCGACCAGCAGATAGCGCAGCGTCCCCGGACCCGCCTCACCGGCGATGGAGTCCCCGGCGATCACGCCGATGGCCATCGGCAGGAAGACGGGCAGCGTCGCCGCCAGCGCGGCGAAGACGAGGAAGATCCCGTTGTTGGTGATCTGCGAGAAGAAGGCGGGCCCGTCGCTACCGGCTCCGCCACCGCCGCCACCCCGGCCGAAGCCGCCGCCGTCGCTGGTCTCGATCTTCACGGCGACGCCGATGAGGACCGGGACGGCCGCGAGCACGCCGAGCAGCGCCAGGGTCCGCCAGCGGCGGAAGGTGGTGGACAGCTCGCTGCGGAAGAGGGCCAGGGCCCACAGCGGCCGCGCCCGGGGCGTCTCGTACGTCCCTCCGCCCCCAGCCGTTTCAGCCGCTTCAGCCCGCGACATCGAATCCCTCCCCGGTCAGCGCGACGAAGGCGTCCTCCAGCGAGGCGCCCTCGGCGCCGAAGGCCCGTACCCGCACCCCGGCGCGCACCAGGGCGGCGTTCAGGTCGGCGGGCTCGGGCGCGGGCGTGGGCAGCTCGCCGGAGACCCGCTCCTCCAGGACCACCAGGTCCGTCACCCCGTGCTCCTTGAGGACGCGGACGGCGTCGGCCGGGTCCGGGGTGGTGACCGACAGCCTGCCGCGGCTGCCCGCCGCCAGCTCGGCGACCGTGCCCTGGGCGACCAGGCGGCCCCGGGTCATGACCGCCGCATGGGTGCAGACCTGTTCGATCTCGTCCAGGAGATGCGAGGAGAGGAAGACCGTGGTGCCCTCCTGGGCCAGCGCGCGCACCAGGGTACGGATCTCGCGCATGCCCTGGGGGTCGAGCCCGTTGGTCGGCTCGTCGAGAACCAGCAGCTCACGCGGCTGGAGCAGGGCGGCGGCCAGGCCGAGGCGCTGTTTCATCCCCAGCGAGTACGCCCGCGCCTTCTTCCCCGCCGCGGCCCCGAGCCCGACCCGCTCCAGCGCCGAGGCGGCGCGGGCGGCCCGGGTGCGGGGGTCGGCGGTCGGATCGGCGGCGTCGTAGCGCAGCAGGTTGTCCCGGCCGCTCAGATACGGGTAGAGGGCGGGCCCCTCGATGAGGGCGCCCACCCTGGGCAGCACGCTGCGGGCGGCGCGCGGCATCGGCAGGCCCAGCAGCCGGGCGCCGCCCGAGGTGGGCTCGATCAGCCCCATGAGCATGCGGATCGTCGTCGTCTTCCCCGAGCCGTTGGGCCCGAGGAAGCCGAAGACGCTGCCGCGCGGGACGGTCAGGTCGAGCGCGTCGACGGCGAGCTGCCCGCCCCGGTAGCGCTTGGTGAGCCCGCGGGTCTCCACCACGGCATCGGCGGACCGCTCGTCCACGGGCTCTCCTTCCCTCTGCTCCTACTTGGCCTTGTTGGCGGCCGCGACCAGGGCTTCCTTGTCGACCGCGCCGACGAAGACCTTGCCGTCGTCGGTCATCAGCGCGTTGACCAGGCGGGTGCTGAACACCGTGCCGGAGCCGAAGTCGCCCTTGACCTTCTTGCCGAAGCTGCCGAGGAGGTCGGAGGCCGCTCCGCCGTCGCCGCCCGGGGCGGAGGGGGTCTCGCCGGTCGCCCCGGCCTTCTGGCCGTCGTCGAGGCGGGCGATGGTGTCCCAGCCCTTCCCGGTGACGTTCAGCCCGGACAGCGCGTCCGCGCCGCCCGGCTGGCCCTTGAAGCCCTTCTCCCCGTGACCCGGGCCGTCGGCGCTGTCGTGGGTGACCTTGGCGCCCTTGGGCGGCGTGAAGTCGAAGGTGCCCGCGGCGGGCTTGCCGAAGTCGACCTTGGTGAAGCCGACGTCGACGGCCGCCTTGCCGCCGCTCTTCGGGGTGAGGGTGAACTTCAGCGGCACACCGTTGTCCGCGTCGACCGCGATCCGGACCGAGCCGACCGTGGAGGCGCTCTGCTTGGGCTTGATCAGCAGCTCGTAGGCGTCCCGCCCGGCGACCTGGGTGGTGCCGTCGACCGTCACCTCGGTGGTGTCGTCCACGGCGGCCAGCATCTGCTTCGCGAACTGCTGCGGGGTGGCACGCTCCAGACCCTTGGGGGCCTGGTCGCGCTTGTCCGCGGCGTCCTTGGGGGCGCTGGCGTGGAAGACGGAGTTGCTTCCGCTGTCGTACGCCCACAGCTGATCACCGTTGTGGATCATGCTGTACTCGGCGGCGTTCTCGACGATCGACACCCGCTGCTTGTCGGGGCCGTCGGCGGCCACCCGCAGGGTGTGGGTGCCGGACGCCAGCTCGGTGAGCTTGGCCTCCGGCGCGGTGCCCTCGCCCTTCTCGCCCGCGAGGCCGTTCGCGGCACCGGCGAGGGAGCCGCCGCCCGGGAGCGTGGGGAGCCCCAGATCGGTGGTGATCTTCACCGAGCCGGACACCTGCTGCTGGTCCGATGCGGCCATCTTGCTGATCAGCTGCTGTGCCGTGATCTTCGGCAGGTCCGGGGCGCCGCTGCTGGCCAGCGCCGGGACCAGCCCGATCGTCGCGGCCGCGATGCCCGCGACCGCGACCGGGGCCCCGTAGCGGAGCGCCTTGGTGCGTCGTGTGGGCCGTTCGTCGTCCCAGAAGCCGTCGTCGGCGACCTGTATCGGTCGGATCCGTGCCATGTGTGCTCTACCTCCGTCGTCGGCGGCGGTCGTCAGCCTGCACTCGTCCACCTCTCGGGCCATTGTCTCCCGATCCCGCCATGTGGTGGTCTTCTCATCCCACCAAATCGGGAGGGCCGATACGTCAGCCCGCAGGATCAAGTGTGTGTACTGCTCCGGTATGACGGTCCGCGCCGCGAGGCGGATCCCCCTCGGGGTATCCCGTAGGGGCTACGGCCCCGGGACGGTACGGGGTGGAGATCATCCGGCCCGGTGGGCCACCGCGTCGCACAGGCCCTCCAGGGCCGACTTCGCCGGGCCCTCCGGCAGGGGTGCCAGCATCGAGCGGGCCTCCGCCGCGTAGCGCAGCGTGTCCCGGCGGGCCTGCTCCAGGGCGGGGTGGGCGCGCAGCCGCCGCAGCACCTCGGCGTGGCGGGCGTCGTCGGTGAGGTCGCCCGCGAGCAGCTCGCACAGCTCCCGGTCCTCCGGCGCACCGGTCGCCTCCGTCCGCGCTCTCAGATGCAGGACGGGAAGGGTGGCGATGCCCTCGCGCAGATCGGTGCCGGGGGTCTTGCCTGACTCATGGCTGTCGCTGGCGATGTCCAGCACGTCGTCGGCCAGCTGGAAGGCCATGCCGAGCCGCTCGCCGTACTGGGTCAGGATGTTGACGATGGACTCGTCGGCGCCCGACATCATCGCGCCGAACCGCCCCGAGACGGCGATCAGCGAGCCGGTCTTGCCCGCGAGGACGTCCAGATAGTGCTCGATGGGGTCGCGGCCGCGCGGTCCGGCGGTCTCCAGGATCTGGCCCGTGACCAGCCGCTCGAACGCCTCGGCCTGGACCCGTACCGCCTCAGGACCCAGGTCGGCCAGGACGTGGGAGGCGCGGGCGAAGAGGAAGTCACCGGTGAGCACCGCGACCGAATTGCCCCAGCGGGCATTGGCGCTGGGCACCCCGCGCCGCACCTCCGCCTCGTCCATGACGTCGTCGTGGTAGAGCGTGGCCAGATGCGTCAGCTCGACGACGACCGCCGAGGGCACCACACCGGGGGCGTACGGGTCGCCGAACTGGGCGGCCAGCAGCACCAGCAGGGGCCGGAAACGCTTGCCGCCCGCGCGCACCAGATGCTGGGCGGCCTCGGTGATGAACGGCACGTCGCTCTTGGTGGCCTCCAGCAGGCCCTCTTCGACAGCCGCCAGCCCGGCTTGGGTATCGGCTTCCAGAGTCTGGTCCCGCACGCTCAGCCCGAAGGGCCCGATGACGCTCACGGGGTACTCCTGTCTGCCTACGTTCACGCGGAATGTCGATGTGTCGCCGCCTCCACCAAAAGGCAGCGTATCCGGTCGGGTATCGATCGCTGTGGGCGCCTTCCCGCCTTGTGCGCAGCACAACGCCCTCACCCCGAATCGACCGGTTACCCACGCGGTACCGCGATCGCGAGCAGATCATTCATCATGTGGCCCCCGACCGTTCACCGATCGGGGGCGGAACCGGGCCCAGGGCCCGGCTCAGGTCACTCATCCGTGCGCGGCGGCCACCGCCTTCGCCAGCCGGGGCGACGCGTACTCCGTGCCGCACACGAACCGCATCACCGGGCCGAAGGAGGCCGCCGCCGGGAGCCCGGTGAAATAGAGCCCCGGCACCGACGAGCCATACCCGGCGTCCAGTCGGGGACCACCGGCGCCGGTGACCACCTGGGCGCGCAGCTCGGGGCCGAGGAAGCCGAGCGCGGCCAGATCCATCCGGTAGCCGGTCGCGGCCATCACATGGTCCGCGGCCAGCTCGCCGACCCGGCCGCCGCCGCCCAGCGTGAGCACCGGCCTGCCGCCGCTCTCCACGGTGACCCGGGTGACCTTCACTCCCTGGGTGACCTTCACCTTCCCGGCGAAGCGACCGCGCAGCCACCAGGCGCCCTTGGGCCCGAGCACCGTGCGCACCAGATACTCCCGGGCCGGTGCGGGCAGCCGCCGGAAGCCCGCCGCGTGGTACGACAGCGCGTACAGCGACCAGGCGCGGCCGAAGGGCGATACGGGCCGCAGCCGGGGCTGACGGTCCGGCGGGGAGCCGAAGGCGACGGCGGCCCTCCCCCGGGCCACCACCCGCACCGACGCGGCGCCCGCCTCGGCCAGCAGCACCGCGCTCTCCAGCGCCGACTGCCCGGCCCCGACCACGACGACCTCGCGGCCCGCGAACCGCCCCAGGTCATGGTGGTGTGAACTGTGCGACACCGGCCCGGCCGCAGACGGGCCGTCGGGGACGGCGGCGGCGAACTCGGCGGGCAGATGGGCCAGCCCGCTGAGCCCGCTGGCCACCACGACGGCCCGCGCCGTGAACTGCTCCCCCGAATCCAGCTTCAGCTCGAAGCGGCCGCCCCGCCGGTCGACGGCCACCACCCGGGTCCGCTCCAGCTCCGGCACCAGCCGCTCCTGGAACCACAGCCCGTACCCCGCGAAGGTCTCGACGGGGATGATGTCCCAGTCGGACTGATAGGGCGTGCCGCCCACCGCGTGGCAGTAGTCGAGCAGGGTGTGCCCCGGCTGCGGTGCGTCGATGGTCGACGCGACCGGGGTGGACTTGAGCAGCATGCCCGCGGGCATCTGCTCGCGCCAGCTCACCATCGGCTCGCCGAAGACGCGGACCGGCAGGCCGCGGGCGCGTAAGTGGGCGGCGGCCGACAGACCGTATGGACCGGCCCCGATGACTGCTACCGGATCGTTCACGAATCCCCTCCCCAAGGCGTTACCTGTTCTTGGCGCGCCACATCCGGTACAGATGCGTCGCACCGGGCCGCACGCAGCGCGCCAGCATGGTGAAGAACGGCCGCAGGTCGTCGCGCGCGGCCCAGGCCAGCTCGGTCCCGCTCGCCCGGGCGGGCGCGTGCGGCGTGGTGTATCCACTGCGGCGGTAGGCGAGCAGGGCGGGCAGGTCGATGTTCTCGACGACGAACCGCCGGGCCGCCAGCTGCGCGGCCTCGGGCACCTTGCGCCCCGTCAGATCGAGGTGCTGCGCCCGGACGACGTCGAGCCGCGCCTCGTTCTCGAAGAGCCGGAACTGCGCGCCCATCCGGGGGTTGAAGTCCAGCAGCTTGTACCGCCCGTCCCGCCGGTCGAAGCGCCAGTCCAGATCGACGATGCCGCTGAAGCCGATCCGCTTGATGAACCGGGCCGTCATCCGGGCCAGCTCCTCGTTGTCCACCGCGTAGGCGCACGCCGTCATGCCCGCGTGCGGCGGCCAGGACCGCACCTTGACGCCGGTGAACATCGCCAGCGGCGAGGACTCCGCGTCGAAGTAGGCGTGCACGATCCAGTCCTCGGCGGACTCCCGTGGCAGGTACTCCTGGAGGACCACCCCGGGCCGTGGCCCCCAGTCGCGGGCCAGCGCCAGCAGCTCGCGCGGCCCGGCGATCCGCGTGGTGCCGCCCACCGCGGGCTTCGCCCGCCGCTCGAACGCCTCCCGGTTCTTGGCGACGACCGGAAACCGCGCGCTCACCGCGAACGCCTTGACGTCGGCGTACGAAGCGGGGAACACCGCCTCCGGGGTGGGCACCCCGTGCTCGACGCACAGCTCGTGCAGCCCCTGCTTGCTGGCCAGCCGCCGGGGCAGCCCCGGCTCGGTGCGCGGGAAGAGGAACCGGCCCTCCCCGGCGAGCACATCGGCATGCTCGCCGATCAGCACCGCCGCCTCCTCGTCCGTGGGCACCAGGACCGCCGGACGGCCGATCGCCCGCGCCGCCCGCAGCAACCCCTCGACCAGCCGCTCCGGCCGCTCCCTGCCGGTGGTCGGCCAGACGAAGGCCCGCTTCAGATAGCGCGACTGGGCGGCCGGGGTCCAACGGTCCTCGGTGACCGCGTACATGGGGATGCCGAGACGGCCCAGGGAGCGGATGGCCCCCACACCCCCGTGATGCAGCGGGTAATCGCCTATCTTCACGATCAGCCCCGGCACGGAACGGTCCACCGCGAACGGCACAGCACTGCTCGCCACGAGTCCCCCTCGGTCACCCCACCGCAGTGGTCCCCCCACTGTGCGTGACCTGATCCAGGACGCTACTTCGGATTTACCTCCTTCAGCAAGGATTTTCCGGACATTGCCATCCCTTTAGGTGGCAGTCACCCCACAGGGGTGGCATACCCCCGGGCCATAGGGTGAGCCCCGACCGTGGCGACACCCCACCGTGGCGCCCCCACCGTGACGACAGCGGTGGCGACGACGAGAAGGCGAGGCACCCCCACCCATGGCGCAGCGAAGCCCGCTCGACCTGCCCGAAGGCGACCCCTTCGGCCCGGACAACCTCCCCTATGGCGTCTTCACCACCTCCGAAGCCCCTCATCTGCGGAAAATCGGCGTGCGCTACGGCAGTCATGTGCTGGACGCGGGCGCCGCCGCGGCGGCCGCGGCCTCCCCGCACGCCGAGCTGCTCGGCGCCTCCTCGCTCAACCCGCTGATGGCCGCGGGCCGTCCGGCCTGGCAGGCCGTCCGCGCGGAGCTGCGCGACTGGCTGACCGACCCGGCGCACCGGCACGCCATCGAGCCCCTGATGCACCCCCTCGCCACCGTGGCTCTCCACCTCCCGATCGAGGTGGCGGACTATGTCGACTTCTTCGCCAGCGAGCACCACGCCTCCAACGCGGGCAAGATCTTCCGCCCGGACGGCGACGCCCTCACCCCCAACTGGAAGCACATGCCGATCGGCTACCACGGCCGGGCCGGTACCGTGCTCGTCTCGGGCTCGCCCATCGTCCGCCCCCAGGGCCAGCACCTGCCCCCGGCCGAAGCCCCCGCTCCCGCATCGTCTGGCCCCGCATCGTCTGGCCCCGCATCGTCTGGCCCCGCATCGTCTGCTCCCTCATCGCCCGCTCCTCCCCGGCCGGTCTTCGGCCCCTCGCTGCGCCTCGACTTCGAAGCCGAGGTCGCGTTCGTCGTCGGTGCCCCCTCACCTCTGAATACACCGCTGCCGCTCGCCGGGTTCCACGATCACGTCTTCGGCGTCTGTCTCCTCAACGACTGGTCCGCCCGCGACATCCAGGCCTGGGAGTACCGCCCCCTCGGCCCCTTCCTCGGCAAGTCCTTCGCCACCTCCCTCGCCGCCTGGGTCACCCCGCTGGACGCGCTCGCCGCGGCCCGTACCGCCCCGCCCGCCCGCGACGTCCCGCCGCTCCCCTACCTCGACGACTCGGCCGCCGAGCCCGGCGGGTTCGATCTCCGCCTCGACGTGGCGGTCAACGGCCACACCGTCTCCCGGCCCCCGTTCTCCGCCATGTACTGGACCGCGGCCCAGCAGCTCGCCCACCTGACCGTGAACGGCGCCTCGCTGCGCACCGGCGACCTCTTCGCCTCCGGCACGGTCAGCGGCCCGCACCAGGACGAGCTGGGCTGTCTGCTCGAACTCACCTGGGGCGGCCGCGACCCCCTCCGCCTCCCCGACGGCACCCGCACCTTCCTGGAGGACGGCGACGAGGTGACCCTCACCGCCTGGGCGCCCGGCCCGGACGGGGTCCGCATCGGTCTGGGCGAGGTGACCGGCCACGTTGTCCCGGCGGCGTCATGAGCGGCTGCTAATTTGTCGTGCTCCTTGCCCCGATGGCCCTGATATCCAATATCCGAGGAGAAGCGCGTGAAGAAGGCAGCGAGTATCGCCGGGACGGTGGCCGCGGCCGCCCTTCTGCTGACGGCGTGCGGCAGTGACAGCGACGAGGGGACGAAGGACACCTCCAAGGACACGCCGTCGGCGCAGGAGTCGAGCGCCCCGGCGGAGGGGGGCGCGGACTCCACGATCACCGGCGCCTACCTCGCCAAGAACGGCGGCCAGACGCTCATCCTCTCCATCGGCGGCGAGAAGGCCTCCCTGATCGCGGGCAAGCACGTCTGCAACGGTGAGTACACCGACACCGGCGAGAAGATGCTGATGTTCAAGTGCGCCGACGGCAACACCGACCGCGCCATGGGCAAGGTGGCCCCGAGCGGCGACGGCAAGACGCTCACCGTCGACTGGGACGCGCTCTCCGAGAACGACACCTTCACCCGGGCCACCCCCGGCGACGTCCCCTCGGGCATGCCGACCTCGCTGCCCTCCGGTCTCCCCACCGACCTGCCGAAGGACATTCCCACCGGCTGATCCCGGCCCGCCGTTCCCCTCCCGCCGCACCCCGCGAGCCCCCGGTGAAATCGCCGGGGGCTCGCCGCGCGCAGTGGCAGATCTTGCTTCCGCGCTGGTGATAGGCGCAGGTCAGGGCGGTTTCCAACGGGCCGCCAGGTGGCGCAATGTACTGGCAACACCATCGCACCGGCCCCGTCGGTATGGTCCGAAACAGACCCGCCGCCCAGCACACCACCCCGGAGCCGGCCGATGCCAGCCGAACGCACCCGCGAACGCACCCGCGAGCACGCCCCGCCGCTCGCCGCCGCGCGCCGCCGCCGGTTGCGCGCCGACCAGGCCCGGCAGCTCGCCGATCTGCTCCGCCACCAGATCCTCACCGGCGGCTTCCCCGGGGGCGTACTGCCGCTGGAGGACGCGCTCGGCGCGGACTACGGCGCGTCCCGCAACACCCGTGCGCCTGGCGCTCGACCTGCTGCGCGCCGAGCGGCTGGTGGAGCGGCAGCCGGGCGTGGGTACGGTCGTCGTGGCCGAGAAGTACCCGCACGGCCTCGACCGGCTGCAGGGGCTGGCGGAGACCCTGAAGGAACACGGCCGGGTCACCAACGAGGTGCGCACCGTCGGCCCGGTGCCCGCCCCCGCCTGCGTCGCCGACCGGCTGCGGGTCCCCGTACGCACCGATGTCCTCTACGTCGAGCGGCTGCGGCAGCTCGACGGTCTGCCGCTCTCCCTCGACCTCACCTACCTCCCGATGGACATCGGCGCCGAACTGCTGGGCGCCGACCTGGAGAACACCGATGTGTTCCGGCTGATCGAGAAGATCACCGGACAGCGGCTCGGCACCGCCGAGATCACCCTGGAGGCCGTCAACGCCGACGCGCACTCCGCCGCCGTGCTCCAGGCCCCGCGCGGCGCGGCCGTCCTCATGCTGGAGCGGCTCAGCCACCTGGCACATGAACGTGGACGAGTGCTGGTACTGCGGCCCGTGCGCCGCCCGCTGTACCACCGGCGCGGTCACGGTCATCAAGCAAGATGCCCTATCTCCTGAGTTGACTGCTCCCCTCCCTGAAGGGGAAGGGAGTCCTGGCTCAGGCTGCCTTCCGGAGCAGCGCTCAGGAAGGTCTTACGCCCTCGGCACCAGCCGGGTTCAGACCTGCCCGGACGAGCATCACGCGCGCGGAGTTCTTGTCCCTGGGGGAGACGGCTCCGCACATGGTGCAGGTGTAGGTACGTTCCGACAGCGGAAGTGCGTGCTTGGTTCTCGCACCGCACGACGCGCAGTCCATGGTGGTGTGCGCGGGATGCACGAGGCGGACGTCCCGCCCGTGCTTGCGGCCCATCTCGACCAGGGCCTGCTTGGTCGCGCCGATCGCGGCGTCCGCCGCCTTGCGCGCCATGGTGGTCTTGGCGAGGAACTTCGGGCGGAAGTCCTCGACGGCCAGGGCGTCGTGGTCAGTCACGACGCGCTTCGCCCACTTGCGGGCGGTGTCCTGCCGCTGCCGCGCCACCTGCTTGTGCAGCTTCGCCGTCTGCCGCTGTGCCTCACGGTAGCCCGTGGACGCGGCCTGCCCACGGGCGGGGCGGCGGCGGGCCATCATCCGCTGGTATCGGGCGAGCCGCTGAGCGGCTTTCCGGCCGTGCTGGGCGTGGGGGAGGTCGTGGGTGTCAGATGTGGTCGTGGCGGTCTCCTTCACGCCCCAGTCCACCCCGAGGACGGCGCCGGTCGTGGGAAGCGGCTGCACCTCGGTGGCGACGACGAAGGAGGCGTACCAGTGCCCCGCCGCGTCGCGGTACACGCGCACCGAGGAGGGCGCGGCGGGCAGCTCACGCGACCACACCACGGTCAGCACGATGCCGCCGGCGAGGTGCAGGCGGCCGTCCTTCAGCCGGAACCCGCGCACCGTGTAGTTCAGGGTTGGGTCGGCCTCGCGCTTCTTCTTGTGCCGGGGCATGCCCGCGCGCTGCCGTATCGGCAGCCGCTTCTCGATGTCCTTCCAAGCCTTGGAGCGGGACTTGGCGAAGTCCCGGATGATCTGCTGCTGCGGTACCGAGGCGCCTTCACGCAGCCACGGCGTGCACTCGCGGGCCCCGGTCAGCATCTTGTCGAGCTGAGCCGGGCCGCACGTCAGCCTGTCGTCCGGGGCGGCCTTGTTGTGGGCGTGTACGGCTCGGGACTTGGCGACGCATTCGTTCCACACCCACCGGCAGCGGTCCCACTCGGCGAGCAGCAGCGTGCGGGCGGTCGACGACACACGCAGCCGGTACGTGTATCGGGCATGCCCGCTCTCCTTCACCACCGGCATGACATCACCCCCTCCCACCTGGGGAGACCATACGTGCGACACACGTACGCCCGTACCCTTACCGCACCTTGTCATCACAATCAGCGAACACAGGTACATACATTCGCTTTTCCGGCTTTGCTGGCGGTCTTACGGGGGCTCCACGCCCCGGTAGGTCCAGACACTGCGACGCTCCGCGTCGCCATCACAGGATGGAGCCGGGCGCCGCCGACGCGTCGCGCGAGGTGCGGGTGGCGACGGCGGCGCCCTGGACACCCTGGCCCCCGGCGGCCGACGCCCGCCGCCTCCTCACGCCCCTGCTGCACGACGGGGACGTCCTGGTACGGGCCGCCGCCCTGGAATCCCTGGCCTCGGCGGGCTGCCCGCCACCACTGGACGCGGAGGCGCTGGCGGCCCAGCAGGACCCCGCCTGGCAGGTCCGCCGGGCCGCGGCGACGGCCCTGTCCGCCGCCGCCCCGCCCGTCGCCGTCCCGGCCCTCGCCGGGGCCCTGACCGACCCCCACGCCGACGTCCGCAAGGCGGCGGTGCTGTCCCTGGGTTCGGGGAGGGGGTGGGGAATGACGGTGCCCCGGCCAGGCACCGTCGCGGTGTCCGGCCGGGGCGGAGCGCACTGGGGGCGGGGACGGCTAGCGTACGAAGACGCCTGCTTGGCCCGCCAGGTCCAGGAAGTACTGCGGGGCCACGCCCAGGACTACCGTCACCGCCACGCCGATCGCGATCGCCGACGACGTCAGGGGGCTCGGGACGGCCACCGAGGGGCCGTCCGCGCGGGGTTCGCTGAAGAACATCAGCACGATGACCCTGATGTAGAAGAAGGCCGCGATGGCCGACGAGATCACACCGACCACGACCAGCGCACCCGCGCCCCCGTCCGCCGCCGCCTTGAAGACCGCGAACTTCCCCGCGAAACCACTGGTCAGCGGGATACCGGCGAAGGCCAGCAGGAAGATCGCGAAGACGGCGGCCACCAGGGGCGAACGACGCCCCAGACCGGCCCACTTCGACAGATGCGTGGCCTCGCCGCTCGCGTCGCGCACCAGGGTGACCACGGCGAAGGCGCCGAGGGTCACGAAGGAGTACGCGGCGAGGTAGAAGAGGACGGAGGAGATGCCCTCCGGCGTGGTGGCGATGACACCGGCGAGGATGAACCCGGCGTGTGCGATGGAGGAGTAGGCCAGCAGCCGCTTCACATCGGTCTGGGTGACGGCGACGATCGCGCCGCCCAGCATGGTGACGATGGCGACGCCCCACATCACCGGCCGCCAGTCCCAGCGGAGCCCCGGCAGGACGACGTACAGCAGCCGCAGCAGCGCGCCGAAGGCCGCCACCTTGGTGGCCGCGGCCATGAAGCCGGTGACCGGGGTGGGGGCGCCCTGGTAGACGTCCGGGGTCCACATGTGGAACGGCACGGCGCCGATCTTGAACAGCAGCCCCATCAGCACCAGCGCCCCGCCGAGGAGCAGCAGCACGTCGTTGCCCATGGTCCCGGCGAGCGCCGGGGTGACGTTGCGGACCTGGCCGTTCACGACGTCGGCGATACCGGCGTACGCCACGGTGCCCGCGTACCCGTACAGCAGGGCGATCCCGAAGAGCAGGAACGCGGAGGAGAAGGCGCCGAGCAGGAAGTACTTGACGGCGGACTCCTGGGACAGCATCCGGTGGCGCCGGGCGAGCGCGCACAGGATGTACAGCGGGAGGGAGAAGACCTCCAGCGCCACGAACAGGGTCAGCAGGTCGTTCGCGGCGGGGAAGACGAGCATGCCGCCCACCGCGAAGAGGACCAGCGGAAAGACCTCGGTGGTGGTGAACCCGGCCTTGACGGCGGACTTCTCGGCGTCGCCGCCGGGCACGGCGGCGGCCTGGGCCGCGAAGGAGTCGACGCGGTTGCCGTGGACGACCGGGTCGAGCCGCCGCTCGGCGAAAGTGAACACCGAGACCAGCGCGACCAGGAGAATGGTGCCCTGGAGGAAGAGCGCGGGCCCGTCGACGGCGATGGCACCCATGGCCGCGACATGGGCCTTCCCGGTGCCGTAGTCACTGGCGGCGAGGCCGATGACGGCCGCGAAGGCCGCGGCGAGGGAGACGACGGAGACGAACAGCTGCGCCGCGTAACGCTGGGCGCGCGGCAGGAACGCCTCGACGAGTACGCCGATGATCGCGGCGCCGAGCACGATCAGGGTGGGCGCCAGTTGCCCGTACTCGATGTGCGGCGCGGGGATCTTGTCGGGCGCCGCCGCCGCTGTCGTCCACAGGCTGTGGACAGTGGCCGCGTGGGTCACTTGGCACCTCCGGAAGCACCGTCGTGGGAAGCACCCTCGGGCTTGGGGCTGTAGTGGAACCAGCCCGCGTCAGTGACGGGGTGATCGGGCTTGGGATCCTTCTCGTCCACCACGGACAGCGTGTGGTCGACCGCCGGGTTGACGATCTCGGTCAGCGGCTTGGGGTAGACGCCGAGGAAGAGCAGCAGCGCGATCAGCGGCGCGACGACGAGCACCTCGCGCGGCCGCAGATCGGGCATGGTGCGCACCTCCTCCTTCACCGGGCCGGTCATGGTCCGCTGGTAGAGGATCAGGACGTACAGCGCGGCGAGCACGATGCCGAGGGTGGCGATCACTCCGACCACCGGATAGCGGGCGAACGCGCCGACGAGCACCAGGAATTCGCTGATGAAGGGCGCGAGCCCGGGCAGCGAGAGGGTGGCCAGACCGCCGATCAGGAAGGTCCCGGCGAGCACCGGGGCGACCTTCTGCACGCCTCCGTAGTCGGCGATGAGCCGGGAGCCGCGCCGGGTGATGAGGAACCCGGCCACCAGCATCAGCGCGGCGGTCGAGATGCCGTGGTTGACCATGTAGAGGGTGGCGCCGCCCTGGCCCTGGGTGGTCATGGCGAAGATGCCGAGGACGATGAAGCCGAAGTGGGAGATCGACGCGTAGGCGATCAGCCGCTTGATGTCCCGCTGGCCGATCGCCAGCAGCGCCCCGTAGATGATGCTGATGAGCGCGAGGACCAGGATCACCGGGGTGGCCCACTTGCTGGCCTCGGGGAAGAGCTGGAGGCAGAAGCGGAGCATCGCGAAGGTGCCGACCTTGTCGACGACCGCGGTGATCAGCACGGCCACGGGCGCGGTGGACTCGCCCATCGCGTTGGGCAGCCAGGTGTGCAGCGGCCACAGCGGGGCCTTCACCGCGAAGGCGAAGAAGAAGCCGAGGAACAGCAGCCGTTCGGTGGTGGGCGCGATGTCCAGCTGTCCGCTCGCCCGGGCGTCCACGATCTGCTGGAGCGAGAAGGTGCCGGTGCCCAGGTCGTCGGCGGTGACCGCGTAGAGCCCGACCACCGCGGCCAGCATGATCAGCCCGCCCGCCAGGTTGTAGAGCAGGAACTTCACGGCGGCGTACGAGCGCTGGGTGGCCGTCTCCTCCTCGGACCGCTCCCCGGCCCGGTCCCCGAAGCCGCCGATGAGGAAGTACATCGGGATGAGCATGGCTTCGAAGAAGATGTAGAAGACGAAGACGTCGGTGGCCTCGAAGGAGATCACCACCATCGCCTCGACCAGCAGGATCAGCGCGAAGAAGCCCTGGGTGGGCCGCCAGCGGCGGTTCGGGCGGGCGCCTTCCAGCGGATCGGCGTCATGCCAGCCCGCCAGGATGATGAAGGGGATGAGCACGGCGGTGAGCGCGATCAGGGCGACCGCGATGCCGTCCACGCCCAGTTCGTAGCGGACCCCGAAGTCCTTGATCCAGGCGTGGGATTCGGTGAGCTGGAAGCGGCCGCCGTCCGGGTCGAAGCGGACCAGGATGACCGCCGCGAGGGCGAGGGTGACCAGGGAGAAGGCCAGCGCCACCCACTTGGCGGCGGCGCGCTGGGCGGCGGGCACCGCGGCGGTGGCGATCGCGCCGAGCGCGGGCACCACGGCCGTGGCCGTCAGCAGGGGAAAGGACATGACTCAGACCGCCCTCATCAGCAGGGTCGCGGCGATGAGGACCGCCGTACCGCCGAACATCGAGACCGCGTACGTACGGGCGTAGCCGTTCTGGAGCTTGCGCAATCGGCCGGAGAGTCCGCCGACCCCGGCCGCGGTGCCGTTGACCACCCCGTCGACCAGCGTGTGGTCGACGTAGACCAGACCGCGGGTGAGGTAGCGGCCGGGCTGGACGAGCGCGACATGGTTGAAGTCGTCCTGGAGCAGGTCGCGGCGGGCGGCCCGGGTGAGCAGGGAGCCGCGCGGAGCGGTGCGCGGCACGGGCTTGCGCCCGTACTGCGCCCAAGCGAGGGCGACGCCGATCACGAGGACGACCATCGTCCCGGCGGTGACGGTCGCGGCGCTGAGCGGGGAGTGGCCGTGGCTGTGGCCGGTGACCGGCTCCAGCCACTTCAGGAACGCGTCGTTCAGGCTGAACAGCCCGCCCGCGAAGACCGATCCGAAGGCCAGGACGATCATGGGGATGGTCATGGACTTCGGCGACTCGTGCGGATGCGGTTCGTTGCCCTGGGCGTCGCGCTCCCACCGCTTCTCGCCGAAGAAGGTCATCAGCATCACGCGCGTCATGTAGTACGCGGTGATGGCCGCGCCCAGCAGGGCCGCGCCGCCGAGGATCCAGCCCTCGGTGCCGCCCTTGGCGAAGGCCGCCTCGATGATCTTGTCCTTGGACCAGAAACCGGAGAGCCCGGGAAAGCCGATGATGGCGAGGTAGCCGAGCCCGAAGGTGGCGAAGGTGACCGGCATGTACTTTCGCAGGCCGCCGTACTTGCGCATGTCGACCTCGTCGTTCATGCCGTGCATGACCGATCCGGCGCCGAGGAAGAGCCCCGCCTTGAAGAAGCCGTGGGTGACCAGGTGCATGATCGCGAAGACATAGCCGATCGGGCCGAGCCCGGCGGCCAGGATCATGTAGCCGATCTGCGACATGGTCGACCCGGCCAGGGCCTTCTTGATGTCGTCCTTCGCGCAACCGACGATCGCACCGAAGAGCAGCGTGACCGCGCCGACCGCGACCACCGCGGCCTGTGCGTCGGGCGCGGCGTTGAAGATGGCGCCGGAGCGGGTGATCAGGTAGACGCCCGCGGTCACCATGGTCGCCGCGTGGATCAGGGCCGAGACCGGGGTCGGGCCCTCCATCGCGTCGCCGAGCCAGGACTGCAGCGGCACCTGGGCCGACTTGCCGCACGCGGCGAGCAGCAGCATCAGCCCGATGGCGGTGAGCTTGCCCTCGCTCGCGTGGTCCGCTGTCGACAGCACGGGGGCGAAGGCGAAGGACCCGAAGGTCGTGAACATCAGCATGATCGCGATGGACAGGCCCATGTCGCCGACGCGGTTGACGATGAACGCCTTCTTCGCCGCCGTCGCCGCGCTCGGCTTGTGCTGCCAGAAGCCGATGAGCAGGTACGAGGCGAGGCCGACGCCCTCCCAGCCGACGTACAGCAGCAGGTAGTTGTCGGCGAGGACGAGCAGCAGCATGGCCGCGAGGAACAGATTGAGATAGCCGAAGAAGCGGCGGCGCCGCTCGTCGTGCTCCATGTAGCCGATCGAGTAGATGTGGATCAGCGTGCCCACACCCGAGATCAGCAGGACGAAGGTCATCGACAGCTGATCGAGCTGGAAGGCGACGTCCGCGCGGAAGCCGCCCACCGGAATCCAGCTGAAGACCTGGCTGTGCAGGGCGCGGTCGTGCTCGCCCCGGCCCAGCATGTCGGCGAAGAGCACGGCGCCGATCACGAAGGAGGCGCCCGCGAACGCCGTGCCCAGGTAGTGGCCCGTGCGGTCCAGCCGCCGCCCCCCGCACAGCAGGAGGGCCGCGCCGAGCAGCGGGGCCGCGACGAGCAATCCGATGAGGTTCTCCACTTGAACGCGACCCCTTCTAGAGCTTCATCAGGCTGGCGTCGTCGACCGAGGCCGAATGGCGGGAGCGGAAGACGGTCACGATGATCGCGAGGCCGACCACGACCTCCGCCGCCGCGACGACCATCGTGAAGAACGCGATGATCTGGCCGTCGAGGTTGCCGTGCAGCCGGGAGAAGGTGACGAACGCGAGGTTGCACGCGTTCAGCATCAGCTCGACGCACATGAAGAGGACGATCGCGTTCCGCCGGATCACGACCCCGGCCGCACCGATGGTGAACAACAGGGCGGCCAGGTAGAGGTAGTTGACCGGATTCACTTGGCGGCTCCCTTGTGGTGCTCGGCGTCCTCAGAGGCGCTGTCGTCGCCCTTGGAGCCCTTGGGGTTCCGCCCGAGCCAGCGCTCCGAGCGCCGCTCCAGCGCCGCCAGCTCCGCCAGCGCCTCACCGGAGACGTCCCGGACCTGGCCGCGGCCGCGCAGCGTCGCGTTGACGGTCAGCTCGGACGTCGTGCCGTCGGGCAGCAGACCGGGGATGTCCACCGCGTTGTGCCGGGCGTAGACACCGGGGGCGGGCAGCGGCGGGACGTGCTTGCCGGTGCGCACCCGCGCCTCGGACTGCTCGCGCTGGCTGCGCGCGCGCTCGATGCGCTCGCGGTGGGTCAGCACCATCGCGCCGACCGCCGCGGTGATCAGCAGCGCGCCGGTGATCTCGAAGGCGAAGACGTACTTGGTGAAGACCAGGGCCGCCAAGCCCTCCACATTGCCGCCGGAGTTGGCCCGCGCGAGCCCGTCGAACGTCGTCAGCGAGGCGTTCCCGATTCCGGCGCACAGCAGGATGCCGAAGCCGAGCCCGCACAGGGCGGCGAGCCAGCGCTGCCCCTTCAGGGTCTCCTTCAGCGAATCGGCGGCGGTGACACCGACCAGCATCACGACGAAGAGGAAGAGCATCATGACCGCGCCCGTATAGACGACGATCTGGACGACGCCCAGGAAGTACGCCCCGTTGGCGAGGTAGAAGACCGCCAGGACGATCATGGTCCCGGCCAGGCTCAGGGCGCTGTGCACGGCCTTGCGCATCAGGATCGTGCACAGCGCGCCGATCACGGCGACCGTGCCGAGCACCCAGAACTGGACGGCCTCACCGGTGGAGGTGGTGGAGGCCGCGGCGGCCAGTGCGCCGCTCATGCCTGCACCCCCTCTTCGGCCTGCTCACCGTCGGTCTCGGAGGTCTCGGAGGTCTCGGAGGTCTCGGGCGTCTCGCCCTTGCTGACCGCGACCTGCCGGGTGGTCCCGGGCGCGGCCTCGGTCACCAGCCCCCGGTAGTAGTCCTGCTCGTCCGTGCCCGGGTAGATGGCGTGCGGGCTGTCGACCATGCCGTCCTGCAGCCCCGCGAGCAGCTCCTCCTTGGTGTAGATGAGCGATTCGCGGGTGCGGTCGGCCAGTTCGTACTCATTGGTCATGGTCAGCGCCCGGGTGGGGCACGCCTCGACGCACAGACCGCACAGGATGCAGCGCAGATAGTTGATCTGGTAGACGCGGCCGTAGCGCTCACCCGGCGAGTAGCGCTCCTCGTCCGTGTTGTCCGCGCCCTCCACGTAGATCGCGTCCGCCGGGCAGGCCCAGGCGCACAGCTCGCATCCGATGCACTTCTCCAGCCCGTCCGGATGCCGGTTGAGCTGGTGACGTCCGTGGAAGCGGGGCGCGGTGGGCTTCTTCTCCTCGGGGTACTGCTCGGTCAGCCGCTTCTTGAACATGGCCTTGAAGGTCACGCCGAAGCCGGCCACCGGGTTCTGGAAGTCAGACACCATCGGCCTCCTTTCCGTCACTTACAGTGTCGGGGCCACCACTGACAATCAGCTCCCGGTCCTGTCGGGAGCGCCGTCGCGGTACGGGCGGCAGGGACTGGCCGGGCAGCGGCGGCACCGGGAATCCGCCCGCCATCGGGTCGAAGGCGGGCTCGGGACCCTCCTCCACCACCGGTCCGGCCTCGCCCTTCGCTGCCGCCGCCCCGCGGTCGCGGAAGATGTCGACGACGAAGGACAGCAGCAGCAGCGCGATCACCGCGCCGCCGACGTACAGCACGATCGACTGGTTGTCGTAGTTCTCGTTGCGCAGCGCCCGCACGGTGGCGACCAGCATCAGCCAGACCATCGAGATCGGGATGAGGACCTTCCAGCCCAGCTTCATGAACTGGTCGTAGCGCACCCGGGGCAGCGAGGCGCGGATCCAGATGAAGACGAACAGCGACGCGACGACCTTGCCGAGGAACCACAGCAGCGGCCACCAGCCGTGGTTGGCGCCTTCCCAGAAGGTGCTGATCGGCCAGGGCGCCCGCCAGCCGCCCAGGAAGAGCGTGACGGCGACCATCGAGACGGTGACCATGTTGACGTACTCGGCGAGCATGAACAGCGCGAACTTGATCGACGAGTACTCGGTGTTGAAGCCGCCCACCAGGTCGCCCTCGGACTCCGGCATGTCGAACGGCGCCCGGTTGGTCTCCCCGACCATCGCCACGATGTAGATGAGGAACGAGACCGGGAGCAGCACCACGTACCAGCGGTCCTCCTGGGAGGCGACGATCTGCGAGGTCGACATCGACCCGGAGTAGAGGAACACCGCCGCGAAGGACAGGCCCATCGCGATCTCGTAGCTGATCATCTGGGCGCAGGAGCGCAGGCCGCCGAGGAGCGGATACGTCGACCCGGACGACCAGCCCGCCAGCACGATGCCGTAGATGCCGACCGAGGCGGTGGCGAGGATATAGAGGACGGCGATCGGCAGATCGGTCAGCTGCATCGCGGTGCGGTGCCCGAAGACCGACACCTCGCCGCCGGACGGGCCGAACGGGATCACCGCGACCGCCATGAAGGCCGGGATGGCCGCGACGATCGGCGCCAGGACGTAGACCACCTTGTCGGCGCCCTTGACGACCACGTCCTCCTTGAGCATCAGCTTCACGCCGTCCGCGAGGGACTGCAGCATGCCCCAGGGGCCGTGCCGGTTGGGCCCGATGCGCAGCTGCATCCAGCCCATCACCTTGCGCTCCATGACGATGGAGATCAGCACCGTCAGCATCAGGAACGCGAAGCAGAACACGGCCTTGATCAGGATCAGCCACCATGGGTCGCTGCCGAACATCGACAGGTCCTCTGCGGCGAGGTACTTCATGCGGTCACCTCCGGCTCGGTCGCGGGAGCGGTGATCGTGACGACGTCACCGGGGGACGCCCCCAGATCGCGCCGCACACCGCCGCCCGTGGAGGCCAGCGGCAGCCAGACGACCCGGTCGGGCATCGGCGTCACACACAGGGGCAGCTGGACGGAACCGTCCGGGCCGGTGACGCGCAGCGGCTGGCCGTCGCGCACCCCCGCCTCCTCGGCGGTCGCCGCCGAGAGCCGGGCCACCGCGGCGTGCCGGGTCGCCGCCAGCGCCTTGTCACCCTCCTGGAGCCGTCCCTGGTCGAGCAGCAGCCGGTGACCGGCGAGCACCGCCTCGCCCTCGGTGGGCCGGGGCAGCGGGCCCCCGGTCTCCAGCGGGGCGGTGGCGCGCAGCCCCTGCCAGGTGGAGAGCCGGGTCAGCTCGGCGCGGGCGGCCGCCACGTCCGGCAGGCCCAGGTCCGTATCGAGGGCGTCGGCCAGCATGTGCAGCACCCGGCCGTCCGGGAGGGTGTGACGGCGGGTCATCTGGTCCGGTTTGAGCGCGGCCTCGAACGGCCGGGCCCGGCCCTCCCAGTTGAGGAACGTGCCGGACTTCTCGACGACCGCCGCGACCGGAAGCACCACGTCCGCCCGCTCGGTGACCTCCGAGGGCCGCTGCTCCAGGCTGACCACGAACTCCGCCGCGTCCAGGGCCGCCAGGGCCCGCGCCGGATCGGGCAGATCCGCCACCTCGACCCCGCCGACCAGCAGCGCACCGAGCCCGCCGGTCGCCGCGGCCTCCACGATCTGGCCGGTGTCGCGGCCCACCTGGTGCGGCAGATCGGCGCTCCCCCACACCTCGGCGGTCTCCTCGCGGGCCCGCGGATCGTGCGCCGGGCGGCCGCCGGGCAGCAGCCCGGGCAGGGCGCCCGCCTCGATCGCGCCCCGCTCGCCCGCGCGGCGCGGGATCCACGCGAGCGTGGCCCCGGTGGCGGCGGCGGCCCGTACGGCGGCGGTGAGTCCGCCCGCCACCGACCCCAGCCGCTCGCCGACGACGATGACCGCGCCCTCCTGGCGCAGCGCCTCGGCGGCGGACTCGCCGTCCTCGTCCAGACCCGTGCGTCCCGCGATCGCGTCCAGCCACTCGGTCTCGGTGCCGGGCGCGGCGGGCAGCAGGGTGCCGCCCGCCTTCGTCAGACCCCGGGTGGCGTGGGTGGCGAGCGAGAAGGTGCGCTGGCCGTGCTTGCGGTAGGCCTTGCGCAGCCGCAGGAAGACGCCGGGCGCCTCCTCCTCGGCCTCGAACCCGGCCAGCAGCACCGCCGGTGCCTTCTCCAGCGCGGTGTACGTCAGCCCGCTGCCGTCCAGGTCACGGCCTCGGCCCGCGATGTGGGCGGCCAGGAAGTCGGCCTCCTCGTCGCTGTGCGCACGGGCCCGGAAGTCGATGTCGTTGGTCTCCAGGACGGTCCGCGCGAACTTGGCGTACGCGTACGCGTCCTCGACGGTCAGCCGCCCGCCGGTCAGCACTCCGGTGCGGCCGCGCGCCGCGGCCAGCCCCTCGGCCGCCGCCGCCAGGGCCTCGGGCCAGCCGGCCGGTTCCAGCTTCCCCGACTCGCGGTCGCGCACCAGCGGAGTGGAGAGCCGGTCCGGGAGCTGCGCGTAGCGGAACCCGAAGCGGCCCTTGTCGCAGATCCACTCCTCGTTGACCTCGGGGTCGTCCGCCGCGAGCCGCCGCATCACCTTGCCGCGCCGGTGGTCGGTGCGGGTCGCGCAGCCGCTGGAGCAGTGCTCGCACACGCTCGGCGAGGAGACCAGGTCGAAGGGGCGGGAGCGGAAGCGGTACGCGGCCGAGGTGAGCGCGCCCACCGGGCAGATCTGGATGGTGTTGCCGGAGAAGTACGACTCGAACGGATCGCCCTCCCCCGTGCCGACCTGCTGCAGCGCGCCGCGCTCCAGCAGCTCGATCATCGGGTCGCCCGCGACCTGGTTGGAGAAGCGGGTGCAGCGCGCGCACAGCACACAGCGCTCGCGGTCCAGCAGCACCTGGGCCGAGATGGGGACCGGCTTGGCGAACGTGCGCTTCTGGCCCTCGAAGCGGCTGTCGGCCTGCCCGGCGCTCATCGCCTGGTTCTGCAGCGGGCATTCACCGCCCTTGTCGCAGACCGGGCAGTCCAGCGGATGGTTGATCAGCAGCAGCTCCATCACGCCGCGCTGCGCCTTCTCGGCGACCGGCGAGGTGAGCTGCGTCTTCACGACCATGCCGTCGGTGCAGGTGATGGTGCAGGAGGCCATCGGCTTGCGCTGGCCCTCCACCTCGACGATGCACTGGCGGCAGGCGCCAGCGGGGTCGAGCAGCGGGTGGTCGCAGAAGCGCGGGATCTCGATCCCGAGGAGTTCGGCGGCGCGGATGACCAGCGTCCCCTTGGGGACGGAGATCTCGATCCCGTCGATGGTGACGGAGACCAGGTCCTCTCGCGGCACCGCCGCCTCCCCGCCTCCCGAGGGCGCGTTGGTGGTCACGGTCATGCGGTCACCCCCAAGGTGGTGCGCGGCTCGTCGGCCCAGACGGTGGACTTGGCCGGGTCGAAGGGACAGCCCCCGCCGGTGATGTGCTGCTCGTACTCCTCCCGGAAGTACTTCAGCGAGGAGAAGATGGGGCTGGCCGCGCCGTCGCCCAGCGCGCAGAACGACTTGCCGTTGATGTTGTCGGCGATGTCGGCCAGCTTGTCGAGGTCGGCCATCCGCCCCTTGCCCGCCTCCACGTCGCGCAGCAGCTGCACCAGCCAGTACGTGCCCTCGCGGCAGGGTGTGCACTTGCCGCACGATTCATGCGCGTAGAACTCGGTCCAGCGGGTCACCGCCCGCACCACGCAGGTGGTCTCGTCGAAGCACTGGAGTGCCTTGGTGCCCAGCATCGACCCGGCCGCGCCCACACCCTCGTAGTCCAGCGGGACATCGAGGTGCTCCTCGGTGAGCAGCGGGGTGGACGAGCCGCCGGGCGTCCAGAACTTCAGCCGGTGGCCGGTCCGCATGCCGCCGCTCATGTCGAGCAGCTGGCGCAGGGTGATGCCGAGCGGGCCCTCGAACTGGCCGGGGTTGGCCACGTGCCCGGACAGCGAGTAGAGCGTGAAGCCCGGGGACTTCTCGCTGCCCATCGAACGGAACCATTCCTTGCCCTTGTTCAGGATGGCGGGAACCGAGGCGATGGATTCGACGTTGTTCACCACAGTGGGGCACGCGTACAGACCGGCGACCGCGGGGAAGGGCGGCCGCAGCCGGGGCTGGCCTCGGCGGCCCTCCAACGAGTCCAGCAGCGCGGTCTCCTCACCGCAGATGTACGCGCCCGCGCCCGCGTGCACCGTGATGTCGAGGCCGGGAAGCCCGTCCACCCCGAACTTCCGCCCGCGCCGCTCCGCCGTGCCCAGGTAGCCCGCCTCGTACGCCTCGCGGACGGCCTCGTGCAGCCGCCGCAGCACCGGCACGGTCTCACCGCGCAGGTAGATAAAGGCGTGTTCGGAGCGGATGGCGTGGCAGGCGATGATCATGCCCTCGATGAGGGCGTGCGGATTGGCGTAGAGAAGGGGGATGTCTTTGCAGGTGCCGGGTTCCGACTCATCCGCGTTGACGACGAGATAGTGCGGCTTGCCGTCGCCCTGCGGGATGAACTGCCACTTCATTCCGGTGGGGAAGCCCGCGCCGCCACGGCCGCGCAGTCCCGCGTCCTTCACCAGCGCGATCACCGCGTCGGGGTCCATGGCCAGCGCCTTGTCGCTGCCCTGGTAGCCCTCGTGCCGCAGATAGGCGCGCAGCGACCAGGAGTTGGCCTCGTCCCAGTGCGCGGAGAGCACGGGTGCCAGCAGCTTCTCGGGGCTGTGCTCGGATCGCTCGGTCGTCACGGTCATCACTCCCCCTCCTCGGCGACCGGACCTGCCGGGTGGTGCGGATCGGAGGCCGAGGTCCGCTGCGGCGCGTCGTGCGAACTGGGGTGCGCCGGCGGCGTCTCGTCCTGCGGGGCGCCTCCGTACCTCGGCGAGACGACCCGGCCGGGCGTGCCCTCGCCCTTGGCCAGCCGCAGCCCGACGAGTGAGGCGTGCCCCGCGGAGCCACCGGCCTCGACGGCTCCGGGGCGCGGGTCGGGGAAACCGGCGAGGATGCGCGCGGTCTCCTTGAACGTGCACAGCGGCGCGCCCCGGGTCGGGGTGACGGTGCGGCCCGCGCGGAGGTCGTCGACCAGCTGCTTGGCGGAGCCGACGGTCTGGTTGTCGAAGAACTCCCAGTTGACCATCACCACGGGCGCGAAGTCGCAGGCCGCGTTGCACTCGATGTGCTCCAGGGTGACCTTGCCGTCCTCGGTGGTCTCCCCGTTGCCCAGCTCCAGATGGTGCTGCAGCTCCTCGAAGATCGCGTCCCCGCCCATCACCGCGCACAGGGTGTTCGTGCACACCCCGACCTGGTAGTCGCCCGAGGCCTTGCGCCGGTACATGGTGTAGAAGGTCGCGACCGCGGTCACCTCGGCGGTGGTCAGGTCCAGCACCTCGGCGCAGAACCGGATGCCGGTGCGGGTGACATGGCCCTCCTCGGACTGCACCAGGTGCAGCAGCGGCAGCAGGGCGCTGCGGCTGTCCGGGTAGCGGGCGATCACCTCCGCGGCGTCCGCCTCCAGCCGGGAGCGCACCTCGGCCGGGTAGTCGGGGGCCGGTAGCTGCGGCATGCCCAGGGTCACGTCGGTCACGGTGCCTCACTGTTCCCTTCTCCGCCCACGCGGCGCAGCGGTGCGGCCATCGTCGTCGTCTGCGGCCGAGCGGCCGCGTGTGCGTCGGTCACCTATCGACGCCTCCCATCACGGGGTCGATGGACGCGACGGCGACGATGACGTCGGCGACCTGGCCGCCCTCGCACATGGCCGCCACGGCCTGCAGATTGGTGAACGACGGATCGCGGAAGTGGACGCGGTACGGGCGGGTGCCGCCGTCGCTGGCCATGTGCACGCCCAGTTCGCCCTTGGGCGACTCGACGGCCACGTACGTCTGTCCGGGCGGGACCCGGAATCCCTCGGTCACCAGCTTGAAGTGGTGGATCAGGGCCTCCATGGAGGTGCCCATGATGTTCTTGATGTGGTCGAGGGAGTTGCCGAGCCCGTCGGCGCCGAGCGCGAGCTGCGCGGGCCAGGCGATCTTCTTGTCCGCGACCATCACCGGTCCGGGCTCCAGCCGGTCCAGGCACTGTTCGACGATGCGCAGCGACTGGCGCATCTCCTCCAGCCGGACCAGGAAGCGGCCGTACGCGTCGCAGGTGTCGGCGGTCGGCACCTCGAAGTCGTACGTCTCGTAGCCGCAGTACGGCTGGGCCTTGCGCAGGTCGTGCGGCAGCCCGGCGGAGCGCAGTATCGGGCCGGTCACGCCGAGCGCCATGCAGCCCGCGAGGTCGAGGTAGCCGACGTCCTGGAGGCGGGCCTTGAAGATCGGGTTCCCGGTCGCGAGCTTGTCGTACTCGACCAGGTTCTTGCGCATCGTCTTCAGGAACGCGCGGATCTGGTCGACCGCACCGGGCGGAAAGTCCTGGGCGAGGCCGCCGGGCCGGATGTACGCGTGGTTCATCCGCAGGCCGGTGATCAGCTCGTAGAGGTCCAGGATCAGTTCGCGGTCGCGGAAGCCGTAGATCATGACGGTGGTCGCGCCCAGCTCCATGCCGCCGGTGGCGATGCACACCAGGTGGGAGGAGAGCCGGTTCAGTTCCATCATCAGCACCCGGATGATGGTGGCGCGGTCCGGGATCTGGTCCTCGATGCCGAGGAGCTTCTCGACGCCCAGGCAGTACGCCGCCTCGTTGGAGAAGGGCGTCAGGTAGTCCATGCGCGTCACGAACGTGGTGCCCTGCGTCCAGTTCCGGAATTCGAGGTTCTTCTCGATGCCGGTGTGCAGGTAGCCGATTCCGCAGCGGGCCTCGGTGACCGTCTCGCCGTCGATCTCCAGGATCAGCCGCAGCACCCCGTGGGTGGAGGGGTGCTGCGGACCCATGTTGACGATGATCCGCTCGTCGTCGGCCTTCGCCGTGGCGGCCACGACCTCGTCCCAGTCGCCGCCGGTGACGGTGTAGACGGTGCCCTCGGTGGTCTCGCGCGCGGAGGCGGAGGGCGTTGCGTGAGTGGCAGACATCAGCTGTACGACCTCCGCTGGTCCGGAGCCGGGATCTGGGCGCCCTTGTACTCGACGGGGATGCCGCCGAGGGGGTAGTCCTTGCGCTGCGGGAAGCCCTGCCAGTCGTCGGGCATCATGATCCGCGTCAGCGCGGGGTGACCGTCGAAGACGATGCCGAAGAAGTCGTAGGTCTCCCGCTCGTGCCAGTCGTTCGTCGGGTAGACGTCGACGATCGACGGGATGTGCGGATCGCCGTCCGGGGCGGTCACCTCCAGCCGGAGCACCCGGTTATGGGTGATCGACCGCAGGTGGTAGACGGCGTGCAGCTCACGGCCCTTGTCGCCGGGGAAGTGCACGCCGCTGACGCCGGTGCACAGCTCGAAGCGGAGCGCCGGGTCGTCGCGCAGGGTCCGGGCGACGCGCGGCAGATGTTCGCGGGCGATGTGGAAGGTCAGCTCGTCGCGGTCCACGACGGTCTTCTCGATCGCGCTCGAAGGGAGCAGCGACTGCTCCTCCAGCGCGCCCTCCAGCTCGTCGGCGACCTCGTCGAACCAGCCCCCGTACGGGCGGCTGGCCTGCCCTGGCAGCCGTACGGGGCGCACCAGCCCGCCGTAGCCGGTGGTGTCGCCGCCGTTGTTGGCGCCGAACATGCCGTGCTGGACGCGGATGGCCTCGCCCTGGTCACCTCGGCGGCCGGGGAGGTTCTCGGCGTTGAGGTCCTTGTCGGGATTGACCCCGTTCCCGTTCGCTGTCACCTCAGCAGCCCCTTCATCTCGATCGTCGGGAGCGCCTTCATCGCCGCTTCCTCCGCCTCACGGGCCGCACGCTCGCGGTTCACGCCGAGCTTCTCCTCGCGGATCTTCTGGTGCAGTTTGAGGATCGCGTCCATGAGCATCTCGGGCCTCGGCGGGCAGCCGGGCAGATAGATGTCGACGGGGACGATGTGGTCGACGCCCTGCACGATCGCGTAGTTGTTGAACATGCCGCCGGTGGAGGCGCACACGCCCATCGAGATGACCCACTTCGGGTTCGGCATCTGGTCGTAGACCTGGCGCAGCACCGGGGCCATCTTCTGGCTGACCCGCCCGGCGACGATCATCAGATCGGCCTGCCGGGGCGAGCCCCGGAAGACTTCCATGCCGAAGCGGGCGAGGTCGTAGCGCCCGGCACCCGTCGTCATCATCTCGATGGCGCAGCAGGCCAGGCCGAAGGTGGCCGGGAAGACGGAGGACTTACGGGCCAGCCCGGCGGCCTGTTCGACCGTGGTGAGCATGAAGCCGCTCGGCAGTTTCTCTTCGATACCCATGCGCTGTTTCCCCTATCTCCTCTTGAGCCCCTTTAGTCCCACTCCAGGCCGCCGCGCCGCCAGACGTACGCGTAGGCGACGAAGACGGTGAGCACGAAGAGGAGCATCTCCACGAGCCCGAACAACCCGAGGGCGTCGAAGGTGACGGCCCAGGGGTAGAGGAAGACGATCTCGATGTCGAAGACGATGAAGAGCATCGCCGTCAGGTAGTACTTGATGGGGAAGCGCCCACCGCCGGCCGGATGCGGAGTCGGCTCGACGCCGCACTCATAGGCCTCGAGCTTGGCCCGGTTGTAGCGCTTGGGGCCGATGATCGCGGCCATGACCACCGAGAAGATCGCAAAACCTGCCCCGAGTGCTCCCAGTACGAGGATGGGCGCGTATGCGTTCACCGTCCTCGCTCCCTTCAGTCGACGATGACTGGCTGGCGGACCGTACGGACATGCCCCCGCCCCACGAAGATCGCGCTCATGTGAGGCAGTTCACAAGCCCGTTTCGCCTGCATCTTATGCCCGTCGTCCTGTGATCTGCGACACGGGGTACAGCAACGTCTTTGTGATCTCCACCACCTGACGAAGGATCATGAAGTCGGATGAGCGGTGATCTTGTACGTGAAGCATCCATTCAGTCACGAGCCGTGACAATCGAGGACGTCATCACAGGTGAGCGCAGTGCGCCCCTACCAAGACATGGTACATACATGCAAATTTGAGCCGGACATCGTCAGCTGATATTGGCCCTCCATCCTCATGAGTGACCCCGCTCGACCGAGGCTCGGATCGGGGTCGAGTGACCCCCCTTGATCGCCGGTTCGCGCTTCCGTTCACGAGCGTCACAAATGGGACACGGGGCAGTGAGGTATCCCACCCCGGAAAGAGTTGTGGATCTCGATTTGACGGGAACCATTGGTATGCGGGCCGTATCGGTGATAGGCCGCCCGCCGCTACCGCGTGACGCCAAATGCCATGCGTACGCACATGATCGAGGAATTCGGACATGGCCCCGGCGCCCGCGATGAAGATCATTTAGCCCGGATTTTGGGCGTGCACACGCCAAATGTGGTGCAGACCACTTTTGTTGATCCGGGCCTTTGGGCCCTGGTACCCAGTGACCTATGTCCCCGATCGCACACATACCCAGCCACCGGAAGCCCCGCCGCGCCGCCGCTTCCACGCGTGCACTCCGCGCAGGGGTGACCGGTGGCTTCCTCACCCTCGCGGTGGCCGGCGCTGCCATGCCCGCCTCCGCCGCCGAGCCGGCCGCCCCCGAGGCGACGCTCGAAATGCCGACCGTCAGCGACACGCTGGCGAGCACGGCCGCCCAGACTGCTGCCGCCACCCAGCAGGCGGCCTCCGGCTATGAGCTGCAGGCCCAGCAGGACCAGGCAGCCGCCCAGGCGAAGACCGCCGCCAAGAAGGCCAAGGCCGAGGCCGACAAGAAGGAGCGCGAGGCCGAGGCGCGCCGCGCCGCCGCCAAGAAGGCCGCCGAGGCCCGGGCCGAGAAGGCGTCCCGCTCCGCCGAGCGCGCCACCCTCTCCACCGCCGCCTCCACGCCTTCGGTGTCCAACGCCACCGGCAACGCCGCCGCGGTGATCAGCTTCCTCAAGGCACAGCTCGGCAAGGCGTATGTGCTCGGGTCCAGCGGCCCGTCCTCGTACGACTGCTCCAGCCTGACCCAGGCCGCGTTCAAGCAGGTCGGCATCGACCTGCCGCGGGTCTCCCAGGACCAGTCCGCCACCGGCACCCAGGTGTCCCTGGACAACCTGCAGCCGGGCGACCTGCTCTACTGGGGCAGCTCCGGCAGCGCGTACCACGTCGGCGTCTACATCGGCGACGGCAAGTTCATCGGCGCCCAGAACCCGAGCACGGGCATCGTGGAGCGTCCGCTGGACTACGACCAGCCGACCGGGGCCGTGCGCGTCCTCTGACAGGCTGACGTCAGCTGATTTCGGCCATTGATTTCGGCCATGGGGCCGCCGTTCCTCGCCGCTCGAAGCGGAACGGCGGCCTCACGCCTGTCTACGTGGCGTAGACCTTCTCCACGAACTCGCCGATCTGCTGCTCGGAGACATGCCGGGCCAGATCCGCCTCGCTGATCATGCCGACCAGCCGCTTGTTCTTGTCGATCACCGGCAGCCTGCGGATCCGGTGCTCCTCCATCTCGTGCAGCACCTCGGAGACGTCGGCGTCCGAGCTGATCCAGCGCGGGGTGCCCTTGGCGAGGTCCCCCGCCGTCATCCGGGAAGGATCGCGGCCCTGGGCCACACAGCCGACGACGAGGTCGCGGTCGGTGAGGATCCCGCACAGCCGCTCCTGGCTGTCGCTGATGGGCAGGGCGCCCACGTCCAGGTCGCGCATCAACTGCGCGGCGCGTTCCAGGTTCTCCGTCGCCGGAATCCATTGCGCGCCCGGGTGCATGATGTCTGCGGCCTTCGTCATGGTGTACCTCCTGAAGGCCCACCGGCGGAGAACCGGCCCGTGGGCCCGATCGATCCGGCGTCGCCGCGGCGGACGCGCACGGCGCCCCCTCCTTCCATGTCACCACCGCCGGCGGGCCCGCGCGACCGCCCGGTGCCAGACTGAGAACTGTCGCCAGAGCACCACAGCGGGCGCACCCCATAAGCCCCATAAGCTCACATAAGCCCTTTGCGCACGATCGTTGAAGGAGCAGCCATGCTCACCACCGATTTCGTCCCCGGCGCACCCAACTGGCTGGATCTCGGCGCCCCCGACACCGAGGCGGCCCGGGCCTTCTACGGCGGGCTGCTGGGCTGGGCCTTCGAATCGGCCGGTCCCGAAGCGGGCGGATACGGCTTCTTCACCCATGGCCGCAGAACCGTCGCCGCCCTCGGCCCGCTCACCGACGCCGGGTCCCGGGCCGCCTGGACCCCGTACTTCCAGACCCCCGACGCCGACGCCACCGCGCTCTCCGTCGTGCAGGCGGGCGGCCAGGTGCGCGCCGCGCCGTTCGACGTCTTCGACGAGGGGCGGATGGGGCAGTTCACCGACCCCGGCGGCGCCCGGTTCGCGGTCTGGCAGCCCGGCAAGACGGCCGGTCTGGAGGCGGTCACCGAGCCGGGCTCGCTGTGCTGGACCGAGCTGCACTCCCCCGACCCCGCCGAGGCCCGCGCGTTCTACCGCACCGTGTTCGGCTGGGACGCCGAGGAGATGTCGTTCCCCGGGGGCTCGTACACCGTCCTGTCGACGGCGGGCGGCGGCAAGGACGGCACCTTCGGCGGCGTCGCACAGCTCCAGGAGGGGCATTCGACGCCGCCGCAGTGGCTGCCGTACTTCGAGGTCGCGGACTGCGACCGGGTGGTCGCGAAGGGTCAGGAGCTGGGTGGCTCCGTACTGATGCCCGCCATGACGGCGGAGGACATCGGCCGGATGGCATGGCTGACGGACGTGGCGGGCGCCCCGTTCGGCGTGATCACCAGCGAGAGCCCGGACGCCACGTGAAAACGCGCCGAAGAGTCAGGCGCGCGGGGCCACCTTCGTCAGGCCGTTGATGACGCGGTCCATCGCGTCGCCGCCCGTCGGGTCCGTCAGGTTGGCCAGCAGCTTCAGCGTGAAGCGCATCAGCATCGGATGCGTGAGCCCGCGCTGCGTCGCCAGCTTCATCACCTTCGGGTTGCCGATCAGCTTCACGAACGCGCGGCCCAGCGAGTAGTAGCCGCCGTACACGTCCTTGAGGACCTGCGGGTAGCGCCGGAGGGCCATTTCGCGCTGCGCCGGGGTGGCGCGGAAATGGGCCTGGACGATCACGTCCGCCGCGATCTGCCCGGATTCCATCGCATAGGCGATGCCCTCGCCGTTGAACGGGTTGACCATGCCGCCCGCGTCGCCGACCAGCAGCAGGCCGCGGGTGTAGTGCGGCTGCCGGTTGAAGGCCATGGGGAGGGCCGCGCCACGGATCGGGCCGGTCATGTTGTCCGGGGTGTAGCCCCACTCCTCCGGCATGGACGCGCACCACGCCTTGAGGATCTCGCGCCAGTCCAGCTCCTTGAAGGAGGACGAGGTGTTGAGCACGCCCAGGCCGACGTTGCTCGTGCCGTCGCCCATGCCGAAGATCCAGCCGTAGCCGGGCAGCAGCCGGTCCTCGGCGCCGCGCTTGTCCCACAACTCCAGCCAGGACTCCAGGTAGTCGTCGTCGTGGCGGGGCGAGGTGAAGTACGTACGCACCGCCACGCCCATCGGGCGGTCCTCGCGCCGGTGCAGGCCCATGGCGAGCGAGAGCCGGGTGGAGTTGCCGTCGGCGGCGACGACCAGCGGCGCGTGGAAGGTGACGGGCGTCTTCTCCTCGCCCAGCTTCGCCTCGACGCCGGTGATGCGGCCGGTGCGGTCGTCGGTGATGGGGGCGGTCACGTTGCAGCGCTCGTACAGCCGCGCCCCGGCCTTCTGGGCCTGCCGCGCCAGCTGGTCGTCGAAGTCGTCGCGCTTACGCACCAGACCGTAGTTGGGGTACGCCGCGAGATCCGGCCAGTCCAGCTCCAGCCGGTGCCCGCCGCCCATGATCCGCAGGCCCCGGTTGCGCAGCCAGCCCGCTTCCTCGGAGATGTCGATGCCCATCGCGATGAGCTGCTTGGTCGCGCGCGGGGTCAGACCGTCGCCGCAGACCTTCTCGCGCGGGAACGCCGTCTTCTCCAGCAGCAGGACGTCGAGTCCCGACTTGGCCAGGTGGTACGCCGTAGTGGAACCAGCCGGTCCGGCGCCGACGACGATCACATCGGCGCTGCGCTCCGAGATCCCGGAGGATGCGCTTCCGGTGGCGCTCGCGGTGGGTGCGGTCTCGCTCACGCAGGGTCTCCCGTGGCCTGGGTAACAGCGTGCCGGTCGCGCCGGGCACTGGACATGTGCAGTCTATGGGGGCGTACTCCGGCACCTGCGAAGGGCGGCCCTCCCATGACCGTGACTCAGCCTGTGATACGGCTCCGCGTACCCGTCCCCGAGGACGCCGCCGCCTGGCACCGGGTCTTCGACGACCCGGAGGTGATGGAGTTCCACGGCGGTGCGTCCCAGACCCTCGCCCACTACGAGGAGTTCACCGCGCGCCAGCGCGATCACGCCGAGCGGTACGGCTGTTGTCTGTACACGCTGCTCGACGGCTCGGGCGAGGTGGTGGGCTTCACCGGCGCCCAGCCGTGGCCCCACGACTGGGGACCGGCGGGCGAGATCGAGATCGGCTGGCGGCTGGGGCGGGCCCACTGGGGCAGGGGGTACGCCACGGCCGCCGCGCGCACGGCCCTGGAGCGGGTGCGGGCGGCCGGATTCGGACACGTGGTGGCGATGGTGCACGAGCGCAACGAACGGTCGATCGCGGTGACGCGGCGGCTGGGCATGCGGGTGGGCGAGCACCTGGTGACACCGGTGTCGAAGTCCCCGGCCGTGTGCTTCCGCCTGGACCTCTGAGTCCGGGGTCCCGGCGTCAGGGGCGGGTGGCGCGGTGCAGGGCCACGATGCCGCCGGTCAGATTGCGCCAGGCCGGACGGGCCCAGCCCGCCGCGCGGAGGCGGGCGGCGAGCTGCGGCTGGTCGGGCCAGGCGCGGATGGACTCGGCCAGGTAGACGTACGCGTCCGGGCTGCTGCTGACCGCCGTCGCGACCGGCGGCAGCGCGCGCATCAGGTACTCGCTGTAGACCGTGCGGAACGGCGCCCAGGTGGGGTGGCTGAACTCGCACACGACCAGCCGCCCGCCCGGCCGGGTCACCCGCAGCATCTCGCGCAGCGCGCCGTCCGTGTCCTGCACGTTGCGCAGCCCGAAGGAGATCGTGACGGCGTCGAAGACCCCGTCCGCGAAGGGCAGCCGGGTCGCGTCGCCCGCCGTCAGCGGCAGCCGCGGGTGGCGGCGCTTGCCCTCGCGGAGCATGCCGAGCGAGAAGTCGCAGGGCACCACGTACGCACCGGCCGCCGCGTACGGCAGCGAGGAGGTGCCCGTACCGGCGGCGAGGTCGAGCACCCGGTCCCCGGGGCGGGCGTCCACCGCGCGGGCGACCGCCTTGCGCCACAGCCGGGCCTGGCCGAGCGACAGCACGTCGTTGGTCAGGTCGTAGTTGGCCGCCACGTCGTCGAACATGGCGGCGACTTCGTGCGGCTGCTTGTCCAGGGATGCTCGGGTCACCCGCCCATTGTTCACCTCCCCGCGCATCGCGCCGTGCGGGGGTCAGCGGCGGCGGTGCACCAGGCGCCCGGCGAGCACGGTGGCCAGGCACTCCCCGTCCGCGCCGAAGACCGCCAGATCGGCCCGTCCGGCCTCGGCCAGGGCGGCCGGGCGCGGCCGGTCGAGGACGGCGACCTCGTTGCGCTCCGCGGCGGCGCGCAGCCCGGGCTCGGCGACGTGCTCCGCCAGGACCGCCGTCGCGCCCAGCCGCAGCAGGGCGTGGATGCGCTCCCGGGGCGTCGGCGCGTCCGGCACCGGCCCGTCGTGGACGAGGGCGGGGCCGAGGGTGCCGGGCCACTGCCGCACCCGGGCCTGCGGATGCGCGGCCCGCAGCTCGTCCAGCGGGCCGATCGCGGCGATGCGGCCGCCGTCGACCAGGACCGCGCCGTCGTGCAGCGGGGCGGGGTCGTCGAGGGTGCCCCGGACGACCGGCGCCGCGTGGAGCGTGCGCATCAGGAGGCGTCGATCAGCTTCAGCTCGGGGTGGGCCTTGCCGGAGTCGATCGCCGTCGAGGACAGGTGCGAGACGACGTGGTCGTCCACCGGGTCGTTCGCCGGGTCGTCGTGCACCACCAGGTGCTCGTACGTGGTCGCGCGCTGCGCGGGCACCCGCCCGGCCGTGCGGATCAGGTGGAGCAGCTCCATCCGGTTGGAGCGGTGCTTGGCACCGGCGGAGGAGACCACGTTCTCCTCCAGCATCACCGAGCCGAGGTCGTCCGCCCCGTAGTGCAGCGACAGCTGTCCGGCCTCCTTGCCGACGGTCAGCCAGGAGCCCTGGATGTGGGCCACGTTGTCGAGGAAGAGCCGGGCGATCGCGATCATCCGCAGGTACTCGAAGACGGTCGCCTGCGTCTGCCCCTTCAGATGGTTGTTCTCGGGCTGGTAGGTGTACGGGATGAAGGCGCGGAAGCCGCCCGTCCGGTCCTGTACGTCGCGGATCATGCGGAGGTGCTCGATCCGCTCCGCGTTGGTCTCACCGGTGCCCATGAGCATCGTGGAGGTGGACTCGACCCCGAGGTTGTGGGCGATCTCCATGATCTCCAGCCACCGCTCGCCGGACTCCTTGAGCGGGGCGATGGCCTTGCGCGGCCGCGCGGGCAGCAGCTCGGCGCCCGCGCCCGCGAAGGAGTCCAGACCGGCGGCGTTGATGCGGCGGATCGCCTCCTCGACCGATACGCCCGAGATGCGCGCCATGTGCTCGACCTCGGAGGCGCCCAGCGAGTGGATCACCAGCTGCGGGAACGCCTGCTTGATGGCCGAGAAGTGCTTCTCGTAGTACTCGACGCCGTAGTCCGGGTGGTGCCCGCCCTGGAACATGATCTGGGTGCCGCCCAGTTCGACGGTCTCGGCGCAGCGCCGCAGGATGTCGTCGAGGTCGCGGGTCCAGCCCTTGGCGGTGTCCTTGGGCGCGGCGTAGAACGCGCAGAACCGGCACGCCGTCACGCACACGTTGGTGTAGTTGATGTTCCGCTCGATGATGTACGTCGCGATGTGCTCGGTGCCCGCGTAGCGACGGCGGCGTACGGCGTCGGCGGCGGCGCCCAGGGCGTGCAACGGCGCGGACCGGTAGAGGTCGAGCGCCTCCTCCGGGGTGATGCGCCCCCCGGCGGCGGCGCGGTCGAGGACTGCCTGCAGCGTGGCGTGTGCGGTCACCGGGGCGTCCCTTTCGGAGGTGTACGGGCGGACCCGCCCAGGGTACGCCCCCGCCGGTCAGCGCAGTTTGCGCAGGGTGCCGGTCGGATCGCCCGCCTTCCGGTCCTTCGCGCGGTACTTCAGGGTGCCGTCGGAGGCGAGGGTGTACTGCTCGTCCGTCGAACTGTCGCTGCACCCCGCCTGGGGCTGGTCTCCCCGGAACTTGGCGTCGAGGTGCAGCTCCTTGGGCTTGGCGGAGAGCAGCTTCCAGGTGAAGTCGCAGCGCACCACGGAGAGCTTCACCCGGCCGCTCGCGACCTGCTGGCCGGTGGAGCCGCGCTGGAAGGTGATGGTCATGGTGCCGACGGGGATGCCGTTCTGGGAGGTGAGGTCGCCCTGCCAGGTGCCGAGGAACCCCTTGGGCACATCCGACGCGCCGGACGAGTCGGACGCCCCCGGGCTGGCCGGACCGGTGTGGGCGGGGCCGCCGTCGGCCGCCGAGTCGCCGCCCGAGTCGCCGGACATGTTCTGGACGAGCACCACGGCGGTCGTGGCGACCGCGAGCGCGCCCGCGACGGAGAGCACCAGGGAGCAACTCAGCGCCTTGGGCCGCTTCTTGCCGCTCTTGTCGCTCTTGCCGCCGAGAGCGGCGGAGAGCGAGAAGCCGCGGCCGCCCTGCTCGTTATCGCTCGATGGCTGACTGGGGGGCGGGGTCGCGGGGTCGCCCGGCCCGTGGCCCGACTGGTTGACGTACGACGGGGGCGGCGGGCCGAACGCGCCGAGCGCGGGGGCGGGCGTTCCCGGTACGGGCGTACTGGACGCGGGGGTTCCGGGTATCGGCGTACCGGACGCGGGGGTTCCGGGTACGGGCGTTCCGGACGCGGGCGTTCCCGGCACGGGCGTTCCCAGCACGGCCGGGGCGGCGGTGGGCGGAGTGACCGCCTCCGCCTCCAGGTCGAGCAGTTCGACCGCCTGTCGGCTCACCCGCTCGACCAGCGCCCCCGGCAGCCAGCCGGACCGTACGAGCCCCGAGGCCCCGTCCGCGGGGGCCATCCGGCGCGCGATCTGCTCGGGGGTGGGGCGGTCCGCCGGGTCCTTGGCCAGGCACTCGGCGACCAGGTCGCGCAGCTCACCGGTCAGTTCCGGGCCGAGCTTCGGCTCCTCGTGGACCACCTTGTAGAGCAGCGAGGCCGAGCTGTCGCCCGGGAAGGGCTGCTCACCGGTGGCCGCGTACGTCAGCACGGCGCCCAGCGAGAAGATGTCGGCCGGACCGCCCACCGGGTGGCCGAGGATCTGCTCGGGCGACATATAGCCGGGCGAGCCGACGGAGACGCCGGTGGTGGTCAGGGAGACGGTGCCCTCGGTGGCCCGGGCGATCCCGAAGTCGATCAGGCGCGGGCCGTCGAGGGCGAGCAGCACGTTGGACGGCTTGACGTCGCGGTGGACCAGGCCCAGCCCGTGGACGGCGCCCAGCGCCTCCGCCAGCCCGGCGGCCAGGGCCCGTACCGGGGACTCGGGCAGCGGGCCCTCGTCGCCGACGGCCTCGCTGAGCGAGGGGCCCGCCACATACCCGGTGGCCACCCACGGAACGCGTGCCTCCGGGTCGGCGTCGAGGACCGGCGCGGTCCAGGAGCCACCGACCCGGCGCGCGGCGTCCACCTCGCGCCGGAAGCGCGCGCGGAACTGCTCGTCGAGCGCGAACTGCGCGTGCACCACCTTCACCGCAACCGTGCGCCCGCCCGCGCTGCGGCCCAGATACACCACGCCCATGCCGCCGGAACCAAGCCGTCCGAGTAGCCGGTACGCCCCGATGACCTGCGGGTCCTCCGCTCCCAGCGGCTGCATGTGCCTCCCCCTCGACTGCGCCGCCCCAGCTTAGGCGGGCATGACAGCCGCAGCCCAGCCCGGTCCGCCAGCCGTTCCGGTCCGGTCCGCTAGCCGTTCACCGTGGGGCGTCCAGCAGATCCACCCGGACGTCCGCCGGGAAGCCGGTCGTCGGGCCGGTCAGCCGGGCGAACTCGGCGATGCCCGCCAGCTGCTTCGCCCCCAGGGAGAAGTCGAGGGTGGTGAAGTAGCGCTCCAGCACCGACGCCTCCAGGTCCTCCCAGCGCGCGGCGTGCTCGGCGACCTTGCCCGCCTCCTCAAGGGACAGGTTCCGGGACTCCAGGAACGCCCGGTGCACCTCGCGCACGATCTCCGGCTCGCGCTCCAGGTACTCACGGCGGGCGGCCCAGACGGCGAAGACGAACGGGAGCCCGGTCCACTCCTTCCACATCTGCCCCAGGTCATGGACCTGGAGGCCCAGCTTCGGGGCGTGGTGGAGGTTGGCCCGCAGCGCGGCGTCGCCGATCAGCACCCCCGCGTCGGCCTCCTGCATCATCAGGCTGAGGTCGGGCGGGCAGGTGTAGTAGTCGGGTTCGATCCCGTACCGCTCGGCGAGCAGCAGCTGGGCCAGGCGTACGGAGGTCCGCGAGGCCGAACCGAGCGCGACGCGCTCCTTGTCCAGCTGCTCCAGCGGCACCTTCGAGACGATCACGCACGACATCACGGGCCCGTCGCAGCCCACCGCGATATCGGGCAGCGCCACCAGGTCGTCGGCGTTGCGCAGATACTCGACGAGGCTGATCGGGCCGATGTCGAGGTCACCCGCGACCAACTGGTCGTTGAGCGCGTCGGGCGAGGCCTTGGTCAGCTCGAAGTCGAGGAGCGAGCCGGTCCTGGCGAGACCCCAATACAGGGGTACGCAATTGAGGTACTGGATGTGGCCGACCCTCGGTCGGTCGCGGCGTCCCAGGGAGCTGGGGATGACGCTTTCGGCGGCGTCCGGTGTACTCCGCGAGGGGGAACTCGGTGAATTGTCCACAACCGGAGGCTAGCCCCGCTCTTCCCGCGAACCGGCGGCGGGGGTGACCCGGATGGCCCGATATCTCGCGACGCCGAGGGCTCGACCTGCGTTCCTGTCCCGCTCGCGCGCTCCGGAAACCCTCCGTATTCGTGATCTTCGACTCTTTCCCCCTGGACACGGAGCGTGCTAGGCTCGCCGCAAGTTGCAGTTTGGTTTCCCTTGCAGTACAGAGCCTGCGGAGCATGTAACCGCAGGCTTTTGTAGTTTTCAGACTTCTTGCAGGTTCTGGAGCAGGGCAACCCTTTGGCCCAAGGAGGGCTTTATGGCTACCGGAACCGTCAAGTGGTTCAACGCCGAGAAGGGCTTCGGCTTCATCGCCCAGGACGGCGGCGGCCCCGATGTCTTCGTTCACTACTCCGCGATCAACGCGTCTGGCTTCCGCTCCCTGGAGGAGAACCAGGCCGTGACCTTCGACGTCACCCAGGGCCCGAAGGGCCCGCAGGCTGAGAACGTCAGCGCGGTCTGAGTTAGCAGTACCCAAGGAGCCCTGCTCCCCGCATCCGCGGGGCAGCGGGGCTCCTGCCTTTTCCGGCTTTTCTTATTCGCGAACCGTTCATTCTCTTTCGAAAGCGAAACCCCAAGCCTCACCGTGCGTGACCGAATAACGACGCACCGTCGACATCGCGCACCCGATCGGGCTACCGTTTCAGCCATGGGGTGGATCACGGGTCGGGGGCGGCGAACGGTCACGGTGCATCACGTACGGGCCGCGGTGAACGGCGCGCAGCGGCTGGGCGTGGACACCGCGCCGCTGCTCCAGCGGGCCCGGATACCGCCGCTGCTGCTCGGCGACGACCGCGCGCGCTTCTCCCCCGAGCAGTTCGCCCGGCTGGTGCGCGCCCTGCACCGGGCCACCGGGGACGAGTTCCTGGGGCTCGGCTCCGCGCGCAGCAGACCCGGCACGTTCGCCATGATGTGCTACGCCTCGATCGGCTGCCCCGACCTCGGCACCGCCCTGGAGCGCGGCGCGCGCTTCTACCGGCTCTTCCCCGGCGGACCCGACCTGGCGCTGGAGCGCGGCGGGGGCGGCCAGGGCAGCGAGGGCGGCGAGGGCGGCGAGGCGGTGTTCGGCATCCACGGGCGGTTACGCACCCGCCACGAGAGCCAGATCGTCGCCGAATGGCTGATGCTCATCTGGCACCGGCTCGCGGGCTGGCTGATCGGACGCCGGATCCCGCTGCTGTGGACCCAGTTCGCCCACCCCGCGCCCCCGCCCGCGGCGGCGTACGAGTACGAGCAGCTGTTCGACTGCGTCCCGCGCTTCGGCGGGGACCGTACGGCGGCCGGGTTCGATCCCCGCTGGCTGTCCGCGCCCGTCATACAGGACGAGGCGTCCCTCCAGGCGCTGTTGCGCCGCGCGCCCGTCGGGCTGCTCGGCCGCCCCGAGTACGGCACGACCGTCGCCGAGCAGGTGCGCCACGCGCTCGCCGGGGGCCTGCGGACCGGCGGCGGGCCGGGCGGCCGCCGCCCCGGACGGCTGCCGGACCTGCGCGAGGTCGCGGCCCGGCTCGCGGTCAGCCCCGCGACGCTGCGCCGGCGGCTGGACGAGGAGGGCACCTCCTTCCAGCGGCTCAAGGACCAGGTACGGCGGGACGCGGCGATCGGCGGCCTGCGGGAGACCGGGGAGCCGATCGAGGAACTGGCGGTGCGGCTGGGCTTCTCCGAAGGCGCCGCGTTCCACCGCGCGTTCCGGCGCTGGACGGGGATGACCCCGGGCGCCTACCGGCTGACGTACGGCCGCGCGGCCGGGTGCCAGACCCCGCGCCGGACCAGCCGGATGAGGCCTGGTGAGGCCTACCTGAGACCTCGTGAGACCTGATGAGGCATGAGGCCAGCGAATCTGAGCGCTCCGATCAGCAACATCCACCCCTTTTGTCTCTACGGTCCCCCTCACAGCACCGCAGCACCATCGCCCCGTTGGGAGAGCCGTATGCGCACCCGCACCACCGTGCTCGCCACCCTCGCCGCGCTGGCCCTGCCGGCCGCGCTGCCGACCGCACCGGCCATGGCCACGACCGACACCACCCGGACCGCCACCACCCAGGGCAGGCCCGGTGACATCGTCACCAAGTCCCCGACCTCGTTCCGCGCCGTGCCCGGCGCGCCCGTCACCACCCGCTCCTGGAAGATCACCTACCGCTCCACCACCGCCCGGGGAACGGCGAACACCGTCTCCGGCACCGTCATCGTCCCCGACGACGGCAAGACCGGCCCCCGCCCGCTCGTCACCTGGGGCATGGGCGCCGTGGGCCTCGCCGACGGCTGCGCGGCCTCCGGCCGCTTCCCGCAGGGCACCAGCTCCGAGGGCCAGCTGATCGACCTCGCGCTGCGCCGCGGCTGGGCCGTCGCCGTCAGCGACTACGAGGGCCTGGGCACCCCCGGCGACCACACCTACACGGTCGGCCGGTCCGAGGGGCACGCCCTGCTGGACATGGCGCGCGCCGCGCAGCGGCTCCCCGAGGCGGGCCTCGCACCGGACGGCCCGGTCGGGATCATGGGCTACTCGCAGGGCGGCCAGGCCGCCGGGTGGGCCGCCCAGCTGCGCTCCTCGTACGCACCCGAGCTGCGGGTGAAGGGCACGGTCGCCGGGGGCGTCCCCGCCGATCTGCCCGCCACCCTCGACTACAACGACGGCGGCGCGGGTGCCGGGCTCGCCCTGATGGCGCTCGCCGGACAGGACGCCGCCTTCCCCGAACTGGCGCTGGACTCCTACCTCAACCAGAAGGGCAAGGACGACGTCGCCTTCATGCGGAACAACTGCGCCTCCATCAGCACCATCGCCGGGCTCTTCACGAACCTGTCCGAGGTGACCGTCCGGGATCCGCTGGCCTCACCGCTCTGGCAGCTCGCGCTGCGCGCCTCCTATCTGGGCGACCGTGCCCCCGACCATCCGGTCTACCTCTACCAGGGCACGGCGGACGAGCTGATTCCGTACCAGGTCGGCGCGGAGCTGCGCACCCGGTGGTGCGAGAAGGGCGCGCCGGTGGAGTGGAAGAGCTATCCCGGCGACCATGTGACGACCGCGATCACCGGCATCCCGCCCGCCCTGGCATGGCTCGGCGCGCGGTTCGGCGACCAGCCCGCCGGCGGCAACTGCGGCACCTGAACCACGGGCCTGCGTAGGGGCCTCCGGTTCCCCCGGGAGGACCTGTGCACATGCGACGCCCCGCGGCCCCTCGTACGTTGAAGCTCTCGGGCCTCACACGAACGAGGGGTTTGCGGACGTGGGTCGATGTAATGGCGCCCGTTTCGCCCGGCGGTGTATACGCATCGCGGTGAGCGCGGCCCTGACCGCCGGGCTGTGCGCGGGGCTGCCCGCGCCCCCGGCCGTCGCCGCCGACTGTCCGGACGACCCGAACACGACCGGCTCCGTGGACGGTTCGGAGCTGACGTACAGCCTCCACACCAAGTACACCGCGGAGTGGACGCGGGCCCGGGACAGCTGGAACGCCCTGGGCAGGGTCGAGATCAAGCCGCACACCGGCACGGCGTACGCGGACGTCGACGCGACCGACGTCGACCGCGCCGACATCGGCTGGTCGGGGCTGTGGGAGTCCCATGAGCTGGGCTCCGACGACATCGTCCTCAACGACCACTTCCTCGGCGCGTACCCGGCCGACGTGAAGCGCGGCGTCGTCACCCATGAGCTGGGCCATGCCCTCCGGCTGGGCCACCGCTCCGCCCCCGGTGCCGTCATGTACTGCAACGACACCCGCACCGCCTTCGCCCCGGCGGCCTCCGACATCACCGCGTACCGGGCCGTGTGGGGCTCATGAGCCTCCGTACCGGGACGATCGCGCTGGTCACGGCCCTGGCGGCGGTGGGCGGCGCGGCGGCGGCCTGGTTCGAGGTCCCGTACGGCAGTACGCGGCTCCACCCCACCTACGCGGTCCGGCTGGACACGCCCGGGCTGGCCTCGGGCTGGGCGGATGACGTCTTCGTCGGCAAGGTCACCGCCCGCGAGGGGGTCCGGCGCACCGACGGCGACCGGCTGCTGTGGACGACGTACCGGGTCGAGGTCCAGTCCACCCTGAAGGGCGAGGTGTCCGGAAACGTAAGGGTCGCCCAGGAGGGCGGCGACGATCCGCTGCGGCGGCAGCGGGTGGTGGTGGGCGAGGCCCCGGCGCTGCTGCCCGGGCGTACGTACCTCCTGGCCACCCGGGTGGCACCGGACGGCTGGCACACCGCGCCGTCCAACTTCCTGCCGCTCGACCTGGCACCGGACAAGGCGGGCTCGGACAGCGGAACGGATCCGTCCGCGTCCTGGCGGGAGGGCGTCCGGCATCCGGAGTCCCAGCGGGACGTGCATCCCTCGGCGGTGTCCCGCGCGGCGGACCCGGCGGCGCTGTACGCGCGGGCGCGGATCGGCTGACCCCCGCGGCCCCGTAAGCGTCTACCGGGCGGGCGACCAGTCCTGTCCGTGCAGCAGGTTCCCCAGGCCCGCCCAGGCGAAGTTCATGAGGGTGGCCGCCGCCTCCTGGGCCGAGGGGCGGCCGTCCGGCCGCTCCGTGTCGCCCGCCCAGTCCGCCAGCGACTCGGCCGCCCCGACCAGCGCGTGGGCGAGCCCGGACACCTCGGCGGCCGCCAGCCGCCGCTCCCGCGCGCCCTTCCGGGCCGCCGCCGCGATCAGCTGGGTCACGAACGCCACGATCTCCGTGCGCATCGCCGCCACCTCGTGCGCGTAAGGGTGACCGTGCGTCCGCGCCTGCACGTGCAGCAGCGCCCATCCATCGGGGTGCCGGGAGGTGTGCGCGAAGAAGCCGCTCAGCCCGCTCCACAGCTGACGGTCCGGCGGCGCGCCCCGCTCGACCGCGCCCCGCACCGCGGCCACCAGCGACGCCGCCTCCCGCCGGAGGCACGCCGCGAACAGCTCTTCCTTCGAGTTGAGGTAGAGATAGACGAGCGGTTTGGACACCCCGGCCAGCTCGGCTATGTCGTCCATCGAGGCGTTCTGGTAGCCGCACCGCGCGAAGGCCCGCACCGCCGCGTCCAGCATCTGCTGCTCCCGCACCACCCGCGGTACGCGCTTGCTCCTCGTCACCCCGCCCACGCGGACCGCCCCCTTAAGCCAGTGCCCCCGCACACCTCTGACCCTCACCAGCCTACGGCGGGACACGACGAAGATCACGTGCTCGGCACCTCACTCTTGTCACGGCTCGCCGACCCCTTCACAGTGTCAACAGCGCACGCGCAACGCCCCGTTCAGCTCCGCACGCACCGAGCGAAGGAGATACGAACGATGCCCTCCCGCCGCCGCGCCGCCGCCGCGCTCGCCGCACTGGCCGCCGCGCCCCTGCTCCCCACCCCGGCCGAGGCCCGCTCCCGCCCGGCCGAGGCCCGCTCCCGCCCGGCCGAGGCCCGCTCCCGCAGCGCCGATACCGACCAGGCGCGCATCACCGCCGCCGACCGCGTCAGCGAACGCGTCCTCGACCTGACGATCCACTCCCCCGCCCTCGGCCGCGACGGCCACGCCCGGGTCCTGCTGCCCAGCGGCTACGACCGCCGCCCGCACCGCCGCTGGCCGGTCCTCTACCTGCTGCACGGCTGCTGCGACCCCGGTCCGGGCTGGCAGGCCTGGACCCTCAACACCGACGTCGAGGGGCTGACCGCGTCCCTCCCCGCCCTGGTGGTGTCCCCCGAGGGCGGCCCCTCCGGCTTCTACTCCAACTGGTGGAACGGCGGCGCGTACGGCCCGCCCGCCTGGGAGACCTTCCACCTCGGCGAGGTGCGCCCGCTGGTGGAGCGCACGCTGCGCGGCAACGGCCGCCGGGCGATCGCGGGCCTGTCCATGGGCGGCTTCGGCGCCCTGTCCTACGCGGCCCGTCACCCCCGCCTCTTCCGCGCGGCCGCCTCGTTCAGCGGCGTCATCCACCCCCTGCGGAGCCCGGCCGGCGTCCAGGGCATCGTGCAGCGGTACGGCGCCGACCCGACCGCCCTGTGGGGCGACCCCACGGCCCAGTCCGCGATCTGGGCGGCCCACGACCCGTACACCCAGCTGACCCGGCTCCCCCGCGGCTACCCGGTGTACGTCTCCTGCGGCGACGGCACCCCCGGGCCGCTGGACCCGGCGGACCGTCCCGTCGACACCACCGAGAAGAGCCTCTGGCCGATGGCCGAGGACTACGTACGCCGCGCCCGGGCCCACGGCCTGGCCCTCACCGCCCGGCTCTACGGCCCCGGCACCCACACCTGGCCGTACTGGGAGCGCGAACTGGACCGCGCGCTACCCCTGCTGACCCGCCCCCTCGCCCGCCTCTGAGCCGGGCTGCTGGGGTACGTCCTCCCAGGCCACCAGGCGCGGCGACGAGGGCGGGTTCCCGACCTCGCGACGCGCCCGCGCCGCGGCGGCCAGTTCGTCGCGGAGATCGGCGAGTTCGACCACGCGCCGCTCTCCACTGCGGGCCACGGCCGCCGCGGCGGCGGCCATGATGACGTTCACGATGTCGCCACCGGCCATGCCCTCCGATTCGGCCGCCAGGATGTCGGCGGTGACCTCGGGGTGCAGCGGCAGTTCCTTCGGGAGGAGCTTCGTCCACAGATCGCGCCGTGCGGCGAGGTCGGGGAGTTCCAGCCGGATATGGGCCAGGATCCGCCGGACGAACGCCACATCGTAGTTTTCCGGGAAGTTGGTCGTGAAGACGACGACACCGTCGAAATGGTCCAGTTCGGTGAGCATCACCGAGCGGGACACATTGACGCTGTGGTCGGCGCTCTGCGTGACCCGGCTCAGCCGCCGCCCGAGAATGGAGTCCGCCTCGTCGAAGATGAGCACGGCGTCGTGCCGACGGGCCTCGGCGAAACAGCGCACGATGTTCTTCGGCGTCTCCCCGACATAACGGGATTCGATCTGGGCGTAGCTGACCCGGAGATACGGGCGGCCGAGCCGGTGGGCGATGGCCTCCGCGCACGCGGATTTCCCCGTACCGGGCGGGCCGTACAGGCTCACCACCGCGCCGCCGCGGTGCGGGGAAATCGCGGCCAGGTTCCATTCCTTGAACAGCACGTCCCGGTGCGCGACCACGTTCAGCGCGGTGTCGACGCGGCGGCGCACCACCTCCGCGAGGACGAGATCGCCGAACGTACGGGCGGGCTGCTCCACCCGGAAGTCGACCGCTTCCGGCGATCCCGTCTCCGGGGATTCCCCGGCCCGTTCAGTACGCCGTGCGGTCACGGTCCTGGTGGTCGTCGTGGTCTTCGTCGCGGTCGCGGTCGCCGATCCGGCTGCCCCGCCGCCGGAATCGGTGAACGCCCAGCTCCGCGGCACCGTGTTCCGTCCCTCGTCCATGCACTGCCCCCCGTATCAGTGTGTGTCAGCTCGCCACGGTCCAGCGGCGGCTGACCTCGTCGGCTTCCTGACGGATGAATTCCGCGCGGACATCGTCGGGGATGTCGTCCCAGCCGGTGACGGTCTCGGTCACCAGAGCGCTTTCGGGATTCCCGAATACGCAGCGGACGACGGTGTGCGCGTCCGACCGCCCGGTAGCGGGCCTGATGAACACGACCTCCACCTCCCGCACTTCCGACCCGAGCCGGGCGCCCAGCCCGGCCGATCCGGAGCCGAGAACGGCGGCCCGGATGTCATCGGGGTGCGCGTCCATGCGCGCCGCCCAGTCCTCGGCCAGGGCGGCCAGCACGACGGCGGTGAGACGGCCGCCCCGCACGCGCCCGGCGGACCGCGGCCATAGCCGCGACACGACCAGGGCCACCGCCACCACCACTACACCGACGCCCGTCCACCACCACAGCGACATATGCCCGTTTCTTCCTCTGCGGGTCATTCTTCGAGTTCCTGGTCGCGCATCCTGGTCACGTCCATGCGGTAACTCCCGCCGTCGCCCGCCACCAGCGACTGACGGTATTTCTCGGGAAGGTCGTCCCAGGCGACGTCCTCCTCGACCACGATCCGCCTGACCGGCGCGTCACTGCTCAGCTGGCTCTTCATCAGCGCGGTCATGCGCCGGAGATAGGTGTTCGGGGCCGTCCCCTTCTCGAACTCGACGACCTGTTCGAGCAGATAGGACCGCAGTTCCTTCCAGGCCGCCTTCACATTTCTGCGGATGGCGGTGGCGTACTTGTCCAGCGCGGTGAATGCGAGCTTCACCGTGTCGGACATCCAGGGAACGTGCTCGTTCACCCAGGGAAAGAGCTGATCCCGGGCCCAGACCATGATCCGATTCCACATGACCAGCCCGATGGCCATGATGATCAGAGGAATGAAGAAAACCATCAAGCCCTCCCCAAAGGAAGACTCAGGGTGACGCCCTCGTCATCGTCACGAATGATCCGCGCGCGCACTTCCTCGGGTATGTCGCCCCAGTCGATCTCCTGCTTGATGCGCTTGCGCCGCACCTTCTGCCGATCGGCGCCGTACAGCATCTCGATGATCCGCACCCCCGTCTCCCCGGGCCGCGCCCGGTATTCGACGGTCACCGCGACGATCTCCCGGCGAAGCGTCTCGATCACCGACGGCTTCGCCCGGGGCAGTTCCGGCCGGATGGCCGACCCGTGCGGCTCACCGCACAACTCGACCAGCGCGCTGAAGACATCACTCGACGGCAGCCCCAGAACGGGCTCGCACTCCTCGGCGAGGATCCCGTACACGACGATCGAGTCGGATTCCGGCGGCGCATCCATGGCCGCGATCGCGACATCGATCATCTTCAGGATGTGGCGCAGCGCGATTTTGCCGACAACGCCCTTCTCGGCGCCGGGTTTCGGCAGTACGCCCTTGTCCGCCATCTCCCGGATCGCTTTTTCGATCATGTCACGCGCGGATCGCAGTGATTTCCCCGCTGTGGTGTCAGGCATGCGCGTTCCCCCCGTATGACCGCATGTACACGAATCACATATTAGCGCCGTAACACTGGATAACACATAGCGTGAAAGAAATTGACAGCAATGCAGCACTCTGCGATCAAAAAAGTGTCCCCGGAGCCTCATTGAGGCTCCGGGGACACAGGCGTACCGGCCTACAGTGGCGGCGCGCCGCCACCGAGGGCTACACGGTGGCGAGTTGACGCTCCGGCTCGGTGGCCGTCGGCTCGTCGCGGTCGTCGCCCAGGGGGGACGAGGTGGCGTGGGCGTAGGCGTCGTGGTCGAGGATCTTCTCGCGGGCCGAGACCAGGACCGGGACCAGGGCCTGTCCGGCGACGTTCGTGGCCGTCCGCATCATGTCCAGGACCGGGTCGATGGCCATCAGCAGGCCGACGCCCTCCAGGGGGAGGCCGAGGGTGGAGAGGGTCAGGGTGAGCATGACCGTCGCGCCCGTGAGACCGGCGGTGGCGGCGGAGCCGATGACTGAGACGAAGGCGATCAGCAGGTAGTCGCCGATGCCGAGGTGCACGCCGAAGATCTCGGCGATGAAGATCGCGGCGAGCGCCGGGTAGATGGAGGCGCAGCCGTCCATCTTGGTGGTCGAGCCGAAGGGCACCGCGAAGGACGCGTACTCCTTGGGCACGCCGAGGCGTTCGGTGACCCGCTGGGTGACCGGCATGGTGCCCACCGAGGAGCGGGAGACGAAGGCCAGCTGGATCGCGGGCCAGGCGCCCTTGAAGAAGCTCAGCGGGTTGACCTTGGCGACGGTCGCCAGCAGCAGCGGGTAGACGCCGAACATCACCAGCGCGCAGCCGATGTAGACGTCGGCGGTGAAGGTCGCGTACTTGCCGATGAGGTTCCAGCCGTACTCGGCGATGGCGGAGCCGATGAGCCCCACGGTGCCCAGCGGGGCCAGCCGGATGACCCACCACAGGGCCTTCTGCAGCAGCTCCAGCACCGACTGGCTCAGGGTGAGGATCGGCTGCGCCCTCTCGCCGAGCTGCAGGGCGGCGACGCCCGCGACGGCGGCCATGAAGACGATCTGCAGCACCTGCAGCTCGGTGAACGGCGTGATGACGTCCGTCGGCACGATGCCGGTGAGGAAGTCCAGCCAGGACCCGGCGTGGTCCGGCTTGGAGCCGTCCTTGGCGGTCAGGCCGGTGCCCGCGCCCGGGTTGGTGAGCAGGCCGATGGCCAGACCGATGGCGACCGCGATGAGCGAGGTGGCCATGAACCACAGCAGGGTGCGGGTGGCCAGCCGGGCGGCGTTGCTGACGTTCCGCAGGTTCGTGATCGATATCAGGATCGCGAAGAAGACCAGCGGGGCGACGGCGAGCTTCAGCAGCTGGACGAAGGTCGAGCCGACCTTGTCGAGCGTGGTGACCAGCCAGCCGACGTCGCCGCTGCGGGCGACCCAGCCGAGCACCACACCGAGGACGAGACCCAGCAGGATCTGCGCCCAGAACGGCACCTTGGGCAGGCGGAAGGACGACGTCCTCTCGGACGTCTCGGGGAGGGACGACAACGGACACACTCCGGGGGAGGTAAGAGGGCGAGAAAAAGCCAGGAGTCCGTACGGGATCTCCGGCCGCTGTACGAGAGAAGGTCAGCGGCGTTGACAGGCCGCGGACCGACAGCGGCAAAGATCGATGTGCAGGCGCGCCACGAGCGGAACGCTCGCTGCGATACGGGGCGCGGCTGCTGTCTTCATGACAAGTACATTAACACCGCGTCTTTGGGGAACCCAAAGAAAATCTTTGACCTTTCGGACCCGCCCCGAGGCCGCCCAGGATGGCCGTGGTGGCCGGAAACAGCTCAACGCCCCCTGTGCCAGCGGCTGCTGGCCCAAGGGGCGTCGGAAACGTGTGTGAGGTGTGAGGAGGCTTACACGCCGTCCTGCGCGGGCTTCTGTGCGCTGTCCTCCTGGCTCTGGCTGGCCGCCAGCCGCTCCTTGGCCCGGTCCACCCGGTCGGCGACCTGCGCCGCCATCGCCTCGCGCTGCTTGCGCAGCAGGATGAAGCTGAGCGGGGCGGAGACGATCAGCGCGAGCAGCACGACCCAGAACAGGTTGGAGGCGCCGAGGCCCGCGGGGACCACGCCGAAGTAGACCAGGGCCCACATGACCAGAAAGCAGCCGACGAAGATCCCCAGGCGCATGCTGGTGTAGCGGAACGTGGCGCTCGGCTTGAGGGACACGGCGGGGTCCTCTTTCTCCTGGAAGTTCCTGCCCTCCCAGTGAATCACGCCCGGTTTCTGATCAATTCAGCGGCGGTCGGTTCCGCGGCGATCAGTGCAGCGGTAGCCACATGGTGACGTCGTCGCGGTAGTCGTCGTCCGCGACCTTGATCGCCCCCGGCACCCGGCCGACCTCCTTGTAGCCGCACCCCGCGTAGAAACGGTCCACGCCGGTGCCGCCCCGGCAGGTGAGCCGTATCCCCCGGATGCCGTCCATCCCCCGCGCGGCGTCCTCCGCGGCGGCCATCAGCTCGCGGCCGTACCCCTTGCCCTGGTGGGAGGGGTGCACCATCACGGTGTAGAGCCAGCACCAGTGCCGCATCAGCCGGTGGGTGTTGAAGGTGAAGAAGGCGGTCGCGGCCACCGCGCCGCTCTCGTCCCGGCCGACGAGCAGCCGGGTGCGCCCCTCCGTCATCGCGGCGAGGTGCTTGATCAGCTCGGGACGGATGTCCTCCGCGGTCACCGGCGGTACGAAGCCGACCGCGCCGCCCGCGTTCGAGACGTCGGCCCAGACCGTACGGACGGAGTCCAGCAGCTCAGGGGTGGTCTCGGGGTCGAGGTCGAAGGTCAGCGGCATGATGCGGTCACACCCGCATCGGCTGCGGCGACTCGCGCCGGGCCGGGTCCGGGCCCTCGTACTCGCGGATCGTCTCGTACCGCGTGTTGCGCTCGATCGGCTTGAAGCCCGCGTCCCGGATCAGGTCGAGCAGATCGTCACGGGTCAGCTTGTTCGGCGTGCCGTAGTTGTCCGCGTCGTGCGTGATCTTGTACTCGACGACCGAGCCGTCCATGTCGTCCGCGCCGTGGTTGAGGGCGAGCTGCGCGGTCTGCACCCCGTGCATCACCCAGAAGACCTTGACGTGCGGGACGTTGTCGAACAGCAGCCGGGAGACCGCGAAGGTCTTCAGCGCCTCCGCGCCGGTCGCCATGGAGGTGCGCGCCTGCAGCCGGTTGCGGACCTTGCCGTCCTGCATGTCCACGAAGTCGTGCTGGTAGCGCAGCGGGATGAAGACCTGGAAACCGCCGGTCTCGTCCTGCAGCTCACGCAGCCGCAGCACGTGGTCCACCCGGTGCCGGGGCTCCTCGATGTGCCCGTACAGCATGGTGCACGGGGTCTTGAGGCCCTTCTCGTGCGCCAGCCGGTGGATGCGCGACCAGTCCTCCCAGTGGGTGTCGTGGTCGACGATGTGCTGCCGGACCTCCCAGTCGAAGATCTCCGCGCCGCCACCGGTCAGCGACTCCAGACCGGCGTCGATCAGCTCGTCCAGGATCTCGGACGCGGACATGCCGGAGATCTTCTCGAAGTGGTGGATCTCGGTGGCGGTGAAGGCCTTCAGCGACACCTCCGGGGGCAGCGCCTCCTTGAGCGCCTTCAGCGACCGCGGGTAGTAGCGCCACGGCAGGGTGGGGTGCAGCCCGTTGACGATGTGCAGCTCGGTGAGCTTGTCGTTCTCCATCGCCTTGGCGAGACGGACGGCCTCCTCGATGCGCATCGTGTAGGCGTCCTTCTCCCCCGGCTTGCGCTGGAAGGAGCAGTAGGCGCAGGACGCGGTGCACACGTTCGTCATGTTGAGGTGACGGTTGACGTTGAAGTGGACGACGTCGCCGTTCTTGCGGGTGCGCACCTCATGGGCGAGTCCGCCCAGCCAGGCCAGGTCGTCGGACTCGTACAGGGCGAGACCGTCCTCACGGGTGAGCCGCTCGCCCGCGAGAACCTTCTGCTCCAACTCCCGCTTGAAACCCACATCGTGTGTCGCTGCGCTCATGCGACGGCCGCCTCCCATGCGTCTGGCCCTACGTCGTCGTGCCGGTGTCGGCCTTCGCCGAGACTACGCCTCGACGTCCTCGGGAAGTTCCCCGACCCGGTTCTCCCACTTCGTGGAGAGCACGATCGTGCTACGCGTCCGGGCCACGCCCTTGGTCCCGGAGAGTCTGCGGATCGTGCGCTCCAGACCGTCCACGTTCGAGGCGCGCACCTTGAGCATGTACGAGTCATCGCCCGCGATGAACCAGCAGTCCTCGATCTCGGCGAGGTCGCGCAGCCGCTGCGCCACGTCCTCGTGGTCGGCGGCGTCGGAGAGCTGGAGGCCGATCAGGGCGGTGACTCCGAGGCCCAGGGAGGCCGCGTCCACGGTCGCGCGATAGCCGGTGATCACACCGGCCGCCTCCAGGCGGTTGATCCGGTCCGTAACGCTCGGCCCGGAGAGGCCGACGAGCCTGCCCAGCTCCGCGTACGAGGCCCTGCCGTTCTCCCGCAGGGCCTGGATGAGCTGCCTGTCCACCGCGTCCATATGCCGTGCGCCTTCCATTATTCAGGGTTAGAGCGACTTTACATGTAGAATCTAAGGCATCAGGACCACAAGTCCTGTAAATCATCTAGGCGTTGGGCCTGTTACCTCAGGAGATGAGAACTCACCGTGTACACGATCGAAGGTCTTGAAGCCCGCATGCTGGAGCTGCGGGAACTGGCCAGCCGCTCGCGTGCCGTGGTCCGCAACCCCGACCGTCCCGTGTCCCGGACGGCCCGCCGCGCGGCCGTCGTCGCGGCGCGCGCCGCCCGCGCCAGGAAGCGCTGGACGCGCTAGCCACTCCCCTAGCCGGTCTCCGGTCCCCGGTCTCCACCGAGCTCCCCCTCCCACCGGCGGTACAGCTTGTGCGGCACCCCCGCCGCGTCCAGCGCCCGCCCCGCGACGAAGTCCACCAGATCCTGGATGTGCGTCGCGCCCGCGTAGAACGCCGGCGAGGCGGGCAGCACCACGGCGCCCGCCTCGTCCAGCGTCACCAGATGCCGCAGCGTCTGCCCGTTCAGCGGGGTCTCCCGCACCGCCACCACGAGCCTGCGCCGCTCCTTGAGCGTCACGCTCGCGGCTCGCTGCAGCAGATCCTTCGAGAGCCCCAGCGCGACCCCCGCCACACACGCGGTGCTCGCGGGGACGATCAGCATCCCCTTGACGTCGTAGCTGCCTGAGGACGGCCCGGCGGCCAGGTCCCCGGCCGCCCAGTGGCGGACGTCCGCCGAGTCCACAGGGACGTCGAAGGCGTCGGGCGTACCGTCCGCGCCGCGCGCCAGCCAGCGCCGCAGATCCTCCCGCCAGTGCGCGTCCCGGAATCCGATCCCCGTCTCATCGAGCAGCGTCAGCCGCGAGGCCCGGCTGATCACCAGGTCCACGGCCTCCCCCGCGTACAGCAGCGCGCGTAGAACCGAGGCAGCGTACGGCGTCCCGGACGCGCCGGACACACCGACCACCCAGGGCCGGCGTCTGCTCACTTCTTCGTGCGGCCTGTTCGGCCCGGGCGGCGGCTCCACACACCGAGCCTATCCGGCGGGTCTCACGGGCCGAGGCCCCGCACCACCAGGTCGAGCAGAGCGCAGCAGAACAGGGCGATTCCGATGAAGCCGTTCACCGTGAAGAAGGCGCGGTTCAGGCGGGAGAGATCGTCCGGGCGCACGATCGTGTGCTCGTACGCGAACGCCGCCGCCACGATCACCAGACCCAGCCAGAAGAAGGCACCGGCGCCGGTGGCCAGCGCGTACCAGACCAGCAGCAGCGTGGTGATCACATGGCAGGCGCGCGCCCCGTGGAGCGCCCCCGCGATGCCGAAACGCGCCGGTACGGACCGCACCCCGTGCTCCCGGTCGGCGGCCACGTCCTGGCAGGCGTAGATCAGGTCGAACCCGCCGATCCAGATGCCGATCGCGAGGCCCAGGATCACCGCGTCCCACGACCACTCCCCGGTGACGCCGATCCAGGCGCCGATGGGGCCCATGGCCTGGGCCAGGCCCAGGATGGCGTGCGGGAAGTCGGTGAACCGCTTGCCGTACGGATAGACCACCATCGGGACGACGGCGACCGGCGCCAGCGCCAGGCACAGCGGATTGAGCAGCGCGGCGGCGCCCAGGAAGACGACGAGCGCGACCAGCGCCCCCGTCCAGGCGGTGCGCACCGAGACCGCGCCGGTGACCAGCTCGCGGGAGGCGGTCCGGGGGTTCCGCGCGTCGATCTCGCGGTCGATGATCCGGTTGGCGGCCATCGCGAAGGTCCGCAGGCCCACCATCGCGACGGTGATCAGCAGCAGCTCGATCCAGTGGACGCGCTCGTCCCACAGCAGCATCGCGGTCAGCGCGGCGGTGTACGCGAAGGGCAGCGCGAAGACCGAATGCTCGATCATCACCAGGCGCAGAAACGCCCTGGTGCGGCCGGGCTGAGGGACGGCGGCAGCAGCGGCGGTCACAGCCCGTACTCCGGTTCACCTCCGCGGTGGCGGAGAAAGCCCGCCTCCGCGCTGCTGTCTCCCAGCATGACATCGGACCTCACAGCCCGTACTCCTTCCAGCGTCGCGTCACCCGATCGGCCGTATCCGGATCGGACTCGACCATGTGCGGCCAGCCGCCGTCGCGGGTGTAGCCCTCCTCGGGCCACTTGGCGGTGGCGTCGATGCCCGCCTTGCCGCCCCAGAACTGCTGGTACGAGGCGTGGTCCAGATGGTCGACGGGCCCTTCGACCACGCTCAGATCGCGGGCGTAGTCGGTGTTCCCCAAGGCGCGCCAGGACACCTCGTGCAGATCGTGTACGTCACAGTCGGCGTCGACCACGACGATCAGCTTGGTCAGCGACATCATGTGGGCACCCCAGATGGCGTGCATGACCTTCTGCGCGTGCTTGGGGTACTTCTTGTCGATCGAGACGATCGCGCAGTTGTGGAACCCGCCCGACTCGGGGAGGTGGTAGTCCACGATATCCGGAATGATGATCTTGAGGAGCGGGAGGAAGAACCGCTCGGTCGCCCGCCCCAGCGGCCCGTCCTCGGTCGGCGGGCGGCCCACCACGATCGACTGGAGCAGCGGGCGGGAGCGCATCGTCACACAGTCGATGGTCAGCGCCGGGAACGGCTCCTGGGGCGTGTAGAAGCCCGTGTGGTCGCCGAACGGGCCCTCCGGCAGCATCTCCCCGGGCTCCAGCCAGCCCTCGATGACGACCTCGGCGGCGGCCGGGACCTGGAGCGGCACGGTCTTGCAGTCGACCATCTCGATCCGGCGGCCCTGTACGAACCCCGCGAACAGGTACTCGTCGATGTCACCGGGGAGCGGCGCGGTCGACGCGTACGTCACCGCGGGCGGCGCCCCGAAGGCGATAGCGACCGGCAGCTTCTCACCGCGCCGGGCCGCGACTTGGTAGTGGTTGCGGCTGTCCTTGTGGATCTGCCAGTGCATGCCGATGGTGCGGCGGTCATGGCGCTGGAGGCGGTAGAGGCCGAGGTTGCGCACCCCGGTCTCGGGGTGCTTGGTGTGGGTGAGGCCGAGGTTGAAGAACGAGCCGCCGTCCTCGGGCCAGGTGAACAGCGCCGGGAGCGCGTCGAGATCGACGTCGTCGCCGGTCAGCACCACCTCTTGGACCGGGGCGTCCTTCACCTTCCGCGGCGGTACGTGCGCCATGGAGCCGAGCTTGCCGAACGCCTCGCGCAGCCCGCCGAAGCCCTGTGGCAGCTCGGGTTTGACCAGTCCGCCGATCTTCTCGCTGATCTCGTCGTACGAGCGCAGCCCCAGGGCCTTGAGGAGTCGGCGGTCCGTGCCGAAGACGTTCATGGCCAGCGGCATCGCCGCGCCCTTGACGTTCTCGAAGAGCAGCGCGGGACCGCCCGCCTTGTTGACGCGGTCGACGATCTCGCCGATCTCCAGATACGGATCGACTTCGGCCTTGACGCGCTTGAGGTCGCCTTCCCTGTCGAGCGCCCGCAGAAAGGAACGAAGATCGTCATAAGCCATGCGTCCCAGTATCCGGTACGCACTACCCTGGTCCCGTAACTGGGGGCCGCCTGGCCGGTCCCCGAACACCACACGCAGGGGGATCGCCTCATGCTCCGGGTGCTGATGATTCTGGTGCCGCTGGCACTCAGCATCTACGCGTTCATCGACTGCATCACCACCGAAGAGCGGGACGTCCGCTACATCCCCAAGCCACTGTGGGCGATCCTCGTCCTGCTGTTCCCGGTGGTGGGATCGATCTCCTGGCTGCTGGTGGGCCGCAAGCGGGCCGCGGCGACCGAGGTGCGGCGCCGCGAGTGGGTCGCCCCGGACGACAACCCCGAGTTCCTGAAGTCGCTGGGCGAGCGGGGTCAGCGCAATGAGCAGCCCGAGCCGGATGAGCGGCCTGAGCAGCACGAGCGGCCTGAGCAGCGCGAGCGGCCGGAGGACGGCGACGAGCTGGGCCGCAAGGCCGAGGGCCCGGACGACACACCGCCGCCCGCGGCGTCCTGACTTCCGACGGCGCGGGCGGCGGGGGCGGTGTGAACCGGCGGCTCAGACTCCGGCGTAGGAGTGCTTGCCGGTGACGAAGATGTTCACGCCGTAGTAGTTGAACAGGTAGCAGGCGAAGGCGATCAGCGCGAGGTACGCGGCCTTGCGGCCCTTCCACCCGGCGGTGGCCCGGGCGTGCAGGTAGCAGGCGTAGGCGACCCAGGTGATGAACGACCAGACCTCCTTGGGGTCCCAGCCCCAGTAGCGGCCCCAGGCCGCCTCGGCCCAGATCGCGCCCGCGATGATCGTGAAGGTCCACAGCGGGAAGACCGTGGCGTTGATGCGGTACGCGAACTTGTCCAGCGACGCCGCCGACGGCACCCGCGCCAGCACGGACTTGACGCCCTGGCGGTACTGCTTGCGCTCGGGGTCTTCGAGCTGCGCCTCGTAGCGGTCGCGGAAGAGGTAGAGCAGCGTGGAGACGGCCCCCATGTACAGCGAGGCGCCGGAGATGATCGCGCAGCTGACGTGGATCCACAGCCAGTACGAGTGCAGGGCGGGAACCAACTGGTCGCTGTCGGTGTACAAGACAGAGACAGCGAGTCCGAGGTCGAGGAGGATCGTGGTGACCAGGGGCAGACCGATCCAGCCGACGTTCTTCTTCAGCGCGAGCAGCACGAGGTATGTGGCGACCGCGACCATGCCGAAGGTCGTGGAGAACTCGTACATGTTGCCCCAGGGCGCCCGCTCCACGGACAGCGCGCGGGTGAGGACACCACCGGCATGAGTGAGGAACGCCAGCACGGTGAGGCCCACCGCGATCCGGCCGTAGACGTCGCCCTGCTCGCTGCCGCCCGCGGCGCCCGGCCCGTCCGGGACGTCGCGGCTGCCCGGGGCGGACCGGGTGATGACCTTCGGGCGCTCAAGGACGGCGGTGCCGCCGCCCTTCTCGGCGGTCTGGACCGTCACCGAGGCGCGGTCGGCGGCCGCGGTCTCGGGGGTGATCGCGGCGGCGGTGCGGCCCACGGCGCTGCGGCTGCCGAAGACCCACTCGGCGATATGGGCGAGGAAGGCGAGGGTGTAGACCGCCATCGCCGTGTAGATCAGCACATTGCTGTAGTGGGCGAGAGTTTCGTTGGCTGCGGCCGCGAGGTTCACGCGCGCGCTCCTTCTGCGGGATCTGCGGGATCTGCGGGTTCTGCAGGATCTGCGGTGTCTCCGGATTCCGGTTCTGCCGCCGGGGGCGCGTCCGTCTGGAGCCGGACGGCCAGATCGGCCAGCTCTTCGGGGAGCTTGGCGTATTCACTGCGGCCGAGCCCGGCCATCTCGACGACGGTCGCGCCGTCGGCCCCCCGCACCGCGCGGACCCAGACCCGGCGGCGCTGGATGAACAGCGAGCCGACCAGGCCCACCAGGGCCGCCACGGCGCCCAGCAGGGCGGTCTGGTCACCCGGCTTGTGCGAGATCTGGAAGCTGGCCCAGCTCTTGACGCCGTCGAAGGTGAGCGTGCCCTCGCCGTTCGGCAGCTTCATGGTGTCGCCCGGCGCCAGCGCCCGGGCGAACTTGGTCTTCCCGTCCGGCTCCAGATACTGCTTCATCCGCGACTTGTCGAGCTGGTACACGCTCTGCGGCGTACCGCCGTCGATGCCGAGGCTGCCGTGGTAGGCCGTCAGCACCAGTGCCGGATTGTCCAGCGCCGGGAACTGGGAGAACATGCCCTTGCTGCGCACCCAGGTCGGCAGGAACTGCCCCTGGTACGCGACCTGGTCGCGCTTGCCGCTCTTGTCGCGGTAGTCACCGAGCTTGATCACCATGCTCTCGGTGAGGTTGGCCCCGTCGATCGGCAGCCCGACCACCGGCCCCTGGTGCACCACCTCGCCCTGCCCGTCCCGGACCGTGACGACCGGCGAGTAGCCGTGGTTCAGCAGGAAGACCTTGTAATTCTGGATCTCCAGCGGCTCGTTGACCTTGATCGAGGACTTGCGGGCCTTCCCGTCGACGCCGTCCCAGTAGGTGACATCGGCGCGGAAGGTGCGCGGCGTGCGCATCTGGGGTCCGCTGCGCTCGTACGTCGCGTTGAAGCGGTCCAGCTGGAAGCTGAACGGTGCCAGGTCCTCGCTCTGGAACAGCTGCCCCGTCTTGATGTCGTCGTACTGGGTCAGGCTGTTGGAGAAGCCGCCGCCCTCGGTGATCAGGCTGCTGCCCTCGGTCTTCCACAGCTGGCCCGCGGCGAAGGAGACCAGCAGCACGATCAGCGCGGTGTGGAACAGGAGATTGCCGACCTCGCGCAGGTAGCCCTTCTCGGCGGCGACCGCGTTCCCCGTGAGCTGGCTGCGGAAGCGCCTCCGCTTCATGATCCGCTGCGCCGCCTCCAGCACCTTCTCCGGCTCGGCGTCGCTGCGCCAGGTGGTGTAGGCGGGAAGCCGGGTGAGCTTGCGCGGGGCGCCCGGCGGGCGGCTGCGCAGCTGGCCCACGAACTGCCAGGTGCGCGGCACGATGCAGCCGATGAGCGAGATGAACAGCAGGATGTAGATCGCCGAGAACCACACCGAGCTGTAGACGTGGAACAGCTGGAGCTTCTCGTAGATCGGGGTGACCGTCGGGTGCTTGTCCTTGAAGTCCTGCACCTTGAGCTGGTCGATGCTGGTCTGCGGGATCAGCGAGCCCGGGATCGCGCCCAGGGAGAGCAGGAAGAGCAGCAGCAGCGCGACCCGCATCGAGGTCAGCTGACGCCAGAACCACCTGGCCCAGCCGAGCGGCCCCAGCGAGGGGACGTTGATCTCCTCGGCGGGGGCGGTGGACAGCTGCGACCCCGCGGCGCCCAGCTCGCGGTCCTCGGCGCCCTTGCCGCGGTCGGCCGACGTGTCAGCCGCTTTGTCGGCCGCCTCGGCCGCCTTCTCGGCCGCGGAGTCGGTATCGGTGGTGGACATGGATCAGATCCCAACGTTGAAGCTCTGAGCCCAGCTCTGCGTATCGCTCATGATGCTGTCCCAGACACCTGTGAGCAGCAGCACCCCCAGGGCGATGAGCAGACCGCCACCGGTCCGCATCACCCACACGTAGTGCTGTTTGACCCAAGCGAAGGCGCCCAGCGCGCGCCGGTAGGCCACCGCGACGGCGACGAACGGCAGCCCGAGCCCGACGCAGTACGCGACGGTCAGCAGAGCGCCGCGACCCGCGCTCCCCTCATTGAACGCCAGCGCCTGGACGGCGGTGAGGGTGGGCCCCAGGCACGGCGTCCAGCCGACGCCGAACAGGGCGCCCAGCACCGGCGCGCCCGCCAGCCCCATGGTGGGGGTGATGTGGAAGCGGAACTCCCGCTGTCCGAAGCCCTTCAGCAGCCCCATGAAGGCCAGGCCCATCAGGATCGTGACGGCCCCGAGGATCTTGGAGAGGGTCTCCTTGTGCTCCTGGAGCGTCCAGCCGAAGTGGCCGAACAGCGCGCCGCCGGAGACGAAGACGGCGGTGAAGCCGAGTACGAAGAGCGAGGCGCCCGCGACCATCCGGCCGCGTCTGGCCTCCGCCAGATCCGTACCGGTGATCCCGGTGACGTACGACATGTAGCCCGGTACCAGGGGCAGCACGCAGGGAGAGAAGAAGGAGACCAGTCCACCGAGAACGGCGATCGGCAGCGCGAGCAGCAGCGCCCCGGTCATCACCGTCTCATTCGCACCGGTGGCGGCGAGCGTAGTCACAAGAGGTCACTTCTCCGCGATGAGCGGGTCGACCATCTCGCGCATCTTTTCCTCACTGAGCGGAGTGAGCGCGCGGGCCGCGATCTTGCCTTCCCGGTCCAGGACGATGGTCGACGGGATGGCCTGCGGGTTGAGGCTTCCCTTGGGGAAGCGCAGCATCAGCTTGCCGATCGGGTCGTACAGGCTGGGGTAGTCGACCTTGAACGACTTCTCGAACCTGAGCGCGGGGGCTCGGTTGCTGTCGCGGGTGTTGATCCCGATGAACTGGACACCCTTGGCCTTGGTGTCCGTGGCGACCTTGGCGAGGTTCGGAGCCTCGGCCCGGCAGGGCGCGCACCAGGATCCCCAGACGTTCAGGACGACGATCTTGCCCTTGTAGTCGGCCACATCGAGCGGCTTGCCCTCGAGGGTCTTGCCGGACAGCTCGGGAGCCTCCTGGCGGTCCCCCTTGGCCACGGTGTCGATGCCGCCCTTGCCCTGCACGAACTTGGTATCGGCCGATCCGCCCGAGGCGCCGCCGCTACCGCAGGCGGAAAGGGACAGCGCGGCAACCGCGGCCCCGGTGGCCAGCACGGTTGCGCGACGGAGGGTCGCGAGGCGCCGAGGGGCGCGGCAGGCACTCATGTGAAAAGTTTCGCATGGCCCATTTGCCGATCTTCGCCACCCCCCTCGGCCCCCGGGGGAGGGCGGTCAGCGGCCGCTCGCGCTCCACGCCTCGCCCACGCCGAACCCCTGAAGATCGGCGAGCACCGCCGGGTCCTGCGCGTCCATCCAGTCCGTGAGCTGCTTGAAGGACACCAGCCGCACGTCCTTCCGCTTCTCGTCGGCCATGTGCTTGAGCGCTTCCTCGACGGCGTCCATATAAATCCCGCCGTTCCACTTCTCGAAGTGGTTGCCGATGAAGAACGGGGCGCGATTGGTCTCGTACGCACGCTGGAAACCGGCGATGTACGCGTCGGTGGCCTGCTTGCGCCAGCCCGGGTAGTTGGCGGGCGGCGCGTTCGTGGAATTCTGCGACTGGTTGGCCAGGATGTTGTAATCCATCGACAGCACTTCAAAGGAATGCCCGGGGAAGGGCATTTGCTGCAGCGGATAGTCCCACAGCCCCAGCTTCTTCGACGGCCATACCTGACGCCCGCCGGGCGAACTGGCGTCATAGCGCCAGCCGAGCTTACGGGCGGTCGGCAGCAGATTCTGCTGTCCGAGCAGACACGGAGTGCGCCCGCCGATCAGTTCCTCGCGGTAATCGAAGGGCAGCGGCTCGACGTCCGTGAATCCGGTGTTCGTGCGCCACTGCGTCACAAACGACACCGCCTGCTCGATCTCCGACTCCCACTGGGCGGACGTCCAGTTGGCGCCGCTGCCGCGACCGGAGCAGAAGTGGCCGTTGAAGTGGGTGCCTATCTCATGCCCCTCCAACCAGGCACGACGCACGTTCTTCAGGGTCGCCTTGATGTGGTCGTCGGTGAGGTAGCCGATGTCGGAGGCGCCCACCGGGTTGTTCGGCGGCTTGTAGAGCGACTTCTTCGACTCCGGCAGGCAGTAAAGGCCGGAGAGGAAGAACGTCATGGTCGCGCCGTGATCCTCGGCGAGCTTCAGGAAACGCGGGAAGAGGCCGTTGCCGACCTCTCCCGCACCGTCCCAGGAGAACACCACGAACTGCGGCGGCTTCTGCCCCCGCTCAAGACGCTCCGGCTTGGGATCCTTCGGCCGGCCCACTCCACGGGAAGTTGAACCATCACCGATCGGCTTCGCCTGCGCCGTCCTCTTCGGGGCCGCCTTATCCGACCCCGACGATGAACAGCCGACAGCGGTCAGTGACGCGACCGCCCCCATACCAAGGCCGAGGATCCCCCTCCGGCTGACCTCACGCATAGCGTCCTCAATTCGCACTCGCCGTACTGGTTGCCCGGGTCACGGACGACCTTTGAGATGGCGAGACGAATAGCGGGGTTCCGAACGAACGCGGCCAATTACCGTTCCGGAACATAACCCCGGGAACGATTACCCCATGCGATGAGGCGCCTACAGCGCGCTGATTACGCGCCGACCCCCTTGGAGGCCCCCTTCACCTTCTTGGCGCCCGCGAGGAGATGGGCGGGGACGAGATCACGGGCCGGTTCGCTGTAGCCGACCGACACGATCTTGTCGCCGCGGTAGGTGAAGGAGGTGAGACTGGCCAGGGTGCACTGCCGCTTGCGCGGGTCGTGCCACAGCCGCCGCCGCTCCGCGAAGCTGCGCACGATCCAGATCGGCAGCTGATGGCTGACGCAGACCGCCTCATGCCCGCGGGCGGCGTCGCGCGCCGCACCCAGCGCCCCCATCATCCGGACCACCTGGTCGATGTACGGCTCGCCCCAGGAGGGGCGGAAGGGGTTGGTGAGATGACGCCAGTTGGCCGGCCTGCGCAGCGCGCCGTCGCCCACCCCGAAGGTCTTCCCCTGGAAGGCGTTCGCCGCCTCGATCAGCCGCTCGTCCACGGCCACGTCCAGACCGTGCGCCTTGCCGATCGGCGCGGCCGTCTCCTGGGCCCGCTCCAGCGGGGAGGCGACCACATGGGTGATGTCGCGCTCAGCGAGGTGCTCGGCGACCCGGTCGGCCATGCGGCGGCCCAGCTCGGAGAGGTGGTACCCGGGCAGGCGCCCGTACAGCACGCCCTCCGGGTTCTCCACCTCGCCGTGGCGCATCACATGGACGACGGTGATGTCGTTCTCGCTCGTTGTCATGTCACCCATCATTCAGTCGCCTCGGCGGCGGCCCGCGCCGCCCCCGGCAGAGCCTCCGCCACCCGCTCCAGCGCCCGCTCGTCATGGGTCGTCGAGACGAACCACGACTCGAAGGCGGACGGCGGCAGATAGACGCCCTGGGACAGCATCGAGTGGAAGAAGGGGGTGAAGCGGAACGCCTGCTGCGCCTTCGCCTTGGCGTAGTCCGTGACGTCCTCGTCGGTGAAGAAGACGGAGAACATGTTGCCCGCGGTCTGCAGCCGGTGCGCCACGCCCGCCTTGTCCAGCGCCTCGGTCACCAGCGCCCGCAGCCGCGCGGAGGCCGCGTCGACCTTTTCGTACGCCGCGTCGTCCAGCAGCCGCAGCTGGGCCACACCGGCGGCCGTCGCGATCGGGTTCCCGGAGAGCGTGCCCGCCTGGTAGACGGGCCCGGCCGGGGCGAGCTGCGCCATGACGTCGGCGCGGCCGCCGAAGGCCGCGGCCGGGAAGCCGCCACCCATGACCTTTCCGAAGGTCATCAGATCGGGTACGACTCCGTCGAGCCCGAACCAGCCCGCCTTGGAGACCCGGAAACCGGTCATGACCTCGTCGGAGATGTAGAGCGCGCCGTTGTCGGCGCACAGCTCCTTCAGGCCCGCGTTGAACCCCGGCAGCGGCGGCACCACGCCCATGTTGCCGGGCGACGCCTCGGTGATCACGCAGGCGATCTCGCCCGGGTGCGCGGCGAACGCCGCCCGCACCGCGTCCAGGTCGTTGTACGGGAGCACGACGGTCTCCCCCGCCTGCGCGCCCGTCACTCCGGGGGTGTCCGGCAGCCCGAAGGTCGCCACCCCGGACCCGGCCGCGGCCAGCAGGGCGTCCACATGGCCGTGGTAACAGCCCGCGAACTTGATCACCTTGGGGCGGCCGGTGAAGCCACGGGCCAGCCGGATCGCCGACATCGTCGCCTCGGTGCCGGACGACACCAGGCGCACCTGCTCGACGGGGCCGATCCGGGCCACGATCTCCTCGGCGAGTTCGACCTCGCCCTCGCCCGGCGTGCCGAACGACGTACCACGTGCGACGGCGGCCTGCACGGCCGAGATGACCTCGGGGTGCGAATGGCCGAGGATCATCGGTCCCCACGAACACACGAGGTCGACGTACTCGCGACCATCGGCGTCGGTGAGGTACGGACCGTCACCGGACACCATAAAGCGGGGCGTACCTCCGACGGCGCGGAAAGCCCGGACCGGAGAGTTCACGCCGCCGGGCGTCACGACGGCCGCGCGATCGAAAAGCGTCTGCGAAACTGGGGCTGCGTACGGATAGCTCACGCAAGCCATGTTGTCAGAGGGTGACGGAGTCCTGCCGTCGGGAGTTTCATAACGCCGACTCGGGGGAGGTCTCAGTCATATTGATCAGTTTGATCAGTCGCAATGATCGGGTTGCGCGGCGGCGGCCGCGAGTGGTCGGGTGGAGATATGCATCGCAGTGGCGAACTGGGTGAGGGGACTGACGATCGAGGCCCCGAGCGTCCCCGCCCCGGACGCCATCGGCGAGAAGACGCGGGCAGGGCAAGCAGGAGCGGGGGCCGCATGGGGGTGACCTACAAGTACTTCGGCGCGCCCGACGGGGCCACCGCTGCCCGGGTCCCCATCTCCATGCGCCCCGAGGAGCTGGGCGGTGACGAGCTGGGCCACGGCATGTTCACCAAGATCAAGCCGGAGACGGTGGCCGCGATGGTCCTCACCGGCATCGAGGGCGTCCCCCTGCACAAGGTGCCCCCGCTCGAACTCGTCGTCCTGCACCCGGACTACGCCGTCGTCAAGCTGCCGATGACCGCCGTCGACCCGCTGCGCGGCGTCGGCGAGGAGGCGGTGGGCGCGGCCGCGTTCATCTGGTCCACGGTCCCGGACCGCGGCGGCCCGCGCGACGCCTTCCTGGTCTACCAACTGCTCCACGAGTGGCAGGACTTCAGCCACCGGCTGCACGAGGCGGGCCATCAGCCGTACTGCCTCGTCTGGCCCTAACCCTGGCCTTCCCCCCATGCTCATCGCACGCTCCGTCATCCTGTTCGTCCTGGCCGCCCTCCTGGAAATCGGAGGCGCCTGGCTGGTCTGGCAGGGTGTGCGCGAGCACAGGGGATGGGCCTGGATCGGCGCCGGGATCGTGGCTCTCGGCGCCTACGGTTTCGTGGCCACGCTCCAGCCGGACGCGAACTTCGGCCGCATCCTCGCGGCGTACGGCGGCGTCTTCGTCGCCGGTTCACTCGCCTGGGGCATGGTCGCGGACGGCTACCGGCCCGACCGTTTCGATGTGATCGGTGCGCTGATCTGCCTGGCCGGTGTCGTCGTGATCATGTACGTGCCTAGAAGGTGAGCGGGCGGCCGTGGTGAGCGTGGTCGCCGTTGTCCTGCTTCTTGGTTGAGTCGAGGACGCAGCCGGTCTCCGGGTCGATCAGCACCCGGGTGATGGAGTGGTCGCACTCGACGTCCACGGCCCACACCTGGTGCGCGTCGCCGTTCTTGTGCTCCGGGTCCTTCTGCTTGTGGTGCGGGTCCTGCTGCTTGTGGTCGCCGCGGTGCTTGTCCTGCTTGTCCTGCTTGTCCGCGTGGTGCGGCTTCTCGGCGCGCTGCTTGTCGTTGTGGTGCGGGTCCCGGTGCTGGTCCTTGCGCTGACCGTCCTTGCGGTGCCCGTCCTTGCGGGGGTCGGCCTTGCGCGGGTCGTCCTTGTGGTGGTTCTTGTGCCGCGGGTCGTCCTCGGGGCAGTCGTCCACCAGCTCGGCGCTGACGGCTTTGCCGCCGACCTCGCACTCGGCGATCTCCACGGCCCGCTGGAGCGTCACCGGGCCCTCAGCGCTCTGCGCGTCGGCGGCGGTGGCCTCGCGCTTCTGGTGGGCGTGGGGGTCCTGGGCCGCGTGGTCGTCCTTGCGGGCGTGGTCGTCCTTGCGGGCGTCCTTGTGGTCGTCCTTGTGGTCGTCGTGGGCGGCCGGGGCGCCGTAACGGTCCTGCGGCTGCGGCATGGCGTCGGCGGCCTGCGGAGCCGCCTGCGGAGCCGCCTGCGGCTGCGGGGCGGCCTGCGGCTGCGGAGCGGCCTGCGGCTGCGGGGCGGCCTGCGGCTGCGGAGCCGCTTGGGGCTGCGGGGCCGCTTGGGGCTGCGGGGCCGCTTGGGGCTGCGGGGCGGCCTGCGGCTGCGGGGCCGCCTCGGGCTGGGCCTGGGCCGACTCGCCGTACTGCGCCATGCCGCGCTGCTGATAGCCGTGCCCCTGCGGGGCGTGGTTCTCGCGCTGCGGGCGCTGCGGGCGCTGCGGACGCTGCGGGCGCTGCGGGCGGCTGTTCTGGCGCTCGGCGGTGGCCTGGCCATTGGCGGCCGCTTGGCCATTGGCGGCCTGGCCGTTCCCGTGCCAGCCATTGCCTGACTGACCGTTCGCCGCCTGGCCGTTGGCGGACTGCCCGTTCGCAGCCCCGTTGGCGTGGTGGCCGTTGCCGTGCCAACCGTTGGAGGACTGGCCGTTGGCGGACTGCTCGTTGGCGTGGTGGCCGTTCTCGTGACGACCGTTGTCGTGACGGCCGTTCTCGTGACGACTGTCCTCGTGACCACCGTTGTCGTGACGGCCGTTCTCGTGACGACTGTCCTCGTGACCACCGTTGTCGTGACGGCCGTTCTCGTCATGGCCGTTGTCGTGACGACTGTCCTCGTGACGACTGTCCTCGTGACGGCCGTCCTCGTGACGACCATTCTCGTCGTGGCCGTTCTCGTCGTGGCCGTTCTCGCGCTTGCCGTCGGCGTGGTGCCCGTTCTCGTGCTGCTTGTGGTTGTTGTCGGCGTGCTGATGGCCATCCCCATGGCTGCGGTCCCCGTGCCGCTCCTGGTCCTGGGGGCATGCGGAGGCCGACGACGGCTGGGAGCCCAGCGCGCTGCCCGCAGCCCACGCGACCGACGGAGCGCCCGCCACCAGCGCCGCCGCCGCGAGGGCGCCCGCGGAGGCGACCCCCCAGCGGCGGAAGGACCGACGGGACCGGTGCAGCGTTCTGTTCTGATGGGTCATGACCTGAATTCACTCCTTGGGCGTGGGACGTCCGAGACCGGCGGCGCGCCGGACGCAGTGCACCCTTCCCCGGGGCCATGAGCGGATAGCGGTTTCCGATCTTCAGTCCCCCGATCGGCCGCAGATCAGAAGGTCATATCCTGCGTATGGATCACGGTGCGCTTTCCGTACCGGATCACGCGCATGCCACGTCGCCACAGGAGGGCCGATGACCACCCGTACCGCAGTCATCACCGGTGCCAGCAGTGGGATCGGGGCGGCGACCGCCCGCAGGCTCGCCGCCGCCGGATTCCGCGTCGTCCTCGCCGCCCGCCGCAAGGAGCGGATCGAGGCGCTGGCCGCGGAGCTGACGGAGGCGGGGTACGAGGCCCTGCCGTACGTCCTGGACGTCACCGACCGGGACGCCGTCACCGCCTTCGCCGAACAGGTCGACCGCTGTGACGTACTGGTCAACAACGCGGGCGGGGCCATCGGCGCCGAGACCGTCGCGGCCTCCGACCCGGCCGACTGGCGGGCGATGTACGAGGTCAACGTCATGGGCGTGCTCCATGTGACGCAGGCCCTGCTGCCCGCCCTCACCGCCTCCGGCGACGGCACGATCGTGGTGCTGTCCTCCACGGCGGGCCACATCCAGTACGAGGGCGGCGGCGGTTACGTGGCCGCCAAGCACGGCGCGCACGCGATCGCGGGCACGCTGCGGCTGGAGCTGTGCGGCGAGCCGGTGCGGGTGATCGAGATCGCGCCGGGCATGGTCATGACGGACGAGTTCGCGGTGAACCGGTTCCGCGGGGACGAGGGCAAGGCCGCCGCCGTCTACGACGGTGTCGCCGAGCCGCTGACCGCCGACGACGTCGCCGACACCGTCGCCTGGACGGTCACCCGGCCCTCCCACGTCAACGTCGACCTGATGGTGATCCGCCCCCGTGCCCAGGCCGCCCAGCACAAGGTCCACCGGGAGCGCTGAGGAGGCGGGGCCGCTCACCAGCGGCCCCGCGCGTTCACCCCTTCACACACACGACCTGCTTGAGCCGGGCCACCACCTCGACGAGGTCCCGCTGCTGCTCGATGACCTTCTCGATCGGCTTGTACGCACCCGGGATCTCGTCCACGACACCGGAGTCCTTACGGCACTCCACGCCCCGCGTCTGCGCCTCCAGGTCCTGCGTCGAGAAACGCTTCTTCGCCTGGTTCCGGCTCATCTTCCGCCCGGCGCCGTGCGAGGCCGAGTTGAAGGACGACTCGTTCCCCAGACCCCGGACGATGTACGAACCGGTGCCCATCGAACCGGGGATGATCCCGTAGTCCCCACGGCCCGCGCGGATGGCGCCCTTGCGGGTCACCAGCAGGTCCATGTCCTCGTACCGCTCCTCGGCCACGTAGTTGTGGTGACACGAGATGACCGGCTCGAAGACCGGCCGGGCCTTCGCGAACTCCTTGCGCACGACGTCCTGGAAGAGCGACATCATGATCGCGCGGTTGTACTTGGCGTACTCCTGCGCCCAGAACAGATCGTGCCGGTAGGCGGCCATCTGCGGGGTGTCCGCGATGAAGACGGCCAGGTCGCGGTCGATCAGACCCTGGTTGTGCGGCAGTCCGCGGGCCTGGCCGATGTGGTACTCGGCCAGCTCCTTGCCGATGTTCCGGGAGCCGGAGTGCAGCATCAGCCACACCGAACCCTCGTCATCGAGACAGAATTCGATGAAGTGATTGCCAGAGCCGAGCGACCCCATCTGCTTCGTGGCCCGCTCCTGGCGGAACTTGACCGCCTCGGCCACTCCCCCGAACCGGCTCCAGAAGTCGTCCCATCCGGCGGTCCCGAACCCGTGCAGCCGCCCCGGGTCGACCGGGTCGTCGTGCATCCCCCGGCCCACCGGAATCGCCTGCTCGATCTTGGACCGCAGCCGCGACAGATCGCCCGGCAGGTCGTCCGCGGTGAGCGACGACTTGACCGCCGACATCCCGCAGCCGATGTCCACGCCGACCGCCGCCGGGCACACGGCCCCGTGCATCGCGATCACCGAACCGACGGTGGCGCCCTTTCCGTAGTGCACGTCCGGCATCACGGCCAGGCCCTTGATCCACGGCAGGGTGGCCACGTTCCGCAGCTGCTGCATGGCCACGCCCTCGACCGTCGCGGGGTCCGCCCACATACGGATCGGGACGTTCGCCCCGGGCACCTCGACATACGACATGTTTTACTCATTCCCCCGCGAAAGTCGGAAAACGCAAAAGCCGGGCCCAAGGCCCATTCGCGACAGCCGACCGGCAGACGCGGCGGCCCGTGCGGTACACATTGTCTGCAGCCATCGCCTACGGGCGGCAAGCAGTTTTCGCTCGAAGGGACACGGATAGTGCAGCCAGCGCAGCGAACGGCTCGTGGACGGCGCGCCGCCCCGGCCGCCGCCCTGCTCATCGCCGTGCTCGCCACCGCGGGACTCAGCGGATGCACCGGCTCCGACTCCAAGCCCGGAGCGGACGACAGCGCCTCCGACGACTCCGGTACGGGGGTCTCGGCCGAGCCGGGCCGCTACGACACCCTCCCCGAGGCGTGCGGCGCCGTGAGCGCCAAGACGCTGCACCGGCTACTGCCCGGCGGCACCGAGGCCGACAAGTCGTACGACGGCCAGGCGACCGTGACGTACGACATAGACCGGCGCGACGGCTGCCGCTGGAAGGTCTCGACGCCGAGCGGCACCCGCTATCTGACGCTGGACTTCGAGCGCGTCGTCTCGTACGACCCGTCCGTGAGCGATGACGACCGGGCGCTGGAGCTGTACGAGAAGAAGGCGACCGCGGCCGACATCCCGGACACCCCGACCCCGACCTCGCCCTCCACCGGCGCCTCCGACGAGAGCGAGGACGAGGACGCGGACCAGCCGGGCGGCGACACGTCCGCCTCCTCATCGCCCGGCTCGGAGGCGAGCGCGTCCAGCGGATCGAGCGCCTCCAGCGGGTCCGGCGACGAGGGCGGGACGGGCGAGACCGGCAGCTCCGCCGGGAGTGAGAAGGGCAACAGCGGCGAGAACGGCGGCACGGGCAGTCCGAGCGCGGGCGACGATGAGGGCACCGCAAGCGACGGGAGCACCCCGGAGAACCCGGACGCCACCGCCCCGCGCCGCCTCGACGACCTCGCCGACGACGCGTTCCTCAATGACCAGCTGATCACCAAGGACTCCGGGATCCACCGCGACATCACGGTCGTCTTCCGGTCCTCGAATGTGATCGCCACCATTGAGTACGACGAGTGGTCGACCAACAAAAAGGACATTCCCGAAAGCGAAGAACTCCAGGGGAACGCCGAAGACTTGGCCCAGGAGCTGACCGGGCGTCTCACCGAATAGCGAGCCGGGCCGCCCCCGGGCGGAAGACCTCGGGGATTGGGCCGCCCGCGATCGGCCGCGTACCGTGCCGGTAATGACGCGGGCGGTACCACCGCCCATCGACAGAGATTGAGCGAAGGAACCATGCACCGTTCAGCCCCGCGACTCGCCCGAATACTCGCCTGCGCGACCGTCCCGGCCCTGCTCGTCGCCGGCTGCTCCTCCGGCTCCGATGACAAAAAGGACGCGGAGGGCTCGTCGAGACCCTCCTCACCCAGTGCCTCGCCGTCCGTCGCGGCGGCAAAGTTCAGCAAGCTTCCCGATGTGTGTACGTCCCTGTCGGGCGACACCGTCGACAAGCTGGTCCCCAAGGCGAAGACCAAGAAGGGCAAGGCCCTTCCCTCGGGTGACACCAACACCTCCGCCACCTGCCTGTGGAACGGCCTCGACGGCTTCAAGTACCGCTCGCTGTCCCTCTCGCTGAAGCTCTTCAAGTCCGACGCGGGGCTCGGCACCGGCGACAAGCGCGCCCAGGAGTACGCCACCCAGCAGGCCGAGAAGGCCTCCTCCGGGGAGGGGCTGAAGAGCCCCAAGACCGAGCAGACGGCCATCGGTGACGCGGCGACCACCGTCCGTACCGAGGAGAAGCGCGACGGCGACGACTTCCGGAACCAGACGGTCGTCGCCCGGACCGCGAACGTCGTGGTGACCATCGAGTACGACGGCGCGGGCTACGAGACCGAGAAGACGCCGGACGCCACCAAGCTGATGGAGGACGCCAAGTCCGCCGCCAAGGAGGTCGTCGAATCCGTCGCGAAGGGCACCGGCGGCGCCGGTGGCGGCAAGGATGCGCCGGGTTCCGGCGGTTCCAAGTCCGCCGACAAGCCCAAGGCCTCGGAGGGCTCGAAGGACTCCTAGAGCGGCGCCTAGCCGCCTCCGCCACCCCCTTCCCGTCCGTGGCGATTGACGTGTATGCGACCCTGGGCGCGCTGCATGCCAAGGCTTATCGCCAAGGACGGGGAGGGATCGCGGGTGGCCGCGATGCAACTGACAAGAACGCATCGAATACTGATCGGCGTGGTCGTGGCCGGGGCGGTGGTGATCGCCGCGATCGGCTTCGCGGGGTCCTACTCCGCGGTCCGCGACCTCGCCGAGAAGAAGGGCTTCGGCGCCTTCGCCAACGTCTTCCCCATCGGGATCGACGCCGGGATCTGCGTCCTGCTGGCGCTGGATCTGCTGCTGACCTGGATCCGCATCCCCTTCCCGCTGCTGCGCCAGACCGCGTGGATGCTGACGGCGGCCACGATCGCCTTCAACGGCGCCGCCGCCTGGCCGGATCCGATCGGCGTCGGCATGCACGGCGTCATCCCGGTGCTCTTCGTGGTCTCCGTGGAGGCCGCTCGGCACGCGATCGGCCGCATCGCCGACATCACCGCCGACCGGCACATGGAGTCGGTCCGCATCGTCCGCTGGCTGCTGGCGCCGATTCCGACCTTCCGGCTGTGGCGCCGGATGAAGCTGTGGGAGCTGCGCAGCTACGACGAGGTCATCCAGCTGGAGCAGGACCGGCTGGTCTACCAGACCCGGCTGCAGGCCCGCTACGGCCGGAACTGGCGCCGTAAGGCCCCGGTGGAGGCGCTGATGCCGCTGCGGCTGGCGCGCTACGGGGTACCGCTGTCCGACACCGCACCCGCGGGCCTGGAGGCGGCCGGGCTGGAACCGGGCGCCTTCTCCCCGTCCGCGCTGCCCTCGGGCACGGGCGCGTCGGGTACGGGCACGCCGGGCGCCGCGGGGGGCGGGGCCTGGCAGGCGCCGGGCGCGGCGTACCCGGGGATGCGGCAGGGCGTCTACGGCCCGGCCAACGGCACCGGCTTCGCCGCCGCTCCCGGACAGCAGCAGCCGCAGCAGCTGCCCCTCTCGCTGCCGCTGCCGGTGTACCAGCAGCAGACGGGAGCGGACCACGACGGCCGGGGCGCCGTCCCGTTCGACCCGGCCGCCGCCCATCCGGCGCAGGCCGAGCACCCGGTGCAGCCCGAACATCAGGCCCAGCAGATGCAGCAGGCCCAGCAGGCGCAGCAGATGCAGCCGGGCGTGCCGCAGCAGCCCGGGCAGCCGCAGGTCACCGTGCCCGTAGGACCGAACCGGGTCCGCCAGCTCGGCGGCCAGGGCCCGGGCAACGCCCAGGGCGCGTACGTCCCGGAGCAGCGCGGCCAGGAGCAGGCGTACGCCGAGTACGAGCAGCCGGGGGCGCCCGTCGCCACGGCGACCATGCCGGACGACGTCCCGCGCGACGAGGTGTTCTACGCGACCTACCGGCAGTACCTCGCCGACAACGGGCGCTTCCCCTCGGCGTACCAGTTCGGGCAGCGGCTGCGGGAGGCGTACGGCGTCGCCGACCTCAGCAACGACGAGCTGACCGGCTATGTGAACGACTACAAGGACCGCTACCGCACGGAGATGCAGGCGGAGCACATCCCGTAACCGTCAGGCTCCGCCTTTCCCTCGGGCGCCGGGCGGACCCGGCGCCCGCCCGGCTCAGGGGCCTACCGGCTCAGGCCGCGAGCAGCTTGCGCACCCGGTCCGCCCCCACCGCGAGCAGCAGGGTGGGCAGCCTCGGACCGGTGTCCCGCCCGACCAGCAGCTGGTAGAGCAGCGCGAAGAACGCCCGCTGCGCGACCTTCAGCTCCGGCGTCGGCTTGGCGTCCGCCGACAGCCCGGCCTGGAGCTTCGGCACGCCGTAGACCAGCGTCGTCAGCCCGTCGAGCGACCAGTGCTCGTCCAGCCCGTCGAGCAGCAGCCGCAGCGACGCGCGCTCGGTCTCGCCGAGCGAGGCCAGCAGCTCGGTGTCCGGCTCGTCCCGGACCCGGGTGCGCTGCTCGGCCGGGACCTGGGTGGTGATCCAGCGCTCGGCCCGGTCGAGCCGCGGCCGCGTCTCGTCCAGGGACTTCACCGGGTTCGCCGGGTCCAGCTCGCCGAGGATGCGCAGCGTCTGCTCGTCGTGCCCGGTGGTGATGTCCACCACGGAGGCGAGCATCCGGTACGGCAGCGGGCGCGGGGTGCGGGGCAGCTCACCGGTGGCGGTGCGGGTCGCCCGGCTGTGCGCGGCGGCGTCCGCGGGCTGCGCCGAACCGTCGCCGATCTTGCGCTCCAGGGCGTCCCACTCGTCGTAGGTGCGCTGGATCTCCTGATCGAAGGCGATCTTGAAGGACTGGTTCGGCCGACGGCGCGCGTACAGCCAGCGCAGCAGCGGCGCCTCCATGATCTCCAGCGCGTCGGCCGGGGTCGGCACGCCGCCCTTGGAGGAGGACATCTTGGCCATGCCGCTGATGCCGACGAACGCGTACATCGGGCCGATCGGCTGGTCGCCGCCGAAGACCTCGCGGACGATCTGCCCGCCGACCACGAACGAGGAGCCGGGCGAGGAGTGATCGACGCCGGACGGCTCGAAGACGACGCCCTCGTACGCCCAGCGCATCGGCCAGTCGACCTTCCAGACCAGCTTGCCCCGGTCGTGCTCGCTGAGCAGCACGGTCTCGCCGTGGCCGCAGGCGCAGGTGTACGCCAGCTCCGTGGTCTCGTCGTCGTACGAGGTCACGGTCGTCAGATCGCGCTCGCAGACCGAGCAGTACGGCTTGTACGGGAAGTACCCGGCGCCGCCCGCGCTGCCGTCGTCCTCGGCGGCCGCGCCGGAGCCCTCGGCGGCCTCCAGCTCGGCCTCGTCGACCGGCTTCTGCTGCTTCTGCTGCGGCTTCTTCGCCGCCTGCTTGTCCTTGTCCTTGTCCTTGTCCTTCGTGCGGTACCGGTCGAGCACGGCGTCGATCTGCCCGCGGTGGCGCATCGCGTGCAGGATCTGCTCGCGGTAGGCACCCGAGGTGTACTTCTCCGTCTGGCTGATGCCGTGGAACTCGATGCCCATCGCACCCAGCGCCTCGATCATCGGCGCCTTGAAGTGCTCGGCCCAGTTCGGGTACGCGGAGCCGGGCGGGGCCGGGACCGAGGTCAGCGGCTTGCCGATGTGCTCGGACCAGGACGGGTCGATCCCGGCCGGAACCTTCCGGTACCGGTCGTAGTCGTCCCAGGACACGATGTGGACGCATTCGTACCCGCGGCGCCGGATCTCGTCGGCCACCAGGTGCGGCGTCATGACCTCGCGCAGATTGCCGAGGTGGATCGGGCCGGACGGGCTGAGTCCCGAGGCGCAGACGATGGGTTTGCCGGGCGCGCGTCGCTCCGCCTCGGCAATGACCTCGTCCGCGAAACGGGAGACCCAGTCGGTCTCGGTGCTCTGAGCCACGGTCGGCACTTCCTTCCTTGCGGTCATGGCACCGACCATTGTCCCAGACGGAGAGGGAGCCTTCGGGGTTGCCCACAGGTTGTCGGCGTTATCCACAGCGCGGGCACGCCGAGGGCACGTCGGGAGTTATCCACAGCTGTCCACAGCCCGCCGAAAGGGTTGGACGGGCCATGAAATACTGGTGTGGCCAGATTGGTAACCCAGCCCTCTATAGGAACGGCACCTCACCCATGGCCTCGGTCCCCTCCCTTGCCGCTTCGGTCCACCAGCGCGTCGCGGACGCCCTCATGGCTGCCCTGCCGGAGGCCGGTTCCGCGGACCCGCTGCTGCGACGAAGCGACCGGGCCGACTTCCAGGCCAACGGGATGCTGGCGCTGGCGAAGCAGCTCAAGGGCAATCCGCGCGAGCTGGCGGCGCAGGTCGTGGAGCGCCTTCCGGTCGCCCCGACCTCCGCCGACCCCGACTCGGTGATCGCCGACATCGAGGTCTCCGGCCCCGGCTTCCTCAACATCACCGTCGCGGACTCCGCCATCACCGCGACCCTCGCCGCGCGCGCCGCCGACGACCGGCTCGGCATCCCGTTCGCGGCGGACGCGGGCACGACCGTGATCGACTACGCCCAGCCGAACGTGGCGAAGGAGATGCACGTCGGCCATCTGCGCTCGGCCGTGATCGGCGACGCGGTGGTCAGGATCCTGGAGTTCAGCGGCGAGAAGGTGGTCCGCCGCCACCACATCGGCGACTGGGGCACCCAGTTCGGCATGCTCATCCAGTACCTGATCGAGCACCCCCACGAGCTGGACCACAAGGACGCCGCCTCCGGCGAAGAGGCGATGTCCAATCTGAACCGGCTCTACAAGGCGGCGCGCGCGCTCTTCGACGCCGACCCGGAGTTCAAGGAGCGGTCCCGGCGGCGGGTGGTGGACCTGCAGGCCGGGGACGAGGAGACGATCGCCCTGTGGCGGAAGTTCGTCGACGAGTCGAAGATCTACTTCTACTCGGTCTTCGACAAGCTCGACATCGAGGTCCATGACCCCGATGTGGTCGGCGAGTCGGGCTACAACGACATGCTGGTGGAGACCTGCCGCCTGCTGGAGGAGTCCGGCGTCGCCGTCCGCTCCGAGGGCGCCCTCTGCGTCTTCTTCGACGACGTCAAGGGCCCGGACGGCAACCCGGTGCCGCTGATCGTCCAGAAGTCCGACGGCGGCTTCGGATACGCGGCCACCGACCTGTCCGCGATCCGCGACCGGGTGCAGAACCTTGAGGCCGACACCCTGCTGTATGTGGTGGACGCCCGGCAGTCGCTGCACTTCAAGATGGTCTTCGAGACCGCCCGCCGGATCGGCTGGCTGAATGAGAAGGTGCGCGCCGTCCAGCTCGCCTTCGGCACGGTCCTCGGCAAGGACGGCAAGCCGTTCAAGACCCGTGAGGGCGAGACGGTCCGGCTGGAGGACCTGCTGGACGAGGCGAGCGAGCGGGCGGCGGCCGTGGTCCGGGAGAAGAGCGAGAAGCTCGGCCTCACGGACGCGGAGATCGCCGAGCGCGGCGCACAGGTCGGCATCGGCGCCGTGAAGTACGCCGACCTGTCCACCTCCGCCTCCCGCGACTACAAGTTCGACCTCGACCAGATGGTCTCGCTCAACGGCGACACCTCGGTCTACCTCCAGTACGCGTACGCCCGCATCCAGTCGATCCTGCGCCGCGCCGACGAGACGCAGCGTCCGCTGGCCCACCCGGAGCTGCCGCTGGCCCCCGCCGAGCGGGCACTGGGCCTGCACGTGGACCAGTTCGCGGAGACGCTGGCCGAGGTCGCCGGTTCGTACGAGCCGCACAAGCTGGCCGCGTACCTCTACCAGCTGGCCTCGCTCTTCACGACCTTCTACGACCAGTGCCCGGTCCTGAAGGCGGAGGGCGGCCCGGCCGAGGTCGAGAACCGGCTCTTCCTGTCCGACCTGACCGGCCGCACCCTGCGGCAGGGCATGTCCCTGCTGGGCATCCGGACCCCCGAGCGCCTCTGAGCGCTCACCGCTCCCGGGAGCCCGCCCCTCAGGAGCCCGCCCCTCAGGAACCCGCCTCCCGGGAGCCCTGTGCGTCCGGCGCGCAGGACACATCGCGCGCCGGTCGCACGCCGCCGACCAGGTAGTCCGTCACCGCACGGTCCGCGCAGGAGCTGCCGTACGGCGCGGGGACATACGCCGCGCCATGGCCCGTGGTGTCGACGGTGACCATCCGCGCCCGGTCCCCGAAGGCACGCCGCAGGTTCAGCGCCCCGCTGTACGGGGTGGCGACGTCGTAGCGGTTCTGCACCATCAGGACGTTGGACGGGCCCCGGTCGGTGATGCGGACCGGCTTGTCCTGGGGCTCGTACCGCCAGAACGAGCACGGCGTGATGTTCACCGGCATGCCCGCGGTCAGCGGGTGGGAGACGCGGCTGGCGGCGACGGCGCGGGCGTGGCCGGGGACCGACGTCGGCCACTCCACGTCGTTGCAGATCGTCGCGAAGGCCACCGCCGCCGTGTCCTGCGGCAGATCCGGCGGCGCCGCGCCGGGCACCCTGCCCTGCTCCGCGTCCCTGACGAGCCGGGCCAGTCCCTCGAACTGGCTCCGGGAGTACAGGGCGGTGAGGACGCTCTGGCGGAACACATTGCCGTTCAGCTCCGGCGGGTTGGCGCCCTCCCAGGGCAGCGGCTCGGCGTCCAGCCGGGCGGCCAGGTCCAGGACGAGGCGGCGCACCCCGGCCGGGGTGTCCGCGAGCCGCACCGGACTGCCGGGGTCCGAGGCCCACTTGGCGAAGGCGGGGAAGCTGTCCTCCGTGCCGACCGCGAAGTTGGCCAGCCAGCGGCGCTCCACCTGCTCCGGGTCCGGGTCGTCGTTGCTGTCCAGCACCCAGCGGTCGGTGCGCTCCGGGTACAGCTGCGCGTAGACGGAACCCACGTACGTCCCGTACGACCTGCCCCAGGCCGACAGCTTCCGCTCGCCGAGCGCCCGGCGGACGCTGTCGATGTCGCGGGCCTCGTTGACGGTGCTGAGAGTGGGCAGCAGATCGCCGCCGTTGCGGGCGCAGGTGTCGGCGACGCGGCGGGCAGTGGCCACGTTCTCCGTGATGTCGCCGTCGGCCGCGGGCCAGGGGCGGGTCGTGGCCAAGGACCGGTCCCCGGCCGCCAGATCACAGCTCGCGGGGGTGGACCGGCCCGTTCCGCGCGGATCGAAGCTGATGAGGTCGTACGCGTCCCGGACCGACTGCGGCAGCCGCTTGCCCACGGTGGACGGCCTGTTCAGGCCCGGCTCCCCCGGACCGCCGGGGATCAGCAGCAGGGTGCCGCGGCGGGCCTCGGGCCGCTCGCTGCGGACGCGGGAGACCGTGAGCGTGATCGACTTCCCGTCCGGGCCGCGGTAGTTCAGGGGGACGTCGAGCGTGGCGCATTCCTGGCGGGCGTCATGGCCGTCCCCGGCGCACGCCCCCCAGTTGAGCGCGCTGGTCGCCTCGGCGGAGGACACCGTGGTCAGGGCGGAGGCGATGGTGGCGGTGGCGAGGGCCAGCGCGGTGGTCTTGCCGGTCGTCAGTGGCATGGGGACGAGCCTGTCCGAACCGGAAGTGCGTGCCCATCCGGTCACCCGGCCGGTGGGCGCTGAGGGTAACCCCACCCTGAGGGGTTAACCCCGACCATACCTTTCGCGACAAGATGCGCCCCTCGGGACAACCTCGCGCCTCTCCAACCCGTCAAACCCCATGAATCACTGGCCAATCGACACCTTGGGGATTGATCATGCGACGGTGGGGTACAGCGCTCGCGGCGATCGTGCTGGCAGGCGCCGGACTGGCGGGGACGGCGGGAACCGCGGGCGCGGCGCAGACCGCCACCGCGGGTACGGCCGCGGCCTGCGCGACCGGCTGGGGCAGCGGCGACAAGACGGCGCCCTCGGGGAACTACAAGCCGCTGGAGAACATCAGGACCGGTCAGCACGAGTGCTTCGACCGCATGGTCTTCGACGTGAAGGGCGCCACCGCCGCCGACCAGGTGCGGTTCGACGTGCGCTACGTCGACGCGCTGCACCAGGACGGCTCCGGCGACCCGATCCCGGTGAACGGCGGCGCCATCCTGGACATCCGGGTGGGCGCGCCCAGCTACGACGTCGAGTCGGGCCGGAGCACGTACCCGGGCAAGGCCAGGCAGCCGCTGCCGGGCGTGAACGTCACCGGCTACAAGACCTTCCGCGACACCCGCTACGCCGCCAGCTTCGAGGGCGACACCCAGGTCGGGCTGGGCGTGCGGGCACGGCTGCCGTTCCGCGTCTTCCAGTCGGACGGCAAGGTCATCGTGGACGTCGCCCACTCCTGGACGGCCACCCGCTGAGCCCGCGCCAGTCCGGACCGCCGCCCGCTGAGCGACCCCGGAATCAGCGCAACCGCGCGTCGATGGCCGCCGGGTCGAAGAGGGCGTCGGCGACCATGTGAGCCGCGCCGGTGACGCCCGCGCGCGTACCCAGCGGGGACAGGACGACGCGCAGATCGCGGGTGGCCAGCGGCAGTGACCGCCGGTAAGTGACCTCCCGGATCCCCGCGATCAGGTGCTCCTGGGCATGGGCGAGCCCGCCGCCGATGACCAGGATCGACGGGTTGAGAAGGCTGACCGCGTCGGCGACGCCCTGGCCGAGCAGCCGCCCGGCCTGCCGGAGCAGCCGTACGGCGTCGCCGTTGCCGGACCGGACGAGGGCCACGACGTCGTCGGTGGTGGCGATGTCGTGGCCCGCCGCGGTGAGATCGCGGACCAGCGCCCAGCCACCGGCCAGGGCCTCCAGACAGCCGGAGTTGCCGCAGCGGCACAGCGCGGCGTCGGGGGAGGTCTCGTCGAGCCCGGGGGCGGGGATGTGGCCGATGTCGCCCGCCGCGCCCTGGGAACCGTGGTGGAGCGCGCCGCCGAGGACCAGGCCGGAGCCGATGCCGGTGCCCGCCTTGACGAAGAGCAGATGGCGGCGGTCGGGCCAGTTGACCCGGTGTTCGCCGAGCGCCATCAGATTGGTGTCCTTGTCGGCGAGGACCGGGCAGTCGTAGCCGCCGCGGAAGAAGTCCGGCACCGTGTAGCCGTCCCAGCCGGTCATGATGGGCGGGCTGACGACGCGTCCGGTGCCCGCCTCCACCGGGCCGGGCACCCCGATGCCGATGCCGCGCACGCGCTCGGCGGGCTCGTCCGCTTCCCTCAACAGCCGCTGGAAGTCGGCGGCGACCTGCCCGAGGACCACGTCCGGCCCATCGGCCACGTTCTGATCGCGGCGGTGCGAGACGAGGACATCGCAGGCCATGTCGGCGAGCGCGGTGCGCACATGGCTGCCGCCGATGTCGGCGAGGAGCAGCACTCCGGCGTCGCGGCGCAGCCGGAAGGAGCCCGCGGGGCGCCCCCCGGTGGAGTCGGCCGCGCCGGACACCTCCAGATAACCGGCCTCGCCCAGCGCCTCCAGCCGGGTGGCCATGGTGGAGCGGGAGAGGCCGGTCGCGGCCATGAGCTGGGCCCGGGTCGTGGCCCGGCCGCCGCGGATGAGCGCCAGCACCGCCCCTGGGCCCGTCGGATGCGCCTGACCTGCCGAGACCGCCTCCGCCACTGAGCCCTGTCCTCCATGTTCACGCTGTGTTCGGTACCGCCCACACCGTACCGCCCTTTACGACCGAACCCAAGCACACTTATGTATTGTCCTCACGCAAAAGATGCGTAGCATCGAGCAGGCATCACCCACGCAACGACGCGGAAGGACCTCGATGAACGACCTCGGAGTGCACGCACTGGTGTGGACCGGCGACTGGACGCCCGAAGGCGCCCGGACCGCCGCGGCCCGCAGCCGCGAGGCCGGATACGACCTGGTCGAGATCTCGCTCCACGACCCGGAGCTGGTGGACGTCAAGGACACCCGCACCGTCCTCGCCGACCACGGCCTGCGCGTGGCCTGCTCCCGCGGCCTCTCCTTCGACTCCGACGTCTCCTCCGACGACCCGGACACCGCCGCCCGCGGCGAGGCGCTGCTGCGCCAGGCCCTGCGCATCACCCATGACCTCGGCGGCGACTACTTCGGCGGGGTCCTCTACAGCGCGCTGGGCAAGTACGGCCGCCCCGCCACCGCCCGGGGGCGCGAGCACGCCGTCCGGGCGCTGCGCCGGCTGGCCTCCGAGGCGGACGGCCTCGGCGTGACGCTCGGCCTGGAGGTGGTCAACCGGTACGAGACCAACGTCGTCAACACCGCCCGCCAGTGCCTGGACCTGATCGACGAGATCGGCGCCGGCAACGTCCTGGTCCACCTGGACACGTACCACATGAACATCGAGGAGCAGGACTTCGCCCGCCCCGTCCGCGCCTGCGGCGACCGCCTCGGCTACGTCCACATCGGCGAATCCCACCGCGGCTACCTCGGCTCCGGCACCATCGACTTCCCCGCCTTCTTCCACGCCCTCGCCGACATCGGCTATCAAGGCCCGATCACCTTCGAGAGCTTCTCGTCGGCCGTCGTCGCCCCCGGCCTCTCCCACGACCTCGCCGTCTGGCGGAACCTGTGGTCCGAAGGACCGGACCTCGCCGCGCACGCCCGCTCGTACATCGCCGCCCAGATCAAGGCCGCGCACGCCCACACGGCGGCCTGAGCACCCCCGGACACCACGAAAGCGTCGCCATGACTCCTCAGCAACTCCTGGAGCGCGCCGAGCGCCTGGCCGCCTCCGGCGCCGACTCGGGCCGCCGCCGGCTGCTCGGCATCGCCGGACCGCCCGGGGCGGGCAAGACGACCCTCGCCGAGTACCTGGTCGGCGCGCTCGGCCCCGAGCGCGCGGTCCTGGTCCCCATGGACGGTTTCCACCTCGCCGACGTCGAGCTGCGCCGCCTCGGCTTGCTGGGCCGCAAGGGCGCCCCGGAGACCTTCGACCCGTACGGCTACACCGCGCTGCTGCGGCGCCTCAAGGAGCCGCGCCCCGGGGAGACCGTGTACGCGCCGGGCTTCGAACGCGAGCTGGAGCAGCCCATCGCGGGCTCCCTCCCGGTCCCGCCCGAGATCCCGCTCGTCATCACCGAGGGGAACTACCTGCTGCTGGACGACGCGCCCTGGCACCCGGTCCGCGCGCTGCTCGACGAGACCTGGTGGGTCGAGCTGGACACCGAGGAGCGGGTACGGCGGCTGATCGACCGCCACGAGCGGTTCGGCAAGGCGCCCGCCGAGGCCGAACGCTGGGTCCTCACCACGGACGAGGCCAACGCCCGCCGCGTCGCCCCGGGCCGCGAGGCCGCCGACCTCGTCATCACCGGCTCGGGGGAGACACGGACATGACCGGCACCCTGAGCCTCGGCGCCGTCGACTGGTTCCTGCTCGCCGTCTACTTCGGCGCGATCATCGCCATCGGCCTCTACACCAAGCGCGCCGTCCGTACCACCGGCGACTTCTTCCTCGCCGGGCGCTCCATGCCCGCCTGGATCACCGGCCTCGCCTTCATATCCGCCAACCTCGGCGCCCTGGAGATCATCGGCGGCGCGGCCAACGGCGCCCAGTACGGGGCCGCCGCGGTCCACTTCTACTGGCTCGGCGCGATCCCCGCGATGGTCTTCCTGGGCGTCGTGATGATGCCGTTCTACTACTCGACGCGGGTGCACAGCGTCTCCGAGTATCTGCGCCGCCGCTTCAACAACCAGACCCATCTGCTCAACAGCGTGGTCTTCGCCGTCGCGCAGATGCTGCTCGCGGGCGTGAACCTCTTCGCGCTCGCGCTGATCGTCAAGCTGCTGATCGGCTGGCCGCTGTGGCTGTCCATCGTGCTGTCGGCGGTCTTCGTCCTCGCGTACATCACCCTGGGCGGGCTCGCGGGCGCGATCTACGGCGAGGTGCTGCAGTTCTTCGTCATCCTCGCCGGGCTGATCCCCATCGTCGTCATCGGGCTGCACGCCGTCGGCGGCTTCGGCGGCCTCAGGGACGCCGTCCAGGACCCCACCCTGCTGCACACCTGGCAGGGCACCACCCCCGGCCACTGGACCAACCCGCTCGGCGACTGGATCGGACTCGCCATGGGCGAGGGCTTCGTCCTCGCCTTCGGCTACTGGACCACCAACTTCGCCGAGGTGCAGCGCTCACTCGCCGCCAAGGACCTCAACGCGGCCCGCCGCACCCCGCTGATCGCGGCCTTCCCCAAGATGGCGCTGCCGCTGTTCACGGTGGTCCCCGGCATGATCGCCCTGGTCATCATCCCCAAGCTGGGCCAGCCCGGCGGGCCCACGTACAACGACGTCATCCCCGAGATGATGCAGCGCTTCCTGCCCACCGGCGTCCTCGGCATCGCCCTCACCGGCCTGCTCGCCGCCTTCATGGCGGGCATGGCCGCCAACATCTCCGGCTTCAACACCGTCTTCACGTACGACATCTGGAAGCCCTACGTGGTGCGCGGCCGCGACGACCGCTACTACCTCACGGCCGGGCGCTACGCCACTGTCGCGGGCATCGCGGTCAGCGTCGCGGCGGCCTTCCTCGCCTCCGAGTACAACAACATCCAGAACTACATCCAGCTCCTCTTCTCCTTCTTCAACTCGCCGCTCTTCGCGACCTTCCTGCTGGCCATGTTCTGGAAGCGGGTCACCCCGTGGGCGGGCTTCTGGGGCATGCTCTCCGGCACCGCGGCCGCCGCCGTGGCCCACCTCTCCAGCTACCACATCGGCTGGTTCTACCCCGGCGGCGAAGTCGGCCCGCACGACACCATCAACGCCCAGATGGCCAACTTCTACGGCGCCCTCTTCGCCTTCGTCGTGGACGCCGTCGTCACGATCGCGGTCACCTTCATCACCCAGCCCAAGCCCGAATCCGAACTCCGCGGCCTGGTCTGGGGCCTCCCCGACCCCGACTCCCCCGACGCCCACGAGGCGGCGGTGCGCCAGCCCTGGTGGAAGTCCCCGCCGGTCCTCGGCGGCATCATCCTGGCCCTGACGGCGGCCCTGAGCGTCTGGCTGGTCGTCGCGGTATGAACGGAGAGAACCCCATGCCCCCGCCCCCGGGAAAGACCTTCGACGTCCGCTGGCTCATCGCCGGCCTCCTCGGCCTGTACGGCGCCGTCCTCACCGTCCTGGGCGTAACGGACGGCCCCGCCGAACTCGCCAAGGCAGACGGCATCCGCATCAACCTCTGGATCGGCCTGGGCCTCCTGACCGTGGCGGCGGCGTTCGCCGCCTGGGCAAAGCTCGCCCCGCAGCGCCGCGACGAGGGCTGATCTGCTCCTCCACGTGCGGCTCAGGCGCGTACACCGCGCCTGAGCCGCACCCGCATTTACTCAAGAGCTGATGAGTCGGCTGTCGAATCCCGAGCGCCGGAGACGTTCGTAGGCAGTCCGCACATCGTCCGGTACTTCCTGCTCGATGGCGAAGCCCGATTTCGGATACTCGATCACTCGCTGCAAGTCGCCGACCATCGTGTCGATGACCAACTTCTCGTCGCCGATGCTCTTGACGTAATCGGCAAGGTCCGCAGGGTCAGAAGTGCACACGACTTCAACCTCGGGCCACACCTTGCGGCACGTCGCATACGCGCGCCGCTCCATGCACGGCATAGCGATCAGCATCACGGACTCGGCAACGGTGACTGCCTCCCGCAGCACCTCACGCGAGAACGCGATGTTCTGCCCGGTGTTTCCGGCCTTGGGCTCAAGGAGGATCGCGTCGACAGGCACGCCGAGGCCAAGCGCGTGCTCACGGAAATGCACGGCTTCGCCGCGAGGGTAGAGGCCAGCGGTCGTCGGGCTGCCGCCGCCGCTGAACACCAGCAAGGGGAACAGACCGGCGTGGTACTGCCTGGCCGCGAATGTCGCGGCTCCGAGATCATGGCTGCCTAGGCAGATCCCTACCGAGCAGGGGCGCGCCTCGTGCCCCATGCGCTGGTAGTCCCAGACCAGCTCTGCATCGCGCCACTGCGCCTCGGTGATCACACGCTGTCCACCGCAGTGAGCTGAAGGATGTAGTCCCGGATGTGGGGCGGCATGGGCTCAGGCAATCGGTCGAGCGGAACCAGCCGGAGCGCCTGGCCTTCCCCGAGGACGAGTTCGCTCTCCTCACCGTCCCACGTGCCCAGGAACACATGAGGCGGAGCCTTGCGGGGGCCGTACGGGGTCACCATGGCCTCCTCGATCGTGTCCGGCACGATGCCGGTCTCCTCCTTGATCTCGCGGAGGATGGTGTCGATCGGCCTCTCGCCCGGTTCCCGTCCACCACCGGGGAGGGACCAGTGCCCCGGCCACCCGATTCCGGGCTTGTCGTCCCGGAGTTGCAGGATGATTTCCCCGCGGCCGGTGAGGATCACGGCCAAGCACCCAGGGATCTTCTTCGGCGGAACCTCAGCCACAACGTCCTCCCCGACGACCTGCGCGCAGCGACGGCCCCCACCGTAGCGGCAGGGGCCACCGGCTTCTTATGATTGCCCGGCTTCTTCACCCCAAGTGAGGGGAAAGGCGCGCCCAGACGGTCTTGCCGATGGGGTCGCGGGGGCGGTGACCGGTCTCCTTGGCTAAGGCTGCGACAAGCTGGAGACCACGACCGTGCTCGTCGTCCTCAGTGGCCCTCGTACGACAGGGCAGACGACCGCTGGCCGCATCGGAAACTTCGACAAGGCAACTGGTGTCCTCGTGGGTCAGGCGCACCTCGAGGAGGTGACCACGCTTGTGGCCGTGCTGCACGGCGTTGGTGGCCAACTCGCCGCAGACAAGGACCATCCGGTCGATGTCATCCTCTCGGTAGCCCCACTTACGAAGCGTTTTGCCGACCTGCCTTCGAGCAAGGCGGACGCACCCGGGCGTGGACGTGAACTGCATCTTCCATTGCTGCGTGGCGGGCTGCTGTGGATTTGGGGGTGGTCATCGGGAGCATCGCGTCCCCTCGTGGCGGGTGGTTCCAAGGGGGCAAGCTCATCCGATCAGCGACTACGGAAACAGGCCACGATGATTACCCAACGTGGGTAAAATCCTCGACGGTTCACTGCCCAGACCGCCCACCGCCGTGGGACGAGGAAGAGGGGCACGACTGCCCGGATCACAGCCTCACCACGGGCTTCCGCCCGCGTTGCTGGCCAGCCAGGAGTGGCTGAACGCATGCCGGAGGCGCGACTTCGCCCGTATCTTCCGGGGTCAAGCTCAAGGCAGGGATCTACCGTTCCTAAAGACTGAGCGGGAGTGAGTCCTGATGCCAGGCCCCACACTCAGCCGCGTGCTCCGAACGGTGTTGGGCACGCTGGTCGCCCGCGTTCGCTCCGCTGCCGGGCGGCACGGATCTTGTCCGTGGTCCGGGAAGGCGGGGGCGGGGTCCCTCACGCCGTCGGGTCTCCGGTCGGGCCTGGACGGTCCGATGCCCCGCACGATCTTCCCCAAGCTCTCGGCTTCGCTCGAGCAGGGGAGACCCCATCGGTCGTGTGGGGGCGGTGTCGTCCGTCGCCGGATCGGATGCCCGAGGGCGCGTCGCCCGATCGCGATGCTCGCCGCATCGTGCCGGGAAACCTTGCGGTTGCTGCTGATCAGGGGCTGCTGCCAGTGCTGGGCACCCCAACGGGAGGTATAGGCAGGGTCGACCGCGACGATCGCGATGTCCTGCTCGGCGGCCATGGCCACCAGCCGTGCCTTCAGCTTCGCGGTGGGGAAGCGGGAGATCAGGCGGCGGAAGCGTTTGTTGCGGCCCCATTTCTCCCGGCACCGGCCGTCGGTGAAGTCCAGGTCCTCGATCGCGATCGCCCCTGCCCCGGTGGCGTGGGTGTGGTGCAGCAGCCTGGTGAGCGCGTGCCGGATCTGGGCGTCCCGGTGCTGGGCGCTGCCCGACAGGTCGTAGGAGAAGCGGTGGGGTTCACCGACCGGGTTGCCGTGCCGGTCCAGGCGCCAGGCGGCCATGTGATCGTCGTTCATGTCGAAGGCGACCACACCCCGGGCCAGCGCGGCTTCCAGGGACAGGACGGGGGCGGGGGTGCGCTGCCAGGAGGCGGTCACATACCAGCGGCCCCGGGCCACATCGTGGTGGATACGGTAGGCCACCGCCCGGTCCGCGGTGATGCGGTCCCGCCACTCCTCACGCCGGTGGCGGAACGCCACGGTCGCCTCCAGCACATACCGGCCATGCGAGGCGTTGGCCAGATGAGCCAGCGCGGCCGGGAGCTTGACCGAGAGCTGTCCGGTATCGGTGACGCGGATCGTCTCGTTGCCCAGACGTTTACCGGACTCCCCGTCCGCGGACAGGAACATCCGCGCCGCCTCCCACTGCGCCCGCCATGCCTGCTCGCTCAGTCCGGCCTGGTCCAGGTGGTGGCGCAGGTGCGCGAGTTTCTTCCCGCCGCGCACCACCCGCACGCGCCCCGCAGCCCAGCCCGCCTCCAGCCTGGCCAGCCGGGCCCGCAGCGCGTGCAGGCGCCGGGACTTGGCTTGCCACTCGGCCCGCGAACCGTACCCGCGCGGCAGTCCTTCGCGCTTGTCCGCCTTCGCCCCCAGCGGACGCGCCAGCCTCGCCTCGATCGACGCGATCTGCTTGCGCAGCCACGCCATCTCGGCTGTCTGTCCGCGCCGGGCCAGGGCCCACTGATCGTGGGTGGCCTTGGTGATACTGCCCGCCCACCTGGCCGAGGCCACCTGGGTCAGCTCCCGCTTGCGCACCGCCCAGGTCTTGCTGCCGTGCTCCAGGCCCTGCCGGGAACGCACCGCGAGATCACCCGCGGCCAGTCCACCGAGGAACACACCGACCTCGGCCAGTACCGCCGCATCGGTCTCCGACACGCGTAACCGGGCCCGGACCGCCACCCCCGAAGGGCCGGGCACCACGAACGGCGCCGCCACCTCCCGCACCCCGCCCAAACCCCTCACCCCCAGCCGCCATCGAAGCCCCTCTCACCCCGTCCAACGACACCCACCCGCAAAGGTCACGCATTCGACAGACACACTTCCGTTCCCATGGGCCCGACGCTCGCCCATACGCCTCGGCAGTCGAGTACCAGCGCTCACTCACGCTCACACAAGCACACTCGTACACGGTCAAGCGGCAGCAGCTCCGCACCCCTCACGCATCGCCGCACTCTGCGGCATGACGCCCAGCAGGGTTGGCGAAATCATGACCGAGCGCCGCACCCTGGCGCACATCGATGTCATCGAGCGAGTCGCCGACGGGCTGCGAATCCCCGGTGCGATGCTCGGCCTCGCCCATCGTCCCTGGGAGATCCCGCCACCGGACCATGTACGGGAACGCGCCCCGCGACGAGAGCCAGAGCCTGCCCCGACTCCGGCGCCCTCCGGACCTGCTCCCAGTGACAATCTTGAAGACCTTTTGGCCCTGGCTGACGGGCGGGTCACCCGCTCCACCCTGACGGCACTGCACTCCTCAGTGGAGGACTACTGGCGTCGCGACGACCAGCACGGCGGCGCATCGCTTCGCCCCGCCATCGTGGGCCACCTCAAGTACGTCACCCAGATGATGCGGACCGCCCACGACCCGCTCCAGCGCGACCTGCAGTCCCTCGCCGCCGAACTGGCACGCCTCGCCGGGTGGGCATACTTCGACGCCCGCCAGTTCAGCACCGCGCGCACCTACTTCACCCAGGCCCTCGGCCTCTCCCACGGGCTGAACGATCGCCTTTTCATGGCCAACGTGCTCTCCTGCATGAGTCTGCAGGCCACCTATGAAGGCAACGCGGTGGACGCCATCGCCCTCGCTTGCAAGGCGCAGGACGCTGTGCGGCCCGCCGGTGACCAGCCGCTGGTGATGTCCATGCTCCACATGCGCGAAGCGTTCGCCCATGCCACCCTGGGCGACGCATCCTCGTGCCACCAGGCCATCGAACGCTCCCGCGATGCGTACGAGTTGACACGCGGCCGAGAGGACAAGGCCCCGGCCTGGGTCCGCTACTTCGACGAGACCAAGCTCATCGTTGACACCGGCATCGCCTATGCCCGTCTCGGCGAGGCACCGCGTGGCGAACCGCTGATCGCCGAGGGCCTGCGGCGGGAGGCGGCCGGGCGTCAGCGTGGCCGAGCCCTCCACGCCTACTGGCTCGCCACAGCCCAGTTCCAGCAGGGAAAACTCGACGCCGCCTGCCTCAGCGCCGCACTTGCGCTCGACCTGACGGCGGCCATCGACTCGCCCCGGGTCGCTGGGCACCTCCAGGAGTTTCGCCGCCGTCTCACTCCGTACGCCCGCGAGACGCCAGTAATCAGGTTCGAGCAGCGGATGCGAGAGGCACTGCGCTAGCCGGTGGCCTTGGTGGCCTCGTCCAGGAGCAGGTACAACAAGCCCACCAGGCTGCCGCTGCTGACGATCTCACGGCGGTCGATCATTCCGCGGATCTCGGCGAGCGGAATCCACTCGATGCGGTCCGATTCGTTCTGCTCGGTCGGCGGACCGGCGTACGTGGCGCCGTCGGCTCGGAAGACGTGGTGTTCGGAATCGGTGATGCCGTTCGCGGGCTGGGCATACACCAACGGCTTCACCGCCTCCACCCGCCAACCGGTCTCCTCCTCGACCTCGCGGACGGCGGCTTGCTCCGGGGTCTCGTCGGGCTCGATGAGCCCCATGGGCAGCTCCCAGCCCCAGGTGTCGGTGACGAACCGGTGCCGCCACATCATGAGCACCCGCTTCTGCTCATCGACCACGGCTGCGACGGCGAGATGGCGCATCCGCACCACATGGTGTTCCCAGCGATGGCCGTCCGGCTGCTGGACGTCCACGAGCCACAGGTTCACCCACGGATTGCTGTAGATCTGCCGCTCACCATGGACGGTCCACCGCATGAGCCACTCCCCTTTGCCGACGCGGCTCCCAGCATGTCACCCGGGCGAAACGCCGACGGGCCGGAAGCGCATCGCGCGCTTCCGGCTCGTTCAGCAGAGCAAGAAAGAACTACTCGCCGCGGTTCAGTCGCTGTGCGACCTCCGTGGCCCAGTACGTGAGGATCATCCCCGCGCCCGCGCGGCGGATGGAGGTCAGGGACTCCATGATGGCGCGGTCGCGGTCGATCCAGCCGTTGGCGGCGGCCGCCTCGACCATCGCGTACTCGCCGGAGACCTGGTACGCGGCCACCGGGACGTCCACCGCTTCGGCGATGCGGTGGAGGATGTCCAGGTACGGCAGGGCGGGCTTGACCATGACCATGTCGGCGCCCTCGGCCAGGTCCAGCTCCAGCTCGCGCAGCGATTCGCGGGCGTTGGGCGGGTCCTGCTGGTACGTCTTGCGGTCGCCCTTGAGGGACGAGCCGACCGCCTCGCGGAACGGGCCGAAGAAGGCGGAGGCGTACTTGGCGGTGTAGGCCAGGATCGACACGTCCTGGTGACCGGCGCCGTCCAGGGCCTCGCGGATGACGGCGACCTGGCCGTCCATCATGCCGCTCGGGCCGACCGTGTGGGCGCCCGCGTCGGCCTGGGCGCGGGCCATCTCGGCGTAGCGCTCCAGGGTGGCGTCGTTGTCGATCCGGCCCTCGGCGTCCAGGACGCCGCAGTGGCCGTGGTCGGTGTGCTCGTCCAGGCACAGGTCCGACATGATCACGATGTCGTCGCCGACCTCGGCGCGCACATCGCGCAGGGCGACCTGGAGGATGCCGTCCGGGTCGGTGCCGGGCGTGCCGACGGCGTCCTTCTTGGACTCCTCCGGCACCCCGTACAGCATGAACCCGCCGACGCCCGCCTCGACCGCCTCGACCGCGGCCTTCCGCAGGGAGTCCCGGGTGTGCTGGAGGGCACCCGGCATCGACTGCAGCGGCACCGGCTCGCTGAGGTCCTCCCGCACGAACGCGGGCAGGATCAGGTCGGCCGGGTGCAGCCGGGTCTCGGCGACCATGCGCCGCATCGCCGGGGTCGTACGCAGCCGACGGGGACGGGCCCCGGGGAAACCGCCGTAGCGCGTGCTCAAGAGCGTGCCCTCCTTCGCGATCCGGGCCGTCGCTCGCTCGGGCGCGTGACCGGGTCCCCGGCCTCGACCGCGGCCTGGCGCCGCGCCGCGCCGAAGTCCGCGAGCGCCTCGGCCAGCTTGAGCACCGAGGGCTCGGGCGACAGCACGTCCACCCGCAGGCCGTGCTCCTCCGCGGTCTTCGCGGTGGCCGGGCCGATACAGGCGATGACAGTGACATTGTGCGGCTTGCCCGCGATGCCGACGAGGTTCCGCACGGTGGACGACGAGGTGAAGAGCACCGCGTCGAACCCGCCGCCCTTGATGGCCTCACGGGTCTCGGCGGGCGGCGGCGAGGCGCGCACGGTGCGGTACGCGGTGACGTCGTCGACCTCCCAGCCCAGCTCGATCAGCCCGGCGACCAGGGTCTCGGTGGCGATGTCGGCGCGCGGCAGGAACACCCGGTCGATCGGGTCGAAGACCGGATCGTACGGCGGCCAGTCCTCCAGCAGCCCGGCCGCGGACTGCTCACCGCTGGGCACCAGGTCCGGCTTCACGCCGAATTCGATCAGCGACTTGGCGGTCTGCTCACCCACCGCCGCGACCTTGATCCCGGCGAACGCGCGGGCGTCGAGCCCGTACTCCTCGAACTTCTCGCGCACCGCCTTGACCGCGTTGACCGAGGTGAACGCGATCCACTCGTAGCGCCCGGTGACCAGGCCCTTGACCGCGCGCTCCATCTGCTGCGGCGTACGCGGCGGCTCGACGGCGATCGTCGGCACCTCGCTGGGCACCGCGCCGTACGAACGCAGCTGGTCCGAGAGCGAGACGGCCTGCTCCTTGGTGCGCGGCACCAGGACCTTCCAGCCGAACAGCGGCTTGGACTCGAACCAGGACAGCTGGTCGCGCCGCTCGGCCGCGCCGCTCTCGCCGACGACCGCTATCACGGGCTGCGAGCCCTGCGGCGACGGCAGCACCTTCGCCGACTTCAGCACCTGCGCGATGGTGCCGAGCGTCGCCGTCCAGGTGCGCTGGCGGGTGGTCGTACCGGCGACGGTGACCGTCAGCGGGGTGTCCGGCTTACGGCCCGCGGACACCAGCTCGCCCGCGGCGGCCGCGACCGTCTCCAGGGTGGCGGAGACGACGGCCGTCGCGTCGGACGAGCCGACCTCGCTCCAGCAGCGCTCATCGGCGGTACGGGCCTCCACGAAGCGCACATCGGCGCCCTGGGAGTCCCGCAGCGGCACACCCGCGTAGGCGGGCACGCCCACCACGGACGCGACACCGGGGACCACCTCGAAGACGATGCCCTCGGCGGCGCACGCGAGCATCTCGTCGGCGGCGTATCCGTCGAGACCGGGGTCGCCCGCGACGGCGCGGACGACCCGCTTGCCGCCGCGCGCGGCCGCCATGACAAGATTGGTGCTGTCCCGGAGTACCGGGACCTCGGCGGAGCCTGACGACACGTCAGGGCTCGCGTGCCCTGGCGTGCCCTGAGCTTCCGCGGCCACGCCCGGCCTGACGTGCGTACGCACCACGTCGAGCACGTGCGGGTCGGCGATCAGCACGTCCGCGGCGGCCAGTGCCTCTACGGCACGCAGCGTCAGTAGGCCCGGATCTCCGGGGCCGGCACCGAGAAAGGTGACGTGCCCGCAGCCGGGATGGTTAGGGGCGTTGGGGTTCAAAGTGCTCGCTCCCCCATAAGACCGGCCGCACCCTTGGCGAGCATCTCGGCGGCGAGTTCGCGACCGAGGTCCGCGGCCTGATCGGGCGACGCGGGTACGGGACCGGTGGTGGACAGCTGCACCAGCGTCGAGCCGTCGGTCGTGCCGACGACGCCGCGCAGGCGCATTTCGGTGACAACCTGACCGTCGCCCAACAGGTCGGCCAGCGCCCCCACAGGTGCGCTGCAGCCGGCCTCCAGGGCGGCGAGCAGGGAACGCTCGGCGGTCACGGCGGCCCGCGTGTGCGGGTCGTCGAGTCCGGCGAGCAGGGCAGTCATCTCCGCGTCGGCCGCGGCACATTCGACTGCCAGGGCCCCCTGGCCGGGGGCGGGCAAAACATGGTCGGCGTCGAGGATCTCGGTCGCCTCGCCGATCCGCCCGAGGCGGCTCAGCCCGGCGGCGGCGAGCACCACGGCGTCGAGTTCACCGGAGCGGACGTAGCCGATCCGGGTGCCGACGTTGCCACGGATCGGCACCGTCTCGACAGCGAGCCCGGACGACCGTGCCCAGGCGTTGAGCTGCGCGGCACGGCGCGGCGATCCGGTGCCTATCCGGGCGCCGGACGGCAGCTGCTCGAAGGTGAGGCCGTCGCGGGCGATGAGCGCGTCGCGCGGGTCCCCGCGGCGCGGGATCGCGGCCAGTGTGAGGCCCTCCGGCTCGGCGGTCGGCAGGTCCTTCAGCGAGTGGACGGCGAAGTCGATCTCGCCGTTCAGCAGCGCCTCGCGCAGCGCCGAGACGAAGACGCCGGTGCCGCCGATCTGCGCGAGCTGCTCGCGCGAGACGTCCCCGTACGTGGTGATCTCGACCAGCTCGACGGGGCGGCCGGTCAGCTCGCGCACCCGGTCGGCTATCAGGCCGGACTGGGCCATGGCGAGCGCGCTGCGGCGGGTCCCCAGCCGCAGCGGGGTGGCGGGGGCGGTGGTCATGCCCGGCCTCCCTTCGGGTCGTTCGGTTCGGCGGCGGCCGCGCGGCCCGGACCGCCCGTGTCGGCCCGGCTGACGGCGGCGACCGCCTGGGGGTCGAGGTCGAAGAGTTCGCGCAGCGCGTCCGCGTAGCCCGCGCCGCCCGGGGTGCTCGCCAGCTCCTTGACCCGCACGGTGGGCGCGTGCAGCAGCTTGTCGACGACCCGGCGCACGGTCTGGGTGATCTCCGAGCGCTGCTTGTCGTCCAGGTCGGGCAGGCGTCCGTCGAGCCGGGCGATCTCACTCGCGACGACATCTGCCGCCATGGTACGCAGCGCGACCACGGTCGGCGTGATGTGCGCGGCGCGCTGGGCCGCCCCGAAGGCGGACACCTCGGCGGAGACGATTCCGCGGACCTTGTCGACGTCGGCGGCCAGCGCGGCGGAGGAGCCCGAGCCGTCGGCGGGGGTGGCGGCCGCCTCGGCGAGGGACTCGATGTCGACCAGTCGCAGCCCCTCGATCCGGTGCGCCGCCGCGTCTATGTCGCGCGGCATCGCCAGATCCAGCAGCGAGACGGTGGCGGCGTGCCCGCCCGTGGGGCAGCCCGCCCGCTGGGTGAGCGCGGTGCGCAGATCGTCGGCGGTCAGCACCAGGCCGGTCGCGCCCGTACAGGAGACGACGATGTCGGCGTGCGGCAGCTCGCCTCCGACCCGGTCGCGCGGTACGGCACGGGCGATCAGACCGGGCCGCTCGTCCGGACCGGCCTCCCGCGCGGCGTCGGCCGCGAGGTCGGCGACGGCGACGTCGGCACCCAGCCCGGCGTGGTGGCCCGCGAGGGACTCGGCGAGCCGCAGGGCCCGCTCCAACGTCCTGTTGGCGATCACCAGTTCTGCCACACCGGCCCGCGCGAGCGTCGTCGCGGCCAGCGAGGACATCGAGCCCGCGCCGATCACCAGCGCGCGCTTCCCGGCCGCCCAGTCCGGCACCGGCCCGGCCCCGGCCAGCTGCTCCAGGCCGAAGGTCACCAGCGACTGACCGGCCTTGTCGATCCCGGTCTCGCTGTGTGCCCGCTTGCCGACCCGCAGCGCCTGCTGGAAGAGGTCGTTCAGCATCCGGCCCGCGGTGTGCAGCTCCTGCCCGAGCGCGAGCGCGTCCTTGATCTGGCCGAGGATCTGGCCCTCGCCGACGACCATCGAGTCCAGCCCGCAGGCCACCGAGAAGAGGTGGTGGACGGCCCGGTCCTCGTAGTGCACATAGAGATACGGAGTCAGCTCGTCCAGGCCGACGCCGGTGTGCTGGGCGATCAGGGTGGACAGTTCGGCCACTCCGGCGTGGAACTTGTCCACATCGGCGTACAGCTCGATCCGGTTGCAGGTGGCCAGCACCGCGGCCTCGGTGGCGGGATCGGCGGCGAGCGTGTCCTGCAGCAGCTTCGCCTGCTCGTCCCCCACCAGGGCAGCGCGCTCCAGCACGCTCACGGGCGCGCTGCGGTGACTCATTCCGACGACGAGGAGACTCATGCCGGCATCACGGCGGGCACATCCCCGTCAGGTCCTTGCCGAGGGCCGTCGCCACCGGACGCACCGGCGGCCGGGCGGTTCGCGGCGGCGGAGGCGGTGGGCTTGGGCGTCGTCGCGACACCCGGCTCACCGGTCCCGGCCGTCTCCCGCTCGGGAGGGGTGGCCTCCTCGCCCGCCTTGCGCTGCTCGTGGAAGGCGAGGATCTGCAGCTCGATGGAGAGATCGACCTTACGGACGTCCACCCCCTCCGGAACGGAGAGCACGGTGGGCGCGAAGTTGAGGATCGAGGTGATCCCGGCCGCGACGAGGCGGTCACAGACCTGCTGGGCGGCACCGGCCGGGGTGGCGATCACGCCGATCGAGACCCCGTTGTCGTCGATGATCTTCTCCAGCTCATCGGTGTGCTGCACCGCGATGCCCGCGACCAGCTTCCCGGCCATCGCCGGATCGGCGTCGATCAGCGCGGCCACCCGGAAGCCACGGGAGGCGAAGCCGCCGTAGTTGGCGAGCGCGGCGCCGAGATTACCGATACCGACGATCACGACCGGCCAGTCCTGGGTGAGGCCGAGTTCCCGCGAGATCTGGTAGACGAGGTACTCCACGTCGTAGCCGACACCCCGGGTGCCGTACGAGCCGAGGTACGAGAAGTCCTTGCGCAGCTTGGCCGAATTGACCCCGGCGGCGGTCGCGAGTTCCTCGGAGGACACCGTGGGGACCGAGCGCTCGGAGAGCGCGGTCAGGGCACGCAGATACAGCGGTAGCCGGGCGACGGTGGCCTCGGGGATTCCTCGGCTTCGGGTCGCCGGTCGGTGAGTTCGGCCAGTTGCCACGGTGCTCCTGCGGGTAGAGCGGGGCTGCGGGCGGCCGGATGGCGTGAGGCCGCCCCATCGACAGCAGGCTATGTCTTTGTGAACGCGTGCACAAAGATGGTGTCCGCTTTGTCCGAGCAAAGTGACCGGTGTCACGCGCCTTTTCGACCTGGCCACGGAACCACCACCAGCGTCGCACCGTTCCCCATGGACGCGCACGTACCGCGCGGGCGCCGACGGAGCCACCGAGGGGAGCACGGGCCCTCACTCCTCACCGTTTTACCCCCGGACAGCAACAAATCGCCCACGATCGTAAACCGACCGGGGCCCCGCCGCCGAACTCGTCGGTCCGGGCATCATGGAGCCCATGAGTCCGCTGTTGCGCCGTAGCCCCCGCAAGAAGCCCAGCGAGCGCACGGTGACGCTGATCGGCAAGCCCGACTGTCACCTCTGCGAGAACGCCGAGGCCGTGATCGAGAAGGTCTGCGGCGAGCTGGGCACCCCCTGGGAGAAGAAGGACATCACCCAGGACGAGGAGCTGTACCGGAAGTACTGGGAGCAGATTCCGGTTGTCCTGGTCGACGGCGCCCAGCACGACTTCTGGCGGGTCGATCCGAAGCGGCTGCGCGCCGCCCTCGGCGGCTGACGGACCGCCGTACGGCCCGGCTTCGCCCGCCCCCCTTTCGCGCAACCTGAATCCGCCCGACACCCTGGCGTAACGGTGAGCGCCATGGGCATGGCTATGCTCGCTCTATGGCCGCACTGGGATGGGTAACCCGCCGTCGACGACCCGCCACGGAGCGGAGCGTCCTCGCCGGAGAGGCTTCGGCCGAGGCGGCGCGCAAGTCGTCGGCCGAGACCCCGGCGCCGCAGACCGCCGCCGAGCCGGAGTTCCCGGTGGTCGGCGACGAGCAGGCGGCCGCCTTCTTCGACCTCGACAACACGGTCATGCAGGGCGCCGCGCTCTTCCACTTCGGCCGCGGCCTCTACAAGCGGCACTTCTTCCAGAAGCGCGAGCTGGCCCGCTTCGCCTGGCAGCAGACGTGGTTCCGGATGGCCGGAGTCGAGGACCCGGCCCACATGGAGGACGTGCGCAGCAGCGCGCTGTCGATCGTCAAGGGCCACCGGGTCGCCGAGCTGATGTCCATCGGCGAGGAGATCTACGACGAGTACATGGCCGACCGCATCTGGCCCGGCACCCGGGCCCTCGCCCAGGCCCACCTGGACGCCGGGCAGCGGGTGTGGCTGGTGACCGCGGCCCCCGTCGAAACCGCGACGATCATCGCCCGGCGGCTGGGGCTGACCGGGGCGCTGGGGACGGTGGCCGAGTCCGTCGGCGGCGTGTACACCGGCAAACTGGTCGGCGAACCGCTGCACGGCCCGGCGAAGGCGGAGGCCGTACGGGCCCTCGCGGCGGCCGAGGGGCTCGACCTGAACCGCTGCGCGGCGTACAGCGACTCCTCCAACGACATCCCGATGCTGTCGATCGTGGGCCACCCCTACGCCGTGAACCCCGACAGCCAGCTGCGCAAACACGCCCGCGATCGCGGCTGGCGGCTGCGCGACTACCGCACCGGCCGCAAGGCGGCCCGCATCGGCATCCCGGCCGCGGCCGGGGTGGGCGCGGTGGCGGGCGGCACGGCCGCCGCGGTGGCCCTCCACCGTCGCAGGCGCTAGGACCCTTCTTAAGGCACCGGGGACACCCTCCGGCGGGCCGCGCACCGTGACCGACCGTCGCCGTACGAGGGTGACCGGGCATGCCCGCCCTTGACTGATCGTCGCGCTGCGTGACGGCTTGGGCAGCGATGCGGCGGGTCATCGAACGACCGCGTCCGTCCCGTTTCAGTCAATCCGCGCTTGCTGCCCCATAGCGCCCCCGCCAGTCCCCTTACCGCTGGTTTGTCACAACACGCCATACCGGCGCACAAGCAGCGAAGGTTTTCGATCAACTCCCATACTGCATTCGGCACTTGATCAGTCATCAACCCATAACGAAGCAGACGGAAACGATGATTTGAGCAACTGGGTGTAGCGCCGCCTATACGAAGCGTTATTCTCCTTAGACGCAAACCGGTACCCACGCGTCCCTACGGCGGGTGAACGGTCCCGTACTGCACGTGATGGAAGCTCTGCCTCTGGGAGTCCCGTGTACCCACACGTCGGGGTTGACGCCTCGGGCCTGGCTACGCTGCGCGCAACGGTCCTCGACTGTCTGCGCGGCTTCGTCCCCACCGCGTATGCCGTCCCCGCCTTCGCCCTCGCCTCGCCCGTCCCTGCCAGTCCCTGCTATGCCCTCACCGATGGCGGAGCGGCGGTCGGCAGACGAACCCGCGGCTCCACCTCGACCTCGACCTCCACCGCCCGCCGACCCAGCGCCGACAGCGACAGCCGCCGGATGATGGACCTCGTGGAGCGCGCCCAGGCGGGCGAGGCCGAGGCCTTCGGGCGCCTCTACGACCAGTACGCCGACACGGTGTACCGCTATATCTACTACCGCGTCGGCGGCCGGGCCACGGCCGAGGACCTCACCAGCGAGACGTTCCTGCGCGCCCTGCGCCGCATCGGGACGTTCACCTGGCAGGGCCGCGACTTCGGCGCCTGGCTGGTGACGATCGCCCGTAACCTCGTCGCCGACCACTTCAAGTCCAGCCGCTTCCGGCTGGAGGTCACCACCGGCGAGATGCTCGACGCCAACGAGGTCGAGCGCAGCCCGGAGGACTCCGTCCTGGAGTCCCTCTCCAACGCGGCGCTGCTGCAAGCGGTGCGAAAACTCAACCCGCAGCAGCAGGAGTGCGTGACGCTCCGCTTCCTCCAGGGCCTCTCGGTCGCCGAGACCGCCCGCGTCATGGGGAAGAACGAGGGCGCGATCAAAACCCTGCAGTACCGGGCCGTGCGCACCCTCGCGCGGCTGCTGCCGGACGACGCCCGCTGACCCCGGGCAGCGCGGGCGCGACGTGTGGTCCGATCATCGGGAGGGCGTAACCCCTGTGCTGCGCCGCTCGTTGTGGGAGATGCAGGCGCCTCGCGGTCGTACCCTGCCCGTAGTCCCCTCACTCGATCGGGTGGACGCGCGCACGGCACGGAACCTCTGGGTGTCCTGGGGAGTCGACCGTCACGAGAAGAGGAGGTGCCGCCCGTGATCGCGAACGTATCGGCGCACCGGCGGGCGAACGCCTTCGCCGAGGCGCTGGAGGCCCTGGAGGCTCTGGAGAGCCGGCACCAGGCGTCCCAGGACACGAACGGGGCGGCCGGGCCCGAACCGTCCGGCCCGGCGACGGACAGCCCCGGCCAGCAGCAGCGGCTGATGGGCGTGGCGCGGCAGCTCGGCGAACTGCCCGCGCCGACACTGTCCGCCGACGTCAAAACCGCCCAGCGGGCCCAGCTGATCGCCGCCATGGAGGCCGCCTTCGCGGACGGCGCGTCCCGCGTCCCCGAGCAGCGCCGCCGCAGCAGCGGCGCCCACCGGGCGAAACCCCCGGTGGCCAGACTCCGGCCCCGCTCCCGCTGGTCCAAGGGGCTCGCGGCCGGGGGGCTCACCGTGGGAGTCGCGGCGGGCGCGTTCGGCGGCGTCGCCGCGGCCAGCTCCGACGCGCTCCCGGGCGACACCCTCTACGGGGTCAAGCGGGGCATGGAGGGCCTGAAGCTGGAGATGGCCGACGGCGACGCCGACCGCGGCCGGATCTATCTGGACCAGGCGTCCACCCGGCTGAGCGAGGCGCGCCGACTGATGGAGCGGGCCCGCTCCGGCGACCTCGACCACGACCAGCTCGGCGAGATCCGCCGGGCCCTGTCCGGGATGCGCCACGACGCCTCCGAGGGCCACCGGCTGCTGCGCGAGGTCTACAAGCGGGACGGCTCGCTCGGCGCGATGCGGGAGCTGTCCACCTTCACCACGTCGCACCGCGAGGGCTGGAGCCGCCTGCGCGATCAGCTGCCGGTCCAGCTCATGGACGTCGGCGAGCAGGTCAGCTCGGTCTTCGACGCCATAGACGATGAGGTCGGCCCGCTGCGCTCACTGCTGCCCACCTCCCGGGAGCAGCAGGGTGAGTCCGGCCAGCCGAGCGGCGAGCTGCCGCCGCGCCCCGGCGCGGTGGAGCCGGAGCGCGGCCAGCCGATGTCCTCCCCGGCCACCCCGAGCCACAGCCGCCCCGGTGACGCCTCCGCCAAGCCGCACCCGTCGGCGTCGGCCGCTCCGGAGGAGCAGGGCCTGGTGGGCGGCGCGGGCGGTCTGCTGGACCCGCCGACCGGCGCGGCCACGCCGAGCCCGTCCACGGGCAAGGGCGAGACGGGCGGCGGCAAGCCGTCCCAGCCGGACATCACGATCCCGCCGCTGCTGCCCGACCTGCTGCCGGGTCTGGACCTCGACGGCGACGACACGAGGTGATCGGTCGGTCGGGTCCGGCACCGCCGGACCCGACCGCGATCACTTAAAAGAACACCGAGCGACGCTGCACCAAGAGCTTGTACAGCGTGTGCTGGATCGTTTCCCTTACCTGGTCCGTCAGGTTGAACATCAGCATCGGGTCGTCCGCGGCCTCCGGCGGATGCCCGTCCGTCGGGATGGGCTCGCCGAACTGGATCGTCCACTTCGTCGGCAGCGGCACCGCCCCCAGCGGTCCCAGCAGCGGGAACGTCGGCGTGACCGGGAAGTACGGGATCCCCAGCAGCCGGGCGAGCGTCTTCGCGTTCCCGACCATCGGGTAGATCTCCTCCGCGCCCACGATCGAGCACGGCACGATCGGCGCCCCGGCGCGCAGCGCCGTCGAGACGAAGCCGCCCCGCCCGAACCGCTGCAGCTTGTACCGGTCCGCGAACGGCTTCCCGATCCCCTTGAAGCCCTCCGGCATCACCCCGACGACCTCACCGCGCTCCAGCAGCAGCTGGGCGTCCTCGGCGCAGGCAAGGGTGTGACCGGCCTTACGGGCCAGCTCGTTGATGAGCGGCAGCACGAAGACCAGGTCGGCGGCGAGCAGCCGCAGATGGCGCTGGGCGGGGTGGTTGTCGTGCACCGCGACCTGGAGCATCAGCCCGTCCAGCGGCAGCACCCCGGAGTGGTTGGCGACCACGAGCGCGCCGCCGCTCTCCGGGATGTTCTCGATGCCCTTCACCTCGACCCGGAAGTACTTCTCGTACATCGGGCGGAGCATCGACATCAGCACCTGGTCGGTGAGGTCCTCGTCGTAGCCGAAGTCGTCGACCTCGTACTCGCCGGTGATCCGGCGGCGCAGGAAGCTCAAGCCCTGGGCGAGCTTGCGCTCCCAGTCGCCGCCGCCGGGCGCCCGCTTCGGCGGGTGCGGGGGCATGGGCGGGGCGGCCGCCGCAGAGGTCTCGGGGTGCTGCTCCAGCTCCTCGTCGCGCTGCTGCGGTACGGGTTTCAGCGGGCCCTGGGACCGGTTCGAACGGCCCGCGCGCAGTCCCTTCCGCCGGGACCGGGGTTCCTCACCGAACGGAATGACCTTGGCGTCCGCCATGGTGGTGCGCTCCTCATTTCTGGGCTCCGGCGGGCAGCAGTGCGCCGAGCCGGTCGATGGTACGGGCGAGGGTCTCGGGCGGGAGCAGCCCGGGACCGCGGCTGTGCGCGTAGTCCGCGAAGGCGCCGGCGGTGGTGTACTCGGGATCGAACCCCAGGGTTTCGCGCATCTGGGTCGTGGCCACCACCCGGCCGTGGGTGAGCAGCCGGATCTGCTCGGGCGAGAAGTCGGTGATGCCGAGGGACCGCAGCGCGGTGCGGGCCCACCGGAGGGTCGGCAGCAGCAGCGGCAGGGTGGGGCGGCCCAGCCGCCGGGCGGCCTGGGACAGCAGCAGCACCCCGTCGCCCGCGATGTTGAACGTGCCGCTGTTGAGCGTGGAGCGGCGCGGCTCGGAGGCGGCGATCCGCAGCACCTCCAGGGCGTCCTTCTCGTGGACGAACTGGAGCCGCGGGTCGTAGCCGATGACGGTGGGCAGCACCGGCAGCGCGAAGTACTCGGCGAGCGGGGAGTCCGCGCACGGCCCCAGGATGTTGGCGAAGCGCAGCACGCACACCGCGACATCGGGGCGGCGCCGGGCGAAGCCGCGTACGTACCCCTCGACCTCGACGGTGTCCTTGGCGAAGCCACCGCTCGGCAGCGACTTGGGCGGGGTGGTCTCGCTGAAGACGGCGGGGTCGCGGGGCGCGGAGCCGTACACGCTGGTGCTGGACTTCACCACCAGCCGCTGGACCGACGGCGCCTTCTGGCAGGCACCGAGCAGCTGCATGGTGCCGATGACGTTGGTTTCCTTGACCGAGGTGCGATTGCCTCGGGCGCCGAGCGGGGTGCCGTTGATGTCCATGTGGACGACGGTGTCGACGCCGAACTCGGCGAGGAGTTTCCCGATCGTGGGGTGGCGGATGTCGGCGCGGACGAATTCGGCTCCGCCCAGCTGGTGTTCGGGAGTGACCGCGTCCACTCCGATGACCCGGTCGACGTCCGGCTCGCGCTGTATGCGCCGTACGAATCGGCCCCCCAGCCGGCGGGCGACTCCGGTGACAAGCACGACCTTTCCCAAGATCAGCGCCTTCCTTCCCACCCTCGTCCGAGCATTCCGAGCCGGGCTGTGCGGACCACCGTAACCGTTCGATGTTGCGCTGTGATGACCACTCGCCGCGCGGTGCGACGTTTTAAGCCGGGGCCCCCGCCGCACGCACCGCAGCCCTTCCACCATGGGTGGAAGGGCTGCGGGACGAACACAGCGTCGCTGGTCTTACTTCTTGTTACGACGCTGGACGCGCGTGCGCTTGAGCAGCTTGCGGTGCTTCTTCTTCGCCATCCGCTTGCGCCGCTTCTTGATAACAGAGCCCACGACTACCCTCGCTCACTTCGAATCACTCGGTGCGGGGCGTCCGAGCCCACACGACCTACATCGGGCCAGCCTACCCGCCACCGGGCGAACCACGTAATCCGAGGGTCGACGACCTTAGAGGCCTAAGCGGACTCCACCCCCACATAGGACTCGCGGAGGTACTCATGCACCGCTTGCTCCGGGACCCGGAAGGACCTGCCCACCCTGATCGCCGGCAGATGACCACTGTGCACCAAGCGGTACACGGTCATCTTGGAGACTCGCATCACCGAGGCGACTTCCGCCACGGTCAGAAACTGAACCTCATTCAGAGGCCGTTCGCCAGCAGCCATGACACACCACCTGAACCTTCCGCACATGTCGGGCACCGGCTTCCCCTCCGGTGACTCCTCTCGCATGCGCGCTCATCCCCAGGTTAGGGGCGGGTGATGCGAGTGGGGAAGAGGAGTAGCGATCGCACGCCTACTGTGACAGACACGCTCGATTGAGTACATAGCGAGTAAGCGGCCGGTAGTAACCAGACCGCACAGCGTCATCAAGTGGAACGGCCACGGACACCTGTCCCTCGGCTTCCCCGACGAACAGCGCGGGGTCGTCGGTATCGCCCAGTCCGATCGCGGCAAACCCCAGTTGACCTGCTCCGCAGACCCATCCGTGGTCCCCGATCACCAGCCCCGGCAGCGGCCCTCCGGACTCCGCGGCACAGGCGAGGGCGACGCGAACCGGGAGGGGCGAGTGACTGTGGGCGCCCGGCTCACTCGCGGTCGGCCGGGCGCCGGGTTCCCGCACCATCGCGACTCCCCGTACGTAGGTGAGCTGGTACGTACGTACGCCGAAACGAGTCGTTATGTCGACACATCTACCCTGCGCGGGGGTGAGAACAGGGCACCCTGCCGCCGACAGGGCCGACGCCAAGGCGGCGTAGAAACCCAGGAGGCGGTGGGGGTGGCCGGTGCCCAGGAGCACCGGTGCCCGGGTCTCGGCGGCCGCCCGGAGGCGGTCCGCGAAGGTCTGCAGGGCAGCGATCGTACGTTCCGGGTCGATCACATCGTGCCCGGAGACATGGGCCGGGTTGACCGAAACCCCGCATTTACTCCCCATGAGGCGGAGCAATTCGGTGAACGACCAGTCGTATTCGGGCTCCAGACCGAGCAGCACCCGGGGGTCGCGGGCGGCGAAGAGCCGGTAGCGGCGGAGGCTCTCCTCCCGGCTGGTGGTCACCGGCCCGGCGAGCCGCGCCGCCAGCAGATGCGCACGCAGCGCGGCGGTACTCAACACCCCACCGATGCTGCTGGATCCCCGACCGCGCCCGGGGGCGAACGCCCCGAGTTCCCACGGTCGGCCTAACCCCGGCGTACGAAAGTAAGAGTTACGGGAGCAGGCCGTGGTGGGGGAAGGCGGCCCGGCGGGTCGCCAGGATCGCCTGGTCCAGGCGGTCCGCCGGGTCGTAGCCGGACTCGGCGAAGTCCTGCCAGCGCGGCTCGCGCCCGTCCGTCATCCGGCGCGGCGCCTCCAGCCGGGTCCGCCGGTACACCTCGCTCCGCCACTCCTCCGGCACCTCGGCCTCGGGCTCCACCGGACGCCCCGCCGCGATCGCCACCAGATGCGTCCACGACCTCGGCACCACGTCCACCACCGCGTAGCCGCCGCCCCCGAGGGCCACCCAGCGGCCGTCCGCGTGGTCGTGGGCCAGCCGGTGGCAGCTCTCCGCCACCGCGCGCTGCGCGTCCACGGTCACGCCCAGATGCGCGAGCGGGTCCTCGATGTGGGTGTCCGCGCCGTGCTGGGTCACCAGCGCCTGCGGGCGGAAGGCGGCCAGCAGCTCCGGCACGACCGCGTGGTAGGCCCGCAGCCAGCCCGCGTCCCCGGTCCCGGCCGGGAGCGCCACGTTCACCGCGGAGCCCTCGGCGCCCGCACCGCCGGTCTCCTCCGGCCATCCGGTCTGCGGGAAGAGGGTGCGGGGGTGCTCGTGCAGCGAGATGGTCAGCACCCGGGGATCGTCCCAGAACGCCGCCTGCACGCCGTCGCCGTGGTGCACGTCCACATCCACGTACGCGACCCGCTCGGCGCCCAGCTCCAGCAGCCGGGCCACCGCCAGCGACGCGTCGTTGTAGACGCAGAACCCGGAGGCGCCGCCGGGCATCGCGTGGTGCAGCCCGCCCGCGAAGTTCACCGCGTGCAGCGCCTCGCCGCGCCACACGCTCTCCGCCGCGCCCACCGACTGCCCGGCGATCAGCGCCGACGCCTCGTGCATTCCGGCGAACGCCGGGTCGTCCATCGTCCCGAGCCCGTACGAACCGTCCGCGGCCGCCGGATCGGCCGACGCCCGCCGCACCGCGTCGATGTACTCCTGGTGGTGGACCAGCCGCAGCGTCGAGTCGCCGGCCGCCTTGGCGGCCACCACCCCGACCGCCCGGTCGAGCCCGTACGCCTCCACCAACCGCATGGTCAGCGCGAGCCGGACCGGGTCCATCGGATGCCCGGCGCCGAAGTCGTACCGGGTTACTTCCTCATCCCACATCAACTGTGCGCGGCCGCTCATGCCCGTCACCGTATCGGGCTGGTGCAGCCGTGAACGACCTCGCGTAGACCAGCGTCACGAGGACGAGCGCCATCGGCACGAGCATCGCCCCGCGATAGCTCCACGCGCCCCCCAGCGCGCCCACGAGCGGCGAACCGATCAGAAAGCCCACGTAATTGAAGATATTCAGGCGCGCGATGGCCGCGTCCGATGCCCCGGGGAAGAGCCGCCCGGCGGCGGCGAACGTCTGCGGCACCAGCACGCACAGCCCGAGCCCCAGCAGCGTGAACCCGAGCATCCCCACCCAGGCGCCGGGCGCCGCCGCGACGACCGCGAACCCGCCCGCCGCGAGCAGCGACCCGGCCCGGACGACGGCGGCCGCCCCGAAGCGCCGCACGCCGAGGTCACCGAAGGTGCGGCCGAGAAGGGTGGTGACCATATAGACGTTGTACGGCACCGTCGCCAGCTGGTCGGAGCTGTGCAGCACGTCCTCCAGGTACTTGGCGGACCAGTTGGAGACCGTGGAGTCGCCGATGTAGGCGAAGGCCATGACGAGGCAGAGCGGCATCAGCAGCTTCATGTTCACGGCCCCGCCCTGCGCCGTGTTGTCCTTCTCCCGGCCGCTCTCGTCGTCCGCGTACCAGCGGGCCGCGATGAACGCGACGGGCACGAGGACCGCCACCAGCGGCGCGTACAGCACGGGCAGCGCCAGGTCCCAGTGCGCGCCCGCCCAGGCGAGCGAGGCCCCGGCGATCCCGCCCAGGCTGTACGCGGCGTGGAAGCCGAGCATGATGCTGCGCCCGTACGCACGCTGCAGGCTCACCCCGAGCATGTTCATCGACGCGTCGAGCGCGCCCACGGTGAGGCCGAAGACCGCGAGCGCGACGGCGAGCTGCCACACGGCCGTGCCCGATCCAGCGGCGAGCAGGGCGAGCGAGACGACGGGCTGGACCCAGCGCAGCACCCGGCCGGGCCGTACGCGTTTGACGAGGTGTTCGGTGGCGACGCTGCCCACCCCGGCCAGCACGGGCACGGCGGCGAGGAAGGCGGGCAGCATCGCGTCGGATATCCCGTAGCGGTCCTGCAGCGCGGGTATCCGGGTCACGAGCAGAGCGAAGATCGCGCCCTGGATGAAGAAGCTGATGGCCAGCGAGGCCCGGCCATGCCGCAGCCGCGGGCCCGGGCGCGTATCCGTCATGGCCGAGGAGCGTAGGCCCCCGGCGCTACTTGTGGGTAGAGCTGAGCACTATTCGCAGTTCGGCCATCTCGGAGAAGTGGGCCAGGGCGCCGGGGAGCCGGTCGGCCGGGGTCATGGCCGTGTAGCCGTACGCGTCCATCCCGGCGGCCACGGCGGCCCGCACGCCGAGCGGGCTGTCCTCGACGACGGCGCACTGCTCCGGGGTGACGCCCATGTTCTTGGCGGCGTGGAGGAACAGGTCGGGGGCGGGCTTGCCGCGGCCCACGTCCTCGGAGCTGAAGATGCGGTCCTCGCCGAAGAAGTCGTAGAGCCCGGTCTTCCGCAGGGCGACCCGTATGCGCTCATGGCTTCCGGAGGAGGCGACGCAGTACGGAATCCCGTCCGCCCGCAGCCCGCTCAGCGTCGCGGCGATCCCGGCGACGGGCTCCAGCTCCTGGCGGAAGGCGGCGAAGACGCGGGAGTGGAAGGTGGTGTCGAAGTCGGCGGGGAGCCGCTGTCCGGTGCGCTCCAGGACCAGGTCGTGGATGCGGTGCATGGCGGAGCCCATGTAGTCCCGCAGGGAGTCCTCGTAGCTGGTGGGATGCCCCAGCTCGGTGAGATAGCCCGCGAGGAGCCGATTGGAGATCGGCTCGCTGTCGACGAGCACTCCGTCGTTGTCGAAGATGACCATGTCGTAGCGCATGGCATGCAGCCTACAAACACGAAAAGGCCCTGTCGGGAGCTTCAAGCTCCCAACAGGGCCTTTTCCAATGATTGTTCGGCGGCGTCCTACTCTCCCACAGGGTCCCCCCTGCAGTACCATCGGCGCTGAAAGGCTTAGCTTCCGGGTTCGGAATGTAACCGGGC
>NZ_JBSFGE010000026.1:0-124146 GCF_053596435.1 Streptomyces sp. NPDC001700
AACCGTATCACCGGTTTCTCCGGGCTTTCCCTCCGGGCCTTTCGGCCTTTCGTGTTTCCAACCTTACCAGATCCGTTTTCCGTTCCGTTTCCGGTTCGAATTCCGTTTCCGGTGGCCTGTTGGGGGCCTTTGCCTTTCGGCTGTCCTTGACTTTAGCAGAGTCGCATCGGCCGACCTAATCGGCTTCGCGATTACCTGCGGGGGGTCAAAGTGCTCCGTTGGAATTGCCTTCACGAACGAAGCGTTTCAGATGCCAACGGCTGCTGAGCAACGTACCACGCCGCTCATCGCAACCGTTAAAATCTACCTCCCCACATGGCCCGTGTCAACGGGTTTCGGGGAGATGAACACCGTACCAGCTCAGCGGGGCGCTCCGCACATCACCCGCACATCACCCGAAGGACGACGGCGGGGTCTCCAGTTCCTCCAGTTCGATGCCCGGGGCCGCGAGCACCACGTCGCCCGCGATGTGGACCGTGTGCTGCTCCCCCGTGTCCAACTCGCTGACCTGGTATTCGTCCACGGTGAGCGGGCCGACGTCGGTGGTGTGCTGGGTGCTGCCGAGCAGGGCCCAGGACTGGTCCAGGGTGCGCGGGGCGAGGACCGGGTCGGTGAAGGCGACGAGGCGGACGCGTACGGGGCTCCCGCCGGGTTCGAGCCGGAGCATGCGGGTGAGGGCGACGAGGAACGCCGGGGAGGTGCCGGTGAACGCGTGGGCCTGGGTGTTGCCCTCGGTCGCGTGCGCTCCGGACGGATCCGTACGGACCCAGGTCACGCCCTCCATCGCGCCGCCGCGGATCCGCCAGCTCGCGGCGTGCAGCTCCAGGCGGAGGGGGCGGCCGAGTTCGTCGAGGGTGAGGTCCACGGAACCGGCGTGCTCGCCGGAGGGCGAGGTGCGCTGGGCGACGTAGCGCCATCCGCTGGGGCCCGGAGCGCAGTGGAAGTGTTCTTCGCCGAGGGGCGCGTGGTCGTGCGTGTCATGGAGGGAGTAGCGGCCGCGGGGCATGGTGAGGTCCTTGAAAACGGGCTCGGGCCCGCCCGGCCGGAATGGCGCGGACGGGCCCAAGTGGCCCCGCCGGTGCGGCGGGGCCGGTGACCGGCGCTCGGCGCGCCGGCCGGGGCGATCAGTAGCGGTAGTGGTCGGGCTTGTAGGGGCCCTCGACCGGGACGCCGATGTAGTCGGCCTGCTCCTTGCGGAGGGTCGTCAGCTTGGCGCCGAGTGCCTCCAGGTGGAGCCGGGCGACCTTCTCGTCCAGGTGCTTGGGCAGCACGTACACATCGGTCGGGTAGGACTCGGGCTTGGTGAACAGCTCGATCTGGGCGATCGTCTGGTCCGCGAAGGAGTTGGACATCACGAACGACGGGTGACCGGTCGCGTTGCCCAGGTTCAGCAGACGGCCCTCGGAGAGCACGATGAGCTTCTTGCCCTCGGGGAACGTCCAGGTGTGGACCTGCGGCTTGACCTCGTCCTTGACGATCCCGGGGATGGCCGCGAGACCGGCCATGTCGATCTCGTTGTCGAAGTGGCCGATGTTCCCGATGATCGCCTGGTGCTTCATCTTGGCCATGTCGGTGGCCATGATGATGTCCTTGTTGCCCGTCGTGGTGATGAAGATGTCCGCGGTCTCCACCACGTCGTCCAGGGTGGCGACCTGGTAACCGTCCATCGCCGCCTGCAGCGCGCAGATCGGGTCGATCTCGGTGACGATGACCCGGGCGCCCTGGCCGCGCAGCGACTCCGCGCACCCCTTGCCGACATCGCCGTAGCCGCAGATGACCGCGACCTTGCCGCCGATCAGGACATCGGTGGCGCGGTTGATGCCGTCGACCAGGGAGTGGCGGCAGCCGTACTTGTTGTCGAACTTCGACTTCGTCACCGCGTCGTTGACGTTGATCGCCGGGAAGAGCAGGGTGCCCTCCCGGTGCATCTCGTACAGGCGGTGAACGCCGGTCGTCGTCTCCTCGGTGACACCGCGGATCTCGGAGGCGAGCTGCGTCCACTTCTGCGGGGTCTCCGCGAGAGTGCGGTTCAGCAGCTCGAGGACGACGCGGTGCTCGTCGTTCTCGGCGGTGGCGACGTCAGGGGCGGCGCCCGCCTTCTCGTACTCGACGCCCTTGTGGACGAGGAGGGTGGCGTCGCCACCGTCGTCCAGGATCATGTTGGGGCCGCCGGTGGCGGTGCCCGGCCAGGTCAGCGCCTGCTCGGTGCACCACCAGTACTCCTCCAGGGTCTCGCCCTTCCAGGCGAAGACCGGGATGCCCTGCGGGTTCTCCGGGGTACCGGTCGGGCCGACGGCGATCGCGGCGGCCGCGTGGTCCTGGGTGGAGAAGATGTTGCAGGACGCCCAGCGGACCTGCGCGCCGAGCGCGGTCAGGGTCTCGATCAGGACCGCGGTCTGCACCGTCATGTGCAGCGAGCCGGTGACACGGGCACCGGCCAGCGGCTGGGATGCGGCGAACTCCTTACGAAGCGCCATCAGGCCGGGCATCTCGTGCTCGGCGAGGGTGATCTCCTTACGACCGAAATCGGCCAGGGAGAGGTCGGCGACCTTGAAGTCCTGACCGGTGTCGGCTGACGTCATGAGTGCTGCTCCTCATTGATCGGTTGGCGAGCGAGAGTGTTTCGGCTGGCCTGCGGGCAGCGGGCACTGTGTGTCCGGCGGTGCGTCCGGGTCCGGGGTGTGTCCGGATCTGGACCCACGTTAGGCGGACACACGTGTCCCCTTTGCTCGCAGTGCGCAGTCCGTCGGAGGCCCTCTCTCCCTCGGCCGCCCCGCGGTACGGGACGCCCGACCGCCATCAGCAGCGACGTCTGGCTCGGTCACGAATCTACACCGCTGGGCGGGGTGAGCCCCAGCCCGAGGGGGTGTTCTTCGGCCCCGGGCCTGGACGGGGCCCCGGTTGTGGGGCCGAGCGCTTTGATCCCGTCCACGGGTATTGCAGGATGCCGCTGGCACGGGGACGCTTGCACATTCCCGCGCTGCCCGGCGTGTTGACGGTGCTGTACGGCGTTGTGCGGCCCTGTTCGGCGCCGCAGGGGCCGCCGGGGAAGCTGATCGTGACAAGGAGAACCACGTGACCAGTCCAGCCGATCCCCCCAGCGGTGCGGGGGCCAGCGACAGTGCGGAGACCGGCGGGCCGGGGCTCAGACTGCTCGCGGTGACCGCCTGTCCTACGGGCATCGCCCATACCTACATGGCCGCCGAGAAGCTGACGCAGGCCGCGGAATCGCTCGGGCATCGCATGAAGGTGGAGACCCAGGGCTCGATCGGGGCCGAGAACGTCCTGTCTGACAACGATGTCAGCGAGGCGGACGGAATCATCATCGCCGCCGACAAGGACGTCGACCGCAGCCGGTTCGTCGGCAAGAAGGTGCTCGTCGTCGGGGTGGCGGAGGGGATTCACCATCCGGAGGGACTGATCGAGCGAGTGCGGGACGCGCCGGTGTACGAGGGGGATGGGCGCGGTGGGGGTGGTGCCGGGGCCGTCGGTGGTAGTGCTGGTGGTGGTGGCTCGGCCGGTGGTGGCGGCGCCAAGGGGCGTGGGGTCACGTACAAGGCGCTCATGAACGGCGTCTCGTACATGATCCCGTTCGTGGTCGTCGGCGGTCTCCTGATCGCCGTCTCGCTCGCGCTGGGCGGCGATACGACGGCCGAGGGGATCGTCATCCCCGACGGCTCCTTCTGGAAGACCGTCAACGACATCGGCAGCATCGGCTTCCAGCTGATGATCCCGGCGTTGTCCGGCTACATCGCGTACGCCATCGCCGACCGGCCCGGGCTGGTGCCCGGCATGGTCGGCGGCTGGATAGCGGCCCATGGCGAGCTGTACGACAGCGAGGCGGGCGCCGGGTTCATCGGGGCGATCGTCACCGGGTTCCTGGCCGGGTATCTGGTGCAGGGGATCAAGAGGGTCCGGGTACCGAAGTTCGTTCAGCCGATCATGCCGATCATCGTGATCCCGATCGTGGCGACGTCGGTGCTCGGTCTGTTCTTCATCTACGTGCTCGGCAGGCCCATCGCCTGGGTCTTCGAGAACCTCACCGACTGGCTCGGCGGGCTGACCGGGACCAGTGCGGCGCTGCTCGGCATCATCCTCGGGCTGATGATCGCGTTCGACATGGGCGGGCCGGTCAACAAGACGGCGTTCCTCTTCGGGGCCGGGCTGGTCTCCAAGAACCCCGAGGTCATGGGCGCGTGCGCGGCGGCCATTCCGGTGCCGCCGCTGGGGCAGGGGCTGGCCACGCTGATCCGTCGCCGGATGTTCGACGACCAGGAGCGGGAGACCGGGCTCGCGGCCCTGTTCATGGGCTTCTTCGGTATCACCGAGGGGGCGATTCCGTTCGCCGCGGCGCGGCCCGCGATGGTGATTCCGGCGAACATGCTGGGTGGTGCGGTGGCCGGGGCCATAGCCGGGCTGGCGGCGGTCGAGGACAGCGTGCCGCACGGAGGGCCCATTGTGGCGGTGCTCGGTGCGGTGAACGGGGTGCCGATGTTCTTCGTGGCTGTGGTGGTCGGTACGGCCGTCACGGCGGTGGCTACGGTCGGGCTGATGTCGGTACGGCGGGGTGGGGCGGGGGCCGTTCCGGCGTCTGCCTCGGCTGGGGCGGTGGCTTCTGTTGTGGCCGAGCCGGTGTTGGTGGGGAGTGGTGCGGGGGCCTCGGGGGGTGCGTCGGGGGGTGGTTCCGCTGTTCGTACCGATGTAGCGAAGCCTGTGGCGTCTGCGGAGTCTGCGGCCTCTGCGGAGTCTGCGGAGCTTGCCGGGGGTGCGGTGTTGTCCGGGTATCTGACCGAGCAGACCGTCAAGGAGCAGCTGGCCGCTGATCGTAAGGACGAGGCGATCCGCGAGATGGCCGCGCTGCTGGCCGCGAGCGGCAAGGTCGCGGACGCCGCGGAGTTGGTGCGGGTCGCGTTCGCCCGCGAGGACCAGGGCACGACCGGTCTTGGGGAGGAGATCGCGATCCCGCACGCCAAGACGGACGCGGTGACCGCCCCGGTCGTCGGCTTCGCGCGGTCCGCCGAGGGCATCGAATGGGGCGCGCCGGACGGTACGAAGGCCCGGCTGGTCTTCATGATCGCGGTGCCGGAGGCTGCGGCGGGGGATGAGCACCTGCGGATCTTGGCGCTGCTGTCGCGGAAGTTGATGGTTGCGGAGTTCCGGGAGCGGTTGGTGGGGGCGGAGGATGTGGGGGCGATTTTGAGGGTGTTGGGCGAGATCGCGTAGGTGGGTGGCGGGGTGGGTTGTCCCCCACCCCGCCCCTCCCCGACCCCGGGGCTCCGCCCCGGCCCCCGCTGGGGGCTGCGCCCCCAGACCCCCTTCCGGGGGCTCCGCCCCCAGACCCCCTTCCGGGGGCTCCGCCCCCGCACCCCCGCCGGGGCTCCGCCCCTGGACCCCGGGCGGTGTCGCCGCATCCCGGGCCCGTCTCGGTGCAGCGAGGCCCCCGACCCCAGGAAGCCGCGCAGCCCCGGCGCGGCTGCGCCCCTGGCCGCGAGCGGTGGGGCGCCGTGCAGCGGGGCTCCTCGCACCGAGCAGCTGCGTTTCTGGGCCCCGGCCCGAGGCCTCGCACCGCACCGCCAGGGTTGGCGCAACGTCCCAGGGCCGATTCGACGCGGCGGGGCTCCCCGCACCACGCTGCGCTTCTGGACCCGTACCGGGGCGTCGCGCGGCGCCCCGACTCGCTGCGTCGCTGGGGCCGTCGTGGGGCTCGCTCTCGCGCCTGTGCGGGGTTGCGTCCCCGCGCCCCTGGCCCTGGGGCGCTGTGCAGGGGCGGGGCAGCAGGGGTTCGGCGCGGCGCTCTTCCTCGCCACCTGCCCGGCCGGGGGGCTACGCCCAGGGCCCCACCCGGCCGCGCAGGGGGGCGCTGGCGGCGGGTGGAAGTGCGATCGCCCCGGCCGGAGGCCGGGGCGATCGGGGGTTAGGGGGTGGAGGTTCGGAGGATGTCTGGTTCCAGGTAGATCGCTCGGGCGATCGGGACCGCCTCGCGGATTCGGGCTTCCGCTTCGTCGATCGCGCGGGCCACGTCGGCTGCGCTGTCGTCGTGCTGGACTGCGATCTTGGCGGCCACCAGGAGTTCTTCGGGGCCCAGGTGGAGGGTGCGCATGTGGATCAGGCCGGTGACGGTCTGGCCGTCGACGACCGCTTCGCGGATCTTGGCGACCTGGTCGACGTCGGCCGCCTCGCCCAGCAGGAGGGACTTCGTCTCGGCCGCGAGGACCAGGGCGATCAGGACCAGCAGGGCGCCGATGCACATGGTGCCGATGCCGTCCCAGATGCCGTCGCCGGTCAGGATGGCGAGGCCGACGCCGCCGAGGGCGAGGACGAGGCCGACCAGGGCGCCGAGGTCCTCCAGGAGGACGACGGGCAGTTCGGGGGCCTTGGCGCGGCGGATGAACTGGGCCCAGGACAGCTTGCCGCGGACCTCGTTGGACTCCTTGATGGCCGTACGGAACGAGAAGCTCTCCGCGATGATCGCGAAGACGAGCACGCCGACCGGCCAGTACCAGTGGTCCAGCTCATGCGGGTGCTTGATCTTCTCGTAGCCCTCGTACAGCGCGAAGATGCCGCCGATGGTGAACAGCACGATGGAGACGAGGAAGCCGTAGATGTACCGCTCGCGGCCGTAGCCGAAGGGGTGCTCGGGGGTCGCCGCGCGCTTGGCCTGCTTGCCGCCGAGGAGCAGTAGTCCCTGGTTGCCCGAGTCGGCCAGCGAGTGCACGCCTTCGGCGAGCATCGACGACGAGCCGCTGAAGGCGAACGCCACGAACTTGGCTACGGCGATGGCCAGGTTGGCGCCCAGTGCGGCAACAATCGCCTTGGTTCCGCCGGATGCACTCATATGTGCCGAATGTCCCTTCCTGCTCATGGCAGTTTTGCTTGAGCTTTACTGCCGCTACGGCGGGCCATTGTTCCAGCCCTCCGCAGGAGCCTGACGTCAGGCGGTCAGTGTGGCCCTGAACACAGTGCCGTCGCCGGTCGCGGTGACCGATTCGCCCGCCCTGACGAAGGCCGATTCGCCCCGGGAGAGATGGAGTTCATCGTCACCGCGCAGCGAAACCTCGCCCGCGACGCACAGCAGGATCTGCGGGCCGGAGGAGGGGAGGGTGCGCGGTGCGGCGCCTTCCGCCAGGACGTACCGGGAGAGCCGGAACTCGTCGATGGGAGTGGCGTACAGCTCCTCGCCGGAGGGGTCCTCCTCGGGGCGCAGGACGGCCGGGGCGTCGCTCTCGAAGCGGACGATACGGAGGAGTTCGGGGACGTCGACGTGCTTGGGGGTCAGACCGCAGCGCAGCACGTTGTCGGAGTTGGCCATGATCTCGACGCCGAGTCCGTCGAGGTAGGCGTGCGGGACGCCCGCGCCCAGGTACAGCGCCTCACCGGGCTGCAGCGTGACGAAGTTGAGCAGCATCGCGGCGATCACGCCGGGGTCGCCCGGGTAGTGCCGGGCGATGGTGGCGTACGCCGCGTACGCCGGGGCGTGCGGGCCGTCGAGCGCGCCCAGGCGTTCGGCGGCCGCCGCGGCCTGGTGCACGGTCTCGGCGATCGCCTCGCGGTCGGCGGTCAGCACGGCCGTCAGCACCTCGCGCAGGGCGTGCGACTCGGGGTGGGCGTGCAGGATGTCGACGTACGGCTTGAGCGAGTCGACCTCAAGTGCGGCCAGCAGCGCGGCGGCCTCGTCGGGGGCGCGGAAGCCGCACAGCCCGTTGAACGGCGTGAGGGCGCAGATCAGCTCGGGCTTGTGGTTGGCGTCCTTGTAGTTGCGGTGCGGGGCGTCCACGGGGACGCCCCGGGCCTCCTCGTCCGCGAAGCCCTCCTTCGCCTGCGCCAGGTCCGGATGGACCTGGAGGGAGAGCGGCGAGGCGGCGGCGAGCACCTTGAGGAGGAACGGCAACCGGGGCCCGAAGGTCCGCACGGCGTCCGCGCCCAGCTCGCGCTCCGGATCGGCCGCGATCACGTCGGAGAGGGCGACGGAGCCCTCGGCGGGGCCCTCGGTGGAGCCCTCGCCCCGGTCGAGGCGGGACGGCGCCCCGGGGTGCGCGCCCATCCACATCTCGGCCTGCGGCTCGCCCGTCGGCTCGACGCCCAGCAGGTCGGGGATGGCGGTGAGGGAGCCCCAGGCGTAGGGGCGCACGGTGTTGTCGAGGCGGTCCATGCGGTGCGGTTCCTGACTGTCCGGGCGGGCGGAGGGCCGTGGGCGTTCATGGCCTTGCGTACGGCCTCAAGTTCTATCCGCCGAAGCAAGCGCGAGGTAAACGGCGGCGAAATCCGTGATGGCGAGAAGCTCGGCCGCGCGCTCCAGCGGACTTCCTTCGTCCGGTTCCAGCTCGCTGAAGGCCGTTTCATGCGCCAGCGCGAGTTCGCGGGCGGACGGCACGGCCGAGACGGGGCCCACCGGCTCGTCGTGCAGCAGCACGATCCGGGCCCGCAGCGCCTCCGGCTCATCCACCCGGTCGCGGAAGAAGTCGTCGGGGTCGGCGCCGCCCGCGAAGGCCCCCGACAGCAGCGTGCCGTGCGCGGCCAGCGCGCCGGGCAGTTCGGCGGCGAGCGCGGGGCGCCCGGCGAGCGTCGCGAGCAGGCCCGCGAAGCGCCGTCCGGCCGCGGCGGCCACCGGGCCCTCGGTCCACAGCAGCGGCAGCGACCCGGCCAGCTCGGCCGCGAGCGTCTTCGCCGGGTTGGTGTACGTGGCGATGGCCGGTCCGCAGCGCTCGGCGACCCGGTCCAGCCGGTCCGCCACCTGCTGCAGCGCGGCGGGCGGCGCGGTGATCAGGCCGATCCGGTCGACGAGCATGAGCAGCGGCGTGAGCAGCGCCCACAGCGTGCCGGGCAGGGCGGGGCCGGTGACCTCGTCCGGGGCGGTGCCGGGGGGCTCTATGTGGGGCGGGGTGGTGTGGTGCGGGTGCGCGCTGAAGGAGGCTGGTTCGCCCAGGGCGCCTTCGGGGGGTGGGGATTGGGGGGCTGCCGCTTCGGGCTGGGCCTGGGGGTGGGTTTCGGGGTGGTCTTGGGGGGCTTCGGCGCGGTCTTGGGGGTGGGCGGCCTCGGGGGGCGCGTACGGGCCGTACGCGGACGTGGCCAGCGGCACGATGAGGCCGCGCGCCTGCGCCACCGCGCCCGCCAGCGGCGCGTGTCCCGGCGCCACCGCGACGAGCGCGCAGCCCCGGCGGTACGCCTGCTCCACGAGGCGCGGCAGCCCCGGCTCCGTACCGTCCGGTGTCGCGATGACCAGCAGGTCGGCCGGGCCCACCCAGCCGGGGAGCGCCCAGCGCAGGGCGCCGGGGGCGGGGGCTACGCCGGTGGGGGCGATCAGGCTGACCGGGATGTTGCCGCCGCTGAGCGCGCCGAGGAGGTCGGCGGTGCAGCTTCCGGCCGCCCCCGGGCCCGCGACCAGGACCGCGCGGGGGCGGCCGTCCGGCTTGAGGTCCGCTACGCCCGCCTCGGCGGCGTGCCGGGCTGCCGTACGGACTCTGGCGCCGGATTCGGCGGCCGCGCGCAGCAGTCCGCGGGTGTCGGCCCGGGCCAGGGCCTCTGGGGCGTCGAGGAGGGATTCGTCGAGCATGGAGCTACGGCCTCCGATCGCCGTGGGCGGGTGGGGCGGCGTGCGGCGTTGCGTCGTTGCGTCGTGCGGGGTGCAGCGTGCGCCGGGCGTCCTGCGCCGTCAGGCTGGGCGGCGCGCCTCGTCTACGAGCAGGACCGGGATGTCGTCGCGGACGGGGTACGCGAGGCCGCAGCCCTTGGCGTCCGTGCACACCAGCTCGGGGGTCTCCTCGGCCTCTTCCTCGCGGAGCGGGGCGTGGCACGCCGGGCAGGCGAGGATCTCCAGAAGACCGGCTTCGAGCGGCATGGGGTGTCCCTTCGGATGTGGTCCAGTCGGACGGGGGTCCGGCGTGGTCAGGGTACCGCCGGGGGTGGGGGCGGCGCGGCCGGTGGCCCGGGCCTGGGCTTGGCCGCGGGCCTCGTTTCCCCCACCCCGCCCCTTCCCGAAACCGGGGCTCCGCCCCGGGCCCCGCTGGGGGCTGCGCCCCCAGACCCCCTTCCGGGGGCTCCGCCCCCGCACCCCCGCCGGGGCTCCGCCCCTGGACCCCGCTCCTCAAACGCCGGAGGGGCTGGGATGTGCCGACCGGGGCCCCGCATCGCAAGCGCCGCAGAGGCTGGGGGTCGGGCATCACCACCCCCGCTTCGCACCACAAACGCCGCAGAAGCCGGGGGTCGGGCATCTCCGCCCCGGCCCCCGCACCGCAAGCGCTGGGGTCGGGCATCACCACCCCGGACCTCGCATCGCAAACGCCGCAGAGACTGGGCCGGGCATCACCGCCCCCGCCCCCACACACCGCAAGCGCCGCAGAGGCTGGGGTGGGGTGTCGCCGTACCGGCTCCCGCAGCGCGAGCGTCGGAGAGGGTGGGGCGGTTGGGGTCGGGCGTTGGGGGGCGGGGGCCGGACCGGATGGGGAGGGGGTAGCTCAGCCCCCGCGCCTCGCATCGCAAGCGCGGGGGGGGCGGGGCAGGGGCGTCGTGGTCCTCGGGGCGTTGGTGGGCCGGGGGCCGCGCGGAGCGGGGCTAGGCGCGGACCTGGGTCAGGACCTCGTCTCGGATGTGGTCCGCCGTTTCGCGGGTGCGGGCTTCTACGTTCAGGCGGAGGAGGGGTTCGGTGTTGGAGGGGCGGAGGTTGAACCACCAGTCGGCGCTGGTGACCGTCAGGCCGTCCAGCTCGTCCAGTTCGATGCCCTCGTCCTTGCGGCCCTCGTAGGCGGCCTTGACGGCCTCCATGCGGCCGGTCTGGTCGGCGACGGTGCTGTTGATCTCGCCGGAGGCGGCGTAGCGGTCGTACTGCTCGACGAGCTGCGACAGGGGCTCCTGTCCGCCGCCGAGGGCGGCCAGGACGTGGAGGGCGGCGAGCATGCCGGTGTCGGCGTTCCAGAAGTCGCGGAAGTAGTAGTGCGCGGAGTGCTCGCCGCCGAAGATGGCGCCGGTGCGGGCCATCTCGGCCTTGATGAAGGAGTGGCCGACGCGGGTGCGGATGGGGGTGCCGCCGTTCTCCTTGACGACCTCGGGGACGGACCAGGAGGTGATGCAGTTGTGGATGACCGTCCCGCCCGGGTGCTTGGCCAGTTCGCGGGCGGCGACCAGGGCGGTGATCGCGGAGGGGGCCACCGGTTCGCCGCGCTCGTCGACGACGAAGCAGCGGTCGGCGTCACCGTCGAAGGCGATGCCGAGGTCGGCGCCGGTCTCGCGGACGCGGGCCTGGAGGTCGACGATGTTCTTGGGGTCGAGCGGGTTGGCCTCGTGGTTCGGGAAGGTGCCGTCCAGCTCGAAGAAGAGGGCGTCCAGCTCCAGGGGGAGGCCCTCGAAGACGGTGGGGACGGTGTGGCCGCCCATGCCGTTGCCCGCGTCCACGACGACCTTCAGCGGCCGGATGGCGGTGAGGTCCACGAGGGAGCGCAGGTGGGCGGCGTAGTCCACCAGGACGTCCTGCTGGGTGAGGGTGCCGGGGTCGGCGGCGGGCTCGGGGGCGCCGGTCTCCGCCCACCCCTCCACCAGGGCGCGGATGTCGGCGAGGCCGGTGTCCTGGCCGACGGGCGCGGCACCGGCCCGGCACATCTTGATGCCGTTGTACTGGGCGGGGTTGTGGCTGGCCGTGAACATCGCGCCGGGCAGGTCGAGATGGCCGCTGGCGAAGTAGAGCTGGTCGGTCGAGCAGAGGCCGATCTCGGTCACGTCCACCCCGAGGGAGGCGGCCCCGCGGGCGAAGGCGCGCGAGAGACCCGGCGAGGAGGGGCGCATGTCATGGCCGACGACGATGGCGCCCGCGTCGGTCACCCGCGCGAAGGCGGCGCCGAACAGCTCGGCGAGCGGTTCGTCCCACTGGTCCGGGACCACACCGCGGACGTCGTACGCCTTCACGATCTGTGACAAGTCGGGCACAGCCAACCCCTTCTCAAGGTCCTTGGACACGGACCTCAAAACCTACCCTTCGGACCTGGGCGGCAACTGTGAGGCTCACCTACCGGCCTACGGCAGCATCCAGCCGAGGAGGAACGACGACTGCGCGACGACGATCAGGCACATCAGCAGCAGCAGCCCCAGACTCCACGGCAGCACCTTCCGCAACAGGTCCCCCTCACGCCCCTGGAGGCCCACCGCGGCGCACGCGATGGTGAGGTTCTGCGGGGAGATCATCTTGCCGAGGACGCCGCCCGAGCTGTTGGCGGCGGCGAGCAGCTCCGGGGAGAGCCCGGACTCGCGGGCGGCGGTGACCTGGAGGGCGCCGAAGAGGGCGTTGGCCGAGGTGTCCGAGCCGGAGACGGCGACGCCGAACCAGCCGAGCACCGGGGAGAGGAAGGCGAGTCCGGCCCCGGCGGCGGCGACGAAGTGGCCGATGGTGGCGGCCTGTCCGGAGAGGTTCATGACGTACGCGAGGGCGAGCACCGAGGTGACCGTCAGGATCGCGTGCCGCAGCTCCCGCACGGTGGCCGCCCACTCCCCCAGGGCGTCGCGCACGGCGACCCCCAGGACGGCCGCGGTGGCGATGCCCGCGAGCAGGACGAGGGTGCCGCCGGTGGCGGCCAGGGGCAGCGCGAAGAGATTGCCGCCGACCGGCTTGCCGTCGGGCGCGGCGACGTCCAGGAACGGCCAGTCGATGGTGCGGGTGGCCTTGGCCAACAGGTCCTTGACCGGGCCGATCTGGGCGATGGAGAAGATCGCGACGATCAGCGCGTACGGGGCGTAGGCGCGCAGCACCTCGGGGCGCGGGTCCTCGTGGTCCAGGTCGTCGCTGCGTACGCCGGTGAGGACGGCGGCGCGCACCGGCTCCTCGACGGGCCGCCGCGCGGACGGTACGGCGACGAGCGCGGCGGCGCCGACGAGCGCGGCGGCGATGTCGGCGAGCTGGACGGAGAGGTAGTTGGAGACGGCGAACTGGGCGACGGCGAAGGCGGTTCCGCAGGCGAGCGCCGGGGCCCAGGTCTCGCGCAGCCCGCGCCGTCCGTCGACCAGCGTGACCAGCAGCAGCGGGACGACGAGGGCGAGCAGCGGGGTCTGCCGTCCGACGACGGAGGCGACGGAGTCCAGCGGCAGCCCGGTGACCTGAGCGAGCGTCACCACCGGGGTGGCCATGGCGCCGAACGCGACGGGCGCGGTGTTGGCGACGAGCGCGACGACGGCGGCGCGCACCGGTTCGAAGCCGAGCGCCACGAGCATGACCGCGCAAATGGCCACCGGGGCACCGAATCCGGCGAGGGCCTCCAGCAACGCGCCGAAGCAGAAGGCGATGACGAGGGCCTGGACGCGCGGATCGTCGGAGAGCCGCCCGAAGGAGCGGCGCAGGACGTCGAAATGGTTCGTGCGGACCGTCATCCGGTACACCCACAGGGCGTTGACGACGATCCACAGGATGGGGAAGAGACCGAAGAGCACGCCCTGCGCGCCGCTGGAGAGGGTCTGGCCGAGCGGCATCCCGTACGGGAGCCAGGCGACGAGGACGGCGACGGCGAGGCCGATGGGCCCCGCGTAGTGGGCGCGCATCCGCACGCCGCCGAGCAGGACGAGGACGGTGAGGAGGGGGAGGGTGGCGACGAGGGCGGAGAGGGACAGCGAATCGGCGACGGGCTCCAGCTGCTGCACGAACACACGGGCCTCCTGGGGATCCTGGAAGTCCACATCCGTGATGCGGAAATGGAGGACTCGGGGTTCAGGAATGGTCGTGTCCGCGACGAGTTCGCGTCAATGCCCTGGACGTCAATGTCCTAGACGTCAATGCTCTGGAGTGAAGTGATCGGCTGGTGCCGGAAGTTGTGCGGGTCAGGACTCCGGCGAGCGCAGGACGCGCAGATGCCCGCGCCGGGCGACTTCCCGGGGATCGGCCTCGCGGCCGCTCTGTCCGCCCCCGGCTCCGGAACCGGACGCTCCGGCCGCGCGCTCCTGCGGGCGGGCCGCCTCGCGCACGGCGTTGGCGAGGGCTTCGAGGTCATCACTGCTCGGCCGGGGCGGACCGGTGTCGACGGCCAGCCGGACGACTTCCCAGCCGCGCGGGGCGGTCAGCCGCTCCGAATGCTCCGAGCACAGGTCATAGCAGTGCGGCTCGGCATAGGTGGCCAGCGGTCCGAGAACCGCGGTCGAGTCCGCGTAGACGTACGTCAGCGTCGCGACGGCGGGGCGGCCGCAGGCGGTGCGCGAACAGCGACGTACAGGGCTCACGACGTTGGACGGTACCGCACTCTTGAGCGGGCCGCGACGACTCTCCACCAGCTCACTCCGCCGTGTCGTCCCGGTTCGCCCCGTGCACCCGATACGTGCACTTCCCTGTTGACCAGCGCGGACATCGGGACGACCGAGAGTCGCCGAGGACGATTCCGGTCACCAGTCGAACCGAGAGGGGTCATCCTGAGGTACGGAAGCAAGCCAAGAGACGTCCGTTTATGGACGCAAGCATGGCCGGAATGTTCATTAAGTGACATTGGACATGGCTGTCCAGTAAGCGCGTGCCGGAGGCGGGGCGGCGGCTACCCTCGTGAGTGATGACCAGGCCCGTACCCTCCGACCAGCCCGAGCCGCGTCCCCGGCGCCGCGACCGGCACGGCCGGGGTATGCGCGGTCCGATCGCGCCGCCCCAGGTACCGCTGTCGGTCAGCCGCGCGGAGTCCTTCGTCGATCTTGTGCAGGACTCGGCGGAGCGGCTGGAGAGACGGTGGCCCCAGCTGTCGGGAGTCGACTTCACGGTGCTGGAGGTGCCGGTCACCGGGGCCGGGGGCTCCGACGGACCGTCCGGGCACGGCTTCGACGGACATCCGGCGCACGGCCCCGGCTTCACCGACGGGTGGGACGGCGAGTCCGTACCGCTCGGGCGCTTCATCGCGGCGCGCGGCGACGCTCCCGACCGGATCGTGATCTACCGGCGCCCGGTGGAGATCCGTACGAAGAACCGGGATGAGCGCGCCCTGCTGGTCCACGAGGTCGTGGTCGAGCAGGTGGCGGAGCTGCTGGGACTGGAGCCGGAGTCGGTGGACCCGCGCTACGGGCAGGACTAGGGAGCCGGGGGGCGCTCGCCTGCCCACCCCGGCCCCCCGCCGGGATCCCTAGCGGTTCAGTACGGACAGGTCCTGCGTCGCCTGCGGGACCTCCACCGTCCCCCGGTCGTCCGGGAGGGACTGGATCGTGAAGGCCGGTACGTCGCCCTGCGGCAGCGACAGCATGCGCGAGGCGTGCACCGGGCCGCCCGAGAGGCGCTCCACGGTCACCGCGTACTGGCCCTTGGCACCGGACGGCTTCGGCGGGGCGACCGTCTTCGTCGTACCGCCCTTGATCTCGTACGTCTGGCTGGCCGAGGTGCCGCCGCCGGTGCCCGCCGAGGCGGTGACGCGGACCTTCGCGCTGGAGCCCGGGGCGACCAGGGACAGGATGGAGCCCTTGACGCGGTTGTCGGCGGCGGTGGCGGAGCGCTCGATGGCGCTGGTGGCGGGGATGAACGCCGTCTCCTGGTCGCTCCCCTTGCCGCGCGTCACCTGAAGCCCGGCGACCACCGGGGTGGCCGGGCCCTCGCCGCCCTCGGGGGTGAGCAGGAGCGAGCCCGGTTCGCCCTTGGTGACGTCGCCGAGGTCGACCGCCGACGTCATCCCGCTCTTGACGTGCAGGGACTCATGCCCGGCCGGGGTGATCGAGCTGGTGGGCCCGGCGAGCCGCACCTTGAGGTCCGCGTCGTTGGCGCCGGGCGCGAAGACCACCAGGCGCGCCGAGGTGGCGTCGGCCGGTATGCCGGGGAGCGCGACGCTCGTGGCGGGCACGGCGGACGCCGGGATCCAGTCGCCGCCGCGCTGCTCGTCGGCGGCCTGGACGGCGGCGCCGATCCGTCCGCTGCGGGCCGTCACATGGAGGGAGACATCGGCGGCCCGCTGATCGGTGAGGGTGGAGAGCAGCACCGGCACGGTGGAGCGGCCCGGGACCGTGATCGACTCGTCGCTCGTGGGCTTCAGCTTGCCGCTGGAGCCGTACATCGTCAGGTCCACCTCGGCCGCCCGGTCGTCCGGGTTGGTCAGATGGACGAAGTCCTGCCGGTCCTTGGCCGTGGACGCCCCCTGGAACCAGAAGTCGGTGTCCGGGGCGGTGCACGCGGTGCCCATGAGGCCGCGCCCGCTGCCCGCGTCGATCGACGTGGTCTGCTGGACGGTCCAGCCGGGCGCGAGCGGGCCGTCTGCGGTGCCGATGAGCGCCGGGGCGCCCGAGCTGTCGGTGTCGGTGGTGACCGGCGTGCCGGGGCGCTTGAGCGGCAGGACGGGGTCGTTCTTGCCCTTGCCGCCCTGGGGGTCCTTCTCCTCGGACACGTCGTCAGGGCTGCTTGTCGCGGGCAGCAGTTCGGCCTTACCGCTGCCGCCGTCCGCGCCGCCGCCGCTGCGCTTGGGGGTGTACCCGGTGTACGTCGTACTGCTGACGTCGGAGGAGCTGGGCTCCGGGCACAGCAGCGTGGAGCGCTGGACGGGCAGCCTGCTGGCGGCCTTGGCCGCCGTGCCCGCGTCGTCCGACGGGCCGCCGGTGAGGGACGCCAGGCCGGTGACGGCGGCCAGCGCCGTGGCCGCGCCGATCAGGGACAGGGTGGTGCGGTTCATCGCTGCTGATCGCTCCCGTCGCGGCGGCCCTCGGGGTCGGCGCCGCCGTACGTCGTGTCGCCCTGGGCGGGGTACGTGCCGTCGGGGTAGGGCTGCTGCTGGTCGTAGCCGTACGGATCGGCGTACTGACCGGCGGCGTACGGGTCGGCGGCGTACGCGTCGGGGTACGGGCCGCCCGCGTACGGGTCCGCCTGGTACGGGGCGTCCTGGTACTGGCCCTGCGGGTACTGGCCCTGCGGGTACGGATAGCCGCCGGGGTACTGGTCGGCCGGGTACTGCTGCTGCCCGTACGCGGCGTCGGCGTACGGCTGCTGCGCGTCCCACTGCCCCCCGTACGGCTGCTGCTGCGGCTGCTGCTGCGGCTGCTGGTCCGGCTGTGGCGGTACGAACGGCTCCGGTACGAACACCGGCGGCTCGGCGGGCGGCGCGGGCGGTGCGGGCGGCGGGGCATCCGCCGCCGTGCCACCGTCCGCCGGAGCGTCCGGCGCGTCCCCGGCCTGCGTCTGTGCGGCCTCCGCGGCGGCCCGCAGCCGCCGCGCCCGGCGCCCGTCGCCCGCCAGGTCCTCGGCGGTGATGGCGGTGGCGGCCGCCGCGGCCTCCGCCTCCGGCAGGTCGTCGTCCACGTCACGGCGGCGGCCCGGCAGCGCGAGCACCAGCAGGACGACCGCGAGCAGCCCCTGCGCCCAGATCCACGCGGTGTGGGTGATGGGGGTGTCGTAGGTGAGGTCGAGCCGACCGCCGCCCGCCGGGAGTTCGAAGCCCTGCGCCCAGCCGTCGATCGTCTTCGCCGTCAGCGGCTTGCCGTCGAGCGTGGCCGTCCAGTCGGGGGTGGCCCGGTCGGCGAGCCGCAGCACGCGCCCGTCCGCGCCGTCCGGGATGGTGGTGTGCGCCTCGACGGGACCGGACGCCACCTGTACGGGCGCGGCCGACGAACCCGCCGCGCCGCTCCCCTGGGAACCGGGCGGGACGATGGAGACCCGCGAGGCCCGCTGGTCGAGCCGCCACAAGGTGCCCGCGTCGTCCCTGCTGAGCTGGGTGAGGCCGGGCGTCGCGTTGAGCACGCGCGTCATGTCGCGCGAGGCGCCCTGCTGTGCGTACACATAGCGCACCGCGTAGGCGCCCAGCCGGGTCGTCTGGTCGGCGCCGGAGCCCGCGACCAGATGGGCCACGACGTCGTCGAGGCGGGTGTCGGCGCCGCCCGCCGCGGCGAGTTCGCCATCGCCGAGCCGGGCGCCGGAGCCGCGCACCAGGGCGTAGTCGGTGCGGGCGTCGCCGCCGGTGAGCACCAGGGTGCGGGACTGGTCGGCGTCGGCGCTCTCCGCCGCCACGAACGCCGGGACCTGGGAGGGCTCGCGCCGTGCCACCGGGCCGTCCGCGCCGCCGACCATCCAGACGACCGCCGCGTACAGCGGGGCGGCCGCCGAGGCGACGGCGATGATCAGCGCGACCGGCTGGCGCCAGCCGAAGCTCTGCGCCGCCACGCGCTCCCGTGCGCCCTCGGCGCCGACCACGGCGGCGGTCAGCAGCGCCAGCCCGTAGACCAGGGTCGCGGGCCCGGCCCAGGCGGAGCCGTTGCTGAGCGCCGCGAAGAGGAACCCGGTGAGGGCCACGGCCCACGCCGTACGGACCGTCAACTGCCGTTCGCCGCGCATCAGGGCGGCCAGCGCGGCCAGCACGAAGCCGATCAGCAGCAGCGTGCCGCCGCCCTTGGGGCCGCCGGGGCTGAGCGCGAGCAGGTCCAGCGCGGACGCGGAGCCGCTGCCGCTGTCGAGCCCGGCCTCCTTCAGGAAGCGGACCGGGTCGGTCAGCAGATCGACCGACCAGGGGGCGAGCACCAGAAGCGGAGTGAGGACGACGGCCAGGAAGCGCAGCCCGTACGCCACCAGCGGCTCGCCCTGCCGCTGCCGCAGGATCAGCACACCGGCGGACAGCAGCAGCGCGATCGGCCAGACGACCGGCGTGAAGGCCATGGTGAACGTCAGCAGCAGGGCGTACGCCCACGCCGCGCGCCAGCTCGGCAGCCTGCCCTTCGCACCGCCCGCCCGGAAGCCGCCCGCGGCGGCCGCCGCCCGCGCCATCAGCGGCAGCAGGACGGCCAGCACGGCGGTGCCGAGCCGCCCGCCCGCGAGGGCGCCGGTCGCGGCCGGGAGGAAGGCGTACGCGACGCTCCCCCACGCGCGCAGCAGCCGGGACTCGACGAGCGGCCGGGAGGCGAAGTACGCGATGAACCCGGCCAGCGGCACCGAGCAGACCAGCAGCAGGGTCAGGGTGAAGCCGGTGCTGCCCAGGAAGACCGTGGCGAGCGCCGCGAGCGCGGCGAGATAGGGCGGCGCGCTCTGAGTGCCGCCGGTGCCGACCGGATGCCAGCCATTGACGTAGCTCGCCCACAGGTCGCCGACGTGCCCGGGGGCAGGCAGCAGGTCGCCGCCCGCGAGCGCGCCGGTGCCCAGCAGCTCACGGCAGGCGACCAGCGAGACCAGCAGCAGCACGGCGAACAGCATCGGGCCGGGTTTGCGGGCGATCCGCTTGACCCGCGCGAACTGCTCGACCTGAAGGAAGTCGGCGTCGTCGTCGGAAGGCCCGGACTCGACGGCACCGTGACGGCCGCCCGAGGACAGCTCGGGCTCCGACCGCCCGCCGATGTTGCTGGCGATCTGCTCGGCCGTCGCCCGCACGGTCGCACCGGACGGCGGGAAAAGCGGCCGCAGCTCGCTCGGCTCGGTCGCCGGGCGGCCGCGCCGCTTGCGCGCGGCGCTGATCCGGCCGGGCCGCAGCAGGATGCCGGACAGGCCCGTGACCTCGTCCAGCGCCTGGCCGGGCACCTTGCCCACCAAATAGGCGAGGGTGCGCAACAGGGTGCCGAGGACGACCCGCAGCATCACATAGGGCAGCAGCGCGCCCTTCGTGTTGACCAGCAGGGTGTAGACCGCACCGGCCTTGTCGACACGGTGCGGGCTGGCCACGGACCGGCCGACGCAGTCGATGGGGCGCCGCTCCCGCGCGGACGCCTCGGCGTGCCGCAGGGAGGCGTCCGGCGCGATCAGCACGCTGTGCCCGGCGGCGTGGGCGCGCCAGCACAGATCGACGTCGTCCCGCATCAGCGGCAGCCGGGGGTCGAAGCCGCCCAGCCGCTCCCATACGTCGCGCCGCACCAGCATGCCCGCACTGGAGACCGACAGCACCGGCCGCACCTGGTCGTGCTGGCCCTGGTCCTGCTCGCGCCGCTCCAGACCGGTCCAGCGGCGGCCGCTGCGGGCGATGCTGACGCCCACTTCGAGCAGCTGCTTACGGTCGTACCAGCCGCGCAGCTTGGGGCCGATGATCGCGGCCTCGCGGTTGGCCAGCAGCTCGCCGTCGGCCACCCGCAGCAGCTCATGGAGCGCGTCAGGCGCGGGCGCGCAGTCGTCGTGCAGCAGCCACAGCCACTGGATGGGCTCGCCGTGCGGTAGCTCCGGCATGTCGTACGCGTCGTCGCGCCAGGTGCGGTTGACGGGGTCCCAGCCGCTGGGGCGCTTGAGGTACGGCAGCTCCTCGGGACTCAGCACCGGGGCACCGCGAACGGCCTCGGCGACGGCCGTGCCGAAGCCGCTGCGGCGCGCCAGGTGCAGGACCCGGTCCTCGCCGAGGGCTTCGGTCAGCAGCCGGGCGGATTCGTCGGCGCTGCCGGTGTCGGCGGCGACGACGCTCTGCACGGGACGCTCCTGACCGAGCAGACCGGACAGCGCGTCGGGCAGCCAGCGGGCACCGTCGTGGGAGACGAGCACGGCGGTGACGACATGGCGCGGGAACTCAGGTGCCGGTTGCGCGGCGGCAAATCCGGCGGAGGCGGCCGGGTGAGGGGCCGCCGAGTGGCTGTGCACGGACATCGAGGTACGGGCCCCGGTTCGCTGGACTGCGGTGGACGAGCCCGCCCCAGGGGGACATTGGCGCGCCTCGGACGGGCCCCCACACTAACGGCTGCCTACGACAGCGGTCCGCCTCCCGGTCGCCATGGGCTCGGGGGACGGACCGCGCACTCCGCCGTGAACTGTGCGGATGTGGTCAGACCGCTGCCTTCTTCAGTCGGCGGCGCTCCCGCTCGGAGAGGCCGCCCCAGATGCCGAAGCGTTCGTCGTTGGCGAGTGCGTACTCGAGGCATTCGGAACGGACCTCGCAGGCCAGGCAGACCTTCTTCGCCTCGCGCGTGGATCCGCCCTTTTCCGGGAAGAACGATTCGGGATCGGTCTGGGCGCACAGTGCGCGCTCCTGCCAACCGAGCTCCTCGTCCGCCTCTTCGACCAGCAGTTGCTGGAACAACTCGGTCATGTGCGCCCCTCGTCTGTTTTTGCGTCCCCGGTGCCGTCCCCGTGCCCTGGTGCCGTGGGTCAAACCGGCAGAACGACACGTGTGAAATTACAAGTGCGCCGATCCGGGCCAGTCAAGCCGAGATCTGCTATTGGGCCTCTTATTCACTCTGCGGAACCAAGGCTGCGCGGAAAGTGTTCAAATCGGCCTAAACGCGACACGTTTCCCGTGCATGTCCCTGGCCCCTCCTCTCGCCTCACGGTGGAGGACGCCGTGAACGCCGTTCCCGTTGCACACGGGGGCGGGTGCTGCGCCACCTCTCCGGCTAACGCGGGGACAAACCTTTCTGCCTCCACATCAACCGGATGAGGTGAACGATTACTCCCGGAGCGGAGATCAAGTTGACAGGAGGGCGAGGACCCGCTGTTCTAGTCCCCATGTCAGTGACCCACGCGCCCCAGTCGACCCGTACCCACGGGTTCCGCTGCGCTGTGCAGGCTCGCTGTCGCTGTTCCAGCTGTTGATGCCCTTCTGAGCTCCAGCTTTCTCGCCTCGCGTCTCTTCCGCGTCTCCCTGCGTCACCCCGCACAGCTCCGCTTCGCGCCCGCCGCGCTTCCCGCCGAGGAACCCCCCACATGAACAGCGACGTCCAGATCGCCGGTGACCCGCTCGCCATCCCGCATCTGCTGCCGCCCGTACCCGCGCACCCCACCACCGTCTCCGGCTTCGCCGGGCTGGCCCGCGACATCGCCGCCGACCGCGACAGCTGGGCGTCCCTCGTCCGGTACGACGCCACCACCCGCTGGTACCACCGGGTGCGCACCGGCCCCGGCTATGAGGTCTGGCTGCTCAGCTGGGTGCCCGGCCAGGGCAGCGGAGCCCATGACCACGGGCGCTCCTCCGGCGTACTCACCGTGCTCCAGGGCGAGTTGACGGAGCGCGTGGGCGCGGACGGCGGCGCACGGCATACGCTGCGCGCGGGCGCGCAGCGCGTCTTCGCACCCGGATACGTGCACGACGTCGTCAACGACGCGCTCGAACCCGCCGTCAGCCTGCACATCTACTTCCCCGGCCTCACCGAGATGCCGCCGCACCCCGCCCCGGCCGCCGGTGCGGCCGCCCCCGGCCCCCTCGACGTCCTGCGCTGAGCACGCCCCGCACGGTTCCGATGTCGTAGCCGACTGCCAGACTGTCCCCCATGCGCATTGTGGTTCTGGCAGGCGGCATCGGCGGCGCCCGTTTCCTCCGTGGTCTGATGTCGGCGGTTCCCGACGCCGACATCACCGTCATCGGCAACACCGGCGATGACATCCATCTCTTCGGCCTCAAGGTCTGCCCCGACCTCGACACCGTGATGTACACCCTCGGCGGTGGCATCCACGAGGAGCAGGGCTGGGGCCGGGCCGAGGAGACCTTCGCCGTCAAGGAGGAGCTGGCGGCGTACGGCGTGGGGCCCGAGTGGTTCGGCCTCGGCGACCGGGACTTCGCCACGCACATCGTCCGTACGCAGATGATGGGCGCCGGTTACCCGCTCAGCGCCGTCACCGAGGCGCTGTGTGCGCGGTGGCAGCCGGGGGTGCGGCTGCTGCCGATGACCGACGACCGCGTCGAGACGCACGTCCTCATCGATGACCCCGAGGGTGAGGGCCGCAAGGCCGTCCACTTCCAGGAGTACTGGGTCCGGATGCGCGCCTCCGTGCCCGCCCACGCCGTGGTCCCCGTCGGCGCCGACCAGGCCAAGCCCGCGCCCGGCGTGCTGGAGGCCATCGCCGACTCCGACGTCGTCATCTTCCCGCCGTCCAACCCCGTCGTCAGCATCGGCACCATCCTGGCTGTCCCCGGAGTGCGCGAGGCCATCGCCGACGCCGGGGTGCCGGTCGTCGGCCTCTCCCCCATCGTCGGCGACGCGCCGGTGCGCGGCATGGCCGACAAGGTGCTCGCCGCCGTCGGTGTCGAGTCCACCGCCGCCGCCGTCGCCAAGCACTACGGCTCCGGGCTGCTGGACGGCTGGCTCGTGGACACCGTGGACGCCGGGGCGGTCGACGAGGTCGAGGCCGCTGGGATCCGCTGCCGTGCCCTCCCGCTCATGATGAGCGACACCGAGGCGACCGCGCGCATGGCCACGGAGGCGCTGGCGCTGGCCGAGGAGGTCCGGGCATGAGCCCGTCGCTCGTGCCGGGCGCCCCCTCGTACCAGGCCCCCTCGTACCAGGCCCCCTCGTATCAGGTCTGGGCCCTCCCCGGGCTGCCCGAGGTGCGGCCCGGCGACGACCTCGCCAAGCTCATCGCCGACGCCGCGACCGCGGGCTCCCTGCCGGGGCTCGCGCACGGTGACGTCCTGCTCGTCACCTCGAAGATCGTCAGCAAGGCGGAGGGGCGCGTCGTCGCGGGCGACGACCGCGAGGCCGCCATAGACGCCGAGACCGTGCGGGTCGTCGCCCGGCGCGGGCGCACCCGGATCGTCGAAACCCGGCAGGGCCTGGTCATGGCCGCGGCCGGAGTCGACGCCTCCAACACCCCTGCCGGGACCATCCTGTTGCTCCCCGAGGACCCCGACGCGTCCGCCCGCGCCATCCGCGCCGGGCTGCGGGACGCGCTCGGCGTGGACGTGGGCGTCATCGTCACCGACACCTTCGGGCGGCCCTGGCGCACCGGGGTCACCGACGTGGCCATCGGCGCGGCCGGGGTGCGCGTCCTGGACGACCTGCGGGGCGGCACCGACGCGCACGGCAACGCGCTGAGCGCCACCGTCGTCGCCACCGCCGATGAGCTGGCCGCCGCCGGGGAGCTGGTCAAGGGCAAGGCGGACGGGCTGCCGGTGGCGGTGCTGCGGGGGCTGCCGCATGTGGTGTCGCCGCCGGACGCGACCGGCTCGTCTGAGCCTGACGCGGGGGCGCGGCCCTTGGTGCGCGGCGCCGCCGACGACATGTTCCGGCTGGGCACCTCGGAGGCCGTGCGGGAAGCGGTGACCCTGCGCCGTACGGTCCGCGAGTTCACCGACGAGCCGGTGGACGGCGCGGCGGTGCGGCGCGCCGTGGCCGCCGCCGTCACCGCGCCCGCGCCGCACCACACGACGCCGTGGCGGTTCGTACTGCTGGAGTCGGAGGAGTCGCGGGTGCGGCTGCTCGACGCGATGCGGGACGCGTGGATCGCGGACCTGCGGGGTGACGGCTTCTCGGAGGAGTCCGTCGCCAAGCGGGTGCGGCGGGGTGACGTACTGCGCAAGGCGCCGTATCTGGTGGTCCCGTGCCTGGTCGCGGACGGCGCCCACACGTACCCGGACGCGCGGCGGAACGCGGCGGAGCGGGAGATGTTCGTGGTCGCGGCCGGAGCCGGGGTGCAGAACCTGCTGGTCGCCCTGGCGGGCGAGCGGCTGGGGTCGGCGTGGGTGTCGTCGACGATGTTCTGCCGACCGGTGGTGCGGGACGTGCTGGACCTGCCGGAGGACTGGGACCCGATGGGCGCGGTGGCGGTGGGCCACGCGGCGGCCGCGCCCGCGGCGCGTCCGGAGCGGGGCGTGGACGGCTTTGTGGCGGTGCGATAGCGCTGCGGGTTGCGAGCGCCAGGGCGCGCGGGGCGGGTGTGCGCGCCGGGTCGGGGGTTGTGCGGGTGTGTTTGCGGGGTGCGGGGGCGGGGCCTCCGGGGCAGGGGCCTGGACGCGTATATTTTTGGCGCCACCGCCGAAGAACGTGGGGTGGGCCGGGAGTAGGCGCCACAAATACACGTCGTCGTCCAGGCCCCCACCCCTGCGACCCCGCCCCCTCCCGCCGGTGGCCCCAAACCCCGGCCCGGTCCCGTCCCGTTGTGGGCAATCGTCCCGCCGGGGGGCACCTCCCAGCGGTAGCTGGGGGAGGGACGGGTGGGCACAACCCACCCACCGGCCCGCACCCGGCCACGAAACCCCCTGCCCACCCCGGGGCCCGGGGTGCCCCCGGTTTCGGGAAGGGGCGGGGTGGGGGAGCAACAAAACGACCGGCCTCCCTGGGCTTAGGGTGGCGGCGTGGTGGGACGTCGTGTGTGGGTGCCTTCCTGCGCGTACGACCTCGCGCGGAACCTCGGTGTGCTGCAGCGCGGCCCGGGCGATCCCGCGTTCCAGGCCGACGCGGACGGGGCCTTCTGGCGGGCCAGCCGGACCCCGGCCGGTCCCGGGACCGTGCGGATCGCGCGGGACGGCAAGGGAGTCGAGGCCCAGGCCTGGGGGCCGGGGGCCGAGTGGCTGCTCGACCACCTGCCCGGGCTGCTCGGCGCCGACGACGACCCGTCCGCGTTCACCCCACGGCACCGGCTCGTCCACGAGGCGCACCGGCGGAACCCCGGGCTGCGGCTGATCCGGACCGGCCTGGTGCTGGAGTCGCTGATCCCCTCGATCCTGGAGCAGAAGGTCACCAGCGACGAGGCGTACCGGGCCTGGCGGTTGCTGCTGCAGCGCCACGGTGAGCCCGCGCCCGGGCCGATGGAGCGTATGCGGGTGATGCCCGATCCGCGCGCCTGGGCGCTGATCCCCTCGTGGGAGTGGCACCGCGCGGGCGTGGACGGCAAGCGCTCGGCGACGATCCTGCGGGCCGTACGGGTCGCCCGGCGGCTGGAGGAGGCCGCGGGCATGGATCTCGACGCCGCCTCACAGCGGCTGCGGCTGATCCCGGGCATCGGGCCCTGGACGGCGGCGGAGACCCTGCAGCGCAGCAACGGCACCCCGGACGCGATCACGGTCGGGGATCTGCATCTGCCCCGTATGGTCGGCTACGCGCTCACGGGTGAACGCGGTACGGACGACGCGGCGATGCTGGAGCTTCTCGCGCCGTACGCCGGGCAGCGGCACCGGGCGGCGCGGCTGATCCTGCTGTCGGGGCGGGCCGCGATGCCGCGTCGCGCACCGCGTTTTGCGGTGCGCGACTTCCGGGCGATGTAGCTGCCCAGTCGGGTTTCGTTGCCAGGTGCGGGCCGGTAGGCACAACGCTATTGGTCGGAGGAGAACCTCACCGCGCCTGGGGGGATGTCCACGTCGCACCACACCCTCGCGCCGTCGCGGAGTTCGTTGTCCGGGCCGACCAGGGCGCCGTCGCCGACGACCGCGCCGTGCAGGACCGTACGGGCGCCGACCCGGGCGCCCGCGCCGATCAGGGAGTCGCGGACCTCGGCGCCCTCTTCGACCACCGCGCCCTCCAGCACCGTGCTGCCGTCGATGCGCGCGCCCGCGCCCACGTGGGCCTGCGGGCCGATGACCGTGCCGCCGGTGAGCTTGGCGTCGCCCGCGACGGTGGCGGATTCCAGGACGAGGCGGTCACCGCAGCGGCCCGGGACGGCCGGGGAGGGGGCGCGGCCGAGGACCAGGTCGGCGGAGCCGCGGACGAAGGCCTGCGGGGTGCCGAGATCGAGCCAGTACGTGGAGTCGACCATGCCCTGGAGGTGGGCGCCCGCGGCGAGGAGGCCGGGGAAGGTCTCGCGTTCGACGGAGACGGGCCGGTCGGCCGGTATGGCGTCGATCACGGAGCGGTTGAAGACGTACGCGCCCGCGTTGATCTGGTCGGTGACGATCTCCTCGGGGGTCTGCGGCTTCTCCAGGAAGGCGGTGACCCGGCCGTGCTCGTCGGTGGGCACGAGGCCGTACGCGCGCGGGTCGGTGACCCGGGTGAGGTGGAGGGAGACGTCGGCGCCCGTCCGGCAGTGGGTGTCGACGAGGGCGCGGATGTCGAGGCCGGTGAGGATGTCGCCGTTGAAGATGAGCACCGGGTCGTCGGGGCCCGAGCGCAGCCGGGAGGCGACGTTGCGGATGGCGCCGCCGGTGCCGAGCGGCTCCTCCTCGGTCACGTACTCCAGGTGCAGACCGAGGGAGGAGCCGTCGCCGAAGTACGGTTCGAAGACCTCGGCCAGGTAGGAGGTGGCGAGCACGATGTGCTCGACCCCGGCGGCGCGGGCGCGGGCGAGTTGGTGGGTCAGGAAGGGGACGCCAGCCGCCGGGACCATCGGCTTGGGGGTGTGCACCGTCATGGGGCGCAGCCGCGTTCCCTTGCCGCCGACCAGGAGGATCGCTTCTGGCGTTGCTGGCGCTTTGGTCACGTAGTCCTGCTTCCTGCTCGGGCTCGCCGGTCGGCGGACCAGTGTATGCAGAAGCCCGGACCGCGCCTGGTCAGCGCCCCTGGAGCCGGGCGGCTGTGCTGCGTACGGAGCCGAGCTTGCTGTAGAGGCGCTTTCCGGGGCACTCGGTCGCGAAGCCGTCGCGGTGTCCGGAGATGACGCGCAGCTTCACGTTGGCGCCCTTTTTGTACTTGTTGCCGCCGCCGGACACCAGATGGGTGGTGCCGCGTGGATTCCGGTTGAAGATGCCGAGTTTCCAGGCGGTGAGCTTGGCGATGGCCTTGACGGCCTTGGCGGAGGGCTTCTTGGCGGAGTACGTACCGAGGACGGCGACGCCCATGCTGTTCTGGTTGAACCCGAGGGTGTGCGCCCCGAGTACGGCTTTGGTGACGCCTCCTGAGCGGCCTTCGTAGATGTTTCCGCACTTGTCGATGGTGAAGTTGTAGCCGTAGTCGCGCCAGCCCATGCTCTGGACGTGGTAGCGGTAGATACTGCGCAAAACGGAGGGGACTTGGGCACAGGTGTAGCTGTTGCCCGTCACGGTGTGGTGGATGAAGGCGACTTTGACGGTCTTGCTGTAGACGTGGCCGCTCTCGCGGATCTTCTCGTCGGCGCCCCATCCGGCGCGAGTGACGATACGCGGCCGGGGTGCGGTGTGGCGGGCGGCGCTGGACTCGGACTGGTCGGCGGGGAGTTGGGTGGTCCCGGACGGACGCGGAGTGGGCGCCGTGGGCCGGGGGGTGGGCCGGGCCGTGGGGGACGCGACGCCGCCGGTGGGGTGCGGGTGCGGGTGCGGGTCCGGGTGCGGCACGGCCGTGGGATGCGGGTGCGGAACGGCCGTGGGATGCGGATGGACCGGCTGTACGGGGGTGGGGTGGGCCGGGGGCGGGGCGGGGGCGGCGCCGGGGTTGACGAGTTCGAGGCGTAGCCCGGCGGGGAGGGTGGCCGGAACCGCTCCGGCGGGTGGTGCGGCGGCGCGCACGCGGGCTTGCACGCCGTCGGAGTCGCCGACCCACAGCGGGGCGGTGCCACCGCGCGGGCCCCCGGCACCGACGTCCGTAGCCCCGGACTCCACGGCACCGCCGTGCGCGGCACCAGGAGCCGCGCCAGGGGCCGCGGCGGGCGCCGGGTCGGGGCCGTCGTCGTGGTACGCCCGGAGGTCGCGCCAGGCGGACCACACACCGGTGCTGGCGGCGCGGGTGCGCACCTGGATGTCGCCGCGGAGGTCGGCGGAGGCGTCGTTCCAGACGACGCCGACGAGGGAGAAGGGGGCCACGTCGCGGGCGGCGAGCGCCCGGTCGCCGCCGGGGGCGGCCAACCCCCGGTCGAGACCGGCGGGTGGGAGGAGGGGCAGCGACTGGGTGCTGCCCACGAGGCCGGTGCGGTCGGCCCGGGCATGTGCGGTGCCCAGGGCGGACGGAAGGGCGAGGGCGGCGGTGCACACGACGCCGACCGAGGACGCAAGGAATCCACGCATGATGAAAATCCTGTGCATATCGTGACACAAGTGTCTATTCGGACGCGCGGTGAGCGTCCGACTGGAAGAGTCGGGCGACCCCCTGGCGCGGCGTGTCGGGCGCGTACCCTTGCGCGGATGAACGCCACCGATCGCGCCCCCGCCGACCTGCTGCGATCCGCGCTCGCCGCGGATCCCGCGCGCCCCCTCGTGACCTTCTACGACGACGCCACGGGCGAACGCGTCGAACTCTCCGTGGCCACGTTCGCCAATTGGGTGGCGAAGACCGCCAATCTGCTGCAGGACGATCTGGCCGTGGCCCCCGGCGACCGGGTCGCGCTGCTGCTGCCCGCCCACTGGCAGACCGCGGTGTGGCTGCTGGCCTGCTCGTCGGTCGGGGTCCTCGCGGACGTCGGCGGCGATCCGGCCGCGGCCGATGTGGTGGTGAGCGGGCCGGACACCCTGGAGGAGGCGCGCGCGTGCTCCGGGGAGCGGGTGGCGCTCGCCCTGCGCCCCCTGGGCGGCCGGTTCCCGCAGCCGCCGCAGGGGTTCGCCGACTACGCCGTGGAGGTGCCGAGCCAGGGCGACCGCTTCGCGCCGTACGCCCCGGTGGACCCGGACGCGCCCGCGCTGGCGGTCGGCGGCCTGGAGCTGACCGGCGCGGAGCTGGTCGAGCGGGCGCGCGCGGACGCGGCCGGGCGCGGGCTCACGCCGGGCTCCCGGGTGCTGTCGGGGCTGCCGTACGACGGCTGGGAGGGGCTGTCGTACGGGCTGTACGCGCCGCTGGCGGCGGGCGGCTCGGTGGTGCTGTGCCGCCATCTGGACCAGTTGGACGAGAAGGGGCTCGCGGAGCGCCGGGAGAGCGAGCGCGTCACCCTGTAACGGCCCTTCGTCCCCCACGCCCCCACGGCCCGGCCGTCCGCCCGACCCCCGTCCGGCGGACCGCTGGGCCGAGCCCGCGCGCCCCGGCGTGCACCCCGCGCGATGATCGACGGATACGTACAACCATGTGCGGGGTTCGTATGTCTGTCCCAATGATCGGCCCAGCACGCGATACCGCTCCCGTCCGCTGCCGGGCGGGAGGCGGGGTGGGAGGACGCGGACGTGACGACTGACGGCCAAGAGCCCGCGCCGGGGCGAAGACGCCGCTGGCCGCGCGTGGTCGCGCTGGGCGCGACCCTGCTGGTGCTGTCGGCCGCCGCGACGGGGTGGTGGTTCTACGAACGCCTCGACCGCAACATCCGCACCGACACCCGGACCGCGGACGAGCTGAAGAAGTACGAGGCCGAGCGGCCGGTGTCGGTCGTGCGGGACGCGCAGAACATCCTGGTGATCGGCTCCGACGACCGGAGCGGCAAGGGAAACGGCAAGTACGGCCGGGACACCGGCACCCAGCGCTCGGACACCACGATCCTGCTGCACCTCCAGGCGGGCGGTAAGAGCGCGACCGCGGTCTCCATCCCGCGCGATCTGATGGTGGACGTGCCGGGCTGCGACCGGCCGAAGGGCGGCGGCCGACTGGCGCCCCGATTCGCCCAGTTCAACTGGGCGTTCGAGTTCGGCGGCGCGGCCTGCACGATCCGTACCGTGGAAAAGCTGACCGGGATCCGGGTGGACCACCATGTGATCGTGGACTTCAGCGGCTTCAAGAAGCTGGTGAACGCGGTCGGGGGCGTCGAGGTGTGCCTCACGGAACCGGTCGACGACGACGACGCGCATCTGCGGCTTCCCTCGGGCCGTCAGACCCTGCACGGGGAGAAGGCGCTGGGCTTTGTCCGCGCCCGCTACTCGATCGGTAACGGCAGCGACACGGAGCGCATCGCCCGGCAGCAGGAGTTCCTCAGCTCCCTTGTGAAGAAAGTGCAGAGCAATGGTGTGCTGCTCAATCCGGCGAAGCTGTATCCGGTGCTCAGCGCGGCGACCTCCTCGCTGACCACGGATCCGGGTCTGGACACCCTCAAGGACCTGTACGGACTGGTGCGCGGGGTGCGGGACATCCCGCGCGAGAAGATCCGTTTCCTGACCATTCCGCGACAGCCGTATACGTACAACAAGAACCGTGACGAACTCGTCCAGCCCGATGCCGACCGGTTGTTCAAGCAACTCCGCCTGGATCGCCCGGTGTCGGTGACCCGAGCCGTCACGGCCGGCCACGGCGAGGACCCCAAGGGCATGGAGCGCACTCCGTACCAGGGGACGACGGCGGCCCGCGACATCTGCGGGTAATGGGCCGCCATAGGGAAGGGCCCGGACTCGTGAAGAATCTCGAAAGGATTGGGCAGATTGCCCAGTTGTAGGGAAGTGGAATTTGTCACCGGCGTCGCTTGACGCGGATCCGGGCGGATAGTGTGAGCGATCCGGTGCGCTCCTAGATGTGACCGCGCACTGTATATGAAGACGGACCGAGCGCCTTGAGGGGGAGGCGCCCGCGTGGCACCGACGGAGGACACAGGCGACCGTGGACGCGCAAGGCCCTGGGCGGGACGGTGACATCGACCCCGCCGACCAGTGGGTGTTCGACCCGAACACCGGCAACTATGAGCTGAGGCTGAACCCTGCGGGGGAGACGGCCTCGGCCGCCGAGCCCCACGCGGCCCCCAGAACCACAGGCCGTCGTCGCACCCCCGAGTCCGAGCCACGGGGGCGCAGGAGGGCGGCGGGGAAACGCGAGCCGGAGAAGGCGGCGGCTCCCGCGAGCAGGAGAAAGCCGAAACCGAAGAAGACGAAGACGAAGAAGGCGCTGTACTGGGGCAGTGGCACCCTGGCCTTCGTGCTGGTCGGCGGCTCGGCCGCGGCGTACTTCGTCTACCAGCACCTCAACGGCAACATCAGCAAGGTCGACATCGGCGAGAACAACGCCGCGGTCACCGACGGACCGATGAACATCCTGCTCATCGGCACCGACCGGCGCGATGGCAAGGGCAACGAGGGCTACGGTGACGCGGGGAGCGTCGGCCACGCCGACACCACGCTGGTCATGCATGTCTCCGGGGACCGCACCAACGCGACGGTGCTGTCCATTCCGCGCGACATGGTCACCGACATCCCGGACTGCCCGACCGTGCAGAAGGACGGCTCGAAGAAGATCATCCCGGGCCAGTCGGAGGTGCGCTTCAACACCAGCCTGGGCCAGGAGGGGCGCGACCCCGGCTGCACCATGAAGACGGCCGAGAAGATCACCGGGCTGGACATCACCCACTTCATGATGGCGGACTTCAACGCCGTCAAGTCGATGTCCACGGCGGTCGGCGGGGTCGACGTCTGTCTCGCGAAGGACATCGACGACCCCAAGTCGCATCTGAAGCTGAAGGCGGGCAACCACAACATCAAGGGCGAGGACGCCCTGGCGTTCGTACGGACCCGGCACTCCGTGGGCTTCGGCGGCGACCTGGACCGGATCAAGCTGCAGCAGCAGTTCCTCAGCTCGATGATGCGCAAGATGAAGGGGAACGGGACGCTCAGCAGCCCCAGCAAGATGTGGGGCCTGGCCAACACCGCGACCAAGGCGCTCACCGTGGACACCGGCATCGGCACCGTCGACAAGCTGGTCTCGCTGGGGAAGGCGCTCAGCAAGATCGACCTGAAGAACATGACCTTCACGACGGTTCCGGTCGTCGACAACGACGACGGAGCGACGGTGCTGCTCGACCAGACCAAGGCCGAGCCGCTGTTCGACATGGTCCAGCAGGATGTGTCGCTGACCGAGGTGAAGAAGAAGGAGAAGGCGGCCAAGGACAAGGAGGCCGCCCGCCTCAAGGGACCGAAGGCCGACGCGGCGGAGGTCCGGGCCAAGGTGCTGAACGGCAGCGGGCAGACGGGGGCCGCCCAGGAAACCCTCGACTGGATGCAGAACACCGAGGGGATGCCGCTCACCAGCAACGGCGGAAACGCTCCGGCAGATCTGGAGAAGACCACTCTGGAGTACGCTCCCAACCAGGCGGACCAGGCGCGCCGGCTGGCCGACAGCATGGGGTTGCCCGCGTCCGCGATGAAGGAAGGCACGAAGGACGCCGCCCCCAAGGCGGAGATGACGCTGACGCTCGGCGCGGACTTCAAGGGCGCGGGCACTCCCATCTCCGGTCCGGCCAAGGCGCCGAAGGATATTCAGAAGGTCGAAGCCGACGACAAGAACGTCTGCGCCAAGTGACCACTCCCGGCCCGTCGGAGCGCCCTCGCCCATCGGTCCGGACGAGCACAGAAGTACGGGGAGGGGCCCGATGCGGCAGAGCAGTGTGCGGGGGGAGGGGCGGCGGCAGGCCGTACCCGAACCCCGCGGCACCGGTGAGGGTGACAGCCCGCCCGGAGGAGAAGGCCCCGCGTCCGGTGGCGCGGGGCACCGCCAGGGCGGCCGCCGTCCGGCTGCCCGCGGTGGCGGCCGGGGGTTACGCGTGGTGCGGTGGAGCGCGCTGGCGCTCGCCGTGCTCGTGTTGGGCGCGGCAGCCGGCGGTTATCTGTACTACAACCATCTGAACGAGAATCTGAAGAAGGAAGCGCTCGACCTCGGCGACAGCAAGCTGGGCAAGCCCGAGCCGAACGCCAACGGCCAGACCCCGCTGAACATCCTGCTCATCGGTTCGGACAGCCGTAACACCGCGGAGAACGTGCGGCTCGGCGGCGCCAAGCAGGACGCCGACCGCAAGCCGCTGGCCGATGTGCAGATGCTGGTGCACGTCTCGGCCGACCGCAGCAACATGTCGGTGGTCAGCATTCCGCGCGACACCCGGGTGACCATCCCCCAGTGCACCGACCCGGACGGCGGGCGCGTCTACCCGAAGACCGAGGCGGCCATCAACCAGTCGCTCCAGCACGGCGGTCCGGGCTGCACGGTCGCCACCTGGAAGGAACTCACCGGCATATACATCGATCACTTCATGATGATCGACTTCGGTGGGGTGGTCTCCATGGCGGACGCCGTCGGCGGCGTCCCGGTGTGCGTGAAGGACAACGTCTACTCGCACGACAGCAAGGGCCATGGCTCGGGGCTGCGGCTGACCAAGGGCACCCACTCCGTCAAGGGCGTCCAGGCCCTCCAGTGGCTGCGGACCCGCTACGGCTTCGAGGACAACACCGACATCGGCCGGGCCAAGGCCCAGCACATGTACATGAGCTCGATGATCCGTCAGCTGAAGAAGGGCACCAAGCTCAGCGACCCGGGCAAACTGATGGACCTGGCGGAGGCGGCCACCGACGCGCTGACCGTCGACCACGGCCTCGGCGACGTCAAGAAGCTCTACAACCTGGGCAACGACCTCAAGCGGGTGCCCACCGAGCGCACCACCATGGTCACCATGCCCTGGCAGTACAGCGCGAACGAGCAGTTCGTGGAGCCCAAGCCCGGCGACGCCGAGCAGACCTTCTCGCTGCTGCGCAATGACACGGCGCTGGACGGCAAGGACAAGAAGAAGCCCGACAAGACCCCGGCCCCCACCCAGCCCAAGGGCGAGGTCCCGGTCGTCGTGCAGAACGGCACCGCGTCCATGGTGTACGGGCCGGTCTCCGGCCGGGCCGGTGCGATCACCAATGAGCTGGTACGGCTCGGCTACGGCAAGGCCGCCGCGAACACCGTGCTCATCTCGCAGGCCGACACCACCGTCTCCTACCCGAGCGAGGCCGAGCAGGGCGACGCGCTCGCGGTGGCCAAGGCGCTGGGGCTGCCCAAGAGCGCGGTGAAGTCCTCGAAGTCGGTGGAGGACGTGACCGTGGTGGTCGGCAACGACTGGCGCGCGGGCACGGCCTACCCGAAGGCCTCGAAGACCGAGGACGACAAGACGCCGGAGAGCGCCGACGCGCTCAACGGCGAGGACAAGAAGGCGTGTATGACGGTCAACCCGGACTACACGTTCTGAGGAGCCCGCACGTTCTGAGGAGCCCGCACGTTCTGAGGAGCTGTACGACGAAGGGGCCGGACCGCCTGGTCCGGCCCCCTGTGCGTACGGCTGTCTAGCCCTGCGCCATGACCGCCGGGCGACGGCTCGCGATGACCTTCTTGGCGAGCGCCTTCGGGCTGGTCAGGAAGCCCCAGCCCCACGACATGTGCATGGTCGCGAGCGCCAGCGGGATCCGTACCCGGGCCCCCACCGGAAGCCCCTTGCCCGCCGGGAGCGAGCCCGCGGCGATGGCCGCCAGATAGCCGCCCGGGATCAGGAAGCCCCACGGGGAGACGGCGGCGCCCACCACGGTGCCCACCGCGATGGCCACCACGGCGGTCGGCGGGGCGAGGTAGCGGGCGTTGATCGAGCCCTGGTGGAAGCGGGCGACGACATGGCGCCAGCGCCCGTAGTTCCGGTACTGCTTGGCCAGCTCCCGCACGTTCGGCCGGGGGCGGTACGAGACCTTCAGCTCGGGCGAGAACCAGACCAGCCCGCCCGCCTCGCGGATCCGGAAGTTCAGCTCCCAGTCCTGGGCGCGGATGAACTCCTCGTTGTAGCCGCCCTGCCGCTCCAGCGCCTCACGGCGGAAGACGCCCAGGTAGACGGTGTCGGCGGGGGCCGCGTCGCCGCCGGTGTGGAAGGCGGCGTTGCCGACACCGATCTTCGAGGTCATGGCGGCGGCCACGGCCCGCTCCCAGTCGTTCTCGCCCTCGGCGTGCATGATGCCGCCGACGTTCTGCGCGCCGGTCTCCTCCAGGAGCCGCACGGCGGTCGCGATGTAGTTCGGCGAGAGCATGCCGTGCCCGTCGACCCGCACCACCACGGGGTGGCGGGACGCCTTGATCGCGGCGTTCAGCGCGGCCGGGGTGCGGCCGGTGGGGTTGGGCACGGTGTTCACCCGCGGGTCCTCGGAGGCCAGCTGGGCGGCGATCTCTTCGGTGCGGTCCGAGGACGGGCCGACCGCGATCACCACCTCCATCTCACCGTCGTACTCCTGCTCCAGGATGTGCCGCACGGAGTTGCGCAGATGGCGTTCCTCATTGAGCACCGGCATGATCACGGAGACGGCCGGGAGCTGACGCGGGTCCATGGCACCTCGGGGTTTCTGGGGACGGGGCCCCAGGAGACTGCAGTAGCGGGCCCACGGTACCGCGAATGGCGGCACCGGAACGCGCCGCCCGGGTGGCAGCGGGCGGTACGGGCGGCGTGGGGCGCCGGGTCGCTCATCGTATGGCCCTACCGTGACAGCGGTTCCGACCCGCCAGCGCCCCGCCCGGGCCCGTCCCGCCGGGCCCGTTCACGGAGGTCTCCTTCGGTGAGTGCACCGGCCCGATCGACGCGCCCCCGCCCCCGGCCCCGCTCCGGCCGCCGCCGTCGCTGGGGGCTGCGGATCGCCCTGTTCGTCGCGTGCCTGGTGCTGGCCGTCAGCGCCATCGGGCATCTGCTGGTGCGGGAGCTGGAATCCGGCATCCACCGGGTGGACGCCTTCGGCGGCCTGGACAACCGGCCGAAGAGCGCGGGCGGCGGCGTCAACTTCCTGCTGGTCGGCACCGACGGCCGGTCCAAGATCACCCCGCAGGAGAAGGCGCTCTACCGGCTCGGCGGGGCGCCCTGCCGCTGCACCGACACGGTCATCCTGGTCCATCTGTCGGCGGACCGCCGCCGGGCCTCCGTGGTCAGCCTGCCGCGCGACTCGTACGCCGTGATCCCCGCGTACACCGACCGCGCCGGGAAGCCGCACCGCGCCCATCCGCAGCGGCTCAACGCCGCGTACGCCGAGGGCGGGCCCAGCCTGACCGTACGCACTGTCGAGCACGCGACCGGCGTGCACATCGACCACTACCTGGAGGTCGACTTCACCAGCTTCATGAGGACCGTCGACGTGGTCGGCGGGGTGAAGGTGTGCACGTCCCGGCGGCTCAAGGACGACCACACCGGCCTCGACCTGCCGCCCGGCAGCCATCTGCTGCGTGGCGGCGAGGCGCTGCAGTACGTACGCTCCCGCCACACCGACGGCACCTCCGACCTCGGCCGGATCCAGCGCCAGCAGCGCTTCCTGGCCTCGGTGCTCCACCAGACGACGGCGGGCGGCATCCTGCTGAACCCGGTGCGGTTCAACGCCGTCGCCACCACCCTGCTCGGCTCGGTCCGCGCCGACCACGGCTTCGGCGCGGAGGACCTGATGGCGCTCGGCCGGGCGATGAACGGCCTCACCCCGGCGTCCTCCGAGTTCGCCTCGGTCCCGGTGATCCTGCCGGGGAAGCCGCTCAAGGGCGTCGGCTCCACGCTGCACTGGGACCGGCCCAAGGCCGAGCAGCTGTTCGCCGCCATCCGCGAGGACCGGCCGCTGACCACGCACCGCGCGAAGCCCAAGGCCACCGTGGTCGACGTGGCCCCGCAGCAGGTACGGGTCCATGTGCTCAACGGCACCGGGACGGCCGGGCTCGCCCGGCGCGCGGACCGGGCGCTGCACGCCACCGGCTTCGCCACCACCGGCTCCCCCGCCGACGCGGCCACCAAGGACCTGGCGCGCACGGTCATCACGTACGACCCGGTCTGGAACCGCTCCGTCCGCACCCTGGCCGCCGCGCTGCCCGGCGCGCAGCTGAAGCCGGTGAAGGGGCAGGGCGGGGTGATGCAGGTCACGGTCGGCGCGGACTACAAGGACGTACGCCCGGTCCGCACCGAGGACCCGCGCCGGGACCGGCCCGGCATCGCGGCCGTCACCGGCGACGAGGTCGCGTGCGCCTAGCCAAGCTCTGTTCAGCCGCGTGACGACTGAAGTACTCTCCGTGTCCTGACCGAGGCGGGGCGCGGGGTACGGGGGTTTACGGGTGAAGGCAGGAGCCGGGGACAGGATCGCGGGCCGGTATCTCCTCCAGGAGCCCATCGGCAGAGGCGGGATGGGCATCGTCTGGCAGGCCCACGATGAGCTGCTGGACCGGCGGGTGGCGGTCAAGTGCGCCCGCCCGGACGACGAGCGCGCGGCGCAGCGGCTGAAGAAGGAGGCGCGCAACGCGGCGCGGCTGCACCATCCGAACATCGTGTCGGTCTTCGACTTCATCGAGGGCGGCCTGGGTGAGGACGGTGACGTCTGCTGGATCGTCATGGAGTACGTGCCCGGCGCCAGCCTCGCGGACCTGGTGCGGGAGCGCGGCCCGCTCGCCCCGGAGGAAGCGGCCGCCATCGGCTGCCAGATCGCGGCCGCCCTGGCGAAGTCCCACGCCGAGGGCGTGGTGCACGGCGACGTCACCCCGGAGAACATCCTGGTCACCGCCGATGGGGTCGCCGATGGGGTCGCCAAGCTGACCGACTTCGGCATCTCCCGGGCGCTGTGGAGCGAGGTCACCATGACCGTGACCGGCGGGGTGCAGGGCAAACCGCCATATCTGCCGCCCGAGGTGGCGCGGGGCGGCACGGCCGACCGGAAGTCGGACGTCTTCTCGCTGGGCGCGTCGCTCTTCGCGGCGGTCGAGGGCCAGTCGCCGTACGGGGAGGCCGCGCACCCCATGGCGTACGTGGCGCGGGCCATCGACGGCTCCATCGAGACCGCGCACCGGGCCGGGCCGCTCGGCGAACCGCTCGCCGCGCTGCTGGAGATCGAGCCGAAGCAGCGCCCCGCCGCGACCAAGGCGCTGCGGCTGCTGCGGCAGGCCGCGCCCGGCGCGCCGTTCCCCCCTGCGGCGGAACTCCACGCGCCGCACCGCACCCTCCGCACGCTGCGGCTGCTGTCTCCGGCGGTCGGCCGCACCTGGCGCCGCCCGGGGCGCGGCGTGGTGATCACCGCGACCGCGCTGGTCACCGCGGCGGCCCTGGCGACCGGGCTGGCCCTCTTCGGCCCCTGGTCGGGCGGCTCCTCCGACGAGTCCCACGGGTCGCCGGGCGACGGCGGGAGGGGCGCCCCCGACGCGAAGCCCCCAGCCGCCGGACGGGCGGGCACCATCGGCGATCCCCGGACGGCCGACCCGTGCAGGCTGCTGGACGCCGCGTCGCTGAGCCGCTTCGGCGAGACCGAACTCGACCCGGACTACGGGGAGGTGGACCGCTGCGACGTCCTCGTACACGGCCCCGGCGGTGGCGACGTCGCGGACGTACAGATCAACTTCGACGGCGATCCGCCCGAGCCGGGCGACGAGCGGCCCGCCAGGAGGATCGGCAACGTCACGGTCATGACGTCCCCGCGCGACGGCGACGTCTGTGAGCGGACCATCGCGGCCGCCGACCGCAAACAGATCCGGGTGATCGCCAAGCGGCTCGACTCCCCCTCCCCCGACCCGTGCGCCCTGGGCGACGCCGCCACCGATCACGCGGTCGCGGTGCTGGACCGGGGCCAGGTCCCCCGGCGCGCCTCGGTGCCGACCGCGCGCTCCCTGGCCCGGGCGGACGCGTGCGCGCTGCTCGACGCGACCGCGCTGCGGCGCGTCCCCGGCGTCGGCGCGCGCCCCTCGGATCCGGGCTTCGGCCGTTGGTCATGCGACTGGGCCGACAGCTCGGGCGACGCCGGAGTGGAGGTGGAGTTCGACCGGAGCAGTACGTTCGACACGGACGACGGGCGGCCCGCCGTCCTCGCCGGAAGAAAGAGCACCGTAACGCCGGACGACTACGGCGACGGCACCTGCGTCGTACGGACCCTCCACCGCTCGTACCGCAACTCCCTCGGAGACCCCACCGTCGAGCTGCTGACGCTGAACACGTACGGGCCGCAGCCGTCCGCGACGCTCTGCCGCACCGCGAAGGCGCTCGCCGCCGCGGCCGCGAAGAACCTCCCGAAGCCATGACCGCGTCGGGCCCCCTCCGGGCGCTGCCCGCCACCCACGGCAGCCTCGCCCGCGGCGTGACCTCCCCGGTGCCCGGCACCGTCTTCGCGCTCGCCCTCACCGGCGGCATGCGGCTCGGCCCCGGCGACGGCCGCGAGCTGATCTTCGGCCGCAATCGGCCCGAGGTCCATGTGTGCCTGGGCGAGGACGACGCCCAGGTCAGCCGCCGCCACGGCAAGCTCACCCACCGCGACGGCCGCTGGTGGGTGACCAGCACCGGCCGACTGCCCCTCCGTATCCCCGCCCGCCTGCTGTTCACCGGCGAGGAACCCCTCCCCCTCGCCACCGGCTACACCCCGCTGTTCGTCCGTGGCTCGGGCGACCGCGAACACCTCCTGGAACTCTTCGTCACCGGCCCCGAGGACGCGCCGCCGACCCCCCGCCCCGGCGACGTCACCCGCCCACCCCGGGTGTGGGTGCTCACCGAAGACGAGAAGCTCGCCCTTGTCGTCCTGGGCCAGCGCTACCTCCGCCACGAACCACGGCCCCAGCCCCTCACCTGGAAACAGACCGCCGAACACCTCGCCGAACTGCGCCCCGGCGCGGGCTGGCGCGAGAAGCGCGTCGAGCACCTGGTCAACCGCGTCCGCACAACCCTGTCCCGCGACGGCGTCCCCTGGCTGACCCGCGAGGAAGTCGGCGAACCGGTCGGCAACGCGCTCAACGACCACCTGATCCGAGCCCTGATGCTGTCCACCACCCTGGTCCCCCCGGACCTGTCCCTGATCGACACGCTCTGACCGGGCCCGGTGGAGGCGTCCTACAGCTCCTCCGTGCCCTCCGCCGCACGGCGGGCGCGCAGGTCTCTGATCGCGCGGCGGCGGGCCAGGCGGTGGGTGCGGCGGATCTCGGCCTCCTGGTAGCGCCGCTTGTCGCGCTCGGTCTCCGGTATGACCGGGGGTACGGGGCGGGGCTTGCCGTCGGCGTCGACCGCGGCGAAGACCAGATAGGCGCTGCCGACCTGGGTGGCGGGGGTGGATTCGTTCCAGCGCTCGGCCAGGACGCGGACGCCGACCTCCATGGAGGACCGTCCGGTCCAGTTGACCTGGGCCTTCACATGGACGAGGTCGCCGACCCTGACCGGCTCCAGGAAGGCCATCTCGTCCATCGAGGCGGTGACCGCGGGGCCCTCGGAGTGCCGTCCGGCGACCGCCCCGGCCGCGTCGTCGACGAGCTTCATGATCACGCCGCCGTGGACCGTGCCGAGGAGGTTGGTGTCGCTGCCGGTCATGATGTGCGACAGCGTGGTGCGGGAGGCGGAGGTGGGCTTGCCCGGAAGATCCACTTCGGCGCTGTGGGCCTGTTTGGTCATGGCGTCCACCATATGCGGACCGCGTTCTTATCAGCTCTGCAACAGCCACGCCCCGATCCGGCACCCGCCCTGTAAGACAGCGGGGCCGACCAGGCACACTTCCTTGCATGAGCGAATGGCCCCAGGGTTACACCGGTGACCGCAACGACCGGTACGGACGCGGCAGCGGTGGCTCCCAGCCAGAGGGGGCCCGCTCGATGCCGCAGGTACGGCGGGCGGCACCGGGCGGCGGCGAGCCGCCGCTGCCCCCTGAGCTTTCGCCGCGGGGGAACGTACCGGGGCCCTCCCCGAGCTACGACGACTACGGCGGCCACGGCGGTGACGGATACAACACCGGCCAGGTCTACGGCGGCGGTGGCCGTGGCCCCGGCGGGCCGGGCGGATCCGGCGGCGGCCGCGGCAGGCGCGGCGGGCGCGCGGGAGGCCCCGTGAACTGGAAGCGCCGGATAACCGTCGGCCTGGTCACGCTGGTCGTGCTGCTGCTCGCGGTCGGCATCGGTACGTACTTCTGGGCCGACGGCAAGCTCAAGCGCGAGGTCGACCTCAGCAAGGTCGAGGACCGGCCGACCGGCGGCAAGGGCACCAACTACCTGATCGTCGGTTCTGACAGCCGCGAGGGCATGTCCGACGAGGACAAGAAGAAGCTGCACACCGGCTCCGCCGAGGGCCGCCGCACCGACTCCATGATCCTGCTCCACGTCGGTGAGAACGGGAACACCATGGTCAGCCTCCCGCGTGACTCCTGGGTCACCATCCCGGCCTTCACCGGCTCGGAGACCGGCAACCGGATCCCGGCGAGCCAGAACAAGCTGAACGCGTCGTACTCCTCGGAGGGCCCGCAGCTGCTCGCCCGGACCATCGAGTACAACACCGGCCTGAAGATCGACCACTACGCGGAGATCGGCTTCGACGGCTTCGCCAAGATCGTCGACGGGGTCGGCGGGGTCGAGATCGACATCCCGCAGGACATGAAGGACAAGAAGTCCGGCAACGACCTCAAGGCGGGCAAGCAGACCCTCAACGGTCAGCAGGCCCTCGGCTTCGTCCGGCAGCGCTACGGCCTCGCGGGCGGCGACCTGGACCGCACCAAGAACCAGCAGAAGTTCCTGTCCGCGCTGGCCAACAAGGCGGCCTCGCCGGGCACGGTCATGAACCCGTTCGCGCTCTACCCGATGATGGGCGCCGGTCTTGACAGCCTGATCGTCGACAAGGACATGAGCCTGTGGGACCTCAAGGACATGTTCTTCGCGATGAAGAGCGTCTCCGGCGGCGAGGGCAAGCAGATGAACATGCCCGTCTCCAACCCCGGCCTGTCCACTCCCAAGGGCAGCGCGATCCAGTGGGACATGACCAAGGTCAAGCAGCTGGTGAACGAGCTGAAGAACGACGAGAAGGTCACGGTCTCCAGCAACTGACCGCGCCATCTCCGCACGACGGCCGCCGCCGGGCCCCCGAGGGGTCCGGCGGCGGCCGTCTGTTAAGTTCATCGAGCGCTACGCATTGAAACGGTTCAACCATTCCCCCCGGAAGGAACCGCACCACGATGACGTACCCCCGCTCCCGCAGACGCCTGCTCACCCTCGCCGCCGCGACCGCCGCCGCGACCGCCGCCGCGACCGCCACCGCCCCGGCCGCCTTTGCCACAGGCCGCCGCTGGACCCGGATAGCCCACGACGACTTCCGCCACGGCACCCGCCAGTGGGCCGCCGAGCTGGAGAGCGGCGGGACGGTACGGGCCCGGCACGGGGTGCTCGACGTCGACGTACCGGGCGGCGCCACGGTCTGGTTCACCCGCGAGCTGACCGGCCCGTACGTGATCGAGTACACGGCCACCCCGGTCTCGGCGGGCGGCCCCAACGACCACGTAACGGACCTCAACGCCTTCTGGAACGCCCGCGACGTCCGCTCCCCCGGCGACCTCTTCGCCACGAGCCGCAGCGGCACCTTCGCCGACTACGACCTACTGAAGACCTACTACGTCGGCTACGGCGCCAACCTCAACACCACCACCCGCATGCGCCGCTACGTCGGCGAGCCGGGCAACCGCCCCCTGCTCTTCGACCTCACGCAGCCGCTCCTCACCCCGAACACCCCGTACCGCGTCCGCCTGACCTCCGCCGGGCGGACCGTCCAGTACTGGAGCAACGGCGAACTGCTCTGCGACTACCGGGACCCCGCGCCCTACACCAGCGGCTGGTTCGGCTTCCGCACCGTCGCCAGCCACTTCCACCTGACGAACTTCTCGGTCTGGCGGCCGCACGCCTGAGCCGGGCGTACGACGGAGGGCGGGGGCGCCGCGTGCGGCGCCCCCGCCCTCCGTCACGAGCCCTACGGCAGGTTGCGGGCCATGACGACTCGCTGGACCTGGTTGGTGCCCTCGTAGATCTGGGTGATCTTGGCGTCGCGCATCATGCGCTCGACCGGGTAGTCGCGGGTGTAGCCGTAGCCGCCGAGGAGCTGGACGGCGTCCGTGGTGACCTCCATGGCGACGTCCGAGGCGAAGCACTTGGCGGCGGCGCCCTGGTAGGTGAGGTCGGCGTCGCAGCGCTCGGAGGCGGCGGCGGCCTGGTAGGTCAGGGCGCGGGCGGCCGAGATCTTCATGGCCATGTCGGCGAGCATGAACTGGATGCCCTGGAAGTCGGCGATCGCCTTGCCGAACTGCTTGCGCTCCTGGACGTAGCCCTTGGCGTAGTCCAGGGCGCCCTGGGCGATGCCGAGGGCCTGGGCGGCGATGGTGATGCGGGTGTGGTCGAGGGTCTTCATGGCGGTGGCGAAGCCGGTGCCCTCGGCGCCGATCATGCGGTCGGCGGGGATGCGGACGTTGTCGAGGTAGACCTCGCGCGTCGGGGAGCCCTTGATGCCGAGCTTCTTCTCCGGGGCGCCGAAGGACACACCCTCATCCGACTTCTCCACGACGAAGGCGGAGATGCCCTTGGACCGCTTCTCGGGGTCGGTGACGGCCATCACCGTGTAGTAGTCGGAGACCCCGGCGTTGGTGATCCAGCGCTTGACGCCGTTGAGGACGTAGAAGTCGCCGTCGCGGACCGCCTTGGTCTTCATACCGGCCGCGTCCGAGCCCGCGTCGGGCTCGGAGAGACAGTACGAGAACATCGCGTCGCCCTTGGCGAGCGGGCTCAGGTACCTCTTCTTCAGCTCCTCGGAGCCGGAGAGGATGACCGGCAGCGAGCCCAGCTTGTTGACCGCGGGGATCAGGGAAGAGGACGCGCAGACGCGGGCGACCTCCTCGATGACGATCACGGTCGCGAGCGCGTCGGCGCCGGCGCCGCCGAAGGACTCGGGGACGTGCACCGCGTGCAGGTCATTGGCGACCAAGGAGTCCAGCGCTTCCTGCGGGAAGCGGCCCTCCTCGTCGACCTCGGCCGCGAAGGGGGCTATTTTCGCCTCGGCGAGCGAGCGGACCGAATCGCGGAGCATGTCGTGCTCCTCCGACGGCCGGTACAGGTCGAAGTCTGCGTTTCCCGAGGACGCCAAGGTCTTCTCACTCCCCTGTGGTGCTAACTACCGTTAAGTAACTGAAGTCTAGGGCCGCCGACGCGACACGTATACGTGCCCTATACGTGAGCTACCCGACAAGACGCCGCCAAGACGCCGCTGAGCACTGTCGGGGGTGCCGACTATGCTCAGGCAGCGCATCTGAGACCGACGCTTCTGGAGCACCACATGGCCCTCAAGATCACCGTGATCGGCACCGGCTACCTGGGCGCGACCCACGCCGCGGCCATGGCCGAGCTGGGCTTCGAGGTGCTGGGGCTGGACATCGTGCCCGAGAAGGTCGCGATGCTCTCGGAGGGCCGGGTGCCCATGTACGAGCCCGGCCTGGAGGATCTGCTGAAGCGGCACGTGGTCGGCGCCGAGGGCTCGACCGGGCGGCTGCGCTTCACCAGCTCCTACGAGGAGGCCGGACAGTTCGGCGATGTCCACTTCATCTGTGTGAACACCCCGCAGAAGCACGGCGAGTACGCGTGTGACATGCGTCACGTCGACAACGCCGTGGAATCGCTCGCCCCGCATCTGCACCGCCCGGCGCTGGTCGTCGGCAAGTCCACCGTCCCGGTCGGCAGCGCGGACCGGCTGGCGGCGCGCCTCGCCGAGCTGGCCCCGGCCGGTGCGGACGCCGAGCTGGCGTGGAACCCGGAGTTCCTGCGCGAGGGCTTCGCCGTGCAGGACACGCTGCACCCGGACCGGATCGTGGTGGGGGTCACCAGCGACCGCTCCGAGAAGGTGTTGCGGGATGTGTACGCGACGCCGATCGCGGAGGGGTCGCCGTTCGTGGTGACCGACTTCCCGACCGCCGAGCTGGTGAAGACGTCGGCGAACTCCTTCCTCGCCACGAAGATCTCGTTCATCAACGCGATGGCCGAGGTCTGCGAGGCGGCGGGCGGCGATGTGGTCAAGCTCGCCGAGGCCATCGGCTACGACGAGCGGATCGGCAAGAAGTTCCTGCGGGCCGGGATCGGCTTCGGCGGCGGCTGTCTGCCGAAGGACATCCGGGCCTTCATGGCCCGCGCCGGTGAACTCGGCGCGGACCAGGCCCTGACCTTCCTCCGCGAGGTCGACTCGATCAACATGCGGCGCCGCGGCCACATGGTCGAGCTGGCCCGCGAGGCCGTCGGCGGCAGCTTCCTGGGCAAGCGGGTGGCGGTGCTGGGCGCCACGTTCAAGCCGGACTCGGACGACGTACGGGACTCCCCCGCGCTCAACGTGGCCGGGCAGATACAGCTCCAGGGCGCCCAGGTCACCGTCTTCGACCCCAAGGGCATGGACAACGCCCGCGCCCTCTTCCCGACCCTCGCCTACGCCCCGACCGCACTGGAGGCGGCCCGGGGCGCCCACGCGGTGCTGCATCTGACCGAGTGGCGCGAGTTCCGGGAGCTGGACCCGGTGGGCCTGGGCGAGATGGTCGCCGAGCGCCGCATCCTGGACGGCCGGAACGCCCTCGACCCCGACTACTGGCGCGACGCGGGCTGGACGTACCGCGCGCTGGGCCGCCCCATGGCGTAGGCCCGTAAGTCTCCGCTGTACGCCGCCCCCGCCGGGCTTCCTCCGGCGGGGGCGGCGTACGTACGCAAGTCCGTACGCGGGCCGGTTCAGCGGCGGGGGCGGCGGCCCTTCTCCTGCTTCGGGGGCTTCTGGTCGGCGCCCGGGAGGGTCGGCTTGGGGAGGTTCTCGACGTCCTCCTTGGCCTTCTCCAGCTGCTCGGCCGTGTCGTCCGGCAGCTTCGGCGGCCTCGGAGCGGCGTGGCCGAAGCCGAAGGCCGAGGTGAGATCGCCGAAGGTGCGGCGGCGCCACTGGCTGATGTTGGGCTCCTCGACCCCGGTCAGCCGCTCCAGGAACTGGAGCACCGAGGTGTGGTCGAACGCCTCGCCCGCGGCCCAGCCGCCCACCGTCCACGGCGAGACGATGAGGCAGGGCACCCGGAAGCCGCCGCCGATGGGCAGGCCGCCCACGAACTCGTCCACGGTCCCGGCCTTGGGGATGGGCGGCGGTACGTGGTCGAACAGGCCGTCGTTCTCGTCGTAGTTGAGGATGAAGACGGTCTTGCGCCAGACGTCCGGGTTGGAGGCGATGGCCTCGATCTTGGACGCGACGTAGTCGGCACCGGCCGCCGGGAGGTAGTCCGGGTGCTCGGAGACCTCGGCGGTCGGGATGATCCAGGAGACGGTCGGCAGCCGGTCGTTGCGGGCGTCCTCCTCGAACGTCCCGGCGGGGCTGTGCACCATGCCTCGGTCGTACAGCGGGTCGCCGGGGCGGGCGTCCTGGAACTGCTGGAACTCCTCCAGGAGGTTGCAGCCGTAGTTGTCCTCCTCCTGGTAGACCTTCCAGCTGACGCCCGCCTTCTGGAGGCGCTCGGCGTACGTCGTCCAGCGGTACGGCTTGGGCGCCTTGTTCTCCAGGACCGGGCCGCCCTTGACTCCGGCCGGATCGATGGTGCCCGTCATCCAGTACAGCCGGTTGGGCCAGGTGGGGCCGAAGACCGAGCAGAAGTAGTTGTCGCAGACGGTGAACGCCTCGGCCAGCGCGAACTGGAACGGGATGTCCTCACGGGTGTGGTAACCCATGACGTACGGCCCGTTCTCGCCGTCGGCCGCGCGGTGGGCCGGGAGCCACTTGTCCATGGCGCCGTTGTTCCACGCCTCGTGCTGCACCGACCAGGCGTGGCTGGTGGAGGGGATCGCCTGGGCGCTGGTGGAGCGGGTGTCCAGGTGGAACGGGAGCAGATAGCCGTCCGGGTTCTCCGCGTCCGGCTGGTGGAACACCGACTTGCCGGTGGAGAGGGTCAGGGCGTCTGGGTCGGCGAACCCGCGCACTCCCTTGAGGGTGCCGAAGTAGTGGTCGAACGAGCGGTTTTCCTGCATCAGCAGGACGACGTGCTCGATGTCGTCGAGCGAGCCGCCCTTCGGCGGCCCGGCGGCTATCGCCTGCTGCACGCTCGGCGGCAGAAGCGTCATGGCCGCGCCCGCGCCGAACGAACCGGCGGCGGCACCAAGGAGTCTACGGCGGGTGAAGTCGGGCATAACGCCTCTTTCCCGTATCTATGCATGAGAGATCGTCAGACCGCTGATGACTCTCTCTCCATGCCGACGACGGGGAAGAGACGAATTACGTGAACGATGCATCAACACATCGCAAAGCCACCAAGCCCTGGTAAAGGGGTGGTTGGTGGCTCATGCGAGTGCTGGGGGTGTTAGGCCTCGGTGGGGCCGTCCAGCTGGTCGATCGTCGCGATGGACGGGCCCCTGACCGCGCGCAGCCCGCGCGCCGCGTCCTCGGCCCCGCGCAGCACCCGGACGGCGTTCTGCCAGGTCAGCTTGGCGAGTTCGGCCTCGGACCAGCGGCGGTCGAGCAGTTCCGCGATGAGGTTGGGGTAACCCGCGACGTCGTCCAGGCCGGACGGGGTGAAGGCGGTGCCGTCGAAGTCGCCGCCGATGCCGATGTGGTCGACGCCCGCCACCTCGCGCATGTGGTCGAGGTGGTCGGCGACGGTGGCCGCCGTTGCCTTCGGCCGGGGGTGGGCCTCCTCGAAGGCGCGCTGCACCTTCTTCGCGGCGTCCGTCAGCTCCAGGGGGTGGAGGCCGTGCGCGCGCATGTTCTCGTCCGCCGCCTTCGTCCACTCGCCTGCTTCCGGCAGCACGAACTTCGGCACGAACGTGGCCATCGCCACCCCGCCGTTGGCCGGGAGCGCGGCCAGGACGTCGTCCGGGATGTTGCGCGGGTGGTCGCAGACGGCGCGGGCGGAGGAGTGCGAGAAGACGACCGGGGCCTCGGTAACGCGGAGCGCGTCGCGCATCGTGTCGGCCGACACGTGGGAGAGGTCGACGAGCATGCCGAGCCGGTTCATCTCGCGGACGACCTCCTCGCCGAAGCGGGTCAGGCCGTGCGCCCTCGGTTTGTCGGTCGCCGAGTCGGCCCAGGGGATGTTGTCGTTGTGGGTGAGCGTCATATAGCGCACGCCGAGGTCGTACAGGGCGCGGAGGGTCGCGAGCGAGCAGTTGATGCTGTGGCCGCCCTCGGCGCCCATGAGCGACGCGATCCGGCCCTCGGCGCGGGCCGCCTCGATGTCGGCGGCGGTGAGCGACAGCCGGAGGTCGTCGGGGTAGCGCTCGGTCAAACGGCGGACGACGTCGATCTGTTCGAGGGTGGCGCTGACTGCTGTGTCGCCGCTGAAGTCTGAGCGTACGAAGACTGACCAGAACTGGGCGCCTACGCCGCCTTCGCGGAGGCGGGGGATGTCGGTGTGGGTGCGCGTCGTTTGGTCGGTGGCGATGTCGAGGCGGTCGAGGTCGTAGCGGACCTGCTCGCGCAGGGCCCAGGGGAGGTCGTTGTGGCCGTCCACGACGGGGTGTGCGGCCAGTAGTTGGCGGGCGTGCGCGAGGTGATCGGTCATCCGGGCATTTTCGTACGCCCGCCCGACGAAGTCACGGCCCCGCGACGCCTGCGGCGGGCCTGTTCCCCACCCCGCCCCTTCCCGAACCGGGGCTCCGCCCCGTCCCCCGCTGGGGCTCCGCCCCAGACCCCGCCGCGGGGCTCCGCCCCTGCACCCCGCTCCTCAAACGCCGGAGGGGCTGGGGGTGGGGCATCACCGCCCCAGGGCCCCGCTCCTCCGCCGGAGGGGCTGGGGGCGGGGCATCGCCGCCCCGGCCCCGCACCCCAAACGCCGGAGGGGCTGGGTTTACCCGGCCGAGGCTGGGATGCAGCGGCCGAGGCTGGGACGTACCGACCGGAGCTGAGGGATGCCGGTCCGGGCTGGGGCGCAAGTCCGGGCTGGGTGACGCAGGTCCGGGCCAGGGCGCAGGCCCGGGCCAGGGCGCCGGGCCGGGCCGGGGCGCAGGCCCGGGCCAGGGCACCGGGCCGGGCCGAGGTGGGCCGAGCCGCCGGGCCGGGCCGAGGTGGGCCGAGCCGCCGGGCCGGGGTGAGGTGGGCCGAGCCGCCGGGCCGGGGTGGGCCGGGGTGGGGTGCCGGGCCGGGCCGGGGCGCCGGGCCGGGTGGGGTGGGCATCACCGCCTTGGGCTCCGCTTGCCGGGCGCCGGAGCCGCGTTCCGCTCCGCCCCGGACCGGAACGCGGCTGAGGGATGCGCCATGGCCCCCGCTGGTGCGCACCTCCACCCTCGGCCCGCTCCTCGAACACCGAAGGGGCGCGGACATCCCGCCGCCAGGACCGCCCTCCCCTGCAGTCCCTCCGGAGATGTACCGCCACCCAGCCCCTCCGGCGTTTGAGGAGCGGGGGTTTGGGGGCGGAGCCCCCAACCGGGGGCTGGGGCGGGGCCTCAGTTCGGGAAGGGGCGGGGTGGGGAAAGGGCCCCCGCAGGGGTTGGGTCAGTGGGCGAAGCCGAAGGAGGCCGCGCCGTCTACCTTGGCACGCAGGCGCTTGCCCTTTTCCGTGGCCTGTTCGTTCAGCTCGTCCTGGAACTCCCGCATCCGCCCCTGCAACTCCGCGTCATGCGCGGCGAGGATACGGGCGGCCAGCAGGCCCGCGTTGCGCGCGCCGCCGATGGAGACCGTGGCGACCGGGACGCCCGCAGGCATCTGGACGATGGACAGGAGGGAGTCCATGCCGTCCAGGTACTTGAGGGGCACGGGGACGCCGATCACCGGGAGCGGGGTCACCGAGGCGAGCATGCCGGGGAGGTGGGCCGCGCCGCCCGCGCCCGCGATGATGGCCTTGAGGCCCCGGGGCGCCGCGTTCTCGCCGTACGCGACCATCTCGCGCGGCATCCGGTGCGCCGAGACGACGTCCACCTCGTACGGGATCTCGAACTCGTCGAGGGCCTTGGCGGCTTCTTCCATGACCGGCCAGTCGGAGTCGGAACCCATGACGATGCCGATCGCGGGCACAGGAGCACTCATTCGGTGATGGTCCCTCGGAGGTAGTCGGCGGCGTGACGGCCGCGCTCGCGGACGTCGGCCAGGTCGTCGCCGTAGGTGTTGACGTGGCCGACCTTGCGGCCCGGCTTCACGCCCTTGCCGTACATGTGGATCTTCAGCCCGGGGTCGCGGGCCATGCAGTGGAGATAGGCCGCGTACATGTCGGGGTAGTCGCCGCCGAGCACGTTGGTCATGACGGTCCACTTCGCCCGGGTGTTCGGGGCGCCGAGCGGGAGGTCGAGCACCGCGCGCACATGGTTGGCGAACTGGGAGGTGACGGCGCCGTCCTGGGTCCAGTGGCCGGAGTTGTGGGGGCGCATCGCCAGTTCGTTGACGAGGATGCGGCCGTCCCGGGTCTCGAACAGCTCGACCGCGAGGTGACCGACCACACCCAGCTCGGCCGCGATCTTCAACGCCAGCTCCTGCGCCTGGGCGGAGAGCGCCTCGGAGAGGTCGGGGGCGGGGGCGATGACGGTGTCGCAGACGCCGTCCACCTGTATCGACTCCACGACGGGGTAGGCCACGGCCTGGCCGTGCGGGGAGCGCACGACGTTGGCGGCCAGCTCGCGCGCGAAGTCGACCATCTCCTCGGCGAGGACAGGCACGCCCGCGCGGAACGGCTCGGCGGCGTCCTCCGCGGTACGGACGACCCACACGCCCTTGCCGTCGTAGCCGCCGCGCACCGTCTTGAGGACGACCGGGAAGCCGTCCCCCTCCTCGGCGAACCGCGCGACGTCGGCCGGGTCGGCGACGATGCGGTGGCGGGGGCACGGAACCCCGGACTCGCGCAGCCGCTCCCGCATCACGCCCTTGTCCTGCGCGTGCAGCAGGGCCTCGATGCCGGGGCGGATGACGACACCGTCCGCCTCCAGCGCGCGCAGATGCTCGGCCGGGACATGCTCGTGGTCGAAAGTGACCACATCACAGCCTTGTGCGAACGCACGAAGCGTCTCCAGGTCGCGATAGTCGCCGACGACGACATCGCTGACCACTTGGGCCGCCGAGTCCTGAGGAGTGTCACTGAGCAGCTTGAACCTGATGCCGAGGGGGATGCCCGCCTCGTGGGTCATACGGGCGAGCTGGCCGCCCCCGACCATGCCGACTACCGGAAATGTCACCCTCCAAGGGTAACTTCTCGCCACGACAGCCCCTGACCTGCGCTTGGATGATCCTCCAGATATTCGGACCGGCCTGTTACTCCCGGCCTCCGGGCGAGTGTCGGTGCCGCTGGTTAGCATGAGGAGATGCTGTCGATGATGACGAAACGGGGCTGAAAGATCACCATGAGTGAACGACGCATGCTCGGGGGGCTGGGCACCCAGGTGGGGCGGCTCGCCCGGGAGATCGCGAAGTTCGGGGTGGTCGGCGGCGCCGGCGTCTTCGTCAACCTCGCCGTCTTCAACGTGGTCCGCAGCGTCACGGAGCTGCCCGTGGTGCGGGCCAGCATCGTGGCGACGGTGGTCGCGACCTGCTTCAACTACCTCGGCTACCGGTATTTCACCTACCGCGACCGGGACAAGCAGGGGCGCACCAAGGAACTCAGCCTGTTCCTGCTGTTCAGCGCGATCGGCCTGATCATCGAGAACGGGGTGCTCTACACGGCGACGTACGGCTTCGGCTGGGACAGCTCGCTCGCGAGCAACGTCTTCAAGTTCGTCGGCATCGGCATCGGCACCCTCTTCCGCTTCTGGTCCTACCGGACCTGGGTGTTCCGGGCGCTGCCCGCGCGGGAGGCCGTGGAGAGCGCGGAGGCGTTCCTCGCGGAGGCGCCGCCCGCCCAGACCACTCGCCGCGACAGCAAGCAGCCGGTCCGGAAGTAGCCGGTTCGGAAGTAGCCGCTCAGAACCTCAGAACCTCAGCGGGGGCGGGATCAGAGGGGGCGGATGTCCTCCGCCACGCGGCTCAGGAAGAGCGCGAACACCGGCGGATGCGGCTGCAGCAGCTCCAGCCGACCCCCGTCCGCCTCCGCCAGATCGCGGGCGACCGCGAGGCCGAGCCCGGTGGAGTTCCGTCCGCTGACCGTCCGCTCGAAGACCCGCGCGCCGAGGTCGGCCGGGACGCCCGGCCCCTCGTCGGTGACCTCGACGACCGCCTGGTTGCCGGTGACCCGGGTGCGCAGCGCGACCGTGCCGTCGCCGTGCATCAGCGAGTTCTCGATGAGCGTCGCGAGCACCTGGGCGACCGCGCCCGGTGTGCCGACCGCCCGCAGCCCCTTCTTGCCGGACCGCACGATCGCGCGCCCCTCGCTGCGGGAGGCCGGGCGCCACTCCTCGATCTGCTGCTTGACGACCTCGTCCAGGTCGAAGGCGACGGCGGAGCCGCTGCGCGGGTCGCGCGAGTTCGTCAGCAGCCGCTGGACGACGTCGGTGAGCCGCTCGACCTGGCCCAGCGCGATCGACGCCTCCTCCTTCACCGTCTCCGGATCGTCGGTGAGCGTGATCTCCTCCAGCCGCATGGACAGCGCGGTCAGCGGCGTCCGCAGCTGGTGCGAGGCGTCGGCCGCCAGCCGCCGCTCGGCGGTGAGCATGCGGCCGATGCGCTCGGCGCTCGCGTCCAGCACATCGGCGACCCGGTCCAGCTCGGGCACCCCGTAGCGGCGGTGGCGCGGCCGGGGATCGCCGGAGCCCAGCCGCTCGGCGGTCTCGGCGAGGTCGGTGAGCGGCGCGGAGAGCCGGTGCGCCTGCCGTACGGCGAGGAAGACCGCGGCGAGGACCGCGAGCAGCGCCACCGCCAGGATGATCAGCATGGTGCGGCCGATCTCCCGGCTGACCGTCGTACGGGACGCCTCGACCCGTACCGTCTCGCCCTGCTCGCCGTGCTCCTCGGAGGAGATGACGCTGCCTTCGGGGCGCTCGCCGATCTCGACGTCCGGGTGGTCCGGGATCGTGATCAGGGCGTAGCGGCCGGGTTCGATCTGCTCGCGCAGCACCTTGTGGGTGACGCCCTCGCCGCCGAGCAGCCTGCTGTCCACGATGCTGACCAGCCGCACCGCGTCCGAGCTGACGCTCTCCTGGGCGCTGTTCTCGATGGTCCGGGTCTCGACGACGACCAGCGAGACGCCGAAGACGGCGATGACGACGAGCACCACGGCCAGCGTGGAGTTGATCAAGCGACGGCGCATGGCCCTACCGTCTCAGCCACCGTCAGCTTTTCTCGAACCTGAAGCCGACACCCCGGACGGTGGCGATGTAACGGGGGTTGGCGGCGTCGTCCCCGAGCTTCTTGCGGAGCCAGGAGATGTGCATGTCGAGCGTCTTGGTGGAGGACCACCAGGTGGTGTCCCACACCTCGCGCATCAGCTGATCGCGAGTGACCACCCGCCCGGCGTCCCGCACCAGGACCCGCAGCAGGTCGAACTCCTTCGCCGTCAGCTGCAGCTCCTCGTCGCCCATCCACGCGCGGTGGGACTCGACGTCGATGCGCACCCCGTGGGTGGCGGGCGCCTGCGCCTGGGTCTCGACGGCGCCTCGGCGCAGCAGGGCCCGGACGCGGGCGAGGAGTTCGGCGAGGCGGAACGGCTTGGTGACGTAGTCGTCGGCACCGGCGTCCAGGCCGACCACGGTGTCCACCTCGTCGGCGCGGGCGGTGAGCACCAGCACCGGGAAGCCATGGCCTTCGGTGCGCAGGCGGCGACAGACCTCCAGTCCGTCCATCCCGGGCAGGCCCAAGTCGAGGACGAGCAGATCGACGCCTCCTTGGAGACCGGCGTCGAGCGCGGTGGGTCCGTCCTCCCGCACCTCCACCTCGTACCCCTCACGGCGCAGGGCGCGGGCGAGGGGCTCCGAGATCGATGCGTCATCCTCGGCGAGCAAAACTCGGGTCATGAGGTGATGGTAGTCCGCTTGGGTTCAGGTACGGGGCGCGCAGGTGGTGACGCAGGGAGCACGATCGGTCGCGCACCCGATCCGTGATCTAAGTCTCACCCAGGAGTGTCAAGTGCGTGTCGTATGGTGAAACAACGTCTGTAGCACTCCTCTGGGACCTTTGGTGGGTTCGACGCGCCGAAGGTCTCTGTCATGCCCGGGTCCGGACATTGGAGTCGCCTCCCCCACGGGCGCTCTTCTACGCGTGTCGATACGCGCGGCGGTGCACCCCTGAGTTCTGTAAGGAACCCCCCACATGGCGTCCAGCATGTCGAAGGGCGCGACCGCGCAGGAGTCTCCTGCCAGCGGTGGCAAGACCTTCTTCGGCCACCCACGCGGCCTCGCCACGCTCTTCATGATCGAGATGTGGGAGCGCTTCAGCTTCTACGGCATGAGAGCCCTCCTCGTCCTCTACCTGATCTCCGGCGGCCCGGACGCCAAGGACGGCGGCCAGGGCGGCGGCCTCGGGATGACCGAGGGCAACGCGGTGGCCATCTACTCGGTCTACCTGGCCATGGTCTATCTGCTGGCCATGCCCGGCGGCTGGTTCGCCGACCGGCTCTGGGGTCCACGCAAGACCGTCGTGCTGGCGTCCGGGATCGTGATGGCCGGGCATCTGGCGCTCGCCATCCCGGGGGCGGCGAGCTTCTTCGTCGGCCTCGCCCTGGTCGCGCTCGGCTCCGGTCTGATCAAGGCCAACATCTCCACGATGGTCGGCCAGCTCTACGACGGACCGCAGGACCCGCGCCGCGACGGCGGCTTCACCATCTTCTACATCGGCATCAACCTCGGCGCCTTCGCCGCCCCGCTGGTGATCGGCACCGTCGGCCAGTCGTACAACTGGCACCTGGGCTTCGCGCTCGCGGCGCTCGGCATGGCGCTGGGCCTGGTGCAGTTCCTGATCGGCACCCGCCATCTGAGCCCCGAGAGCGACACCGTGCCGATGCCGCTGGCGGCCGAGGAGCGCCGGTCCTGGCTGCGCAAGGGCCTGATCTGGCTGGCCGTCACCGCCGTCTTCTACACCGGCGTGGTGGCCAGCGGCAGCTGGACGCTCAACTGGGCGCTGGTCCCGATCACCCTGCTCGGCCTGATCATCCCGATCGCGGTGCTGGTGCGGATCAAGCGGGACCGGGATCTGGACGAGGTCGAGCAGACCAAGGTCAGCGGCTACATCTGGTTCTTCGCGGCCGCCGCCGTGTTCTGGATGATCTTCGACCAGGGTGGCTCGACGATGTCCGCCTTCGCCGAGACCAAGACCGCGGACACGATCTTCGGGCTGGAGTTCCCGTCCTCGTGGTTCCAGTCGGTGAACCCGATGCTGATCATGGCGCTGGCCCCGGTCTTCGCGTGGCTGTGGCTGTGGCTCGCCCGGCGCGACCGGGAGCCGAACACCACGCTGAAGTTCGCGTTCGGCCTGGTCATGATCGGCGCCTCGTTCTTCGTCTTCGTGCTGCCGATGCAGATGGCCTCGGACGGTACGAAGGTCAGCCCGATGTGGCTGGTGTCGATCTACTTCATCCAGACCGTGGGCGAGCTGTGCGTCTCGCCGGTCGGCCTGTCGGTGACGACCAAGATGGCGCCCGCGAAGTACGCCAGCCAGCTGATGGGCGTGTGGTTCCTCGCCGTGACCGCCGGTGACTGCGTCACGGGGCTGCTGTCCATCGCCGGGGTCGACCTCAGCGGTCCGGGCGTCATCGCGATGGAGGCGAGCGCGGCGGCGCTCGCGGGCCTCGCGGTCTTCATGTACCGCAAGAAGGTCGTGGCGCTCATGGCCGACGTGCACTGACGTCAGACGTACGACGTAAACGAGGGCCCGGGGCTGTTCAGCCCCGGGCCCTCGTTTACGTCGTTACGTCGTTACGCCCAGCAGCCGCTACGCCCAGCAGCCGTTGACCGTGGCGGCCAGGCCGTCCATGGCGTCCGTGATCTCGGAGTTCTTGGCGGTGGAGTTGTTCTCCACGAAGGAGAAGACCTTCCAGCGGCCGTCCTTGCCCTGGGTCACCCCGCTCAGCGCGACCGCGCCGGTCAGGGTGCCGGTCTTCGCCCGCACCTTGTTGACGGCGCACTTGGAGTTCGGGTCGTCGAAACGGGCGTACTCCGGGCCGAGCGTGCTGCCCGCCTCACCGGCGACCGGCAGGCCTTCCAGGATCGGCCCGAGTACGTAGCGGTTACGGGGCTCGGTGGCGTTGTCCAGGATCGCCGCGATGGTGGCGGCCGGAATCCGGGTGGCGCGGGAGAGCCCGCTGCCGTCCTTCAGGACGACGTTGTCGAGCGGGATGCCGTACCGCTGGCCCAGCACCTGCCGGACGGCCTCCGTACCGCCTTCGAACGTGGCGGGCTGTCCCGCCTTGATGGCCGTCTTCCGCAGCAGCGTCTCGGCCATGTCGTTGTTGCTGGTCTTGAGCATCGTACGAACCAGCTCGGCCACCGTCGGCGACAGCTTCTGCGCCACCGGCACATCCCCGAGGGTCGCCTTCCCGCGCGTGACGTCGCCGTCGACCGTGACGCCCCGTTCGGCGAGCTTGGCCGCGAAGACCTTCCCGGCGTCCAGGGCGGTGTCCGCGGAGAGCTTGCCGTCGACCGACAGGGCGCGGACGGGGGAGATCTGGTCGTCGTAGTAGTCGGGCCGCCAGCCCTCGGCCATGGTCGGCTCCGGGAAGAGGCTGTCGTCGATGGCGACCTTGACGTTCGTCACGCCCGCCGCCTTGAGCCCGTCGACGGCCGTCCGCGCCATCTCGCCGAGGTCGGCGCTGCTCAGGGTGCGGTCGCCGTCGCCGACGAGGGTGAGGGTGCCGTTGCTGTAGACGACCTTGGTGGTGAAGCGGTGCTCGGGGCCCAGCTCGTTGAGAGCGGCGGTGGCGGTGGCGAGCTTGACGTTGGAGGCGGGCATCAGCGCGGTCGAGGCGTTGTGGCCCCAGATCACCTTGTCCGAGGCGGCGTCCAGCACCACGCCGCTGAGGGTGCCGTCCTTGGCCAGACTCGGGTTGTTGACGCGCTCGCCGAGGTTCGCGGCCATCGCGCTGTCGGCCTCGCTGAGCGGCGGCTCCGTCGTATCCGGGACGGTGGCGGCCGCGGCGGCGCTCTTGTCGGCGGCGAACGCCGACGGCCCGGCCAGCACGGCCCCGGCCACCGGTGCGGTCGCGGCGAGGACGAGGGCGCGGCGGGCGGCCGCGTTCATCGCCTTGGGCTTGCGGTGCCGGTGCCGCTGCCGCTCCGGCGCGTGGGGGGTGGAGGGGGTTTCGGGATCGGTGCGTACGGCGTCCATATGAAGTTCCTGAAAGTGCTATGGGGGAGCGATGGGCACAGGCTAGAGGCGGATGGCTAACGTCCCGCTAACGCGGCGTTTCGGGTCATGCTTTCGCCCCGCCGCACGGGGTGCGGCGGGGCGGAAGCGGTTGCTGGGTTCAGCGGGTGCCGCGCAGCTTGCGCCACGGGGTGAGGGTGAAGATCGCGCCGCCGAGCAGGATCGTCGTACCGGCGATCAGGCCGAGCGCGGTGAGGCCGCCTCGGTCGTCCGAGCCGGTCTCGGCGAGCCCGCCGCTGGTGCCGCTGGTGCCGCTGCCCGAGGTGCCCGTGCCACCGGAGGTGGTCGTGCCGCCCGAGGTGGTGGTGGAGCCCGAGGTGCCGCCGGGCTGCTGCGTGGTGTCCAGCTCCAGCGAGGCGCCGGGGTCCTTGGCGGGGGTGCAGGTGGTGGTCGTACCGAGCGCCTTGACCGTCAGCACGCCCGGGGTGAGCGTGGCTTTGCCGGTCGCGCCCGGCTTGTAGGTGCCGGTCAGGTCCGGGATCTCGATCGGGTCACCGGACTTGATGGGCCCCTTGTTGGTCGGGCCCTGCACCGTGACGCTGCCCTTGTCCGCGCCGCCGACCTTGACGGCCATCGACGGCTGGACCGAGTCCGCGGGGATGTCGGCCGGGCTGTCCATCACGGACTTCCCGAACTTCACGGTCAGGCCGAAGCTGCCGCCGTTCTTGGTGGCGTTGATCTGGACCGGGGAGGTCGCGGTCTTGTCGCCGATGGGCGTCTTGCAGGCGTACTGGACCTGCACCTCCTTGCCGGTGAACGAGTCGCCCTCACCGCCGCCGTTACCTGCGGTGGTGCCGGAGGTGGTTCCGGAGGTGGTACCGCTGGTGGTACCGGAAGTGGTGCCCGATGTGGTGCCCGATGTGGTGCCCGATGTGGTGCCCGATGTGGTGCCGGAGGTCGTTCCGCTGGTGGTGCCGCCCGCGCTGCCGCCCTCCGTCACCTTGATGGTGGCGGCCGCCTTCACGGTCTCCTTCGCCGCGCACTTGGTGTCGGTCTCCAGCGGCTTGCTGACGTTGATGTTGTACGCGCCCGGCGTCAGCGTGACCTCACCGGCCTTCGTCAGCTTCAGCTTGGCCTTCATGTCCGACAGCTTCATCGGACTGTCCTTGGGGATCGGCGGATTCTCCCGAGGTCCCTCCATGGCCAGTTCACCGCTCTGCGCGCCACCCACCGTGAGCGTGCCGGTGGGCAGCACGGTGTTCTCCTCCAGGTCGAGGATCGGCGGGTTCTTGGAGGCGGCCTGGACCGTCTTCCACACCACCTCGACCTCGTCGCCGACCTTCGCGGTCGCCGGAGCCTGCACGTCCACGGTCGTGGTGCCTTGCACCGGGGGCAGTCCGGAGATGGGCGGTGGCAGGCATTCCGTCTCGTACGAGACCTCGGCTGCGTACGCGGTGCTCGCGCCGAGCACCACGCCCGCACCGCCGAGCAGCAGTGCGACGGCGGCCGCACTCACTCTTCGTCGCGTCCTCACGTCGTTCCCTTCGGGTTCGGTCGGTTCTCCTCGGACGATGCGGACAGGTGGTGCGTCGGGGTCCCCGGCAGCGTGTCCGGGGTGAACCAGGGCAGGGCGGCCTCGGTGTCCTTCGCGGCCTTGGTGGGCTTCGCGGGCGGGGGTGTGCGCGGCCGTGCCTTGTCCACGACGGCCATGCCGATACGGAAGACCGCCGCCGGGACGACGACGCACAGCAGGATCCAGAAGAGGGTCACGCCCCAGGGCCGCCCCACGCCCCACGGCTGTTCGACGAGCACCTTGCGCCCGTACTTGAGCGACACCTGATAGTCGCCGTGCGCGCCCGCCGACAACTCGACGGGCAGCTTGACCTGCGCCTTCTGCCCCGGCTTGATGGTGCCCCGCCACTGCTGCTCCTCCCATTCGGGAGCGAAGACGCCGTGCGAGGTGCCCACCTGGAAGACCGGATCGCGGGCCGGGGTCGAGCCGAGATTGCCGACGGTGACGACGAGCCGCCGCTGCGGTGGCGCGCCGAACCAGGTCAGCAGCCCGCTCGAACCGTCGAGCCGCGCGGAGAGCACGCTGAGCCGTTCACCTCCGGTGCGCTGCTCGGGCAGGGGCGCTACGGGATGCCCGGCGACCTTGAACGCCACGTCCACGGCGGCGGCTTCGCCGGTCACGGTCGCGACATGGACGACACAGGGGCAGGGCTTGGGCGGTTCGGCGACCGGCAGCGTCCGGCGGAACGTGCCGTCCGCTGCGGTGGTGACCGCCCTGCCCTCGGCGTTGGCGCAGGAGTTGGTGCCGCCGATCATGTTCTGACCGCAGATGAGCAGGGTCAGCAGGGCGCGCGGCCGCCAGCCGGTGCCGCTCACGGTGACCGTGCCGCCCTTGCCCGCCTGCTCCCGGGACACCTTCGCGGCCGGGCCGTCGTCGGCCGCGAAGGCGGGTCCCGGGGAGGGCAGGACGAGGGCGAGCGCGGTGAGCCAGGCGGCCAGCAAGCCTGCGTAGCGACGGTGGCGCGTCCCGGCGTTCATGCGCTCACCACCCCTGGCTCGCCTGCTCGATTCCCGCCGCGTCTGCGTCTGCGGAACAGCCAGGTGCCGCCGCCCGCCGCGCCCAGCGCCGTGGCCGCCGAGGCGGCGAGCAGCCATCCGGGGGCGGCGGTGTAGGTGGCGGAGGCCGCCGCGTGCGCGCCGCCGCCCGCGGTGACGGTGAGCTTCACGTCCACCGCGTCGAGGGCGGGGGCGTCCGGCCAGCGCTCGGTGAGCCGCACCCGCTTGCCCGGCGGCACCTGGACGGGGAGGGTGCGGGCGTCCCGGCGCAGCACCGCGCCGAAGAGGCCGTCGGCGCGTACGGCCAGCCGTGGCGTCAGCTCGGTGTTGCCACGGTTGACGACCGCGTAGCGGATGGCCGCCCCGCCGCCGCCCCCGGTCCGTACGACCCGTACGTCCTCGACGGAGAGCGCGGACAGCGTGGCGCCGCTGATCCGCAGATGCGTCCGTACGGCGGTCCGGTGGCCGCCGCCCGTGACGACGAGCGTGCCGGAGCGGTCACCGGGCGCCGCGTCGGGCGGGACGGTGATGGTGAAGGGGACATCGGCGCGGGTGCGGGCCGGAACGCTGACCGTGCGCGCGGCGAACGCGATCCACGCTCCCCCGACCCCTTCGCCGCGGAGCCGGAGGGTGTGGGGGCGCTTGTCCTTGTTGGTGACCGAGAGCTTGTCGTGGAGGACGGTGCCGGGCCGTCCCTCCAGGTAGAAGTACGGCCGGTCGGCGGCGTCCGATGCGGTGCCCGCGCCGGGCGCGGGCGCCGCCGACCAGCCGAGTCCTGCGGCAGCGGCGGGTGCCGGGGGCGCGCCCAGCAGCACCGCGGCAACGGTGACGGCGGCGGCCGCGCGTAACGCGGCGCCGGTACGGGACGGCATCGCCGCCCTAGGGGGTGTTTCGCCGGCGGCGGGTCAGCCAGAGCGCCCCGGCGGCTCCGCTGAGGAGCACCGTTCCGCCGAGAGTGCCGAGCGCGATGGCGGAGTCGGCGGGTCCGGTCTGCGGCAGCTGGCCGCCGCCGGTGCTGCCGGTGCCGCCGGTACTGCTCGTACCGCCGGTGCCGCCCGTGCTGCCCGTACCGCCCGTGCTGTCCGTACCGCCGGTGCTGGTGCCGCCGCTGCCGCTCGTACCGCCGGTGGAATCGGAGCCGCCGCTGCCGCCCGGGGCGGTGACGTCGAGGGTCAGCGAGGGCTTGGGGTTGTTGCCCGGGGTACAGGTCGTGGTCGTACCCAGCGCTTTGATGGTCAGGACCCCGGCGGTGAAGGTGACCTTGCCGCTCTTCTTGGGGGTGTACGTGCCCGTCAGCGTGCTGATCTTGATGGGCGTATTGGCGGGGACGGCCTGGTCGTTGGCGGGACCCGACACCGAGACGGTGCCGGTCTCCGCGCCGCCCAGCTTGATGAGCGCGCTGGGATGCATGGCCCCCTTGCCCAGTTCCACGGGGCTGGAGGAGACGCCCTTCTCGAAGGACATCGTGAGCTTGTAGCCACCGCCGCTCGGAGTGCTCTTGATGTCGATCGGCGATACGGCGCTCTTGTCGCCGATCGGCGTCTTGCACTGGTAGTTGACGTCCACCGTGGCCGCGTGGGCGGCCGGAGCGGTGAGCAGTACCGCCGAACCGGCCACGGCCGCGGCCAACGTGAGGGCACCGCCACGGCCGGCCGCGCGGCGCTGGGGTTGGGACACCTGAGATCCCCTCTCGTCAAGCGCCGCAGCCGAATGTAACTGACGGCACATCAGATCGGGCGCCGACAGTACGCCGGGGACCTTGTCGAGGGAAGACACAGAGCACGCCGAATCGGCGTGGGGCTAGAGGGCGCTCAGCGCCCGGGCGGAGAGGGGCTGAGCGGAGAGGGGCCGGGGCCGCGCTCTTCAGGCGGGCGCAGCCAGCTCGGCCCATACGGTCTTGCCGGACCCCTCCGCGTTCCGCACGACCCCCCAGTCGAGGCACAGCCGCTGCACGATGAACATCCCGTGGCCGCCCGGACGCCCGGCGCGGTGCGGGGTGCGGGGTGCGGGCGTACCGGTGCCGAGGTCCACCACTTCGAGGCGGAGCACCTTCGCGTTGCAGCTGACCCGCAGCTCTTCGGGGCCGTCGGCGTGCAGACAGGCGTTGGTGACCAGCTCCGAGACGACGAGCAGCACATCCTCCGCGGCGGCCCGCTGATCGGCGGTCGCGGCCGGAAGCCAGCCCCAGTCACGCAGCGCCTCGCGCGTGAAATCCCGGGCGCGCGGCACGGCGCCGCTGGCTCCGATCAGATGGAGCCTGCGGAGCTGGCGGATCGGCCCAGGGGGAGGAGTGGCCGGTGGGGCAGCCGAAGCGGCAGGGCCGTCCGGATCCGGGCCGCGGTCGCCCGGCGGGTACGGCCGGGTGGTGCTCATCAGCGCTTCACCTCACCGATTCACCGATTCAGGGACAAGGGATACCTGATCTCTTCAACAGTTTCAGCCTGTCTCCTGCCCGGTCAAAGCGTGAGAACACCCACTTCTCCGGTAGGGCTCGTGTGACGCGGACAACGCCCCGATGACACCCTGCCGACACACCGGAATCAGGAGTGGCGGAGATCACTCGACAAGCGCTGCGTCAAGGGACTCGTGGACCGTGAAGACGGCCTCCGCGCCGGTGATCTCGAAGACGCGGGCAACGACCGGCTGCATCCCGGCCAGGTGGACCGCACCGCCCTCGGCCTCGGCCTTCAGGCGCGCGCCGAGCAGCACATTGAGCCCGGTGGAATCGCAGAACTCCAGATGTGAGCAATCCACCACCAGTCGCACGCGCCCCCCTTCCACGCACTGCTCCAGCGGCTCTCGCAGCACCTCGGCGGTGTGGTGATCCAACTCCCCCGTCGGTGTCACGACCGCGCTCGCCCCGTGGTGCCGAACCTCGACCTGGAGCCGGCCCTTGCTGGCGCTGCCGACCATCCCGCGGTCCATGTGCGCACCTCTTCTGGCGTCTCGTTGCTTTCGATTGCGCGCAACGAACCTTACGCCCTTGACCGGTCCTCCGGTAGCCGAACATTTCGCATAGTTCGGCAAATATGGACAACGTGGACTTGCCACGCACCACTGAATACGGGTAGGCGTAGGAGGAACACAATCGAACCCACGGCCCGGCTTTGGAGGCGCCGCTCACCGGAGCAGCACGTCATGGCATCGGCAGCCATATGCCGAGAACGACGGAGGAGACTATGTCACCCCAGCTCGACGACTCGCGTACCGACCCGTCTTGGAGTACCAGGGCCACCGTCTCGTCGACTCACGTACCCGAGGCTCACGTACCCGAACAGTTCGTCCCTGATGCGGATGCCCAGGCGCTCGCCGGATATTCCTACGACGAACTGACCGAATTGTCTGATCTGCCGGAGATACCGTCTTTTGAGACGGTGAGTCCGGTCGACGCGAGGGCCCTTTCGAAGACGCTCTTCGAGCGCGTCGAGGCGCTCGAAGAAGGCACCCACGAGTACGCCTACGTCCGAAACACCCTGGTCGAGCTGAACCTGGCCCTGGTCAAGTTCGCCGCCTCCCGCTTCCGCTCCCGCAGCGAGCCGATGGAGGACATCGTCCAGGTCGGCACCATAGGCCTCATCAAGGCCATCGACCGGTTCGAGCCGGGCCGTGGCGTCGAGTTCCCCACTTTCGCGATGCCGACCATCGTCGGCGAGATCAAGCGCTTCTTCCGGGACACGAGTTGGTCCGTGCGCGTCCCCAGGCGGCTGCAGGAGCTGCGGCTGGACCTGGCCAAGGCCGGTGACGAACTGGCCCAGCGGCTCGACCGCGCGCCGACCGTGACCGAGCTGGCCGCGCGCCTGGACATCACCACCGCCGAGGTCGTCGAGGGCATGGCCGCGAGCAACGCGTACACCGCCAGCTCGCTGGACGCCCAGCCGGAGGAGGACGACTCCGAAGGCGCGCTGGCGGACCGCATCGGGTACGAGGACCACGGGCTCGAAGGCATCGAGTACGTCGAGTCGCTGAAGCCGCTGATCGCCGATCTGCCCGCCCGTGACAAGCAGATCCTCTCCCTGCGCTTCGTCGCCAACATGACGCAGTCGGAGATCGGCGAGGAACTGGGCATCTCTCAGATGCACGTCTCCAGGCTGCTGTCGCGCACCCTCCGTCGGCTCCGCAAGGGACTGATGATCGAGGAGTAACGCTTCCGCAGACGGGTAAGGGCCCGCCCCCGCTTGCCGGGACGGGTCCTTATTCGTGCCCTCTTTCCTTGATGTCGTGTCAGACGAGGGTGCCCGCGCGCCAGACCGCCGAGACCAGCGGTACGCCGGGGCGGTAGGCGAGGTGGACGTGGGAGGGCGCGTCCAGCAGCGCGAGGTCGGCCCGGGCGCCGGGGGCGATCCGTCCCACGTCGTCGCGGCGCAGCGCCCGCGCGCCGCCCGCGGTGGCCGCCCAGACCGCCTCGTCCGGGGTCATCCCCATGTCCCGTACGGCCAGGGCGATACAGAACGGCATCGAGCTGGTGAAGGACGAGCCGGGGTTGCAGTCAGGCGACAGCGCGACCGTGGCGCCCGCGTCCAGCAGCCGTCGCGCGTCCGGGTAGGTCGAGCGGGTCGAGAACTCCGCACCGGGCAGCAGCGTGGCGACCGTGTCGCCCTGCCCCAGCGCGTCCACGTCGGCGTCGGTGAGATGGGTGCAGTGGTCGGCGGAGGCCGCGCCCAGCTCGACGGCGAGCTGCACACCCGGGCCGTACGAGAGCTGGTTGGCGTGGACGCGCGGGATGAGCCCGCGCTCCTTCCCCGCGGTGAGGACGGCGCGGGCCTGGTCGCCGTCGAAGGCGCCGCGCTCGCAGAAGACGTCGACCCAGCGGGCGTGCGGGGCGCACATGTCGAGCATCGGCCCGGTGACGAGGTCGACGTACGCGGCGGGGTCGTCGGCGAACTCGGGGGCGACGATGTGGGCGCCGAGGAAGGTCACCTCGTCGGTGTGGGCGGCGGCGATGGACAGCGCGCGGGCCTCGTCCTCCGAAGTGAGGCCGTAGCCGGACTTGATCTCCAGGGTGGTGGTGCCCTGGTGCAGGGCCTCCACCACATAGCGGGCGACGTTGGCGTTCAGCACGTTGTTCGAGGCGGCGCGGGTGGCGGCCACGGTGGTGCGGATGCCGCCCGCGCTGTAGGCCCGGCCGGACATCCGGGCGTTGAACTCCTGCGTGCGGTCGCCCGCGAAGACCAGGTGGGAGTGGGAGTCGACGAAGCCCGGGATGGCGGCCCGGCCCGCCGCGTCGACCCGGTTGTCAGTGGCGGGTGCTTTGCTTGTCTCACCAACCCAGGCGATGCGGTCACCGTCGATGACGACCGCGGCGTCCTGGATCAGGCCGAGGGGGCCTTCGCCGAGGGAGGGGTCGTTGGTGACGAGGCTGGAGATGTGGGTGAGGGCGGTCGTGGTGGGGGTCGCGGCCGTGTCCGTGGCGGTGGTCATGGTGGGGGCTTTCTCCTTCATCAACCGGCTCGGCCTGGTCGGCGTGGTCAATCTGGCCGGTGTCGCTGGCCTGGTCGGCCTGGTCGTCAGGCGTGTTGTCGGCCGTGGTGTCAGGCGTGCAGGGCCGCGATGGCCTCGGCCAGTGCTTCGGGCACGCGCGGGACGAGCTGGTGGGCCCCGTCCCGTACGACATGGCGGCCGCCGACCACGGTGTGCCGGACGTCCGCGCTGGTCGCCGCGAATATCGCCGTCTCGGCGCCCAGCCGGGGTGGCGGCCCCGCCGTACGAACCGAGTCCAGCGCGATCGTGGTGAGGTCGGCGAGCGCGCCCACCTCGATCCGGCCGGTGTCCGCGCCCCAGCCGAGCGCGGCGTGGCCGTCGGCGGTGGCGGCGCGCAGCAGCTGGGCGGCGGTCCAGTGGCCGCGGGTGCGGGTGTGCAGCCGCTCGTCCAGCTCCATGGCGCGGGCCTCTTCGAGGATGTCGATCACGGCGTGGCTGTCGCTGCCCAGGCTCAGCGGTGAGCCCGCGTGGCTGAGCTGGGCGGCCGGGCCGATGCCGTCGGCGAGGTCACGCTCGGTGGTCGGGCACATGCACACGCCGGTGGCCGACTGACCCAGCAGCCGGATGTCGCCGGGGGTGAGGTGGGTCGCGTGCACGGCGGTCGTGCGCGGGCCCAGTACCCCGTGGTCGGCGAGCAGCCGGGTGGGGGTGAAGCCGTGCGCCTCGACACAGGCGTCGTTCTCGGCGGTCTGCTCGGACAGGTGGAGGTGGAGCGGCGCCGCCTGCCCCTCGGCCCAGCCGGAGACGGTCGCCAGCTGATCGACGGGGACGGCCCGCACCGAGTGGATCGCGGCCCCGATCCGGGTGTTGCCGTCGCCCTTGAGCGCGGAGACCCGCTCGGCCCAGGCGTCCGCCGTGCCGTCCGAGAAGCGGAGCTGGTGCTGATTGGGCTCCGCCCCGAAACCGGAGGAGAGATAGCAGGTGTCGAGGAGGGTGATGCGGATACCGGCCTCGGTCGCGGCCGCGATCAGGGCCTCCCCCATGGCGTTGGGGTTGGCGTAGCGGCTGCCGCCGGGCGCGTGGTGGAGATAGTGGAACTCGCCGACGCAGGTGATGCCCGCCATGGCCATCTCGGCGTACACGGCGCGCGCGAGATCGAAGTAGCTGTCCGGGGTGAGCCGGTCGGCCACCTCGTACATCAGCGTGCGCCAGGTCCAGAACGAGTCCGGGGCGGCGCCGCCCGACGGGCGCGCCGAGGCGCCCGCCTGCACGATGCCGCGCAGGGCCCGGTGGAAGGCGTGGCTGTGGGCGTTGGCCAGCCCTGGGACGGTCAGCCCGCGCAGGGTGACGGACCCGGCCGGGTGCTGTGCGGGGCTCCCGGGCCGCACGGCCTTGATCCGCCCGTCCGTGGCCACCACGATGACCACGTCCGGCACCACCTGGCCGTCCAGCCAGGCGTACTCCGCCCAGTAGGTCTGCGCCGTCAGTGACACGCCAACCCCTCCAGTACCTGCGCGAGCGCGGCCACACCGGCGAGGCAGTCATCCTCGCCCGCCGTCTCCGCGGGTGAGTGCGAGACGCCGGTGGGGTTCCTTACAAACAGCATGGCGGTCGGAACCGACGCGGACAAAATGCCCGCGTCGTGTCCGGCCCCGGTGGGGAGGACCGGCACGCCGCCGAGCAGGCCCGACAGCTGGTCACGGAGGTCGTGGGCGAATTCCACGACGGGGGTGAAGGACTCCCGGGTAACGCGGACGTCCACCCCGTCGCGCTGCCCGCGCTCGACCGCCGCGCGCTCGATCTCGCCGACGACGGCGGCCAGGGTCTCCTCGTCGGGCGCCCGGGAGTCCAGCCAGCCGCGCACCAGGCTGGCGATCGCGTTCACCCCGTTGGGCTCGACGCCGACCTTGCCGAAGGTCGCCAGGGCTCCCGCGATACGGGCCTTCTTGCGGGCCGCGAGCACCGTGTTCGCGTACGTGAGCATGGGGTCACGGCGATCGTCGAGGCGGGTCGTCCCGGCGTGGTTGGCCTCGCCGTGGAAGTCGAACCGCCAGCGGCCGTGGGGCCAGATCGCGGACGCGACGCCGACGGGGTTTTCTGTGTCGTCCAGGGCTCGGCCCTGCTCGATGTGCAGCTCCACGAAGGCGCCGATGCGGGCCAGGCGCTCCGGGTCCGGGCCGATGGCCTCCGGGTCGTACCCGGCGCGCTCCATGGCCTGCGGCAGGGTGATCCCGTCCGCGTCCCGGAGGGTGTGCGCCCGGTCCTTGTCGAGCTGTCCTGCGGTGAGCCGGGAGCCTACGCAGGCCAGGCCGAAGCGGGCGCCCTCCTCGTCGCCGAAGTTCACGATGGCGAGGGGTTTGGTGGGTTTTGCGTTGCGGGCCCGTAGCTCGTCCAGGGCGGCGAAGGACGAGACGACGCCCAGGGGGCCGTCGAAGGCGCCGCCGTCGGGGACGGAGTCCAGGTGGGAGCCGGTGACCACGGCGTTTCCGGCTTCCGGGTCGCCTAGCCAGGCCCACTGGTTGCCGTTGCGGTCGAGTTCGTAGGTGAGGCCGCGGGTCTCTGCCTGGGCCTGGAACCAGGCCCTGCAGTCGGTGTCGGCGGCGGTCCAGGCGTAGCGGCGGTAGCCGTTCGTGGTGCCGTTGCGGCCGATGGGGGTCAGGTCGCGCCACATCTCGTGGAACGACGGGGTTTCAGGGGCGGGTGCGGGTGCGTGGGTGGGTTGTGCCCACCCGTTCCGCCCGGCGGAACTGTTGCCCACAACAGTCACTCCTCGGTCTCCCTCATGGGGATCCTGACGTCTCGCTCGGCGGCTACCTCGTCGGCGCGGTCGTAGCCTGCGTCTACGTGGCGGATCACGCCCATGCCCGGGTCGTTCGTCAGGACGCGGCGGATCTTCTCGCCCGCCAGCGGCGTGCCGTCGGCGACCGTCACCTGGCCCGCGTGGATCGAGCGGCCCATGCCGACGCCGCCGCCGTGGTGGATCGAGACCCAGGAGGCGCCCGAGGCGACGTTGACCATGGCGTTCAGCAGCGGCCAGTCGGCGATCGCGTCCGAGCCGTCGAGCATGGCCTCGGTCTCGCGGTACGGGGAGGCCACCGAGCCGCAGTCCAGGTGGTCGCGGCCGATGGCCAGCGGGGCGGCGAGCGTCCCGTCGGCGACCATCTCGTTGAACCGCTCCCCCGCCTTGTCGCGCTCGCCGTAGCCGAGCCAGCAGATGCGGGCGGGCAGGCCCTGGAAGTGGACCCGCTCCCCCGCCATCTTGATCCAGCGTGCGAGGGACTCGTTCTCCGGGAAGAGGTCGAGGAGCGCCTTGTCCGTGGCCGCGATGTCCTTCGGGTCGCCGGACAGCGCCGCCCAGCGGAACGGGCCCTTGCCCTCGCAGAACAGCGGCCGGATGTAGGCCGGGACGAAGCCGGGGAAGGCGAAGGCGCGCTCATAGCCCGCGAGCTGGGCCTCGCCGCGGATCGAGTTGCCGTAGTCGAAGACCTCGGCGCCCGCGTCCATGAAGCCGACCATGGCCTCCACGTGCCGGGCCATCGCCTCGCGCGCCCGCTGGGTGAAGTCGGCGGGCTTCTCGGCGGCGTACGAGGCCATCTCGTCGAAGTCGACCCCGATGGGCAGGTACGCGAGCGGGTCGTGGGCGCTGGTCTGGTCGGTGACGATGTCGATCGGCGCGTTCATCGCGAGCAGCTGCGGGACCAGCTCGGCCGCGTTCCCCAGGACGCCGATGGAGAGCGGGCGACGGGCGTCGCGCGCCTCGGTCGCCAGCTGGAGGGCGTGGTCCAGGCTGTCGGCGCGGACGTCCAGATAGCGGTGCTCGATGCGGCGCTCGATGGCGCGCGGGTCGCAGTCGATGCAGATCGCGACGCCGTCGTTCATGGTGACCGCGAGCGGCTGGGCACCGCCCATGCCGCCGAGACCGGCGGTGAGGGTGATCGTTCCTGCGAGCGTGCCGTTGAACTTCTTCTCCGCCACGGCCGCGAACGTCTCGTACGTGCCCTGGAGGATTCCCTGCGTGCCGATGTAGATCCACGAGCCCGCGGTCATCTGGCCGTACATGGTCAGGCCCAGCGCCTCCAGGCGGCGGAACTCCTCCCAGTTCGCCCAGTCGCCGACCAGGTTGGAGTTGGCGATCAGGACGCGTGGCGCCCATTCGTGGGTCTGCATCACGCCGACCGGACGGCCCGACTGGACGAGCATCGTCTCGTCCTGCTTCAGCGTGCGCAGCGTGCGGACCATGGCGTCGAACGAACGCCAGTCGCGGGCCGCCTTGCCGGTGCCGCCGTAGACGACGAGCTTGTCGGGATGCTCGGCGACCTCCGGGTCGAGGTTGTTCTGCAGCATCCGCAGGGCGGCCTCCTGCTGCCATCCCCGGGCGCTCAGCTCCGTACCTCGCGGGGCCCGTACGGGTCGCGGTCCTGACATGGGCCATGCCTCCCTGCCGTCGACTGGATCGAGTTATTCACATCTTGAATGCGATGAATATAGCTAGTCAATAGGGCGAGGGCGGCATACACCCGGGTGGTTCCACCGAGGGGCGTGCGCGGAGAGGCGTGCGCGGGGCGCGGGCGCCAGGACTTAGCGTCCTGCCGTGCCCCTGCCCCGTACGCATCGCGAGGTGCGCCTCGCCGCCCGGCCCCGGCCCCAAGCGCCGCTCACCACCGACCACTTCGAGGTCGTCCACGCCCCGCTGGCCACGCCCGGCCCCGGCCAGGTGCTGGTGCGGAACCGGCTGATGAGCGTCGCCGCCGCCATGCGCCCGCTCGCCTCGGCCGATCCCGGCGCGCTCGGCCTGCCGCAGCTGCGGAGCCGGGTCGGCGACGTCATGCGGGGCCCGGCGATCGGCGAGGTGATCAGCGCCGAGCCGGGCTCTGGCCTGGCCTGCGGTGCTCTCGTACAGCACCGCTGCGGCTGGCGCGAGTACGCCGTACTCGACGCGGCCGAGGCGCGGCCGCTCGACCCCGACGCCCTGCCCGACCCCGCCGCGTACCTCTCGCAGGGCTTCACCGCCTGGCTGGGCGTGGTGCGGGGCGCCGGGGTGCGGCGCGGCGACACAGTGTTCGTCACCGGGGCGGCGGGTGGCGTCGGCACCCTGGCCGGGCAGTTCGCGCGGCTCCACGGCGCCGCGCGGGTCATCGGCTCCACCAGCTCCCGAGCGAAGGCCGACCGGCTCATCGGGGAGCTGGGCTACGACGCGGCGGTGATCCGGGGCGCGGGCCCCATCGAGGAGCAGCTGCGGGCGGCGGCGCCGGACGGCATCGACGTCCTGTTCGACACCGTCGGCGGCGAGCAACTGCGCGCCGCCCTCGCCCTGGCCCGCCGCAGGGCGCGCTTCGCCATCGTCGGCGCGCTCGCCGCCCAGCTGTCCGACGACGCCCTCGCCACCACCCCGATCAGCACCCTCGCCCTCATCGCCCGCGGCGTCACGCTCCGAGGCATCAGCGGCTACGACCACCCGGACGCGCTGCCCGCGTACGTACGCGAATTCGGCCGCGCGCTGCGCGAGGGCGCCATCACCTACCCCCACACCCGCCTCCCCGGCCTCGACCAGGCCCCCCGCGCCCTGGTCGAGCTACTGGAGGGTCGCCATGTGGGGGCGGTGCTGGTGGAGCTGTGAGCGGGGTGCCCCGCCGCCGCGCTGGCCCCGGACCGGTGCGGGCAAACACAGCGGGCCATGCCCGCGCCCCGCCGCGGAGTCGAGCCGGGCCACCCGCCCTGGGGGCCGGGGCAGCCGGGTGGCCTGGCCCGGAACGGTGTGGGCAGGCGGGGGCGTGGTGGTGGCCTGGCACGCTTCGCGGGTCGGGTGGTTGGGTGAGGGCATGAGTGCGCATCTGGGTTCGGGGCCGGGCAGCGCCGTTGAGCGGCGGGAGCAGGCCGTGCGCGGCGCTGTCGAGCAGGGGCTGCTCGGGGACGGGCAGCCTGTCGTCGGGCTGCTCGACGTCACCGGCATCCGCGCCGCCGCCGCCGAGCTGCGGGCGGCGTTCGATGAGGTCGTGGCGCCCGGCACGCCCGTGCTGCACGCCTTCGCCGTGAAGGCCGCCGCGCTCGTGCCCGTCCTGCGGCTGCTGGCCGACGAGGGGCTGGGCTGCGAGGTGGCCAGCCCCGGGGAGCTGGCCCTCGCCCGGGCCGCCGGGGTGGGTCCCGACCGCATCGTCCTCGACTCGCCCGCCAAGACCCCCGCCGAACTGCGCGAAGCCCTCGACCTGGGCATCGCCCTCAACGCCGACAACCCGCAGGAGCTGGCCCGTCTCGACGCGCTCGTGGCGGGCGCGGGCCACCCCCGCTCCCCGCTCGGCCTGCGGGTCAACCCGCAGGTCGGCGGCGGCAGCATCGGCGCGCTCAGCACCGCCACGGCGACCTCCAAGTTCGGGGTCGCACTGCGCGACGTAGGGGCGCGCGACTGGGTCGTACGCGCCTTCGCCGAGCGCCCCTGGCTGACCCGGCTGCACGCCCACGTCGGCTCGCAGGGCTGCCCGCTGGAGCTGATGGCGGCGGGCGTCCAGGCCGCGTACGAACTCGCCGAGGAGATCAACGAGACCATCGGCCGCCGCCAGATCGACACCCTCGACATCGGCGGCGGCCTCCCCGTGAACTTCACGTCCGACGAGGTCACACCCAGCTACCGGGAGTACGCGCGGCTCCTCCGGGCCACCGTGCCGGGGCTCCTCGACGGGCGGTACGGGCTGGTCACTGAGTTCGGGCGGTCGCTCCTCGCCAAGTCGGGCGTGGTGCTGGCGCGCGTCGAGTACGCGAAGTCGGCGGGCGGGCGCCCGATCGCCGTGACGCACGCGGGCGCGCAGCTGGCCACCCGTACGGTCTTCGCCCCCTCCTCCTGGCCGCTGCGGGTCGCCGCGTACGACGCGGACGGCCACCCCAAGCGCACCGACCCCGGCGGGCCGGTCACCCAGGACATCGCGGGCCCGTGCTGCTTCGCGGGCGACCTGGTGGCCGAGAACCGGGCCCTGCCGGAGCTGGCGGCGGGCGACCTGGTGGGCCTGCTGGACACGGGGGCGTACTACTTCTCCAACCACTTCGCCTACAACAGCCTGCCGAGGCCGGGGGTGTACGGATACGTGGCCGGTGATCAGGCGGTCCGCTTCGCGGAGGTACGGAAGCCGCAGACGGTGGCGGAGATCGTGGCGGAGAGCGGAGGCGCGGAGGCCGAGGGCCTGACGGCCCTGTAGCCGGGTGGGTGCGCCTGGGTGCGTGGTGGGTGCCGGTGGCCCAGACCTCCGGCCCGACCCGGCCCCGTTGTGGGCAATCGTTCCGCAGGGGGGCACCTCCCAGCGGTAGCTGGGGGAGGAACGGGTGGGCACAACCCGGCCACCGGCCCGCACCCGGCAGCGAAACCCCAACCAGCCCGGGGCCCGGAGTGCCCCCGGTTTCGGGAAGGGGCGGGGTGGGGGAGAGCCGCCGCGCAGTGGCTCCCCGCCGGTGGGGCGGGTGGCTACCGCCCGGGGGCTACTCCACGAACAGGCCCCGCGCGGCCGCCCGCGCGTCGAACTCCTCCAGCCGCGCCTGCGCGTCCGGCAGCGCGTCGCACATGGCCTCCAGCAGCACCCGCCCCAGCAGCATCGGCGCGCAGGCCGTGTCGAAGGCCAGCCCCGTCCCGACGGCGGCGGGCAGCAGCAGATCGCTGTGGCGGGCGACCGGGGCGAAGGCGCTGTCGGCGACGGTGACGACGGTCAGGCCGGTGTCATGCGCGTACTCCAGCCCCTCCACGACCTCGCGCGGATGGCGCGGCAGGGCGAAGCACAGCAGGGCGGTGGCGCCCGCGCGGTGGGCGGCGTCGACGCGGTCGGCGAGCATCGTGCCGCCCTCGTCCAGCAGCCGTACGTCGGGGTGGACCTTGCGCGCGAAGTACGTGAAGCCCCGCGCCTGGGCGGAAGCGGCGCGCAGGCCGAGGACCGGCAGCGGACGGGACGCGGCGAGCAACCGCCCGGCGCGGAGGACGGGTTCGGGGTCGGCGAGCAGGGCGGCGAGGTGGCGCAGGTTGTCGATCTCGGACTGCACGGCCTGCTGGTACTCGTTGTACGCGCCGTCCCCGGCGGCCCGCTGATCGGCGGTGGGGGCGACGTCGCGCAGGTGCTTGCGCAGCGCCGGGTAGCCGTCGAAGCCGAGCGCGACCGCGAAACGGGTCACGGAGGGCTGGCTGACGCCCGCGAGTTCGGCGAGTTCGACGCTGGAGAGGAACGGGGCGTCGGCCGCCCGCCGCACCATGCAGTGGGCGATGCGGCGCTGGGTGGGGGTGAGCCGGTGCCCCTCGAACAGCGCCTGGAGGCGGGCAGTGCTGCCCCCGTTCGCGCCGGTCGCATCCGCCACCCCGTTGTCCGTACTCATCAGTCCTCCTGACCCTCAGCGCTCTCACGCGCCACAGCAAGCTCAACGCCCTCGCACACGTCGGCCAGCGGGTCCAGCAGACCCACCGCGTCGGCCACATCCTCCGTCAACGGCCGGTCCTCCATCCGCGGATCGAGGACTTCCGCCGCCAGGGCATACGCGGCGGAAGCCGGTACGTCGGGCTCCGGTTCCAGGCCGCGCTGGCGCAGCGCGCGGACCGCGGCGACCAGTTCGCAGGCCAGCACCTGCCGGTAGTGGTCGGCGACGCGGAGCGTCTGGCGGGCGCCGAGCGAGGCGAAGCTGGCCTGTTCCTCGACGCCACGGGAGAGCACGGCGTGGCCGAGGGAGGCGGGGTGGGAGACGGCCCGCATCTCGCCGAGGGCCGCGCCCGCCGCGTACTCCAGGATCATCACGCCGGAGCTGGCGGGCGCGGGGTCGCCGAGGAAGGGGCGGAGCCGGGTGAAGTCGGGTTCGCTGAGCGCGGCGAGCCGGGCCGTGGACAGCCGCGCGGTCTGCAGCGCGGCGAGCCGGAAGTGGTCGAGGGCGAGGGCGGCGTGCGCGGCGTAGAAGTTGCCGTGGTGGTACGCGGCCTCGTCGGCGGAGCTGATCAGCGGGTTCTCGGCGGCGGCGTTGACGTCGACGTTCAGCACTCGCTCCAGCGCGTCGGCCGCGTCCAGCGCCGGGCCGTGGATCTGCGGCAGACAGCGGAAGCCGTACGGGTCCTGGATGCGGCCGAGCGGCGGGGTGGGCCGGGCCGGGGCGCCGAGGAGGGCGCGTATGAGGGCGGCGGCGCGGATGGAGCCGGGGTGCGGGCGGGCGAGCTGGACGGGTTCGGCGTACGCCTCGTACGAGCCGCCGACCGCGATCAGCGAGAGCGAGGCGACGGCGAGCGAGGCGGACAGCAGTCGCCGCAGGTCGTCGAGGGCGAGCGCGGACTGGCCGAGGGTGAGGGCGTTGCTGCTGATGAGCGCGAGGGCGTCGTTGCTGTCGAGGGTGATGGGGGCGGGGGCGCGGCCGCCGGGGGCGGCGTCGGCGAGGTCCCAGGGGTGCTCGCCGACGAGGGCCAAGCCCGCCTGGGCGAGCGCGGCGAGGTCGCCGGTGCCGACCGCGCCGAACTCGTTGACCACGGGGTGGACACCGGCGTCCAGCGCCCGGACGAGCGAGGTGACGACGGAGGGGCGCAGCCCGGCGCCGCCCGCGAGCACCTGGTTGGCGCGGACGGCCATCATGGCGCGGACCTCGCGGCCGGGCAGCGGGGCGCCGATGGCCCCGGCGTGGCTGCGCAGCAGCCGCAGCCCGTGGTCGGCGCCGGGGCCGACCTCCTCGGTGCGGTTGGCGCCGACGCCGGTGGAGCGGCCGTAGACCCGTCCGGTGGCGGCGAGCCGGTCGGCGGTCTCCCAGGCGCGCTCGGCGAGGGCGAGGGCGGCGGGGTCGGGGGCTGCGGGTAGGTTTCTGCGGTCGGCCAGGCGTACGACGTCGGCGACGCACAGGCCGCGGCCGTCGAGCGTGATCCGCGGTGCGGCGGTGACACCGGCGCCGCAGGCGGTCGCCGTCGAATCCAGCATGTGAGACACCATCCAGGGCAACCCCTCTCGAACCCACCCTTTACGGGCTAGCCGCCAAGCGTTTACGTCCCATATCGCGAGCAGAAGTAACCGGCGATTAACGCACACCTATTGACTTCTATTCACTCGACTACGACTGTGCATGACTATATGCAGGCAGGGCAAGGGGAAGCGGATGATCAGCTTCAAGCACGTCAGCAAGCACTACCCGAACGGCACCACCGCCGTCGACGATCTCAACCTCGAACTACCCGAGGGAGACATCACCGTCCTGGTCGGCACCTCCGGCTGCGGCAAGACCACCACCCTCCGGATGGTCAACCGCATGGTCGAGCCGAGCAGCGGCACGGTGAGCGTCGGCGGCCGTGATGTCCTCAAGGCCGACGCCGCCGAGCTGCGGCGCGGCATCGGCTATGTGATCCAGCAGGCGGGACTCTTCCCGCACCGCACGATCCTGGACAACATCGCGACCGTCCCGCTGCTGCTGGGCTGGGGCCGCCGCAAAGCGCGGGCGCGCGCCGCCGAGCTGCTGGAGCTGGTCGGGCTGCCCGAGGGCTCCGGGAAGCGCTATCCGCACCAGCTCTCGGGCGGTCAGCAGCAGCGCGTCGGGGTGGCCAGGGCGCTGGCCGCCGATCCGCCGGTGCTCCTGATGGACGAGCCGTTCGGCGCGGTCGACCCGGTCGTCCGCACTCAGCTCCAGAACGAGCTGCTGCGACTCCAGAGCGAGCTGCGCAAGACGGTCGTCTTCGTCACCCACGACATCGACGAGGCGGTCCGCCTCGGCGACCGGATAGCGATCTTCCGCACCGGCGGCCACCTCGTGCAGTGCGCGCCCCCGGCCGAGCTGCTGGCGGCCCCCGCCGACGACTTCGTGGCGGGCTTCCTGGGTGCCGAGCGCGGGCTCAAGCTGCTCTCGCTGTCCACCCTCGCCGGTCTCCCCCAGGAGCGCGCCGACGACAAGGGCCGCTGGCGGCTGGTCACCTCCGGCCGCGGCGAGCCCCTGGGCTGGCGCGACTCCGAGGGCCCGGACGGCGACAACGCCCCGCTGCTGCCGGTGCGCCCGCTGCGCGACACCGACTCGCTGCTGGCCGCCCTCGACGAGTCGCTGGCCTCCCCCGCCGGGCTGGTCGCCCGGGTGGACGCGGACGGCGTGCTGACCGGGGTCACCGGGCGCGAGCACATCCACGAGCACGCGGGCCGCCGCCACGCGGAAGCGGGCCGTACGAACACCGAAGCGGCTGAGGACGCCCCGGACCCCGACGCGAGCGTGACCGCATGACCGTCGACTGGGACTGGTTCCCCGACCACGTGGACGATCTCACCACGCTCACCCTCGACCACCTCTCCACCGCCGTTCCAGCCGTCCTCTTCGGCCTGCTGATAGCGGTGCCGCTGGCGGTCATCGCGCATCGCGTACGGCCGCTGCGCGGCGTCCTCCTCGGCCTCTCGAACGTCCTCTTCACCATCCCCTCCATCGCGATCTTCGTGCTGCTGCTGCCGCTCACCGGCCTCACCCGCACCACCGCGATCACCGGCCTCACGATCTACACCCTGACCGTGCTGCTCCGGAACACCGTCGAGGGCCTGGACAGCGTCCCCGCCAAGGCGCGCGAGGCATCCACCGCGATGGGCGCGCGCCCGCTGCGCACCCTGCTCACGGTCGAGCTGCCGCTCGCCTTCCCGGTGATCATGGCGGGCGTACGGGTCTCCACCGTGATGGCGATCTCCCTGGTCAGCGTGGCCAGCTACATCGGATACGGCGGCCTCGGCCAGCTGTTCACCGATGGCTTCCAGCGCAACTACCCCACCCCGGTCGTCGCCGGAGTCGTCCTGTCCCTGCTGCTCGCCCTGGTCGCGGACGCCGTGCTGGTCGCCATCCAGTGGCTGTGCACCCCCTGGCTGAGGAGGCGTGCCTGACATGATCGAACTGCTGAAGAACCTCGGCCAATGGCTGACCAGCGGCGCCCAGTGGTCCGGTCCCGACGGCATCGCGACCCGCCTCCTGGAACACCTCCAGTACTCGCTGCTGGCCACCCTCGTCGCCGCCCTCATCGCCCTCCCGGTCGGGCTGCTCATCGGCCACACCGGGCGCGGCGCGTTCCTCGCCATCAACATCTCCGGCTTCGGGCGCGCGCTGCCCACCGTCGGCCTGGTCACCCTGGTCTTCCTGGCCAGCGGGCTCAGCATGTGGCCGGTCTACGTCTCGCTGGTCGCCCTCGCGGTCCCGGTCATCGTCACCAACACGTACGCGGGCATGGCCGCCGTCGACCCCGAGGTCCGGGACGCGGCGCGCGGCCAGGGCATGCGCTGGCACCACGTCCTCTTCCAGGTCGAGATCCCGCTCGCCCTCCCGCTGATCATGACGGGGCTGCGGCTGGCCTGCACCCAGGTCGTCGCCACCGCCACCATCGCCGCGTACGTCAGCTTCGGCGGCCTCGGCCGCTACGTCTTCGACGGGCTCGCCCAGCGCGACCTGGTGCAGGTCCTGGGCGGGGCGGTGCTGGTCGCCGTCCTGGCCATCGCCCTGGATCTGGCCCTGGCCTCCGTACAACGCCTGCTCTTCCGCAACCGCCCCGCCCGCACGCCCGCGCACTGACGCCCCGCGCCCTGACGCAAGGAGACCCATGAACCGCAGGAAACTGCTCGGCGGCCTGCTCGCCGGAGCGTCCGTGCCCACCCTCGCCGCCTGCGGCGGCGGCATCACCTCGCTCAAGGGCGACGGCGGAGGCGGCGAGGGCGGTGGCAGCAGCGCGGGCGGCCTCGTCATCGGCACCGCCAACTTCACCGAGAACCAGCTCCTCGGCTACCTCTACGCCGAGGCCCTCGGCGGCGCCGGAGTCAAGACGAGCGTCCGGCCCAACCTCGGCTCCCGCGAGATCGTCATCCCCGCCCTCCAGCAGGGCGACATCGACCTGCTCCCCGAGTACCAGGGCAATCTGCTCCTCCACTTCGACGACAAGGCCCCCCAGACCCAGGCGGGCGACCTGCAGAACGCCCTCACCGTCGCCCTCCCGAGCGGCCTCGAAGCCCTCTCGTACGCGGCCGCCGAGGACAAGGACGTCTTCTGCGTCACCCGCGAGACCGCCGACAAGTACGGCCTGCGCAGCTTCTCCGACCTGAAGAAGCACAACGGCAAGCTCGTCTTCGGCGGCCCGGCCGAGGACAAGAACCGGGTCGTCGGCCTGGTCGGCCTCAAGGACCGCTACGGCGTCACCTTCAAGGAGTTCAAGGCCCTCGACGCCTCCGGCCCGCTGGTCAAGGGCGCCCTGAAGAAGGGCGACGTCGACGTCGCCAACCTCTTCTCCACCGACCCCGACATCGAGGGCAACGGCTGGGTGATCCTCGCCGACCCCAAGGCCCTCATCCCCGCCCAGCACATCGTCCCCGTCATCCGCGCCGCCAAGGCCGACACCAAGGTCCGCAAGGCCCTGGCCAAGCTGGGCGTCGCCCTCACCACCCACGAACTGGCCCGGCTCAACAAGCTGGTCGACAAGGAGAAGAAGGACCCGGACGAGGTGGCCGCCGACTGGGCCGCCGACCACGGCCTCACGAAGAAGTAGCGGCGGGAGCGGTCGCCTCTGCGGTGACGTCGGCGACCACTTCCACCATGTCCGGGCCGTACGCGTCCGAGTTGAGAACCTTCAGCAGGAGGCAGAAGACCCCATCGAGCCCGTACCGGGAGGCAAGCTGGACGTGGTGCCGGGCCAGGTAGCGTACTGCCGCCTGGTTGTTGACCCCGCGCTGACCGGCGGCGAGAAAGACCGGACGGTCGCCCTCCGGTGTGGTGAGGCGGGCGAGCACCACATACTCGGTTACGCCCTTGGACAGCCGGTACACCTCATTACCGGTGGTGAACGCCAAACCGTCGGGGATGTTCTCGTAGTCGGTGTTCACCTCGATCCCCGGCAGCAGCGAACGCATATGGGCCTCGGTGCGACGGTTCGACGTCGGACCACCGACGCAGAACTCGGTCCGCGCGCCGAAACCCAGGCGGGCGGCGTCGTGCTCCACGATGTCGGCACGCGCTCCGCACTCCTTGATGAGAGCGGAGAGTTCGAGGAGCGCGAAGGCATCATGGCGCTGGACACTGCGGCCAGGTGCGCTCGGGTCCTGGTTGACCACGAGCAGGCATTCCGAGCCGTTCGACAGCCCGAAGAATCTCTGCTTGCGGAGGAGCTGGCGCCGCCACAGGTAGGTCCTGAACAGCCAGCCCCCGCCGGCGCTGATCAGGCTGGTGACCAGCCCCAGAACGATGTTGAGCGCGTTGTCATCCATAGGCGCTGTGGCGCGTCACCGCTTCCGGGTGAGGTGGTCGAGGCCGCCGCGCTTGGCGATGCGTATGAAGGTCCCGAGCGAGGCGGGGGTGGTGGTGACGACCGCTGCGGGGTCGTCGCTCTCGCGCAGTGAGATCTTGCCGTTCAGGGCCGCGAGTTCCACGCAGTGATTTTCCGCGTTGGTGCCAGAAAACGAAGACTTACGCCAGATTCCCGTGCTGACCATGGCCAGACCTTTCACAGTTCCTGTGTGAGGCGGTGGATGAAGTCTCGCGACTCCTCCACCGCCAAAGAGGAGAGCGTCGCCCTGTCGAGCAGCGCGCGGTACCTTGCGAGTTGCGACTCCGCGTCCATCCACAGCGAACCGTGCCAGGCATCGAGCTGCACGGTGTCGAGCTTGGGCACTGGGCCACCCACGTAGAGCATGGACGCCCCGGCTCCACCGAAACCGTCCACATCGAAGGGGATCACCCGGACGGTCACGTTCGGCCGCTCGGACTGCGCCAGGATGAAGGAAAGCTGCTCGCGTGCGACCTTCCGGTCGGCGACACGCGTTCGCAGCACGGCCTCGTGAATGACCGCTTCGAAGCGGGGCGCCGCATCTCGCTCCAGGACCTCTCGGCGCCGCACGCGGAAGGAAACCTGCGCTTCGAGCTGTTCCAGTGGCGGTTCGGGAAGGCCATACGCCATGAGGGCCCGAACGTAGTCCTCGGTTTGCAGCAGACCCGGCACATAGACAGCTTGGAGCGTACGCATACCCGTGGCGTGATGCTCCAGCTCCGCCAGGTCCAGCGCCCCGTGCGCGAGAGTGCCTCGGTACTCCTCCCACCACCCCTTGGTGCGCTCTGCCGCCATAGTCGCCAGCGAGTCCAGCAACGCGGGGTCGAGACAGGCATATTGGGAGGCCATCCGCCGCAGGCGTTCCTCGCTGACGCCAGCCTTCCCCGCCTCGATCTGGCTTATCTGGATCGCGTTGGCCCCGAGCAGTTCAGCGGCTTCGCGTGCGGTCATGCCTGCCGCTTCGCGCATCTTCCGCAGCTCGGCGCCCAGGCGCTGCTGGCGCGCCGTGGGAATGCTCCTGGGTGGCATGCGTCTTCCCCTCCTGGCCCGTCGAACAGTTTCTCGCGCGTCCCACGCGGCGGTCCAACCAGTTCCGAGAGCCTCGGTCATAACATTGCGACGGACTAACCTTATGACCTACTCTGAGTGACGCGTTCATCACTCAAGGATGACCGGCCAAGCCGGAAGCGTATCGCTCCCTCCATGCCCGCTGCCCTGGCACCGGCATGTCCGAAGGAGCGGCGAACACCTCTCGGAGGCTCACATGGAGACGCCCGAAACCTTCGACAAGGAACTGTGCGACCTCGTCACCGACTTCGCACCCAAACTCTTCGCCGTGGTCCAGGAGTACGACGTGGAACCAGGGTTACGGGATGGCGCCATCGCCGCCTGGGGCCTGGTCTTCGACGACGGCGCCGTGCGCGTGACCAGCGTGGACGGAACCCGACAGCTCTCCCTCAAGTCCCCCGAGCGGGCAACCTGGTACTTCGGTCGGCGGACCGACGACTCCAACCACGCCACACGGCTCGTCTGGCTACCCCCGTCCGGGACCGCCACCTTCGACCGCGCCGAGCCCTCCTGACGGGTTGCGTCACCCCAGGGCGGCGGCGATGCGGTCGCGCAGCTCGGTCGCCCGGGGGTCGTCGTAGGGGGCCAGTGCGTGCAGGGCCTCGGTCCAGTGGCGGCGCGCCTCCTCGGCGCCGTCCGCCTCGCGCAGCGCACCGGCGAGGCCGTCGAGGGCGAGTGCCGTGTGCCACGGGTCGTCCAGTTCGCGGTGGGTCGCCGCGGCGCGGCGGTGGAAGTCGGCCGCCTCGCCGGGGCGCCCGAGGCGCCGGTACGTCTCGCCCGCGCCGTCCCAGGCCCGCGCCTCCCGTGCCCGGTCGCCGAGGCGGCGCTGGAGCGAGGCGGCCCGCTGGAACGAGACCAGGGCGTCGTGCGGTTCACCGCTGGCCTGCTGCGCCCGGCCCAGCTCCAGCAGCCAGTACCCCTCCCACATGTGATTGCGGTGGGTTCGGGCGATGTCGAGTGCGCCCTCGGCGGACCGCAGCGCCTCCTCCGGCTGCCCGCGATCCCGCTGGACGGCGCTCAGGATGCGCAGCGCGTTGCCCTCGCCGCCCTGGTTGCCCAGCTCGCGGTGCATCTCCAGGGCCCGGTGGACGAAGGCCGACGCCTCCTCCGGCCGGGCCAGCTCGTGCGTCACCTCGGCGAGGTTCGCCGTCACCACGGCCTGCCAGTGGGCCGCGCCCAGTTCCTGGAAGAGCGCAGCGGCCTGGTCGAAGTGGTCCTTCGCCGCCTCAAGCCGACGCGCCCGCAGGTGGATCAGTCCGATGTCGTTGAGGGACAGCGCCTCTCCGAGACGGTCCCCTGTCTCCCGGCGCGCGGCCAGGGCGCCCTCATGGTGCTCGGCGCCCTCGGCCAGGCGATGGGACTGCGTACAGGCCATGCCGAGGCTCTCCAGAAGCTCGGCCTCGGCTGTGCGGTCGCCCAGTCGGCGTGCGGCGCCCAGTCCGACCTTGCTCATGGCGAGCCATTCCTCGAACGGGTTCAGGAGCATGTGCACGCTCCGCAGCACCGCGGGCAGCTGCCAGGCGATCGCGTCGAGCCCGGCCTCCTCGGCGGCGCGCGTCGCGGCCAGCAGATTGCCGCGCTCCGCCTCGTACCACCGCATGGCCGCCTCGTAGTCCGCGAAGGACGCCGCGGCGACGCCGTCGCTCAGGGACTCGAGCGGGATATGGGCCTCCTGGGGGTTGATCCAGGTCTGGGCCGCGTCCGCGGAGTGCAGGTACCAGAGCAACACCCGGCGCAGCGCCGCCTCGCGGCCCTCGGACGGCTCCTCGTGCCGCGCCTGGTCGGCCGCGTAGGCGCGCAGCAGGTCGTGGAATTCATAGCGGTCGGGCCCGGTCTGCTCCAGCAGATGGGCGCCGACCAGGACGTCCAGCAGATGCCGCACGCGTCCGGGACCATGGTCCCCGTCCAGGGCGGTGGCGGCCGCGGTGCCGAACTCGGCGCCCGGATGCAGTCCGAGCAGCCGGAAGAGACGCGCCGCCTCCGTGGGAAGCGCCCGATAGGACCAAGCGAACACGGTACGCACCGCCTCGGCCTCCTCGTCGTCTCCCACGCTCAGGGCATCCCACAGGGCTGACTCGTCGCGAAGGTCTCTTATCAGCTCGCCAAGTCCCATATGGGGACGGCTGGCGGCCCGCTCGGCCGCGATGCGCAGGGCCAGCGGCAGGCGGGCGCACAGCCGGGCCAGCTCGACGAGCTGGTCCCGGTCGTCCTGGGGCCGGTGGGCGGCGGTGACGACGCTCAGCAGGGCGACGGCCTCCGGCTCGTCCAGCGTGGCCAGCGTCAGCGTATGTGCCCCGTCGCGGACGGCCAGCCCCGACAGGCGGCTCCGGCTGGTCACGATCACCAGGCAGCCCGCGGTCCCCGGAAGCAGCGGCCTGACCTGGCCCACCGTGGCCGCGTTGTCCAGGATGACCAGCATCCTGCGCCCGGCCAGCAGCGACCGGTAGAGCGCCGCGCACGCCTCCGGGTCCGCCGGAATCGCCGTCACCGGCACGCCCAGGGCCGAGAGGAACCGGTGCAGCACCTCCTGCGGGGTGACGGGTGCGCCCGGGTCGTAGCCGCGCAGGTTCACATACAGCTGACCGTCCGGGAAGCGCTCCTTCACCCGGTGCGCCCAGCGCAGCACCAGGGAGGTCTTGCCGACGCCCGCGGTCCCGGCGAGGACGCAGACGGAGATGGATTCACCGCCGCCGTCGGTCACGATCGCGTCGAGCCGCCCCAGCTCCTCGCCCCGGTTGACGAACCCCCGGACATCCCCCGGCAGTTGCCGGGGCTTGGTCCGGTCGGGGCTGCTGTCACCGTGGAAGTGGATGCCTCCGCTGATGTCCCGGGCCTGCACCACGTCACCCGCGGACCCCGACAGTTCGGAATGCGTCCCATGGTCCTCGTTGATCGGCTACTCCGGTGATGGTGGTGGCAGATGGGCTACTTCACGGGCGAAGTACGACGTCAGATCCTCACCGGCGGCGTAGAGATCCCTGGTGAGGGCCCGGCAGCGCGCGGTGGTCGCCGGGTCCGTGAACCGCACGGCGCCGTCGAGGATGCCCTCGTCCGAATAGCGGATCTGGTACGTCGTGCGGTCGCCCAGCGTCAGCAGCTCCGGCAGCGGTCCGGATCTCTCCAGCTCACCGAGGTGCTCGGGGCCGATCACCCTGATCTTCTCCCCGCATTCGGCGCGCAGCCGCAGCAGATGCAGCTCCCATTGCAGATACGGGGCGATCGGTCGCTCCACCACCCGCACCCGGAACAGGGTGATCCGGTGACGTTCGACGTCCTGCGAGAACTCCCGCAGATAGTCGCGCTCCTCCTCGATGAGGCGGAGAGATGCGTCCCAGTCGCCGCGGGCGAACGCCTCCCAGCTGGCGAATCCCGGCTCCCTGAAGCGCTGTTGGCGCTCCAGCTTCCATGAGTCCTGGCCGTCGATCGTCCACTGCCGCTCGCGGAAGTCGGCGCGGTAGGCGTCGAGGGAGAGGGCTTCGCCCTGGGCGGGGTCGAGGCGGGGGCCGTCAAGACCGAGCATCGGGGATATCCGGTTTCGCCGCGCTCAGGGTGTTGCCGGGGATGACGACCAGCCGCTCGTCCGGGGCGATGCTGGCGTCCTCGGGGAGTCTCGCCCGGTAGGCCTCGGTGAGATCGCGGCCGATGACCGCGATGTCACCGTTGTCGAGCTGCCAGATGTCGGGGCATCCGTCACGCCCTCCGGTGTTCCCCAGTTCGCGCGCCGATCGTCCTAATCGGCGCGCGAACGATGCGGACGGGTCGGCTTCCCATGCGCGGGGCATCGTCTCTCCACTCAGCCGTCGTGGTCACTGAGTGTAGGAATCGCTATCACCGATGGCAACGGCGAGAGAGGAGGCGGGGTCAGGCCGGGGGGAGGAGTTTCTTTTGGGGCTTGCCCATGGCGTTTCGGGGGAGGGCGTCCAGGAAGCGGACCTTGCGGGGGCGTTTGTGGACGGAGAGCTGGGTGGCGACGAAGTCGATCAGGTCCTGTTCGCCGATGCCGTCGGCGACGACGTACGCGACGATCTGCTGGCCGAGGTCGTCGTGGGGGGCGCCGACGACCGCGGCCTCGCGGACGGCGGGGTGGTCGAGGAGGGCGTTCTCGACCTCGCCCGCGCCGATGCGGTAGCCGCCGGACTTGATCATGTCGGTGGAGGCGCGGCCGACGATGCGGTGGAATCCGTCCGGGTCGAGCGCGGCGATGTCGCCGGTGCGGAACCAGCCGTCGTCGGTGTAGGAACCGGCGGTGGCCTCGGGGCGGTTCAGGTAGCCGTCGAAGAGGGTGGGGCCGGTGAGCTGGAGTTCGCCGATCTCGGCGCCCTCCTCGGCGACGATCCGGGTGCGGATGCCGGTGAGCGGGGTGCCGACGGAGCCGGGGCGGCGTTCGCCGTTCGCGCGGGTGGAGATGGTGATGAGGCTTTCGGTCATGCCGTAGCGCTCGACCGGGCGCTGGCCGGTGAGCTGTTCCAGGTCGCGGAAGACCGGGGCGGGCAGCGGCGCGGAGCCGGAGACCAGGAGGCGGGCGGCGGACAGGGCGCGGGCGGCCTCGGGGTCCTGGACGACGCGGTTCCAGACCGTCGGCACGCCGAAGTAGAGGCTGCCGCCCGCCGCCGCGTACGCCGCCGGGGTGGGCTTGCCGGTGTGGACGAGGCGGCTGCCGGTGCGGAGGGCGCCGAGGACGCCGAGGACCAGGCCGTGCACGTGGAACAGCGGCAGCCCGTGGACCAGGGTGTCGTCCGGCGTCCAGGCCCACGCCTCGGCCAGCCCGTCCAGGTCGGCGGCGACCGCGCGGCGTGAGATCAGGGCGCCCTTGGGCGCGCCCGTGGTGCCCGAGGTGTAGAGGATGAAGGCGGTGGACTCCGGGTCGGGCTCGGGCTTCGTCCAGGCCGCCCGCTCGGTCAGGTCGACGGGGACCGTCTCGACCGGCGCCTCGGCGCCGGGGTCGTCGGTCAGCAGCAGGGCGGCGCCCGAGTCGCGCAGGATGTGGTCCCGTTCGGCGGGCCCGGAGTCCGGCGGTACGGGGACCACGGGCACCCCGGCGAGCAGCGCGCCGACCACCGCCGTCACCGTTTCCGCGGTCGGGGTCGCCCGGACCGCCACGACCGGCGCCCCGGCCACCCGGGCGGCCACCGCGCCCGCGGCGCCCAGCAGTTCCTCGCGCGAGAGGGCGCGGCCCGCGACGGTGAGCGCGTCGGGGCGGTCACCGCCCGGCGCGGCGAGGGAGGTGAGGAGAGGTGCGGTCACGGTACTGACTCCTTTCGGGCCCCCTCTGCGTTTCGGGGGGCTGGCCCTACCGACAGAGCGTCCCCGTGACCGTACCTTCGAAGCATGGACGCCCATGACCCGGAGCTGAAACGGGAACTCGACGCGACCCTGCAGACCCGCAAGGAGCTGGGCGCGGAGTACGAGTCCGAGCTGATCGACGCCTTCATGGAGAAGGTCGAGCGGCGCTTCGACGATACGTCGGACCGTGAGCTGCGGCGGCAGCGGGCCGAGCGGCAGATGGCCGCCGCGCGCGGGGCGCGCCCGTACGCGGGCGGGGGCGGCGGGGAGGCCGCGGGGGTGGGGTTCGGCGAGCGGTTCGCCTTCGTCGGGGTGTCCCTGGTGCTCGCGGTGCCGCTGTCGGCGATCGGCGTGGTCAACGCGGGGCTGCCGGGGCTGCTGGTCACCTGGGCCGGGATCGTCGGCGTCAACGCGGTTCACGCGCTGGGGTTCTTCGTCCGGTTCCGCCGGGAGCGGGAATGAAAAGCGCGGGAACCGCCGCACCCCGGCGTAGCGCCGAGGGCGGGACGACGGCGGTTCCCGCGAGGGACGCGATGAGCCGCGTCCTAGGGCGACCATGGAGGTCCGGGAGCCGCTCCGGATGTCCTGTCGCCGCATTCTGGGGTGTCGGTGTCGCCCTTTCCGACATCCCCTAATCTGCCGGGCGCGTGTTAACGCTGTGCTGCGTGCGCGTGACGCTCACGTACCACTTCGTCAAAGCCCCAACCGCGGTGTCACTTCGCGCCGTTGGCGAGGTAGGCGAGCAGGTCCTGGCGGCTGACGACGCCCCTGGGCTTGCCCTCCACCAGCACGACCGCCGCGTCCGCCCGGCCCAGGACGGCCATCAGGTCCTCGACGGCCTCGCCCGAGCCGACGTGCGGCAGCGGCGGGCTCATGTGCTTCTCCAGCGGGTCGCCGAGGGAGGCACGCTGGGCGAACAGGGCGTCCAGCAGCTCCCGTTCGACGACCGAGCCGATGACCTCGGCGGCCATCACGTCGGGGTGCCCGGCGCCGGGCTTCACGATGGGCATCTGCGAGACGCCGTACTCCCGCAGGACCTCGATGGCGTCCCCGACCGTCTCGTCCGGGTGCATGTGGACGAGCGACGGCAGCCCGCCCGCCTTGCCCTGGAGGACGTCGCCGACGCGCACGGCCGGGCCCTCCTCCTCCAGGAAGCCGTAGTCGGCCATCCACTCGTCGTTGAAGATCTTGGAGAGGTAGCCGCGGCCGCTGTCCGGGAGCAGGACGACGACCACGTCGTCCGGGCCGAGCCGCTTCGCGACCTCCAGCGCGCCGACGACCGCCATCCCGCAGGAGCCGCCGACCAGCAGCCCCTCCTCCTTGGCGAGCCGCCGGGTCATCTGGAAGGCGTCCTTGTCGGAGACGGCGACGATCTCGTCGGCGACGGTCCGGTCGTACGCGGTGGGCCAGAAGTCCTCGCCGACGCCCTCGATGAGGTACGGGCGCCCGGAGCCGCCGGAGTAGACGGAGCCCTCGGGGTCGGCGCCGATGACCTTGACCCGGCCCTCGCTCACGTCCTTCAGGTAGCGGCCGGTGCCGCTGATCGTGCCGCCGGTGCCGACGCCCGCCACGAAGTGGGTGATCTTGCCGTCGGTCTGCTCCCACAGCTCGGGGCCGGTGGTCTCGTAGTGGGAGCGCGGGTTGTCGGGGTTGCTGTACTGGTCCGGCTTCCAGGCGCCCGGGGTCTCGCGCACCAGGCGGTCGGAGACGTTGTAGTACGAGTCCGGGTGGTCGGGGTCGACGGCGGTCGGGCAGACGACGACCTCGGCGCCGTACGCCCGCAGCACGTTGATCTTGTCGGTGGAGACCTTGTCCGGGCAGACGAAGACGCACTTGTAGCCCTTGCGCTGGGCGACCATCGCGAGGCCCACACCGGTGTTGCCGGAGGTCGGCTCGACGATCGTGCCGCCAGGCTGCAGCGCGCCCGACGCCTCCGCCGCCTCGATCATGCGGACCGCGATGCGGTCCTTCACCGAGCCGCCGGGGTTGAAGTATTCGACCTTGGCCAGGACGGTCGCCCGGATGCCCTCGGTCACGGTGTTGAGCTTCACCAGCGGGGTGTTGCCGACCAGCTCAATCATCGATTCGTAGTACTGCACGCCTGCTCCTGGTCCGGAATCCGCGGGATCTCCGCGTCGGGACCCCCGCGTCGCGGGCCCGTACAGCCAGCTTATTGCGCGGAGCCGGGCGGTGACCCGTGCGGTTGTGGACGAGCACGCAGGGGGCACCAAGTGGTTAGCAAGGCGTACAAAGGTACAGAAGGCGTGCGGACGGAGGTGGGCTGGACCCATGTCGATGTCGAGGGCGAGGGTGGCGCGGCGGATCGCGGCCGCGGCGGCGTACGGGGGCGGCGGGATCGGGCTGCTGGGCGGGGTGACCGCGGTGCTGCTGCTCACCGAGCTGTCCCTGGCGAGGCGGATCGTCGGCGGGTCGGAGGAGGGACCGCCGCGGGCGGACGGCCGCTACGGCTTCGCCTTCGCCCGCAGGACCGGCCAGCCCCCTCTGCGGCTGGCCTTTCTCGGCGACTCCACGGCCGCCGGACAGGGCGTCCACCGCCCTAGTCAGACGCCGGGCGCGCTGCTGGCCTCCGGGCTCGCGGCGGTGGCGGAGCGCCCGGTGGACCTGCGGAACGTCGCGCTCCCGGGGGCGCAGTCCAGCGATCTGGAACGGCAGGTCACGCGGGTGCTGGAGGATCCGGAGCAGCTGCCGGACGTCTGCGTCATCATGATCGGCGCGAACGACGTCACCGGGCGGATGCCGCCCGCGCAGTCGGTGCGGCTGCTGGCGGAGGCGGTGCGGAGGCTGCGCGAGACGGGGTGCGAAGTGGTCGTGGGCACGTGCCCTGATCTGGGCACCATCGAGCCCGTCTACCAGCCCCTGCGGTTTGTCGCACGGCGTTTGAGCCGTCAGCTGGCGGCGGCGCAGACGATCGGGGTGGTCGAGCAGGGCGGTCGTACGGTGTCGCTGGGCGATCTGCTGGGGCCGGAGTTCGCGGCGAACCCGCGGGAGCTGTTCGGGCCGGACAACTACCACCCCTCGGCGGAGGGGTACGCGACGGCGGCGATGGCGGTGCTGCCGACGTTGTGCGGGGCGCTGGGGTTGTGGCCGGAGGAGGCTCCGGAGACTCGCGACGAGGGCATTCTGCCGGTGGCGACCGCGGCGGCCGAGGCGGCGGCGGAGGGTGGTACCGAGGTGACGGCCGCGCGTGGGCCGTGGGCCCGGCTGCTGCGGCGGGGGCGGCCCGCCGGGGAGGGCAGCGCGGCGCCGGTCCCGCCGGTGCCGCGCTGAGGGCGGCTTGTCCCCCACCCCGCCCCTACCCGACCCCGGGGCTCCGCCCCGGACCCCGCTCCTCAAACGCCGGAGAGGCTGGATGTGCCCGGCCGGGGCTGGGTTTCCCGGCCGGGGTTGGGTGTCCCGACCCAGGGCTGGGACGCAGCGGCCGGGAATGGGGCGCGCCGCCCCGGGGCCGGGGGCGGGACATCTCCGCCACTGGCCCCTGCTCCTCGCCCCGCCGAACGGGACCGGAGCCCGGCGGAGTTCCAGCACCCGACAAGGCGCGGGCAGAGACCGAGCGGTGCCGGGGGGGGCGAAAAGCCCCCCGGTGCGAAGCCCCGGTGGAGGCCGGGGCGGAGCCCCCGATGCGAGCCCGGGCGGAGACCCGGTGGGGGCCAGGGGCGCAGCCCCGGTGGGGGGCTGGGGCCGAAGACCCCGATGCAGGCCCGGGCGGAGACCCGGTGGGGGCCAGGGGCGAAGACCCCGATGCGGGGCCCGGGCAGAGCCCCGGTGGAGGCCAGGGGCGAAGACCCCCATGCGGGGCCCGGGCAGAGACTGAGCGGGGCCGGGGACGAAGACCCCGATGCGGGGGCCGGTGCGAAGACCCGGTGGGGGCCGGGGCCGAGGACCCCGGTGCGGGCCCGGGCGGTGCCCCGGTGGGGGCCAGGGGCGCAGCCCCGGTGGGGGCCGGGGCGGAGCCCCGGGGGCGGGGAGGGGCGGGGTGGGGGAAGAGCACGGCGGAGCCGCACGACTGAGCGTACGCTTAGGAAAAAGAGGCCGGGGTCACAGCGTTCGCCCCGTGACCCCTGCTCTACGTGCGGGTAACTTCCCTCACAGTCCCACCCCTCGATCCGCCCCATGGAGCCGTGATGCCCGAAGCCGTGATCGTCTCTGCCGCCCGTTCGCCCATCGGCCGTGCCTTCAAGGGGTCGTTGAAGGATCTGCGGCCCGATGACCTGACCGCGGAGATCATTCAGGCCGCCCTCGCCAAGGTTCCGCAGCTGGATCCGCGGGAGATCGACGATCTGATGCTCGGCTGCGGGCTGCCGGGTGGGGAGCAGGGGCACAATCTGGGGCGGATCGTGGCCGTGCAGATGGGGATGGACCATCTGCCGGGGTGCACGATCACCCGTTACTGTTCGTCGTCGCTCCAGACGTCGCGGATGGCGCTGCACGCCATCAAGGCGGGCGAGGGGGACGTGTTCATCTCCGCGGGCGTCGAGATGGTGTCGCGCAGCGTCAAGGGCACCTCGGACGGGCTGCCGGACACCCACAACCCGCTGTTCGCCGACGCCGAGGCCCGTACGGCCGCGCTCACCGAGCAGGAGGGCACCGACTGGCACGATCCGCGCGAGGACGGGCTGATCCCCGACGCGTACATCGCGATGGGCCAGACCGCCGAGAACCTGGCCCGGCTCAAGGGGATCACCCGCGAGGACATGGACGCGTTCGGCGTGCGGTCCCAGAACCTCGCCGAGGAGGCCATCAAGAAGGGCTTCTGGGAGCGTGAGATCACCCCCGTGACGACCCCGGACGGCACGGTGGTGGCCACGGACGACGGGCCGCGCGCGGGGACGACGCTGGAGGGCGTACAGGGCCTCAAGCCGGTCTTCCGCCCCGACGGCCTGGTCACCGCGGGCAACTGCTGCCCGCTCAACGACGGCGCCGCCGCGCTCGTGATCATGTCCGACACCAAGGCGCGCGAGCTGGGGATCACGCCGCTCGCCCGGATCGTGTCCACCGGCGTCTCCGGGCTCTCCCCCGAGATCATGGGGTACGGACCGGTCGAGGCGTCCAAGCAGGCGCTGGCCCGGGCCGGGATGGCGATCGGCGACATCGACCTGGTCGAGATCAACGAGGCGTTCGCCGCCCAGGTCATCCCGTCCTACCGGGACCTGGGCATCGACCTGGACCGGCTCAACATCAACGGTGGCGCGATCGCGGTGGGCCACCCGTTCGGCATGACCGGCGCCCGGATCACCGGCACGCTGATCAACTCGCTGCAGTTCCACGACAAGCAGTTCGGTCTTGAGACCATGTGCGTGGGCGGCGGCCAGGGCATGGCGATGGTCATCGAGCGGCTGAGCTGAGCCGGGCCCGTACCCGGCGGCTACACGGCCTGAGCGCTAGTTGTGACCCAATCTCCCCCAGGATGTGACCAACGTCCTGGGGGAGACCCGTCACCCCAGCTCAGCGACGGTGGAGGGCCCCCTTCCGGGCATGGACTTCGGTCCGCTCGGTGACGTCACGCACTGACGCCGAGAGGCGAACCGAGTCAAGCTGAGGTAGGAATTCGGGGGATCGACAGCAACCGGGAGTTACGTCAGTGAGCCCCATGACCCTTGCCCTCCTGCTGGCCGCGGTGGCCGCCACGGCCACCGGCGCCGCAGCACTGCACACCGCGCGCGGAGTGCGGCGGCAGATCACCGAGCTGCGCGCCGAGCTGGCCGCCACGGTCGCCGCCGCCGGGCGGGCGGACCGGTCCGGGGAGGACGCCGTCACGGTGCCCGCCGCCCGCGCCACCCCCGCCGCCGAGATACGGGCGGCCGTCGCCGACGCGCTGGCCGAGGAGCGGGAGCGCGAGCTGGCCGAGGCCAGGGCGTTCTGGGCCGCCCAGGAGGCCCGGGACTCCGCCGGGTCGTCCGACGCCCCGTCGCTGCTCGGCGGGCTGGCCGGGCTCGGCGAGGACGCCCAGCACGACGCGCTCTTCGTACCCCGCCAGGCCGACCTGGCCGGTCCCGAGCCGCTGCTCGGCCTGGACGCGCTGGGCCCCGACGCCCGCGACGCCGCGGAGCAGGACCCCGAGGAGCCGATGGAGCCGATGGAGCTGGAGATGGGCGCCGAGGTGGGCGCGGAGGTCGGCGCGGAGATCGGCGCCGACACGGAGCAGGAGGCCGAGTCCTTCGAGTCGCCCGAGCTGGCCGCCGCGCGCCGCCGCCACCCCTCGCACCCCGACTTCACGCCCTCGCCGCCGATCGCCGACCACGACCGCACCGTGGCCCGGCTGACCGAGCTGGCGGAGGCCCGTACCCCGCTGGCGGACGTACGGCCAGGACCGCTCGGCACGCTCGACGTGTACGTCTTCGCCGACGGCACCACGATCTGCATGACCCCCGGCCACCGGGAGACGGCCGAGCGGCTGGCGGACGCGCTGCGCGAGGGCACCGCCCCGGTGCTGCTCGGCGGCTCGGGCGTCTCGGGCGCGTACGCGCTCACCTTCGGCTGCGGGGACGAGAACGTGTACGTCCTCGCCGACCGCGTCATCGCCTCGCTGTGACGCCGTAGGGCAAGCATCATCCGGTGTGCGCCGTGAGCCCGCGCGCCGCGCACAGCAGTCCGCTCCCCCGGCCCGCCTCCGTACGCCCCCCGCGCCCGTACGCGCCGTACGCCCCGCACGCGCCACGCGCGCCACGGAGGGGCCCAGAGGGGCCCGTACGCACCGCTCTCAGAGGCCGCAGCGCCCGGCCGCCGCCTCCACGAGCGCCACCGCCTCCGCCGCGCGCCCGCTCCCGCCGCTCTCCGCGACCGCGGCGCCACCCGGCGCGCGCTCCAGCGCGTGCACCAAATCATGACCGGCCACCGCGACCTGGTCGGCGATCGTGAACACCCCCGCGTCCGGCATGATCCGCGGCGGCGTCCCGGGCGCCTCCAGACGCTGGGCCCGCACGGACAATTCCCTCGCCAGAGCCAGTCCTTCGGCCGCCGCGCCCTGGCGCAGCCGGGACTGCGGAAGGGAGCGCAGCCGGTCGGCGAGGCGGTCGACGGCACGGAGCAAGGAGGTCGCATCATCCACGCCGAGAGCGTATGCGCCACCGACGGACTGTTGCCAACGGCCGAACACTCAGGCACGGTGAGCTGAAGGACCCCTCCCGGGTGTTCACCCGGGCCCGGAATGGACGCGTCCGGAGGCGCCGATGTCCCAGATCTTCTCCGACGAGACTCACCGGAACCTACTCTCCCGCATCCCCCAATGCACCGGCCGTGACATTGCCGACTGGCTGCGCACGGTAGACGACGGCCCCGCCTTCTTCCGCTTCGAGGAGAAGGTCAGCTGGCTGCGGGGCGAGCACCAGCTCGCCTATGGGCACGCCAAAGCGATCATCCACGAACACGACCTGAGGCGCGCGGCGCGCAAGCTGCTGTAGCCCGCTGCCGCCTGGAGGCAGACGCGTGTACCACAGACGGGCACGACACGAGAGCGGGTTACGTCGCAGACGGCCGAAGGGCCCGCGGAGGCAATCGCCTCCGCGGGCCCTTCGGCTGTTCAGCTCAGCTGTGACAGGGACTAGTCCCTGAAGATGGAGATCAGCCGGAGCAGCTCCAGGTAGATCCACACCAGCGAGAGCGTCAGACCGAACGCAGCCAGCCAGGACTCCTCGCGCGGAGCACCGTACCGGACGCCGTCCTCGACCTGCTTGAAGTCCATCGCCAGGAACGCGGCACCGAGCACGACGCCGATGATCCCGAAGATGATGCCCACCGGACCGGTGCGCAGGCCCATGCCGTCACCGCCGCCGATGGCGGCGAACAGCAGGTTGACCGCCATCAGCAGGATGAAGCCGATGGCCGCCGCGAGCACGAAGCGCTGAAAGCGCGCGTTCACCCGGATGAGCCGGGTCTTGTACGCGGCGAGCACACCGACGAAGACGGCCATCGTGCCGAGGACCGCCTGCATCGGGGCGCCGGACCAGCGCTCGTTGTAGACCTGGCTGATGACGCCGAGGAAGAGCCCCTCGAAGAGGGCGTACCCCAGGATGAGCGCGGGCGAGGCCTTGCGCTTGAACGCCTGCACCAGGCCCAGCACCATCGCGATCAGCGCGGCACCGATGCCCGCGCCGATGGGCAGCTGGGCGATCCACGCCGCCGCTGCGGCGACGATGACCGTGCCCAGCGTCATGCCGGTGCGCATGACGACGTCGTCCATCGTCATCCGGTCGGTCTGCGGACCGGCCGGGGGTGCCCCGTACATCTGCTGGAGCTGCTCGGGCGTCAGGTTCTGCTGGGCACCGGCCGCGTAGGGGTTGCCCGGTGCCTGCTGCTGCTGCGCGTACGGATTGCTGCCCGCGTAGGGGTTGCCCTGGACTGCGGCGGGGCCCCCGGCCTGCTGGGCCGCGCCGAAGCCGGCGTAGCCGCCGCCGCGGCTGAACCCCCGTCGCGAGAAGACCGGGTTGCTGCTCCTCATCTCACTCCTCCATGGCCGCCCTGCGCGACCTTGACTCAAGAGTAATGGGTAAGCAAAGAAAGCACTCTAGTGCCCAGGGAGGATCTTTTCACGCGCGTACGGACAGCGCGAGGTTCCCGCGGAAGCGGGGGCGGGGCCGGACGCGGGCCCTGGTCGCACGATGGGCGACCGGCCACGCACGCAGAGTGCGGCCACAAGATCTGGAGGTGCCCGGAACCGGACTTGAACCGGTACGCCCGCGAGGGGCAGCGAGGTTTAAGCTCGCCGTGTCTGCATTCCACCATCCGGGCAGCGGCTCACCCTGGGACGTACGAAGTGACGTACTTCCCTCCCCATAGGAGAGCAGCACGAGCCTATCCGGGCCGATGGACCCGAACAGCGAATCACCGGACCGAGGTTGTCTTATTTTATTGGCAACTGAGGGCCCATCAGCAGTGGGTCAGGGTACCCGCCGATGCCGGCGCCCGACCGGACCTGCTTATATGCCCTGTGACCCCTTTGACGGCGGATTGACGCAATCTCGATGCCCCCGTTCGGGGGGTCCTCTCCTACCCAAGGAGGACTCCGGCTGACGCGCCTACGACCCGAGTCGCGCGCAGAACCGGAGGAGCGAGGGATCCCGTCCTTGTTTATGGCAAGGACCATGGAAGGACGTCCCGGCCGACCGCACCGCACGACAGGAGCCCCGCACCGTGACCACCACCACTTCCGGCGTCGAGTCCGCCGCCCGTCCCACGACGGCGGCGGCCCGAGCAACGGACCTCTCCAAGGTCTACGGACAGGGAGAGACCCAGGTCGTCGCCCTGGACGCCGTCTCCGTCGAATTCCGGCAAGCCGAGTTCACCGCGATCATGGGCCCCTCGGGCTCGGGCAAGTCCACGCTCATGCACTGCATGGCGGGCCTGGACTCGGTCTCCAGCGGCTCGGCCCGCATCGGCGACGTCGAACTGACGGCCCTGAAGGACAAGAAGCTCACCCAACTGCGCCGCGACAAGATCGGGTTCATCTTCCAGGCGTTCAACCTGCTGCCGACGCTGAACGCGCTGGAGAACATCACCCTCCCGATGGACATCGCGGGCCGCAAGGCGGACCCGGCGTGGCTGGACCGGGTCGTCGAGACGGTCGGTCTGGCCGGGCGGCTCAAGCACCGCCCCAGCCAGCTCTCCGGCGGTCAGCAGCAGCGCGTCGCCGTCGCCCGCGCGCTGGCCGGTAAGCCCGAGATCATCTTCGCGGACGAGCCCACCGGTAACCTCGACTCCCGCTCCGGCGCCGAGGTGCTGGGCTTCCTGCGCAACTCGGTGCGCGAACTGGGCCAGACCGTGGTCATGGTGACCCACGACCCGGTCGCCGCGGCCTACGCCGACCGGGTGGTCTTCCTCGCCGACGGCCAGATCGTGGACGAGCTGATGGACCCGACCGCCGACTCCGTGCTGGACCGCATGAAGCGGTTCGACGCCAAGGGCCGTACGAGCTGACGCGAGGCGCGCGTCCGTCACCGCACGCCGCTGTCGCCTCCGCACTCCCCCTTCCTCCCCTGGACTGAACTCTCATGCTCCGTACCGCCTTGCGCAACGTGCTCGCGCACAAGGCCCGGCTGCTGATGACCGTCCTCGCCGTCATGCTCGGCGTGGCCTTCGTCTCCGGCACCCTGGTCTTCACCAACACCATCTCCGCCGCCTACCAGAAGAGCTCCGAGAAGGGCTTCGACGGCGTCGACGTCGCCATCACCCCGCACAAGTCCGACTCCGGCTCCAGCCTCTCCGGCGAAACGCCGCGGCTGGGCCAGGCGGTGCTCGACAAGGCGGCCAAGGTGGACGGCGCCGCCTCCGCCACCGGCGTCGTCAAGGGCTACTCCGCCCTCTCCGACCGTAACGGCGAGCTGCTCGGCGGCGGCTTCTCCACCCTCGGCGGGAACTACTACCCGGGACCCGACGGCAAGGACCCGCGGTACACGATGACCGAGGGCCACGCGCCCAAGGGGCCGGGCGAGATCGCGCTCGACTCCAAGTCCGCCGAGAAGGGCCGCTACAAGGCCGGTGACAGCATCCGGGTGTCCGTGAACGGACCCGTGCGCACCGAGAAGATCGCGGGCATCTTCACCACCGACGACGGCAATGTGGCGGCGGGCGGCAGCCTCGCGCTGTACGACAACGCCACCGCGCAGAAGCTGTTCGCCAAGCCCGGCCAGTTCGACGAGATCGACGTGAAGGCCGCCCCCGGCACCTCGCAGGCCGCGCTCAAGTCCGCGGTCGACAAGGTCCTGCCGGACAACGCCGAGGCCGCCACCGGCCAGAAGCTCGCCGACGACCAGGCCGAGCAGATCAAGCAGGGCATGAGCAGCATGCAGACCGCGATGCTGGTGTTCGCCGGGATCGCGCTCTTCGTCGGCATCTTCATCATCGCCAACACCTTCACCATGCTGGTCGCCCAGCGCACCAAGGAACTGGCCCTGATGCGGGCGGTCGGCGCGAGCCGCCGCCAGGTGACCCGCTCGGTGCTGATCGAGGCCACGGCCGTCGGCGTCATCGCGGCCGTCGTGGGCATGGCCGCCGGTGTCGGCATCGGCGCCGGGCTGCGCTCGCTGCTCAGCTCCACCGGGGCCACCGTCCCGGACGGGCCCCTGGTCATCGAGCCGACCACGGTGGCGGCGTCGCTGCTCGTCGGCGTCGTGGTGACCGTGCTCGCCGCCTGGCTGCCGGGCCGCCGCGCCGCGAAGATCCCGCCGATCGCCGCCATGAGCAGCGTCCACGCGGCGCCGACGACCCGTGGCCTGGTGGTACGGAACACCATCGGCGCGCTGCTCGGCGCGGCCGGTGTCGCGCTGGTGCTGTACGGCTCCGGCCAGGGCATGGACGGCAAGGGCCCGATGGCGTTCGGCGCCGCGGTCCTGGTGATCGGCGTGTTCGTGCTCACCCCGCTGCTGTCCCGGCCGCTGATCGCGGCGGCCTCGCCGGTGCTGCGGCTCTTCGGGATGTCCGGCAAGCTCGCCCGGCAGAACGCGGTGCGCAACCCGCGCCGTACCGCCGCCACCGCCTCCGCGCTGATGGTCGGCCTCACCCTGATCACCGGCATGACGGTCATCGCGGGCAGCGTCCAGAAGGGCATCGACCAGATGGCCTCGGACGGGCTGAAGTCCGACTACGTCGTCAGCATGGGCGGCGCGGGCGGGGCGCCGCGGCCGCTCTCCCCGGAGGTGGCCAAGACGCTGGAGAAGCAGCCCGAGGTCACCGCGGTCAGCCCGCTGCGCCAGGCCCCGGCCAAGATCGGCGGCGAGACGACCACCCTGTCGGGCGTCAACGCCAAGGCCATCAGCGAACTGGTCGGCGTGGACTTCCTCCAGGGGTCCTTCTCCGGCTTCGGCGGCCAGAAGGCCGTCGTCGACGACAAGACCGCCGACCAGCACGGCTGGAAGGTCGGTTCGGCCATCCCGGTCACGTACCAGGACGGCAGCAGCGCCAAGCTGACCGTGGGCGGTGTGTACGAGGGCAACCAGATGATCCGCGGCGTCATGGCCGACACCGCGACCATCACCCCGCACATGACCACCGTCGCCGACTTCCAGGTGATGCTGAAGACCAAGGGCGGGGCGACCGAAGCCAACAAGGACGCGCTGACGAAGGCGCTCGGGGACAACCCGGCCCTCCAGGTCCAGAACAAGAAGGACATCTCCGACAGCATCGCCAAGCTGTTCACCCTGATGCTGAACATGCTCTACGGCCTGCTGGCCATGGCCGTGATCGTCGCGGTGCTCGGGGTCATCAACACCCTGGCCATGTCGGTCTTCGAGCGGTCGCAGGAGATCGGCATGCTGCGCGCGATCGGCCTGGACCGGCGCGGCATCAAGCGGATGGTGCGGCTGGAGTCGCTGGTCATCTCGCTGTTCGGCGGGGTGCTCGGGATCGGCCTCGGCGTCTTCTTCGGCTGGGCGGCCGGTGAGCTGATCGCCACCGGGCTGACGACCTACGAACTGGTCCTGCCGTGGGGCCGGATGGGTCTGTTCCTGGCGATGGCCGCGTTCGTGGGCGTGCTGGCGGCCCTGTGGCCCGCGCGCCGGGCGGCCAGGCTGAACATGCTGGAGTCCATCAAGGCCGAGTAGTACCGCCTTGGAGTGACCCGAACGGGCCTGACGCGCTTCCCGCGCGTCAGGCCCGTTCTTCTGTGTCTCCGGTCAGCCGCGTCTTCGGTCAGCCGCGCCAGTCGCGGGTCCGCAGCGGCAGCCCGGACGCGCCGCCCTCCGGCGTACGGACGGCAAGGATCTGGTTGACGCCGATCCGGTTGCGTTCGAACGACAGGGCGCAGGCGGCCATGTAGAGCCGCCAGACCCGGGCCCGGCCCGGGGAGGTCAGCCGGACGGCCGCCGGCCAGGACCGCTCCAGGTTGGCGACCCAGCGGCGCAGGGTGAGCGCGTAGTGCTCCCGGATCGCCTCCACGTCGCGCACCTCGAACCCGGCCTCCTCCAGCTGGGTCACGGTCCGGCCGACCGGGGCCAGTTCGCCGTCGGGGAAGACATAGCGGTCGATGAACTCGTCGACGTGGTACGCCTCCTCGTCCCGCTCGGGGCGCCGGGCGATCTGGTGGTTCAGCAGCCGCCCGCCGGGGGCCAGCAGCCGGTGCAGGATGCCGGTGTACTCGGCGTACCGTACGGAACCCACGTGCTCGGCCATGCCGATCGAGGAGATCGCGTCGTACGGACCGTCGTCGATCTCGCGGTAGTCCTGCACCCGGATCTCGACCTTCTCGGTCAGCCCGGCGTCCGCGATGCGCTTGCGGGCGTACGACGCCTGCTCCTCGGAGAGCGTGATGCCGACCGCGCGCACCCCGTACTCGCGCGCCGCGTGCAGCACCATCGAGCCCCAGCCGCACCCCACGTCCAGCAGCCGCTGGCCGGGTTCCAGCGCGAGCTTGCGGCAGACGAGGTCGAGTTTGGCGTGCTGGGCGTCCTCCAGGGTCGCGTCCGGTCTGTCCCAGTACGCGCACGAGTAGACCATCGACGGGCCGAGCACCAGCTCGTAGAAGTCGTTGCCGACGTCGTAGTGGTGGCTGATGGCCTGTTTGTCACGGCGCAGGGTGTGCAGCGGCCCGCGGGTCGACCCGGCCTCCTCGCGCGGCGGGGCCGGGGGCAGCCCGGGACCGGCGAGGGCGACGAGATCGCGGACGGCGTGGCGCACCCTGGGGTCGCGCGCCGCCTTCCACGCCGTGACGAGCCGGGCCGGGCGCCCGGCGGCGGGTTCGTCGTCCCGCTCCCACAGCAGCCCGGCCAGCTGGTCCAGCGCCTCGTAGAGGTCGCCCTCGATCTCCAGGTCACCCGCCACCCAGGCCCGGGCCAGGCCCAGTTCGCCCGGCTTCCACAGCATCCGGCGCAGCGCCCGGCGGTTGCGCAGGATGAGGACGGGGGTGCCGGGCGGGCCGGTCTCGCTGCGGTCCCAGGCCCGGATGCGGAGCGGGAGCGGGGCCCCCAGCGCCTCCTCGGCCAGGGTGGCCAGTCGCACGGCGGCGTCGGTCATGTCGGCACACCTCCATGATGGCGAGTCAGGGAAGATTTACTCACCACGTAAACACCATGGAACCGCCCGGACAGTCCCGCCGACACGTCTGGAATCGGTAAAAAAGCGCACGCGAAGGGCGCCCGCCCCACGGATGGCGGACGCCCTTGGCGTGTGTTCGGTATTCAGCTGTGCTCGGTGCCCGGGGCCGTCGTCAGGACGCCTTGGCCTTCTCCGCGGCGACGTCGGCGGCGGGCTTCTTCGCGGCGGCGGCCGCGGAGACCGGGGCGGCGGCCTCGTAGAACTCCTCGCGGGGGTTCTCCATGGCGCCGAGCGAGACGACCTCGCGCTTGAGGAACATGCCCAGCGTCCAGTCGGCGATGACCCGGATCTTCCGGTTGAAGGTCGGCATCGCCAGACCGTGGTAGCCACGGTGCATGTACCAGGCCAGCCGGCCCTTGAGCTTGATCTTCATCTTGCCGACGACGATCATCGCGACGCCCTTGTGGAGGCCGAGACCCGCGACGGCGCCCTTGTTGGCGTGCTTGTACTCGCCCTGCGGGAAGCCCCGCATGCCCGAGATCACGTTGTCGCCGAGGACCTTGGCCTGGCGCAGCGCGTGCTGGGCGTTCGGCGGGCACCAGGCGCCCTCGCCGCTGGCGAGGTCCGGCACCTGGGCGTTGTCGCCCGCGGCCCAGATGTAGTCGGTGCCCTGCACCTGGAGGGTGGCGCCGGTGTCCACGTGGCCGCGCGGGCCGAGCGGGAGGCCGAACCGGGCGAGCGCCGGGTTGGGCTTGACGCCCGCGGTCCACACGAGGGTGTTGGTGTCGACCTCGAGGCCGTTCTTGAGCACCACGTGGCCGTCGACACAGGAGTTCATCGAGGTGTTGAGGTAGATCTCGACACCGCGCTTCTGCAGGTGCTCCAGGCCCCACTGGCCGAGCTTCGGGCCGACCTCGGGGAGGATCTTGTCGGCCGCGTCGACGAGCACGAAGCGCATGTCCTCGCGCTTCACGTTCGGGTAGTACTTGGCCGCGTCGCGGGCCATGTCCTCGACCTCGCCGATGGTCTCCGCGCCCGCGAAGCCACCGCCGACGAAGACGAAGGTGAGCGCCTTGCGCCGGATGTCCTCGTCCGTGGTGGAGTCGGCCTTGTCGAGCTGCTCAAGGACGTGGTTCCGCAGGCCGATGGCCTCTTCTATGCCCTTCATCCCGATGCCGTTCTCGGCCAGGCCGGGAATCGGGAAGGTGCGGGAGACCGCGCCCATCGCGATGACGAGGTAGTCGAAGGGCAGCTCGTACGACTCGCCGACGAGCGGCTGGACGACGGCGACCTTGCGGTCCTGGTCGATGTTCGACACCCGGCCGGTGAGGACCTCCGCCTTGGGAAGCACACGCCGCAGCGGAACCACGACGTGGCGCGGAGAGATGCTGCCGGCCGCAGCTTCGGGGAGGAAGGGCTGGTACGTCATGTACGAGCGAGGGTCGACGACCGTGACAGTCGCCTCGCCGTACCGCATCTTCTTGAGGATGCGGCGCGCCGCGTACAGGCCTACGTACCCACCGCCTACAACGAGGATCCTGGGACGCTCCGTGGTGCTCATGATTCGAGTATCCAGCACCCCTCGAGGGGGACCTCGTGAGCCCCTTCACAAGCAATGTGGGGGTATCTGCTACACTCCGCCGCCCCCTTGCTGGACGGCATAGCTCCGCCGGGGAACCGGTAACCGGAGCGAGGGGTTCCCAGCCCCGCTGAGCAGCGATAGCCGTTGAACGCGCGAGTAGACCAGAGGGTTCCCGAGCGGTCCGTCGCACCAACCGTTCAGCCCGTGTTCCGGCCGATTTGATGAACACGGTCGCCAATAGCGGCCCTGAGGCGGCCCAGAAGGCGGCCACCAGGCACCTTTTTCATGTGAAGAGTTTCACGAACTCCGTTGGCGAGGGTCCGCGGAAGGCCCCGGAAGGGCCCTCCGCAGCCGCTCAGACGATAACGTCCACGCTCAGGCGATGCTCCAGGCGATGCCGTCGAGGATGTCATGTTCGCTCACGACGACCTCCTCGGCGCCCGTCCGATCCATGATCGCCAACAGCACCAGGGCGCCCGTGGTGATCACGTCGACCCGGCCCGGATGCATCGCGCCGATCGCCGCCCGCTCCGCGTGGGTCGAGGTCAGCAGCTTGGCCGTGATCTCGCCGACCTGACCGGCGTGGACCCGGGCGTGGTGGATCGCGGCCGGGTCGTACTCCGCGAGGCCCAGCGCGATGGCGGCGACGGTGGTGACCGTCCCCGCCAGCCCGACCAGGGTGTGGCCGCCCTCCCCGGGGCGGCAGCCGCCGGTGAGCGGCACGGTCTCCTCGGCGAGGTCCAGCGCCCGCTCGATATCCGCCCTGATGGCCGAGATCTGATCCTCCGTCGGCACCTCGGCGACCCGGCCGTCCGTGACGAGATGCCGCTCCGTCAGCCGGACGCAGCCGATGTCGACGCTACGGGCCGCCCGCACCCCGTCGTCGCCGCTGACGAACTCCGTCGAGCCGCCGCCGAGGTCCACCACCAGGAACGGGCCGCTCAGGTGCTCATGCCCGGTCAGCTCCTTGGTCGCGCCGGTGAAGGAGAACTCCGCCTCCTGGTCCCCGGTGATCACCTCGGGCTCGACACCGAGGATGTCCACGACGCCACGGACGAACTCGTCGCGGTTCTCGGCGTCCCGCGAGGCCGAGGTGGCGACGAAACGGACGCGCTCGGCGCCCAGCGTGCGTATGGCCTCCGCGTACTCCCGGCACGCGGCGAAGGTGCGCTCCAGCGCCTCGGGGGCCAGCCGACCGGTGCGGTCCACGCCCTGGCCCAGCCGGACGATCTTCATCCGGCGGTCCAGCTCGGTCAGCTCGCCCGTGGCCGGGTCGGCGTCGGCGACCAGCAGCCGGATCGAGTTGGTGCCGCAGTCCACGGCCGCGACGCGGGTCATACGGTCTCCTCTTCCTCCGTCGGGGCGCAGGGCGCGACGCACGGGCCCTTGCGCCACCACTCGGGCAGCAGCGCGATCGCCTCGTCGCCGAGCGGGTTGACCCCGGGCCCGGCCGCGAGGGAGTGGCCGACCAGGACGTGCAGGCACTTCACCCGGTCGGGCATGCCGCCCGCGCTCGGGAAGCCCTCCAGCACCTCGATGGCGTCGCGGCGCGCGATGTAGTCCTCATGGGCGGCGCGGTAGGCGGCGGCAAGCTCAGGGTCCTCGCCCAGCCGGGCCGTCATCTCCTTCATCACGCCCTCCGCCTCCAGCGTGCCGATCGCGGACGCGGCGCGCGGGCAGGTCAGGTAGTACGTGGTGGGGAACGGCGTGCCGTCCTCGAGGCGCGGCGCGGTCTCGACGACATCGGGGTTGCCGCAGGGGCAGCGGTGCGCGACGGCGCGCAGGCCGCGCGGGAGGCGGTTCAGCTGCTCCTTGACGGCGGCGATGTCCGCGTCGGTGGGCGCGGTGGGCTCCGTCTGCGGAGGGGGCGTGTCCATGAGGGGAAAGTTCTCTTCGATCGGTGTCGGACCGGGTGCGGCCGTATGCGGCGCCGGTGCGGCGCGTATCAGCGGTCCACGGCGGCGGCCGCCTTCGGCGTGTCCGCCGTGTCCACGGCGTCCCAGAGGTTGGTGTACCAGGGGCGGTCGGCCGCGCCCCGGTCGGTGGAGCGCTCGGCCCTGGCGCCGGGGTCCACCATGCTGAAGCCGGTCTCGCCCGGCATCAGGTAGTGCAGATGCGCGCGGGCCTGCCGCTCGATGTACGCGGGGTCGCGCAGCCGGGCCTTCTGCTCGCTCAGCTTGGCCACCTCGGCGCGCTCGCGCTGGGCCTGGCGCCGCTGGTCGGCGATGTCCGAGCGCTGGGAGACGTACTGCCGCATCGGGTAGGCCAGCGCGACCACCAGGGAGCAGACGACCAGCGCGAGGAGGGCGGCCCGGCCGGTGAGCCGGCTGCGGCGGCGCTTGATCCGGGCACGGTAGACCCGGGCGGCGGCGTGTTCGCCGAGCGCCTTGAGTCTGGTCGCGGTGGAGAACCGATCCGCCGGCACGTCGCCTCCCCGGTGATGACTTCGGTCAAGCAGTGCCCGTCTGAGTTGGGCCGTCCCCGGCCACGGTACGGGACCGCGGCCGGGGACCGGCGTCAGACGTGTCCGCTCCTCGGAGCCGAGAAGCGGGTCAGCCCTTGAAGCGCGGGAAGGCGGAACGGCCCGCGTACACCGCGGCGTCGTCCAGGATCTCCTCGATGCGCAGGAGCTGGTTGTACTTGGCCACCCGCTCGGAGCGGGCCGGGGCGCCGGTCTTGATCTGGCCGCAGTTGGTGGCGACGGCCAGGTCGGCGATGGTGACGTCCTCGGTCTCACCGGAGCGGTGCGACATCATGCACTTGAAGCCGTTGCGCTGGGCCAGCTCGACGGCGTCGAGGGTCTCGGTCAGCGAGCCGATCTGGTTGACCTTGACCAGCAGCGCGTTCGCGGTGTCGTTCTCGATGCCGCGGGCCAGCCGCTCGGGGTTGGTGACGAACAGGTCGTCACCGACCAGCTGGACCTTGTCACCGAGCTGGTCGGTGATCGTCTTCCAGCCGTCCCAGTCCTCCTCGTTCAGCGGGTCCTCGATGGAGACCAGCGGGTACGCGTCGACCAGCTCGGCGTAGTACGCGGTCATCTCGGACGCGGTGCGGGCCTTGCCCTCGAACTGGTAGACGCCGTCCTTGTGGAACTCGGAGGCGGCGACGTCGAGCGCGAGCGCGATGTCCTGGCCGGGCTGGTAGCCGGCCTTCTTGATGGCCTCGACGATCAGGTCCAGGGCGTCCCGGTTGGAGTCGAGGTTCGGCGCGAAGCCGCCCTCGTCGCCGAGGCCGGTGGACAGGCCTCGCTCCTTCAGCACGCCCTTGAGGGTGTGGTAGACCTCGGCGCCCCAGCGCAGGGCCTCGGAGAAGGACTCCGCGCCGACCGGCGCGATCATGAACTCCTGGATGTCCACATTGGAGTCGGCGTGCGAGCCGCCGTTGAGGATGTTCATCATCGGGACCGGCAGCAGATGCGCGTTCGGACCGCCGAGGTAACGGAAGAGGGGCAGGTCGGACGCCTCGGAGGCGGCGTGTGCCACGGCAAGGGAGACGCCGAGGATGGCGTTGGCGCCGAGCGAGGACTTGTCCGGGGTGGCGTCCAGGTCGAACATCGCCTGGTCGATCAGGCGCTGCTCGGTGGCGTCATACCCGACCAGCTCGGGGCCGATCTGCTCGATGACGGCGAGGACGGCCTTCTCCACGCCCTTGCCGCCGTAGCGGTTCTTGTCGCCGTCACGGAGTTCGAGGGCCTCGAAGGCGCCGGTGGAGGCGCCGGACGGGACGGCGGCACGGCCGGTGCTGCCGTCGTCGAGGCCGACCTCGACCTCGACCGTGGGGTTGCCTCGCGAGTCGAGGATCTCGCGAGCTACGACGACGTCGATGGACGGCACGAGGATCTCCTTCGTATGGGTCTTCGGTAGCAGCATGAGCCTAACCGCACCGAAGCCCCGGCGGGGTGCACCGTGGGGGCGGCGCACCCGGCCGGGGCTCGTTGACTACGGTGTGGCAGTTCAGCTCAGGTGGAGCTGCTGGCCGGGGAAGATCAGGTCGGCCTTCTGGACGATGTTCTTGTTCAGCTCGAAGAGCTTCTTCCAGCCGCCCTTGACGTCCTCGGCCTTGGCGATCTTGCCAAGGGTGTCACCGGACTTGACCTTGTACTCGCCGTCGCCCTTCTTGATCGGGCCGCGGGCCTGGTCGCGCGCGGCCTTCTCGGGCGCGCTGCGCGGCGCGGCCTTCGGCTCGGCGGACGGGGCCTGCTGCTGAGGCTGCGCGGACTCGGACTGGCTCTGCTGCGGCGCGGACGGCGCCGGGGCGGCCGGGGCGCCGCCGGAGGTCAGGCCCTTGCCGCAGACCGGCCAGGCGCCCTTGCCCTGGCTGGCGAGGACCTTCTCGGCTACCTGGATCTGCTGGGCCTTACCGGCTTTGTCGGCCGTCGGAGCGAAGGCGGTACCGCCGAAGGCGGCCCAGGTGGAGGAGGAGAACTGCAGGCCACCGTAGTAGCCGTTGCCGGTGTTGATCGACCAGTTGCCACCGGACTCACACTGCGCGACCTGGTCCCACTGGGAGCTGGTGGCGGCAGAGGCGGACGTCGCACCGATGAGCGGAGTGGCCACAGCGGCTCCGGCGAGGCCGACGAGCGCGGTGATACGGGTGGCCTTGGAGGGACGGCGGTGCTTGCCCTGAGCATTGGACATGTTGGTTCGTTTCCTCACCGACGCCTACGAGGTGAGCTGTCGGGTTCGGGCGTGAGTTGCCCGGCTGGGTACGGAGGTCCGCACCCTGCTTCACCCCTAGCCGTTCGGCCGATTCCGCTGGCCTCCCGGCACTTACCTTGGGTCCCCCGCTCCTGCCTTCGGCGCTGGCGCGTCGGTACCGGACGACCGCCGGCAGGACTCGGCGTGACGGTCGACGGTGCTCGTTGTGGCGAGCGGAAAGACGTTAAACACACGTCCGGGAAACGTTCAAACACCCTTATCGCAGCGAAGAGGGACGTTATCGATCTCACTCGGCCCACATCAGCGCAGGTGGGGCCGGGTGCGGAGAGACCGGACAGGACGGACGCCCCGGGAAATGTGACGAGAGGTATGTCTCACCGGATCCAGATCGGGCAAATCCCCCCGAACTACTGGCCCCTGATGGTGAGGTCAAGTCGCTGACCAGGGACAATGAGATCCGGGTCGGTTCCGATGGCCTTTTCGTTGGACGCGTAGAGCCGACGCCAGTCGCCGCCCAACTCCTGCTTTTCGGCGATTGCTGAAAGATTGTCACCCGGACGCACCGTGTAGCCGCCATCCGAGGGGTTTTTGTCCCGGTCCGTACCGCCACGCGAGGCATGGCCGCTCGGCCGCTCATCCCGGTCCCGTTCGCCCCGGTGCTTCCCCGAAGAGCCCTCGGAGCCGCCCTCGGTGGAGGAGGGGGTCGGCGAGGGGTCGGCGGTGCTGGAGGAGGGGGACGGGGAGGGCGCGTCGCCGTCCGGCCCGTCGGACTCGTCGGGCGAGGCGGAGGCGGAACGGTCCGGCCGCTCCCGCCCGTCGGACCCGTCCGGCGCGCCGGGGGTGTGCGACGCGCGGGGCGTATCCGTCGCGTCGGGGGTCGTACGGGACGAGTCGCCGCCCCGCCCGCCCGAGCCGTCCGAGTCGCCCGAGCCGTCCGAGTCGCCGCGCTGGGCGTCCTGCCGGGGCGGGGGTGCCGTACTGCCCGGGTTCACGTCCGGGGCGTCGCCGCCGTGGCTCAGCCCGGCGTTCAGCGCGCAGCTGGGCCACGCGTCGGGGCCACGGTCGCCGAGGATCGACTCGGCGACGGATATCTGCTGGGAGCGGCTGGCGAGGTCGGGGCGCGGGGCGTAGCTCGTGCCTCCGTACTTCTTCCACATGTCGAGGGTCAGCTGAAGACCGCCGTAGAAGCCGTTGCCCTCGTTGGCGCTCCACATCCCGGCGCTCTCGCACTCGGCGACCCGGTCCCAGGTGGAGGCGGGGGCGGCCTGGGCGCCGGTCGCTCCGAAGAGCGGGATGGCGATGCTCGCACCGGTCACCCCCGCCGCGACGACGATGGCCGGAGCCTGGCGGGGGCGGCGGTGACGTCCGTTCCCGGAAAGCATGCGAATCGCCTCTCGTGTGGGGGCTGGTTTGTCGGTTGAACATAGCGACGTCACACGATCATCACAAGCCGGTGTATCCCAGGTCACGCCATGGTCACGCGGCTGACCGGCAGTCACTTTCCCCAGGTCACCGGGAGGGTGCGCAGCCCGCGCATGATGAGCCCGCCGCGCCAGCGCAGTTCCTCCGGCTCCGCCCCGAGCCGGAGGTCGGGGATGCGGCGCAGCAGGGTGGCGAGGGCGGTCTGGGCCTCCAGTCGGGCCAGCGGGGCGCCCAGGCAGTAGTGGATGCCGTGGCCGTAGCCGAGGTGCTGGTTGTCGGTGCGGGCGAGGTCGAGGGTGTCCGGGCCGGGAAAGCGCTCGGGGTCGCGGTCGGCGGCGGCGAGCACCACCAGCACCGGTTCCCCCTCGGCGATGTGCTGCCCGCCGATGGTGACCGGCTCGGTGGCGAACCGCCAGGTGGCCATCTCCACCGGGCCGTCGTAGCGCAGCAGTTCCTCGACGCCGGTCGCGAGCAGTTCCTCGTCCCCCTCTTCTAGGGACCGTTGCAGCCGGGCGCGCTGTCCGGGGTTGCGCAGCAGCGCGTAGAGGCCGTTGCCGATGAGATTGACGGTCGTCTCGAACCCGGCGAACAAGAGGATGAAGGCCATCGCCGCGGCCTCGTTCTCGGTGAGGTGGTCGCCGTGGTCGCTGGCCCGGATCAGATCGGAGATGAGGTCGTCGCCGAGCGCGGCGCGCTTCCGGTGGATCAACTCGGCCAGATACGCGCGGATCCGCTTCACCGCGCGGGCCACTCCGCCGCGCGGGCCGCCGCCGTGCCGGATCATCGTGGCGGCCCAGTCCCGGAAGTCGTCCTGGTCCTCGCGCGGGACGCCGAGCAGATCGCAGATCGCGTAGATGGGGAGAGGGAAGGCGAACTCATGGATGAGGTCGGCCTCCCCCCGGTCCGCGAAGGCGTCGATGAGGTCGTCGGTCAGCTCGCGCACCCGCGGGGCGAACGCGGCGACGCGGCGCGGGGTGAACGCCTTGGATACCAGCCGCCGCAGCCGGGTGTGGTCCGGAGGATCGATATTGAGCAGATGTGTCGTCAGATCCGCGCGCTGCTCGCCCGGGATGCCCACTTTGCCGCGGGCGTGAGCGGACTCACTGTGGCGCTGGGGGTTCTTCGACAGCCGGGCGTCGGCCAGTGTCTGCCGGGCGTCGGCGTACCGGGTCACGAGCCAGGCCTCGACCCCGCTGGGGAGCGTGGTCCGATGCACCGGGGCGTGCTCGCGTAGCCAGGCGTACGCGGGGTAGGGATCGGTGGCGAACTCCCAGGTGAAGAGGGTGGGAGCGGGGGCAGGACAAGGCTGGTCTGACACGCCCCGACGATACCGGCCGGCGCTCATGGATTCCGATACGCCACTTATCGGAAGTAAATCCATAACGCGCAAGTAAAGCCAATTAATGTCGAAGCAATTCGACGACCATCTCCACACACCCTCCACGATGCGCTCACAGCGCGCGGCGATTGCCCGAAATCTGATGGCTGCGACCATCGCCCACAGCGGCCCGCGACAGGCTCCGCCCAGACCTCCGGCACATGCGCTGACGTCGCCCAATGAGGCAAAATGCGGGGGTGGCTGAAACAGTGTCAGGTGGTTGAATGAGACTCCGGCACATGCACGGGGCCACCTGCCTCTGGTGATACGATCACCGCGCTTGCCAGGCGAGCCAAGGGCCCGTAAGACACACGGCGATCCGGTAAATCAGCCGAGAGGGTTACCACTCTGAGGAGCACTATGCCGCCAGTTGGGCATATGGAGCCGTGCCGGCGCACCCCTGCCTGTGCGCAGCCCACGGCAGGGCCAGTGCGGTGCGCCCCGTTCCCTCGGGTGCCGTACGGGAGCTGACTTACCGCCGCTTCTCCATAACACCCGGATTCTTCTCACGCACCCACCCTTCAGTCCCTGGCGGTCTAGTCGTTTAAAGAGAGTCTTATGACGCATTACATACAGGATCCTGCGCTCTGGGCCCTGATCGCTGGCACGCCTCTCGCCGCAACCGCCATTATCCGCGGGCGAAAAGCGAGAGCGAAGCTCAGTACCGAGAAGGCGGAACTTGAAAACCGAACCGCCGATCTCGAAAACAACTACGCGGCAGCGGTTCAGGATGCTCAGATACGCTCCGAGGAAGCCACCAAGAGCGCACTGAAGTCCGCTATGCGGACGCTTCAGGGTCTCGCCAACGAGCAGCAGCTGGCGATCACGAAGCTGCAGGACCGCTACGGCGAGCACCACATTCTCCAGGACCTGCTGGAGATCGACCACATGAACTCGCAGTTCGGCCGCCGTGCGCAGTCGATCGCCGTTCTGTGCGACGGCTGGCTGGGCCGTCAGCGGGCCGTCGCCTCCGTCTACGACGTGGTACGCAGCGCCAAGGGCCGCATCCGCCACTACACGCGCGTCGAGATCCGCTCCCAGAGCAACTTCGCTCTGGTCAGCCGGGCCGTCGAACCGGTCGCGCTGGCGCTGGCCGAGCTGCTGGACAACGCGACCAGCTACTCCGCCCCGGATTCCCCGATCGACATCACCATCCGCACCGTCCCCAAGGGCGTCTGCATCATCATCGACGACGCCGGCGTCGGTATGAACGAGGAAGAGAAGAACCGGGCCGACGAACTCCTCTCCGCCACGCGCGCGGCGGGTGTCACGGGCCTGGGCAATCCGCCGCAGTTCGGCTTTGCCGTGATCGGCGTGCTCGCTTCCCGCTACGGGTTCACCGTCTCCGTCGATTCGGCCTCTCCCTACGGTGGTGTGCGCGCGGTTGTGCTTCTTCCCGAGGACCTTCTGACCAACATGCCCGAGCCGGAAGAACAGCCCGCACCCCGTACGGAACCGGCGGCCGGGGCCCCCGAGGAGAGCGACGAATCCACCGCGGGCGGATTGCCCAAACGCCGCCGCAAGGGCTCCATCTCCATCGTGCCGCGCTCGGACGCGGCGAACGCCCCCGCCCGGACGAGCGAGCAAACCGCTTCGATCATGGGCGCCTTCCAGCGCGGCACACAGTCCGGTCGCTCCGCAAACCCGAACAGGGAAGGGCATGATCCTCAGTGAACAACGACCTGTCATGGATGCTTGACAGCGCCCTGGAAGTACCCGGGGCACGTCACGCGATCCTGGTTTCCGCCGACGGTCTGCTGATGGCCCGATCTCAAGAGGTCAGGAAGGACGAGGCCGACACCGTCGCCGCCGCGATGAGCGGCATCCAGTCGCTGAGCCGCACGATGGCCGGCTTCTGCGGCGACCCTCAGATGAACTGGCGGCAGACGCTGGTCGAGTTCGACGGCGGCTGGGTCTTCCTCATATCGGCGGGCGAGGGCGCGTACCTGGCGGTCTCCTCGGCGCCCGACGTCGACATGGCCGACATCACCTTCCGTATGCAGCAGCTCGTCGGTCAGCTCGGCAAGGCGCTGACCACACCACCCCGCGAATCGGGCGTTCAGGCATGACCGCGCCGGAGGAGCAGGAGCCCGAGTCCGCCGGATTAGTGCGACCGTACGTCATCACCAACGGCCGCGGGCTCCCGGACAGCGACCAGTTCAACCTGATCACCCTGGTCACCGCCTCCGAACAGAGACGTGCCCCGACGCTCGACCCGGAGAAGCGGAGCCTGCTGGACCTGTGTTCAGGGGGCTATCTCTCGGTCGCCGAGATCGCGGGCCACATGGGGCTGCCGATCGGCATCGTCAAGGTCCTGCTGTCCGACCTGTCGTCGGACGGCTATCTCGTCACGCGCGCCCCCGCGCCTCCCGCCCAGCTCGTCGACGTTTCGCTCCTTCAGGAGGTACTGGATGGTCTCCAGGCCCGCTTCGGATGAGGACGTCTATCTGGACGACGCGGTGCAGATCGCGGCCAAGATCCTGGTCGTGGGGCACTTCGCGGTCGGAAAGACGACGTTCATCGGCACCATGTCGGAAATACCCCCGCTGCGCACCGAGGAACGGATGACGCAGGCCGGTGCGCACGTCGACGATCTGATGGGCACCCGGGGCAAGACCACGACCACCGTGGCCATGGACTTCGGCCGCCTCACGCTCAGCGAACGGCTGGTCCTCTATCTCTTCGGCACACCCGGACAGGAGCGCTTCGTCCAGGTGTGGGAGGACATGACAAAGGGCGCGCTCGGAGCGCTGATCCTGGTCGATCCGGAACGCCTCAAGGAATCCTTCCCGGTGATCGACCTGGTCGAGCAGTACGGACTTCCCTACGCGATTTCCGTCAACCACTTCGACGGCACACCGGCCCGCCCCGATGAGGAACTGCGCGAGGCGCTGGATCTGCTGCCCGAGACACCTGTCGTCACCTGTGACGCACGTGACGAGAAGTCATCGGCCAACGCGCTGATGGCGCTTGTTCGTTACCTGCAGGAACGTACCCGCTAGGAGCACGTAATGGAGACACAATCGGACTTCCCGGGTCCGCCGCCGGGTTGCCCTGCCCATCGCGGCGGCGGTGAGCGGGTGCCGCTGCACGGACCCGAGTTCGCGGCCGACCCGGAAGCCTTCTACACGCACCTGCGGTCGTACGGGCCGATCGCACCGGTCGAGCTGTCCCCCGGCGTGCCGGCCATGCTCGTCACGGACTACTCGGCGGCCCTCCAGGTGCTGCAGAACCCGGATGCCTTCGCCAAGGATGCCCGCCGATGGCGTGATTTCAACGAAGGCAAAGTGCCGCAGAACAGTCCGGTTGTGCCCATGCTGGGATATCGCCCGAACTGTCTGTTCACCGATGGGGCGGAGCATCTGCGGCTGCGCCAGGCGGTGACGGACAGCCTCGCGGGCGTGGACCCGCACTGGCTGAGCCGCCATGTCGAGCAGGTCGCCGCCTACCTCATCGCCCAATTCAGCTCCCGGGGCACGGCCGATCTGCTCAACGAATACTCCAAGATGCTGCCGCTCCTGGTCTTCAACGAGCTTCTCGGCTGCCCGCCGGAAATCGGTGACCGACTGGTCTTCGGCACCTCCGGGATTTTCGACGGCGGAGTCGACGCGGAAAAGGCCAACGAGGAGCTGACCCAGGGCCTGCTGGAGCTGGTCGCACTCAAGCGGCGGCAGCCGGGAAACGATGTCACCTCGCGGCTGATGCAGCACGGCGCGAAGCTGAGCGACGAGGAGATGATTCATCAGCTCGTGATGCTCATCTCGGCCGGTACGGAACCCCAGCGGAACCTCATCTCCAACGGCCTCTACCTCATGCTGTCCGACGAGCGGTACTCGGGCGGCGGACTGCTGGTGGAGGACGCCATCGATGACGCCCTCTGGAACCTGGCCCCGATGGCGAACTACGCCCCGCACTATCCCGTGCAGGACACCGAATTCGGTAACGCTCGGCTTTCTGCGGGCGATTTGGTTCTCATCAGCTTCGCGGCGGCAAATACGGATCCCAAACTCTCCTCGTCCCGCCAGGTCCTGAGCAAGCGGGCCCATCTCGCGTGGAGCGCGGGACCGCACGCCTGCCCGGCCAAGGACCCCGCTCAGCTCATCGCCGTGGCGGCCATCGAGAAGCTGCTCAACACGCTTCCCGACATCGAGCTGGCGGTCCCGCTCTCCAGCCTGGCCTGGCGTCCCGGCCCGTTCCACCGGGCGCTGGCCGAGCTGCCCGCCCGCTTCGCCCCGGTGCAGCCCCGGCGGATCGCCGCACCCCCGTCCGGGCAGCGGCAGACCGCCCCGACCGCACCGTCGGCCACTCCTTCGACAGCGCCTCGACGCCACGCCCAGGAAAAGCCGGAGAAGGGTAGCTGGTGGAGCTCCTTCCTGGCCTGGTGGAAGGTGTGACGTTGTCCACAGTCCAAACCGTTTGCACCGTGAATGAATGTTCAATCACGGGGGTAGAACCTATCGCGAATTCGCGTGATCCATACGTCACTCTCGGTAATTCACGCGAAAAGAGATAAGCATGCCCGGGGTATTGGACTTGAAGGAGTCATGGTGGAATCTGTCGCTGCCGGCAGCATTGTCGACCGACGATCCGTAGTTTCACTCATGTCCCGCCTTCGCTCATCGCGAGGGCAATCAAACCCCTATCCGATCTACGCGGAACTCAGGGCGATGGGAGATGTTGTGCCCGCGCCCTGGGGCGGCTTTCTACTCCTCTCCCATGATGTCTGCGACCAGGTACTGCGCAGCAAGAAATGGGCGACCTTCGACGCTGAATGGCGGGCGCGCCAGGGCGATGTGAATCGTTGGAACGCGCCCGCGTCTCAGCAGCTCAGTAAAACCCTGCAAGGGCTGAATCCGCCGGTGCACACCCTGCAGCGGCGGTCCCTGGGCAATATATTCGACCGATTCACCCTCGATTCCCTCGAAAGACCGGTCACGCGCATCGCCGACGCACTGCTCGACCGGCTCGGCGAGCAGCTGCGCACCACCAAGGAAGCGGATTTCGCTACCATGGTCGGCGAGGAAATGCCAGCGGCGACAATCAGCCACTGGCTAGGCCTCCCGGAGTCGGATCACGACCTCCTCAAGTCCCTGACCCACGGTCAGGGACTCGCCCAGGAACTCTTGCCCTCCAAGAGTCAGCTCGCCCAGGCGAACCAGGCCGCCGAGGGCCTGCGCGACTACTTCACCGAGGTCATCCGGGAGCGTCGGCGGAACCCCGGGGACGACGTCATCTCGGACTGGATCCGCACCTGGAACGAGATCGAACCGGACCGCTCGGTCGCCGACGAAACCCTCTACCACCTGGTGATGTTCATCGTCATCGCCTCGATGGAGACCACCTCCACGCTGCTCTCCAACATGGTGTGGCTGCTCGATCAGCACCCCGGCACCGCGGCCTGGCTGCGGTCCCATCCCGAGCAGGTGCCGCAGGCCGTCGAGGAAGTGCTCCGCTACGACTCGCCGATCCATCTGACCACCCGGGTCGCCACCGAGGACACCATTCTCGGCGGCTATCGCATATCGAGGGACGAGGTGGTCCACGTGATGCTGGGCGCCGCCAACCACGACCCGGCGCAGCACACCGATCCCGACACCTTCGACGTCCTGCGCACGGGAAGTCATCTCGGTTTCGGCGGCGGAATCCACTACTGCATCGGAGCGGCCCTGGCCCGGCTGGAGGCCACCGTTCTGCTGAAGTCCCTCGTCAGGCGTTTTCCGACCCTCCGCGTCAGCGCGCCTCCCGTTTGGGAGCCGCGGGTCGCCTTCCGGCGGCTCACCGCGCTGCATGTGACCGAGCGCTGAGAGGACAGGCATGTTCGACGACGTCAAAACCCTGCACGTCAGCGGTGATGGGCCCGAACTCCGAGTGGAACTCAACACTCCGGAATCCGGTAACGCGATCAGCGAGGAGATTCTCGACGATCTCCTCGCGGTGCTGGATGAAGTGCACAACCGGCCGGACATACGGGTGTTGGTGCTCTCGGGCGCCGGACCCGATTTCTGCCGGGGCGGAGACCGCCACGAATTCAGCGGACAACTTAACCACGACCCCACCGGATCAGGGCTGCGGACCATCGGCGGCAAGGCACGCAGAGTATGCGACGCCCTCGCCACCACACCCGCCGTCACCATCGCCCGGCTGCACGGACAGGTCATCGGGGCGGGCCTGGCCCTCGCCCTCTTCTGCGATCTGCGCGTCGGCGCGTTCGACAGCCGCTTCCGGCTGCCCGAACTCGCCCTCGGCCTCCCGGCCGCCTGGGGCGGTTCACTGCCGCGGCTGCTGCACGAGGTGGGCGCCGCCAGGATCCGCGAACTGATCCTGACCGGGGACAGCTTCGACGCCGTCCGGGCGGAACAGCTGTCCGTGCTGCACCGGGTGGTCCCCGAAGCCGGGCTGGACGACGCCGTCACGGAGTGGTCCAAGCCCGTACTGCGGCGCTCCGCGGCGGCCCTGCGCACCACCAAGGCGCTGCTGAACTCCTACGCGTCCGCCTCCCGGCTCGGCGACACCACCCTGCTGGACGCGGAGGTGCTGTCGGCCGTGGTCGCGGCGGGACGCCAGCGGTAGGACGTCAGCGGCTGACCGTCAGCCGGGGACACCCCGACCGGCGGTCAGCCGCTGCCGCCCGAGCCCGCGTCCCTGGTGCCGGAGCCGCCCAGCTGGTGCGGGCGGCGCCGGACGCCGTCCGGCGCCAGCTCCTCGGGCTCCCGGTGCCGCGTCTGGTAGCCGACCCGGTCCTGATCGTCCTGATGTCCTGGGCCGTGCCCCGCCTGCCGCGCCTCCCGCGCGCTCTCGTCCACCTGCTGCCAGGCGCCGGACCGGGGCTTCGGCTCCTGGGTCGGGACCGGTTCGCGGGCCCGCAGCCGGATGCCCCACCAGATGGCCGCGATGAGGATCACGACCACCACGATGCCGACGATCAGCGGTGCCGTCCCGACCACGAAGTCGTGGGGCACGGCGAGGTCCATGGCGTACGTATCCATGGCGGCCGGGTACCCCGGTGCGCGGGCTCAACCCCCGTGCCGTTCAGCACGCACCGTTCAGCACGCACCGTTCAGCGCGTCCCGCTCAGGCCGGGCCCTCCGCCGCCAGGATCGCGTCCCGGTAGGCGCGGGCCGCCGCGCGCAGCGCCGTCTCCGGCTCGACCCCGGCCTCCTTGGCGCGGACCGCGAGCGCCAGCAGTTCGTAGCCGAAGCCCTCGCCGTCCGGAAGGGCGACCGCGAGACCGGCGGTACGGGTGCGGGAGGCGAGCTGGGCGGTCAGGGCGAGGGCGGGCTGACCGAGCGGCACCCCTTCGGTGACCGAATCGCGCTGCTTCTCGGCCGTCTTGGTGCGCAGCCAGTGCTCCTTGACGTCCTCGGCGGTCTCCGCGACCTCCTCGCCGAACACATGCGGATGGCGGCGGATCAGCTTGTCCACGATGCCACCGGCCACATCGTCGATCGCGAACGGCTCGTCCTCGTCCTCCTGCGCGATCCGGGCGTGGAAGACGACCTGGAGCAGCACATCGCCCAGCTCCTCGCGCAGCGCCTCCCGGTCGCCCTCCTCGATGGCCTCGACGAGTTCGTACGCCTCCTCGATGCCGTACTTGACCAGCTCCTCGTGGGTCCGCGCGCCGCTCCACGGGCACTCCGCCCGGATCCGGTCCATCACCTGGACCAGGTCGAGCAGCCGGGCGCCCGGCAGGTCGTACGAACCGGGCAGCAGCTCCAGGTCCGGCATGGCCTCGCGGCCCGAACCCGCCAGCCGGGCCAGCCCGTCGGTCAGCGCGGACTCGCCGTCAGCCGAGGTGATCACGACGGCGCTGCGGCCGCCCTCCGCGACGCAGTAGTCGACCAGCTCGCGCGCCGCCGGGACCGTGTGCTCGACCTCGATGCCCGCCTCGCGCAGATACGGCAGCTGCGGATGGTGATCGTCCCCGCACAGCACCCGGTCCGCCCCGCGCAGCGCCTGCCAGGCGGGCCAGGAGAGCAGCCCGGGCGCCACCCGGTGGCTGGTGGTGAGGAGGACGACACGGCCGGTGGCGAGGCCGGAGGCGGAGGCGGCGGAGTCAGGCGTGGTCACCCTTGAAACGTAACCTACGCCGGTTGCCGGTCGGCCGTGGAGGTGCGCAGCCAGGCCTCCTTGGCGAGGACCGCGGTGCCCTTGGTGTCGTCCCAGTTGCCGTAGCGCGGGTTGACCTTGATGGCGAGGTCCTTGGAGGTGCGAGTGAAGACCGCGTTGACCTTGGCGACGCCGAGCTTGCGCAGCAGCGCGGTACGGGTCAGCTCCATGCGGACCGCGTCGTCGATCTGGTCCGGGGCGATGCCCTGCTCCAGGTAGGCGGCGCGCAGCGCGGCGGCCCCGCCGGACTGCTGCTCGGCGGCGGCTCGGGCGCGCTGCACCGCGCGGCGGCTGACGCCGATGCCGTTGTCCTGTCCGGCCCGCTCGATGACCTTGAACTGGATCATGCGGATCAGGGTGTTCTGGGTCAGCTGGCCGCTGGCGGCGACCAGCTCGTCCGCCCTCGGGGAACCGGTCTGCGCGTCCCGTACGTCCTTCACCTGGGCCTGGAGCTGCGACTCGGTGATCCGGCCGTCGTCCAGCACGGCCGCGGAACCGGCCCGCGGAGTGCCCCCGCAGGCGGTGAGGAGGGGGGCGCAGACCAGCAGGGCGGACGCGGCGGAGAAGGAGAGCGCAGTACGGCGGCGGATCATTGAGCCTCCCGGCAGAGATCGTGCGGCGCGACAAACGATCTGGCGTTGATCGATGGTATGGAGTCGGCGCGGCCTAGGCCACTGCTTGGACAACGATTCACCCCGGTCTTGGTCAGCGTCCGGCCGAGATCCAGCGGAGATGCGACCGCCCCGCCCCCGTCGCGTATCTTTTCGACCGGACCGCCCCGCCCCCGCGCCCCGCATGCCCCTCATGACAAGGACCCTGGATGGACACGGCAGCGACAGCCCCGCCCGGCACCACCGCCGAAGGGGCGACCGCCGCCGCCACGGGCAGGGAGCGGCTGCGCGCCCGGGCGGTGGCGCTGCGCCGGCCACGGCTGGACCCGTACTGGCTGGCCCTCGGCCTGTTCGCCGCGTTCGCGACCCTGTCGGTCTGCCGCTACCGCCGCATGGCCACCATGTCGTGGGACCTGGGCATCTTCGAGCAGGCGATACGGGCGTACGCGCACTTCCAGGCCCCGATAGCCGACCTCAAGGGCCCCGGCGCCAACATCCTCGGCGACCACTTCAGCCCCATCACCGCCCTGCTCGCGCCGCTCTACCGGATCTTCCCGAGCCCGGTCACGCTGCTCGTCGCGCAGGCCGCCCTGTTCGCGCTCTCCGCCGTCCCCGTCACCCGGACCGCCGCCCGGCTGCTCGGCCGGGCCCGGGGGCTCGCGATCGGCGCCGCGTACGGACTGGCCTGGGGCCTCCAGCGCGCCGTGGACTTCGACTTCCACGAGATCTGCTTCGCCGTCCCGCTCATCGCCTTCTCCCTCGAAGCCGTCATCCTCCGGCGCTGGTACGCGGCGATGCTGTGGGCCGCCCCGCTGGTCTTCGTCAAGGAGGACATGGGCGCCACGGTCGCCGCGATCGGCGTCGTCATCGCGATACGCGCCCTGCGCGAGCGGGTGCCGGGCATCGCGCCGCTCGCCGTCGCCCTCATGGGCTTCGGCGTGCTGGTCTCGGCGCTCGCGCTCGGCGTCATCATCCCCGGCTTCAACGGGGCCGGTTCGTACGACTACTGGGACAAGGTCGGCAGCGGCGGCTCGGACGCCACCATCCCCGTCCTCACCGCGCTGCGCACCCTGCTGTGGGTGCTGCTGCCGACCACCGGGCTGCTCGCGCTGCGCTCCCCGCTGCTGTTGGCCGCGCTGCCCACCCTCGGCTGGCGCTTCGTCTCCCACGACGAGCACTACTGGGGCACCGACTGGCACTACAGCGCGGTGCTGATGCCCGTCGTCTTCCTGGCCCTGGTCGACGCGCTCGACCGGATCAAGGCCAGCCGCCGCGACTGGCTCGTCCGTTACGCCCGTCAGATACCCGCCGCGGTCTGCGCCGCGGCCCTGGCCCTGACCACCGCGCTGCCGCTCGGCGGGCTCACCGAGGAGACCACCTACCGCAAGCCGCCCACCGTGAGCGCGGTGGAGCGGCTGCTGGACCGGATACCCGACGGCGCGACGGTCGAGGCCAACGTCGGCCCGATAGCCCGCCTCACCAGCCGCTGCCGGGTCTTCTGGGTCGGCTCCACGCAGGGCGTCACCCCGCAGTACCTGGCCCTGGCCGAGCCGCCGGACCGCACGGTGCGGCAGGAGCTGGACTACGCGAAGCAGCTGCACCCCAAGGCGCGGTACGAGGCGCTGGCGTCCGCCGGGGGCTACTGGCTGCTGAAGCTCAAGACCTGAACCTCAAGACCTGAACCTCAAGACCTGACGCTCGAGAGACCTGAAGCTCAAGACTGCATCGGCTGCGGGGCGATGACCGCGAACGGCGCGCCCTGCGGATCCTGCACCAGGGCCATCCGCCCGGCGACCATGTCGAACGGCGGCTTCAGCACCGTCCCGCCCTCCGCCGACAGCTTCGCCACCGTCCGGTCGACGTTGTCGACCGAGAAGTAGATCAGCCAGTGCGAGGGCGTTCCGGACGGGACCCCTTCACGCAGCGTCTGGAGCCCGCCGACCGTGCGGCCGTTCACGCTGAGGGCGTAGTAGTCCCCGGCGTCGCCCTCCATGGCTGTGGTTTCGATGCCGAGCGCCTCCGCGTAGAACGTGCTCGCCGCCTCGCGGTCGCTGGTGTTCAGCTCGTTCCACACCAGCGCGCCCGGTTCGTTGACGATGCCCGCCCCGGGGAACTGCCGCGCCTCCCAGACGCCGAACACGGCCCCGGTGGGGTCGGCCGCCACCATCATCTTCCCGAGGTCCATCACGTCCATGACGGGCAGCAGCACGGTGCCGCCGTTGCGGCTGATCGCCTCCGAGGTGGCCTGGGCGTCGGTGGAGGCGAAGTAGGTGGTCCAGACGGTCGGCGGCGCGGGCTGGTCGTCCATCGCCTGCGCGGCCATCACCCCCGCCACCGGGTGGTCCTTGAGCGTGCAGACCGTGTACCCGCCGAACTCGGCCGGGCCGACCTCCCCGGACCAGCCGAACAGGCCGGTGTAGAAGTCGAGGGCGGCCTGCTGATCGGAGGCCGTCAGATCGACCCAGCAGGGGGTGCCGGGCTGGTAGGGCGCGCTGAATTCGGGCATCGGGTGCCTCCCGGTCGGACCTCTGCGCTCAATTCTCCTCCGGTGCGGCGGGAGCGCCACTCGGCGGCTTTGGCAAGATTTCGATCATGATTGATCCACGGGGGCAGCAACAGCCCTATCCGCACTCCCCTCCGCCCAACCCCTACGCACAGCCGTACGGCCAGCCCGGCACGCCTCCTCCGCAGCCGGTACAGGTCCCGGAGCCCGCCGGTGACGAGCGGCGCATGTTCGCGGCGGCGGTGGACTGCGTCCTCGCCCTGGGCGGCGGCGTCCCCCTCGGCATGGACGTCCTCCCGAAGCTCAAGGTCGAGGTCGAGCCCCTGTTCCTGGCCGTGGCCTGCGTATTCGGGCTGTCGATCATCAACCAGGTGCTGGGCGCCTGGATCTTCCGGGCCTCGCTCGGCAAGTGGATGCTGCGGATGCGCGTGGTGCGGGAGACCGACGCCGGGCGGCCGGGGTTCTGGCGGCTGGTCCACCGGTGGCTGCTCGGGATGACCTGGCTGCCGATGCAGCCGCTGCGCTATCTGACCTGCGCGGACGGCGATCCGTACGAGGACCACTGCAAGGTGCGGTACGTGCGCCTCAAGGACCTGCGGCGGCTGCGGCACCGGATGATGACGGGGAACCAGTAGGAGAACCAGCAGGCCAGAAAACGCCGGGCGGCGGCCGACCCCCTCGGGGCCGACCGCCGCCCGGCGGCGCAGGTTCGGACGCGGCGTCAGGCGCCGGTCGCGCTGCCCGCCACCCACTGGCTCCAGTCCATGTTCCAGCCGTTGAGGCCGTTGTCCGGCTTCACGGTCTGGTCGTTGGAGTTCTTCACCACAACGATGTCACCGATCTGGGAGTTGTCGTAGAACCAGGCGCCCTGCGTGTTCGGGTCGTTGGCGCCCTTGGTGTCCGCCAGGCCCACACAGCCGTGGCTGGTGTTCTGGCTGCCGAAGATCGACTTGGCACCCCAGTAGTTGCCGTGGATGAAGGTGCCCGAGGTGGACAGCCGCATGGCGTGCGGCACGTCCTTGATGTCGTACTCGCCCTTGCCGTCGTCGTCCGTGAAGCCGACCGTCGCACCGTTCATCCGGGTCTCCTTGAACTTCTCGGAGATCACCATCTGACCGTTGTAGGTGGTGTTGTCGGGGCTTCCGGCCGAGATCGGGATCGTCTTGATCAGCTTGCCGTCGCGCACGACCTTCATGGTCTTGGCCTTGGCGTCGACCGTGCTGACCTGGGAGTGGCCGACCTTGAACGTGACGGTCTTCTCCTGGACGCCCTTCACACCCGACGACGCCTCGACGCCGTCCAGGTCGAGCTTCAGGGTGACGGTGGAGTTGGCCTTCCAGTACTCCTTCGGACGCAGGTCCAGCCGCTGGCCGCTGAACCAGTGGCCGACGACCTCCTGGCCGCTGCTGGAGGTGACCTTGATGTGGGACTGGACGTCCTTCTTGTTGGTCACCGCCTTGTCGAAGTTGATCGACACCGGCATGCCCACGCCGACCGTCGAGCCGTCCTCCGGCGTGAAGTTGCCGATGAAGCTGTTGGACGGGGAGACCGTGGTGAAGGAGGAGTGCTCCGTGGCCTTGCGGCCGTCGGAGTCCTTGGCGGACGCGCTGATCTTGTACTGGGTGGACCGCTCCAGCTGCCCGTCCGGCTTCCAGGAGGTCCCGTCAGACGATATGGATCCGGCCACCTCTGAGCCGTCGGCCTTGGAGGTCATGGTCACCGAGGTGAGCTTGCCTCCGCTGACGCTGACCTTGGTGTCGCGGTTGATGCCCGCATCCGTCGCACCAGTCTTCGGTGTGATCTTGATTTGGGCGTCGGAGGCGTCCTTGGCGGCCGCCTCGTCCACCTGCGACTGCCCCTTGCCACCGCCCTTGCTGTCGCTGCTGTCGCCGTCCCCGCCACAGGCGGCGAGAGTCAGTACGCCGCTGAGCACGGCGGCCGCGGCCACCAGCCCCCTACGGCGCTTGCCGTACGTCATCACACGTATCTCCATTTACGACTGGACCCCAGAAACCCAAGACCTATCCAGCAAGACCTATCCAGGAAGAACGCCTGTACCTTTTGGTCGGTTCCACGCCCAGTAAAACTGTGCGCGAGGCCACTTAGCAAAGACGCTGGTCCAGCTTATGACGCAGCGCCGTGAATCCGGACAAACCGTGACAGGCAAGGATTAGTCATATGGTGCGGAGGGGGCCTCCGCCCCGGTTCGCTACCGCCTCACCCCATTGAGTCACTACCATCGGGGACACGGAGTCAATTCGCCGCTGCCTCAAGGGGGATGCCGTAGTGTCCGCACGCCGACCGCTGCTGACCGCCGCCGCGGCCGGTTCGCTGCTCTGCGCCCTGTGGTTCGTCCCCTCGGCCAATGCGACGGTCGAGAGCGACGGCGGCCGTCCGTCCTCCGATAGCCGCATCGAGCAATCCCAGCCCCGCACCGAGGCCGTCCCGGACGAAAACCTCGCCGACACCGGCAGCGTGGACGTCACCCCGTACCTCGCCGGAGGCACGGCCTTCCTGGGGCTCGGGGTCACGCTGGTGACCGCCTCCGCGCGCCGTACGCGCGCGGAGGCGTCCCGACTTATTTGAGCGCGATTTATTTGAGCGCGCTCCGTCAGGCCAGCGGCCCGGTCACCGACTCGACCGCCTCGGCCAGCTTCCCGGACCGTACGAACGCCTCGGCGGCCGCCAGGTCCGGCGCCAGGTAGCGGTCCCCGCCCGGGCCCTCGACGCCCGCCGCGCGCACCGCCGCCAGCACCGCCCGGGTCGCGGGCGCGGGCACCAGGCCCTCCCGCAGCTCCACCGCGCGGGCCGCCGCGACCAGTTCGATCGCGAGCACCCGGGTCAGGTTGTCCACCACCGTGCGCAGCTTGCGCGCCGCGGACCAGCCCATGGAGACGTGGTCCTCCTGCATCGCGGAGGACGGGATCGAGTCCACCGAGGCGGGCACCGCGAGCCGCTTCAGCTCGCTCACCAGCGCCGCCTGGGTGTACTGCGCGATCATCAGCCCCGAGTCCACGCCCGGGTCGCCCGCCAGGAAGGGCGGCAGCCCGTGCGAGCGGTTCTTGTCCAGCAGCCGGTCGGTACGGCGCTCCGCGATCGAGGCGAGGTCGGCCGCCGCGACGGCGAGGAAGTCCAGGACGTACGCGACGGGCGCGCCGTGGAAGTTGCCGTTCGACTCGACCCGGCCGTCCGGCAGCACCACCGGATTGTCCACGGCGGACGCCAGCTCCCGGTCCGCCACCAGCCGGGCGTGCGCGAGCGTGTCCCGGCCCGCGCCCGCGACCTGCGGGGCGCAGCGGATCGAGTACGCGTCCTGGACGCGCGGCGCGTCGTCCTGGTGGTGCCCGGTGAGCCCGGAACCGTCCAGCACCCGCAGCATGTTGTCCGCGCTGGCCGCCTGCCCGGGGTGCGGGCGGATGGCGTGCAGCTCGGGCGCGAGCACCCGGTCCGTACCGAGCAGCGCCTCCAGCGACAGCGCGGCGGTCACATCGGCGACGGTGTAAAGCCGGGCCAGGTCGGCGCACGCCATGAGCAGCATGCCGAGCATCCCGTCCGTCCCATTGAGCAGCGCGAGCCCCTCTTTCTCCCGCAGCTCGACCGGCTCGATCCCATGCGCGGCCAGCAGCTCCGCGGCGGGCCGCACCTCCCCGTCCGGGCCCTCGGCCTCGCCCTCCCCCATCAGCGCGAGCGCGCAGTGGGACAGCGGCGCGAGGTCGCCGGAGCAGCCGAGGGAGCCGTATTCGTGCACGACGGGCGTGATCCCCGCGTTGAGCAGCGCCGCCATCGTCTCCACGACCACGGGCCGCACCCCGGTATGGCCCGACGCGAGCGTCTTGAGCCGCAGGAACATCAGCCCCCGCACCACCTCGCGCTCCACCCGCGGCCCCATCCCGGCCGCGTGCGACCGCACGATGTTGCGCTGCAGCTGGGCGCGGAGGTCGGGGCTGATGTGGCGCACGGCGAGCGCGCCGAAACCGGTGGAGACGCCGTACACGGGCTCGGGCTTGGCCGCCAGGTCATCAATCACCCGCCGCGCGGCGGCGACGGCCGCGACCGCCTCCTCCGCCAGCTCAACCCGAGCCCCGCCCCGCGCCACGGCGACAACGTCCTCGGCGCGCGTCCCGGACGTTCCCACCACCACAGTGTGCATATCCATATTCAGGCACCCTAGAGAGTGAATCCCCAAGTGTCACCCCGCGCCTTCCTCAACCCGGGGGCTCCGCCCCCACACCCCCGCTCCTCAATCGCCGGAGGGGCTGGGGGTGGCGCATCCCGCCCCGAACCCAGTGCAGCCCCACCGGGGCCCGGAGCACAGCCCCGCCAGGGCCCCAGCGACGCAGCCCCACCCGGGGCCTGGGGCACGGGGACACAGCCCCACCCCCCCGGGGGTTGAGCGAGGTCGTCCTCTCCTTGGCGGAGAGCTTGGACCAGATGTGCCGG
>NZ_JBSFGE010000027.1:0-124012 GCF_053596435.1 Streptomyces sp. NPDC001700
CAGTCCACGGACGAGGACGGCACCCCGGCCCCGGCCACGGTCACCGCCGCCGTACTGCCGTGGGCCCTGTCCCCCCCTCAGCGCCGGGGGGCGAGGAGAGCGGTGAGCATGTCGCGCAGCCAGTCGCGCAGCGCGTCGAGATCCGGGTCGAGCAGCAGCCGTTCGGCCGCCGCGTCGTGCATCGTGAGGACCGCCGCCGTCAGCGACTCGGGGTCGCGCAGCCCGGGCGGCATGGTGTCGGGGTCGACAAAGGCGGTCACGATGGGCTGCAGCGTTTCGCGCAGCGCCTCGCGGTGCCGGATCAGGGTGGCCGCGGTGTCCGGGTCGCGCGCCGCGTACAGCATGAAGTCGGTGCGTACGAGGACCCAGGTGCGGTCGATGAGCAGCGCGCCCACCACCCGGTCGAGCAGGACCGCGAGACCCTCGTCGGGAGTGGCGCCGTCCAGCGCGTCCCGCACCTGGTCCGTCACGAGCGCGGCCTGCCGCTCGTAGAGCGCGAAGAACAGCTCGTCCAGGCTGTCGAAATTGGAGTAGAAGGCGCCGCGCGTGTACCCGGCGGCCTCGCAGATCTCCTCGATTCCCGCGCGGCCGAAGCCGCGCTCCGCGAAGACCGTGAGCGCCGCGGCCAGCAGCCGTTCCCGGGTCTCGGCCCGGCGCCGGGTGACGCGGGTGGGGGTGCCGTCCGCGCGCCGTCCGCTGCGCAGCGCCCGGCGGTCGACCGCGCTGTTACTGGCTTCCGTCATGCGCTCCATCCTAGTTCGATACACTCGTGTATCCGATACGATCGTGTATCGAACTCGTCGGTGATTGAGGAAGTGCGGATCAGTGAGCCAGGTGGATACGGACCACACGGAGACCCCGGTGGTGCGGAGCGCGAAGCCGGAGTCGCGGCCGGAGTCGGACGCGGACCAGCCGGGAGGCGAGGGGGCGGCGCCCCGGGGGTGGTGGACCAGGCTGCGTGGCGCGTTCCCGGCGCGCGTCGCGGCGATGCTCGTCGGCGCGCTGCTGCTGCAGCTGGGATTCGTCCTGTCGTACGTGGGCGCGTTCCACCACCCCGAGCCGCACCGCATCCCGATCGCGGTCGCGGCACCGGAACGGGTGGCCCCGGACGCGGTGCGGAAGCTCAACGGGATACCCGGCCAGCCGCTGAAGGCCACCGCCACCGATGAGGCCACGGCCCGCGAGCGGCTGCGTACGGGGGAGATCAGCGGGGCGCTCATCGTGAAGCCCGGCTCCCGCACCGACACCCTCCTGACCGCCGGTGCCGGTGGCGCCTCCACGGCCACCGCGCTGGAAACGGTGATCGCGAAGGCCGAGAAGGCGCAAGGCCGCACCGCGTCCGTCGTGGACGCCTTCCCCGCGCAGGCGGGCGACGCCCGGGGGTTGAGCAGCTTCTACCTGGTGGTGGGCTGGACGGTGGGCGGCTATCTGTTCGCCGCGCTGCTGGGCATGTCGCTCGGCGCCCGCCCCGCCACCGCGCGCGGCGCCGGGCGGCGGCTGCTGGCGGCCGTTCCGTACGCGGTGCTGTCCGGGCTGGGCGGCGCGGCGATCGTGGGCCCGCTGCTCGGCGCGTTGAACGGCCACTTCCTCGCGCTGTCGGCGATCGGGGCGCTGGTCGTCTTCGGCGCCGCCGCCATGACCATCGCCTTCCAGGTGCTCTTCGGCGTCCTGGGTATCGGCGTCACGATCCTGCTGTTCGTGGTCCTCGGCAACCCCAGCGCCGGTGGCGCGTACGGCCCCGAGCTGCTGCCCCCGTTCTGGCGGGCGCTGAGCCCCGCGCTGCCCAACGGCGCCGCCACCCACGCCGTGCGCCACATCATGTACTTCTCCGGCCACGGCATCGCCGCCAACCTGGCGGTGCTGGCCGCCTACGCCCTCGGCGGCGCGCTGGTCAGTGTCCTCGGCGTCACCCTGATCCGCCGTCGGCGCGCAGCAGTCGCCGCCGCATGACCAGCCATCCGCAGCCGAACGCCGGAAGCGCTACCGCCCAGGTCAGCGCATCCGGCGCGGCGCTGCCGGTGGCCGTGTGCACGGCCACCGTGCTGGCCAGCCACCCGGCCGTGGCGCCCACCAACCCGGCGAGCAGCGAGCCGAGCCGGGCCGGTGCCCGGCTCTCCGGCGGGGTGGCGAGCCACAGCACCAGCGTGGCCAGCAGGAGGGCGAGCGCGCCGAGCAGGGCGATGAGCGCGGGCACCGCGGGAGGCGGCAGGAACGGGACCTCGTACGCGAAACTCTGGATCGCGGCGAGCACCATGAGGACCGCGCCGAGGAACGCGCTCTGCAGCAGATTGACCTTGCTCTGCCGCTGCTGCGCGGCCACTTCCTGACGCTGCGTCAGCTCCCGGCGGCGCTGGAGGGCGTGTTCCGCCTCGACCGTCAGGGCCGTCAGCGCGTCCCGGGCCCGTTCCCGGTCCGCCTCCAGATAGACCAGGCCGTCGCCCAGCCGCTGGACGAACCACGCGGCCAGCGCGAGGTCTTCGGCGAATGGGCCGTGGCCGCCCTCGGGGACGCCCGCGGCGTCCCCGAGGGCGCGCATGTTGGCCTCGGCGATGCGCACGGTGGTGCGCATCTCCCTGAGCCTGGTGATCCACTGGGTGAGGCCCGTGGAGCCCGCGGTGAGCGACAGCAACCGGGCGCGCCACCGCGCGAGTTCCTCGCCACGGTCGTACGCCTGACCGTCATCGGCGGTGTCGTCGTCCGGGGACGCGCGGTCCAGCGCCGCGAGGGCGCCGTCCACGACCGCCCCCGCCGGGGAGGCGAGATCGCTGTCGTGCGCGGCGTGCACCCGCGTCTCGTACCGCAGCTTCGCCGCGTCCGCCAGATACCGGGCGAACGGTGGCGGTGCGCCACCGCCCTGGCTCCACAGCCACAGTTCGGTGTCCCGGGGGCCGTCGCCACCGTCGTCCGCCACCGCGACGAAGCGCCGCGACGGCCGGGTGGCGGAATCGCCGGTGGCCTCCCACAGGGTGACCTCGGGGCGGGCCAGCGCGACGCCCGGCCCCAGCGGCAGGGGCAGTTCGGCCCGTATCGCCCCGGCCACCTCCCGCACACCGACCGGCTCGGTGCCGGACGGGGCGCGATAGGCGACGAACAGCCGCGCCTCGCCGACGACCCACTCCCGCTCGGGATCCCCGTCCGCCCCCGCGATCCGTGTCCACCGCCGGTCCCAGGTGTCCCAGGACCCCCGCTCACCCGCGACGGGCGACAGCGCCACCGACAGACACAGCAGATCGTGGTGGCGCCGCAGCACCGCCTGCGCCAGCCCCGCGCGGTCGCGCCGCGCCGCCACCGCCCCCGCCGCCGGAAGCCCGCCCAGCTCCTCGGGGAGCGTGTCGGGCAGCCCCGTCGCGGCGGCGGAGCGGACCATGCCGAGCTGCGGCCCGCACGCCGCCCACACCTCCCGCAGCCGCCGGTACGACGCGCTCTGGCGCGGCCCGGTCGTGGCCACGAAGAGGTGGACGACGAGCGACTGATCAGTGAGGGTCACCACCGGCCGGTGCGCCCTCCGCGAGGTCCAGGTCGTCGTCATCGGCCCCGCTCCGCAGGGCGTGCACCAAGCGGCCCAGCCGGTCCAGGGTTTCGGGCGACGCGGGCTCGTGCCCGTCGCCCTCCTCGCCCGCGCGCAGCCGCACCCGCGACGGCCCCAGCAGCTCCAACCGGCCCGTCACCGCGCCCAGAGCCCGCGCGTCCCCGGCCGACACCGCCGCCTCCAGCGCCCCCAGCGCGCGCTCCACATGCGCCCAGTCCGCACGCGGCAGCACCAGCCCGGCGACCCCCGCGAGGGCCGCCAGCGCGTCCTCACGTAATTCCGCCGTGACCCGGCCCCGCTCCGACACTCCCATGGCCCCAACTTACCGGCATTGGGGTGAAAAGGGATGAGTACAGGTATTCACCCGGGCCGCGCTCAGTCGCCGTGGGTGACGCGGATCTTGGACTGGCCGTGCGGAAGCTCCTCCCAGTCCTCCATGAAACGGGCCGCCAGGCCGTGTTTCCCGGCGAGGTCGATGAGGGTTTCGGTGCGGTAGTAGAAGTCCTCCCGCAGGACCTGGTGCTCCTTGCCCTCGGTACGGTCGAAGGTGAAGTCGAACCAGCCGCCCGGCGCCAGCACACGGCCCACGTTGGCCAGGCACTCGTCGATGACCGGCAGCGGGGAGTGGGAGAACACGCTGTGGGCGTGGACGACGTCGAAGTGGGCCTCGGGCAGAAAGCGCAGGGTGAGGTCGCGGACGGGGGTGAGGTTGGGAAGCCGGTCCTGCAGCTCGGTGTGGACCAGGGTGTCCTGTGCGGCGACCAGGATGTCGGGGGAGATGTCGACGCCGTAGTAGTGGCCGGGTTCGAGGTGGCGGATGAAGCGCCACCCCGCGCGCAGATTGCCGCAGCCGATCTCCAGCATGCGGTGCTCGGGGCGCAGACCGTGCTTGACCAGGTAGTCGAACTGCATCGCGCCCAGCGCCAGCCACCGCTCCCGGGTACGGCCGCCGACCGCCGCGTCGGCGCTGGCACGGGTGTCGGAACGCATCACGGCGCGGTAGTAGTCGACGTGGTCCGGCCAGCGGTAGCGCAGCCAGGCGTCCCGGGTGGCCCGCACCAGGTGGCGCGGTACGCGTTCGGGGTGACGGAGCACGTAGGAGACACGGTGGCCGAGGCTGGCACGGTTGACGGTGACGTTCTTGGCAGGCATGAAGAATCCTTTCCACGGGAGGCGGGGTGTGTGTCGTGGGCCCCGGACTTCAGCCTCCGTGCGGGTGACGGCCGTCGGCGTCGGCAGACCGGCCACCGGCCGGAGGCGGTTCGGGCGACGGCGGGGTCAACCGATCGGATGATGCGGAGGGCTGTGGCCCGTACTAGGACTGGTGACGGGGACGGGACGGGGACGGACGAGACAGTGAAGGGGTGCGGCGATGCGGAGCGGTCCGGCGGCGGAGGCTCGCGAGGGCGAGTGGGCCGATCCGGACGGCCGGTGGCTGCGGGTGGTCCTGGACGGGGCGTTCCTGCTGCTGCTCGGCTCGTCACTGATCCGCTTCCTGACCCGCGATCAGAGCCGGACGCACACCGGATACGCCGTCGCCCTGTTCGTCGCCTTCGGGCTGCTGTACGTGCTCGGGCGGCTGCTGGCCCCCGCGCCACGCCCCGGCGCCCGGCCGAGCACGCGGCATCTGGCCTGGCTGGGGGCGGTGTCGGTGGTCTGGGCCGGGCTGCTCGCCCTCGCCCCGAGCGCCACGTGGTGTGCCATGCCGCTGCTGTTCACCGGGCTGCAGACGCTGCCCGTACGCATCGCGGTGCCGCTGGCGGCCGTGCTCACCGTGGCGGTCGTCGCCACCGAGCTGCGGCTCTCCCACCAAGGGCTCAACCCGAATGTGGTGGTCGCCCCCGTGGCCATCAGCGCCGTCGCCACCGCCGTGCTGGTCCATCTGCAGCGCCAGGCGGCCCGGCAGCGCGTCCTGATCGACGACCTGGTCCGCACCCGCCGCGATCTGGCCGCCACCGAGCGGCGGGCGGGCATCCTCGCGGAGCGGCAGCGGCTGGCCAGTGAGATCCACGACACCCTCGCGCAGGGTCTGTCCAGCCAGGGGATGCTGCTCCAGGCCGCCGACCGCACCTGGGAGACGGACCCCGACGCGGCGCGCCGCCATATGCGGGACGCGGCCGGGATCGCCTCGCGCGGCCTCGCCGAGGCCCGCCGGTTCGTCCAGGACCTGGCCCCCGCCGACCTCGCCGACCGCACCCTCGCCGAGGCGCTGAGCGCGCTGGCCGACCGCGAGTGCGGCGAGGGGCTGACCGTCGGCTTCCGGCTCGACGGCGCACCGGGCCCGGTGCCGGAGCGGGTCGAGGCCGCGCTGCTGCGCATCGCGCAGGGCGCCCTGGCCAACGTGCGGGAACACGCCTGGGCGACCCGGGCCGCCCTCACTCTGACCTGGCTGGACGACCAGATCTCCCTGGACATCGCCGACAACGGCCGTGGCTTCGACCCCGAGCGCCCCCGGGCGGCGGACACCGGCCGGGAGCGGGGCCACGGGCTGCCCGCCATGCGGGTGCGGGTCCGCCAGCTCGGGGGCACGCTCACCGTCGAATCCACCCGGGGCGAGGGCACCGTCGTATCGGCGGCCGTCCCCCTCGCCACCCCCTGACGTCGCACCCGCATCACACGGAGGACCGCCGCACCATGACCACCCCGCCCGACGCCACCCCGCCCATCCGGCTGCTGCTGTGCGACGACCACGCCGTGGTGCGCGCCGGGCTGCTCGCGCTGCTGTCCAGCACCGCGGGGATCGAGGTGGTCGGCGAGGCGGGCAGTGGCGAAGAAGCGCTGGCCATGGCCGCGCGCGTACGCCCCGACGTGGTGCTCATGGACCTCCAGCTCGGCGACGGCATGGACGGGGTGGAGGCCACCCGCCGACTCGCCACCGGCCCACTCGCCACCGGCGCGGGGGCGGCGGCGGAGGAACCGGCCCCGCGGGTGCTGGTGCTCACCATGTTCGACACCGACGCCGACATCGCCCGGGCCATCGAGGCGGGCGCCACCGGCTATCTGCTCAAGGCTGAGCGGCCGGAGGAGCTGTTCGCGGCGATACGGAACGCGGCGGCCGGGCGCACCGCGCTCTCGGCGCCGGTCGCCGACCGGCTGATGGCCCAGCTGCGCACGCCCCGCCCCGCCCTCTCCGAGCGGGAGCGGGACATCCTGCAGCAGCTCGCCCGGGGGCTGGGGAACCGGGAGATCGCCCGGGCCCTGTTCATCAGCGAGGCCACGGTGAAGACCCACCTGGGGCGGATCTACGGCAAGCTGGGCGTGGACACCCGGGCGGGCGCGGTCGCCGTCGCCACCGAGCGGCGGCTGCTGGGCTGATCGTTACGTCCACACATCGGATGTTCCGCTCCCGCGCGGGGTGGCCTTCGCCGAGCCCGCCCGGCAGGGGTACGGCACCCGGCCCCCGGCCTGCGGGAGCGCCCGCGACGAGCGCGAAGAGACATCCCAACTATGGTCGCGCGGCAGGGGGACGATTGTCGCGGAATTGGGGCCGTACGACGCCTTGACACCCCAATACATCGGATGTTCTGATGCCGATGCGTCCTGGTAAATGGGACCGGCCGAATGGAGCCGCCGTGGGTCGGATCAACGCCTTACCCCGCATCTGACGTTCCCCCTCTCATCCCGTCACGCCCTCGCCGCGATCGCGGCTTCTCTCCAGCATCCGCACGTGCGTTCATTCCGTGCTGCCGGAGTACGTCCATGTGAGCACGCAAATTGAAGTGGACACTGCTATGAAAAGACGACTCCTCGTGAGTGCTACCGCGGCTGCCGCCGCACTGGGTCTCACGTTGTCGGGATGCTCCTCCGGCGGCGGCACGTCGGGCCAGTCGAAGGACAAGCTCACCTGGTCGATGTGGATCGCCGGTTCGGCGGACAAGGCGGCCTGGCAGAAGGTCGCCGACGCGGTCAAGGAGGACGGCGGCGCGAAGGTCACCATTCAGGGGGCGCCGTTCGAGGATTACTTCACCAAGCTCCGCACCCAGCTCAGCGCGGGAAGCGCGCCGTGCATCGTCAGCATGCAGAGCCTCCGCGCGGCGAACTACACGGACGTCCTGCTGCCGCTCGACTCCCTCGCGAAGAAGCAGGGCGTCGACCTGTCGCAGTTCGACACCACCGCGCTCGACGCGCTGAAGGTCGACGGAAAGATCTACGCCCTGCCGTACGACACCGGCCCCATGCTGCTGTTCTACAACAAGGACCTCTTCAAGCAGGTGGGCGCGAAGGCACCGGAGCCGGGCTGGACGGTGAAGGAGTTCGAGGCCGCCGCGGCGAAGTTCAAGGCCGCGGGGAAGAAGATATTCGGCTCGGCGATCGGGGACATGAACCTCGAGTCGATGATCCTCGGCTACAACGGGGGCCGCGTCATCAAGGAAGACGGCACGCTCGACCCCTCGGACCCGAAGTTCGCCAAGGGCTTCGACTACCTCGGCTCGCTCGTGAAGAACGGCTGGGCCACTCAGGCGAGTTCGGACACCTCGGTCGCGTCCAACGACTTCGTGGCCAAGAAGGTGGGCATGTACCCCGACGGCCCCTGGTCGCTCCTCGACCGGAAGGGCAAGGCCGATTTCGACATCGGGATCACGACCATCCCCGTCGGCACGGCCGGTGCCACCCCGTCCACCTACTCGGCGGGCTCCGGCTTCGGCGTCTCCAAGCAGTGCAAGTACCCCGACCAGGCCTTCCAGGCGGTCAAGGCGATGACCAGTCAGAAGGTGCTGAAGGGGCTGGCCGAGCAGGGACGGGCCTTCCCTGGTCGCACGGCGGCGCAGCAGGCGTGGTACGACAACGCGAACATCGCGGGCGTCGAGACCGTCCTCAAGGCGGCGCAGAAGGCGTCGACCCCGCTGCCCGGGAACAAGCAGAGCGACCAGCTCCAGCAGCTCTTCTTCCAGTACGGGATCCAGGCCCTGAACGGGCAGCAGTCGGGAGCGCAGACGATGAAGTCGATCGCCGGACAACTCCAGAAGTGAGCCTGAGAGGTCGGGAAATGACGGAATCGGTGTCCCAGCCATCGCCCGCGTCGATGTCCGCTGTTCCTCCCGGGGCGGCGTCGGCGGTGCCGGTGGCTGGTACGGGTGCCGCCGACGTGGGGGTCGTGGCACGGGAGGGGCCGAAACACAAGAAGGTGGGACGGGAGCCCGGGGCGCGGTCGGGGCGGCGGCAGATCGGGCGGCGCTCGTGGTGGGGCGCCGTGTTCGCCACTCCCCACTCGCTCGGGCTGGCGATCTTCACGGTGGTCCCGATCGTCGCCTCCCTCGTCGTGAGCTTCATGAACTGGCCGATGCTCGGTGAGCACTCCTGGACCGGCCTCGACAACTACCGCCAGCTCTTCGCGGACGACACCTTCTGGATCGTGGCGCGGAACACCGTCGAGTACGTGGTCCTCTATGTGCCGCTGAATCTCGTGGTCTCGCTCGGACTCGCGGCCTGGCTGACGCCACGGATCCGGCACCGGCACGTCTTCCGGGTGCTGTTCTTCATTCCGACGATCACGCCACTGGTGGCGAATGTCGTCGTGTGGCGGATGCTCTACCAGCCCGATGGCTTCATCGACGCGACGATGCAGTCGACGATCGGGGTGAACGCGCCCAATTTCCTCGCGGAAGGCACCTGGGCCATGCTCGCGGTGGTCGCGATGAGCGTCTGGGCGGGTTTCGGCTACAACATGCTGATCTTCTCCGCCGCTCTCGACGCGGTGCCGGAAAACCAGCTCGAGGCCGCCCAGATCGACGGCGCGAGTGCGTGGCAGGTCTTCTGGCGCATCAAATTCCCGGCAATCTCCCCGTCGATCTTCTTCGCGACGATGATGACGCTCATCACCTCGTTCCAGGTGTTCACCCAGCCGTTCCTGCTGACCAAGGGCGGCCCGGGGACGGAAACCGAGACGCTCGTGCAGTACATCTACAACACCGGCTTCCAGACCCAGCAGCTCGGCCTCGCCTCCGCGGGAGCCTGGGTGCTCTTTGTGATCATTCTCGGCATCACGGCGGTCCAGTTCCTCGGCCAGAAGCGTTGGGTGCACTATGAGTAGCGACACGCGGCCGGTGAAGGCCGCTTCACGGACCCGCCAGGCCATCGGCTATCTGCTGCTGTGTCTGATCGCGCTGGCGTTCATGTCGCCGCTCATCTACATGGTGGCCACCAGCCTCAAGCCCGAGGCCGACACCTTCACCACGCCGCCGACGCTCTGGGGCTCGGAGCTGCGCTGGCAGAACTTCGCGGACGTCTTCAGCTATCTGCCGTTCCAGCGGTTCATCCTGAACGGCGTGTTCGTCGCCGCCGTCGGCACCGCCATCAACGTCGCGGTCGCGGCGTTCAGCGGATACGCCTTCTCGCGCCTTCGCTGGCGCGGCAGGAACGTCGTCTTCGTCCTCTTCCTGGCGACCCTGATGATCCCGCAGGACGTTCTCATCATCCCGATGTACGTGATGATGCAGAACTTCGGCTGGGTGGACACCTTCCAGGCGCTCATCATCCCGTGGGCGTTCACCGCGCTGGGCGCGTTCCTGCTCCGGCAGTTCTTCCTGACCGTGCCGCAGGAGCTGGACGACGCCGCCCGCGCCGACGGGGCGGGGACGGTGCGGACCTTCATCGCCGTGATGCTGCCGCTGGCCCGCCCGACCCTGGCCGTGCTGGCCGTCTTCACGTTCATCAGCTACTGGAACTCCTTCCTGTGGCCCCTGGTCGTCGTCAACGATGTGAACGCCCGCGCGACCATCCCCCTCGGTCTCCAGGCGTTCTTCGGCCAGCAGGGGACCCAGTGGAGCCTCGTCATGGCGGCGTCGGTGATTTCGATGCTGCCGACCGTGATCCTCCTGATGCTCCTTCAGAAGCACCTCATCCGCGGCATCGTCACCAGTGGCCTCGGCGGCCGCTGAACCGCAGCCCTTCCCGAAAGGAATCCGCTTTAATGGCCATCCCCGCCTGGTTCACCGAGGACCGCTTCGGCATGTTCGTCCACTGGGGCCTGTACGCACTCCCCGCCCGCCACGAGTGGGTGAAGAACCGCGAGCGGATCACGGACGAGGACTACGACCGCTACTTCCGCCACTTCGAACCGGACCTCTACGACCCCCGCGAGTGGGCGCGGTCCGCCAAGCGCGCCGGAATGAAGTACGTCGTGCTCACCACGAAGCACCACGACGGCTTCTGCCTGTGGGACTCGAAGCTGACGGACTACACCTCGATGCACACCCCCATCGGCAAGGACCTGGTCCGGGAGTTCGTCGACGCCGTGCGCGCCGAGGGGCTGCGCGTGGGCTTCTACCACTCGCTCATCGACTGGCACCACCCCGACTTCGTCATCGACGGTCTCCACCCGCGCCGCGACGACCCGCCGGAGGAGATCGCGCGGCTCAACGAGGGCCGCGACATGGCCCGGTACCGCGCGTACCTCCACGGCCAGGTCGAGGAGCTGCTGACCGACTACGGCCGCATCGACTACCTCTTCTACGACTTCTCGTACAAGCGCGGCAGGCACAGCGAGGTGTTCAACGCCAAGGGTGCCGACGAGTGGGGCTCGGAAGAACTCCTCGCGCTCACCCGCCGCCTCCAGCCCGGGATCATCGTCAACGACCGGCTGGAGATCCCCGGTGACCTCGTCACCCCGGAGCAGTACCAGCCCGACAAGCCCATGGAGGTCGACGGCGAGCCGGTGGTCTGGGAGGCGTGCCAGACCCTCAACGGCAGCTGGGGCTATGACCGCGACAACCTCAACGTCAAGAGCGTCGAACTGCTGCTCCGGATGCTCATCGACGGCGTCGCCAAGAACGGCAACATGCTGCTGAACGTCGGGCCCACCGGGCGCGGCGAGCTGGACCCGGTCGCCGCCGCCACGCTGGAGGGCATCGGGGAGTGGATGTCCCGCCACAACCGCTCGATCTACGGTGCTGGCCCCTCCGCCCACCGCGCCCCGGTCGACACCCGCTACACCCAGCGCGGCAACCGCCTCTACCTCCACCTCTTCGCCTGGCCCTTCACCCATGTGCACCTCCCCGGGCTGGCGGGCAAGGTCGAGTACGCGCAGCTGCTGCACGACGCGTCCGAGATCCACTACCGCGAGATCGACCCCTCGGCCACCGCCCAGAACACCACCATCGGCGGCCAGCCGCCCGGCACCCTCACCCTGTCCCTGCCGGTGGTCCGGCCCGATGTCGCGGTGCCGGTCGTGGAACTCTTCCTGCGGGAGGGCGCCTGACGGGCGGCCGACACCGGGCCTGGCTCACAGCTCCAGCACGGCGTGCACCGGCAGATGGTCGCTGGGGAACTGCCCGCCGGAGGAGTAGGTGTCGATCGACGCGTAGCGGGTCCGTACGCCCCGCGAGGTGAGGATCCAGTCGATCCGGTCGCCGTCCGGCACCAGCGGCTTGTAGCCGTGGAAGGTCGCGTACAGCTTGCCGCGCCGGTCGGCGGTGTCCCATGAGTCGGCGAGCAGGCCGCCGTCCAGCAGGGTGTCGTAGACGGAGTTGCCGTGGGCGGCCACGTTGAAGTCCCCGGTGACGATCCGGGGGAGCGACGGGTCCAGCCCGGTCAGCCGGGTGTTGATCAGGACGGCGGCCCGCTGCCGGGCGTACTGGCTGACGTGGTCCAGATGGGTGTTGAGGGCGTAGAACTGCTTGCCGGTGACCTGGTCGTGAAAGCGCGCCCAGGTCACCATGCGCACCACGGCCCCACCCCAGGTGTTGGAGCCGATCACATTCGGTGTGTCGGACAGCCAGAAGTGGTCGAACTCCAGCGGCTCCAGCCGTCTCGTGTCGTAGAAGACGGCCATGAACTCATCGCGGCTGCCACCCGCCCGGCCCGTGCCCAGCCAGTCGTAGCGCGCCCCGAGATCGGCGGCGATGTCGCGCAGCTGGCCGTACAGCCCCTCCTGGGTGCCCAGCAGATGCGGCTCGGCGCGGCGCAGCAGCTCCCGCATGACCGGGCGGCGCTGCGCCCAGGTGTTGGGCGCGGTGTCGCTGGCGTAGCGCAGGTTGAAGGTCATGGTGTGCAGCTGTGAGCCGCCCACGGGGACGGCCGGGCCGTCCCCGGCGGTGTCGGCCCGGGCCTCCGGCTGGGTGGCGAGCGGAAGTCCGAGAGCTGCGGCGGCCGCGGCGCGCATACCGTGGCGACGGCTGAACAGCGGTGCGGGCATGGCTCCTCCAGATGTCCGGCGATGACACCAGTATCAGGCCGACAGGGAGGAATGAAGTGGCCTGCGGGAGCCGTGAGTTGAAACGAAACACGTCCGGATGCGAAACGCGAGGCGCACACACCCGGACGCCGCCTCAGGGGAGTTCCGGCAGCCGGGGGGTGTAGAGCCAGGCGGTGAGCAGCGCGTCCAGGGGCTGCGCCGTGTGACGCCGCGCCAGGGCCGTGAACTCCATGGTGGTGACGGTGGCGTGGCGGTGGGTGGCCGTCCACTCCCGCAGCACCGCGAAGAACGCGTCGTCCCCGAGGACCGTACGCAGCGCGTGCAGCGTCAGGGCACCCCGGTGGTAGAGCCGGTCGTCGAACATCCGCGCCATGCCCGGGTCCGCGACCAGCAGGTCCTGCGGCTGCTCGGCCAGCGCGGCCCGGAACCGGGCGGCGTGGACGGCGGCCGTGGCGCCGCCGGACACCTCCGACCACAGCCACTCGGCGTACTTGGCGAAGCCCTCGTTCAGCCAGATGTGGCGCCAGTCGGCGACGCTCAGGCTGTTGCCGAACCACTGGTGGGCCAGCTCATGGGCCACCAGCCGCTCACAGCCGCGCTGCCCGTCGACATGGTTGGAGCCGAAGACGGACAGCGTCTGCGCCTCGACCGGCACCTCCAGCTCGTCGTCCGTCACCACCACCGCGTACTCGTCGAACGGATACGGGCCGAAGAGGTCCTCGAAGGCGGCCATCATCCGGGGCTGGCGGGCGAAGTCGTGGTCGAAGCGGTCGCGCAGCCGCGGCGGTACGGCCGCCCGCTGGGGCACCCGGCTCACCGCCGGGTCCGTCAGCTCGACCAGGTCGTACAGGCCGATCTGGACGGTGGCGAGATACGTGGACATCGGCGCCGGGTGCTCGTACACCCAGGTCGTGGTGGAGGCGCTGACCGTGCACGACTCCAGGGTGCCCGCGGCGACCACCGTGTACGGCGACGGCGCGGTCACCGCGATCCGGTACGACGCCTTGCCGGCCGGGTGGTCGTCGCACGGGAACCAGGACGGCGCGCCGATCGGCTGGCCCGCCACCAGCGCCCCGTCCTCCAGCTGCTCCCAGCCCAGGTCGCCCCAGTGCCGGGTCTTCACCGGCCGGGGCACCCCGACGTACCGCACCTCGACGGTGAACGGCGTCCCGGCGGGCAGCGGGCGGGCCGGGCGGACGCGCAGCTTGTCCGCCCGGTGGGTGTAGCGGGCCGCGCGGACCCCGTCGACCAGCACCCCGTCCACCCGGAACGCGCCCAGGTCGAGGCTGAACCCGGACAGCGGCTCGCCCGTCGCGCCCGGCTCGGCGACCGCCGAGATCCGGGCCCGGCCCGAGAGCCGCCCGGTGCTGGGGCGGCAGTTCAGCTCCAGGTCGTAATGGGTCACCCGGTAGCCGCCGTTGCCGTGCCCGGGCAGATACGAGTCCCCGGACTTGTCCGCGCCGACCGTGCCGACCGCCCCGGCCGCGCCGCCGGGCGCCGCCTGCGTCCGGCGGCCGCCCTTGCCCCTGCTCACTTCGCCGTACCCTCCGTCTTCCGCATGTCCCGCTCCTTCTCCGGCTGCCACGCCGCGATCGGGTTGCCCAGCCACCGGGTCCCCGCGGGCAGTGCCTCGCCGCGCATCACCAGCGACGCCGGACCCACCGTGGCACACGCGCCGACCGTGGCGCCCGGCAGCACGATGCCGTGCGGGCCCAGGGTCGCGCCCTCCTCCAGGACGACCTCGTCCATGCGCATGATCCGGTCGTGGAAGAGATGGGTCTGCACCACGCAGCCCCGGTTCACGCTCGCCCCGGCACCGATCCGCACCAGGTCGGCCTCGGGCAGCCAGTACGTCTCGCACCAGGCGCCGCGCCCGATGCGCGCGCCCAGCCCCCGCAGCCACCAGTTCATCAGCGGCGTACCGGACACGGCCCCGGCCAGCCACGGCACGGCCAGCACCTCCACGAAGGTGTCCGCCAGCTCGGTGCGCCAGACGAACGAACTCCACAGCGGCCGTTCGGTGGCCCGGAACCGGCCCACCAGCAGCCACTTGGCCAGCACCGCCACGACGCACGCCACCAGACCGCCCGCGATGAGCAGCACGCCGCCCGCCGCCAGCGCGGCCGGGAAGCCGAACCGTCCGGCGACCGCCCCGAAGGCGGCCAGCACCAGCACCGCGAGCGCCGTGCTGCCCATGACGGGCACGATCCGGCACAGTTCGACGGCGCCACGCGCCCACTTCAGCCGCCGCGCCGGACGGTACGTACGGCTCTGGTCGCCCTCCTCGGCCGCCCTCGGCAGCTTCATCGGCGGCATCCCGAGCCACGAGCTGCCCGCCTTGGCGCCCTTGGGCGCCGCGGACAGCACACCGACCAGACCGCGCTTGGGGACCGAGCTGCCGCCCGCGGCCATACCGGAGTTGCCGAGGAACGCCATCTTGCCGACCCGCGACTCGGCGATCCGCAGCCGTCCGCCGCCCAGTTCGTACGACGCCACCATGGTGTCGTCGGCGAGGAACGCGCCGTCGCCGACCGTCGTCATCGACGGCAGCGCCAGCACGGTGGACGCCTCGACCCCGCGCCCCACCTTCATCCCGAGCGCCCGCAGCCACACCGGGGTGAACAGGCTCGCGTACAGCGGGAACAGATGCACCCGCGCCATGTCCATCAGCCGTTCGGTGGCCCACGCCTGCCAGGCGACGCGCCCGTGCACGGGGTGCTGGCCCGCGCGCAGGCCGATGCCGAGCGCCCGTACCCCGGCCAGGATGAGCAGCGCGTAGCAGACCATCCCGGCCACGGTCGCCAGCGGCACCGCGGCCAGCGCGTGGAGCAGCGCCGGGACCGGCTCATGGGTGCCCCGGACGAACAGCGCCAGGACGGCGAGCGCGGGCAGCAGCGCCAGCGCGGGCAGCAGGGTCAGCGCCAGCGAGGTGAGCCCGTACACCACGGCCCAGCGGCGGGTGCGCTCCGGCCGGTCCTCGGGCCGGTGCTGCGCCGCCTTGCCGGACTTGGCGGCCGGTACGCCCGCCCAGCGGCGCCCTGCGGGCACCGCGCCGGTCACCCCGGACCCCGGGGCGATCTCGGCGCGCTTGCCGATCCGGGCGCCGGGGAAGAGCGTGCTGCGCGCGCCGACCGTGGCGCCCGCGCCGATCCGGATGCGGCCGATCCGCAGCCGGTCGCCGTCCAGCCAGTGGCCGGACAGATCGACCTCGGGCTCGACCGCGCTGCCCCTGCCGAGCTTGAGCATCCCGGTCACCGGCGGCAGCGCGTGCAGATCGACATCCGGGCCGATCCGCACGCCCAGCGCCCGCGCGTAGTGGGTGAGCCAGCTGCCCGACAGACCGGTGGCACCGCTCAGTTCGGCCAGCTTCTCGGCCGTCCACAGCCGCAGATGGACGCCGCCGCCGCGCGGATACGTCCCCGGCTTGAGCCCCCGCAGCAGCAGGCGGGCACCGCCCGCGGCGATCGCGATCCGGCCCGGCGGCGATACGAAGAGCAGCCAGCCGAGCGCGATCCACCACCAGGAGACGGTGGGCGCCCAGGGCGCGGAACCGAGCAGACGCAGCGTATTGAGGACGGCGGCCGCGGCCACGCCCCAGCGCAGCCCGGCGACCGTCAGCAGCGGCAGCGTCAGCAGCGTCTGCGCGAGGCCGGTGCGCCGGGGGACGGGCCGCACGGTGCGCGAAGCCGTCGCCTCGCAGCCCATCGCGTCCAGCGTCCGGGCGAGCGCGCCCAGCCGCGGGTTCTGGTAGATGTCGCTGACCGACCCGCTGGGATAGCGGTCCCGGATGCGCGAGACGAGCTGGGCGGCGGCGAGGCTGCCCCCGCCCGCCGCGAAGAAGTCGGCGTCCGGCCCGCTCGCGGGGGTGCCCAGTACCTCGCCCCACAGCTCGGCCAGCCAGCTCTCGGTCCCGGTCAGCGCGTCCGGGGCCTGGGCCGTGCCGACGCCCGGCAGCGGCCAGGGCAGCGCGGCCCGGTCCACCTTGCCGGACGTACGGGTCGGCAGCGTGCCGACCACCGCGAGCAGCGGCACCAGCGCGGCGGGCAGCACCTCCCGCAGCCGGTCCAGCGCGTCCGCCTGGTCGAAGCCGTCGTCTTCTTCGGGTCCTTCGGGCACGACGTAGCCCACCAGCAGCTGGTGGCCCGCCTTCGTCGTCCGTACCGCGGCCGCGGCGCCCGCCACGCCCGGCAGCGCCTGCAGCGCGGCGTCCACCTCGCCCAGCTCGATCCGGCGGCCGCCCAGCTTGACCTGTTCATCGGCCCGGCCGACGAACAGCAGCCCCTCCTCCTCGGCGCGCACCAGGTCACCGCTGCGGTACGCGCGCGACCAGCCCAGGGCCGGGAGCGGGGCGTACTTCTCGGCGTCCTTCGCCGGGTCGAGATAGCGGGCCAGACCGACCCCGCCGATCACCAGCTCGCCGACCTCGCCCATGGGCACGACCTCGCCCCGGGAATCCACGACGGCCAGCTCCCAGCCGTCGAGCGGCAGCCCGATCCGCACCGGACCCTCGCCGGTCAGCTGGGCCGCGCACGCGACGACGGTGGCCTCGGTCGGCCCGTAGGTGTTCCACACCTCACGGTCCTCGACCGCCATCCGCTCGGCCAGCTCCGGCGGGCACGCCTCGCCGCCGAAGATCAGCAGCCGTACGTCGTCCAGCGCCTCCACCGGCCACAGCGCGGCCAGCGTGGGAACCGTGGAGACCACGGTGATCTCCTGCTCGACCAGCCAGGGGCCCAGGTCCACACCCGTGCGCACCAGCGACCGGGGCGCGGGCACCAGACAGGCGCCGCTGCGCCACGCGAGCCACATCTCCTCACAGGACGCGTCGAAGGCCACCGACAGACCGGCCAGCACCCGGTCGCCCGGCCCCATGGGCTCATCGGCCAGGAACAGCCCGGCCTCGGCGTCCACGAACGCGGCCGCGCTGCGGTGGGTGACGGCGACGCCCTTGGGCTTCCCCGTCGATCCGGAGGTGAATATGATCCACGCGTCGTCGCCGGGCCCCGGGCGGCCGGGGCCGCCGTGCGGCTCGGCGCGCACCGTCATCTCCAGACCGGCGCCGAGCACCACGCTCACCTCGGCCTCGGAGAAGACCAGCTCGGCCCGCTCGTCCGGGTCCTCCGCGTCCACCGGCACATACGCGGCGCCCGCGGCCAGCACGGCCAGGATCCCGACGTACAGATCGGCGGTGCCGGAGGGGACGCGGATGCCGACCCGGTCGCCGACGCCGACGCCCGCCCCGGCCAGCCGCCGCCGCACCCGCTCCACCTCGGCCAGCAGCGCCCGGTAGCTCAGCGCGGCCTTGCCGTCGTCGACGGCGGGGGCGTTCGGGTGGCGGCGGGCGGTCGCGCCGAGGACGTCCATGAGGGTGCGCTCGGCGTGGGTGCCGCGCCCCGGGAACAGGGCGGGCGGTGCCACGGGCTCCGCGACGGGCGCGGGCAGCGGTTCGGTCAGCGTCTGGGACTCGTCTACTACAGTCATCCGGCCTCTCCGGCTTCGGTGGACCGAGAGTTCGGCGACACCGTCCGGACCACCGGACCATCGGCCTCTGCCATACCGGCTCCACACTGAGCCGGGTCCCGAACACCCGCTCGCGGCTGAGGGATGCCGCGAGGGCGAACACTCGGGGCGGCCTTCAGCGGCCGCCCCGAATCCGCGGCCACCGATGGCCGGAAGGGCTTGTTCCGCCCCCCAACCGAACCGACGCCGCACACGCCGAACAGGCAGTTTACCCAGCGTTAACAGGAACCGCTCGTGTTACGGGATGCCCGCGCCCCGGGCGGGGGCCACGCCGCCCATCGGCCCGCCCCTCGCGCACGCTCCCGCCAGTCGCACATCATGCCTGGTGGGGGCTGGTTTCCCGGGGGTCGCCGCACCCCTCAGAAGCGGCTGATCATCCTGTGTCCGGACTCACAGGAGCCCTGGTCAGGGCGGGCCCTGTCCGACCAGGGCCTCCGGCCGGGCGGCGCTTGGCCGATCGTGCAAAGCGATCCGGGTCATCTTGGCCGATGCGCGCAACCCCGCGCCCACCCCGCTGCCGCATCATCAGACGCCATGCGGCAGCGGAAGGAGCGGGTCGGTGCAAGGTGAGAACAAGCTGACAAGGCGCCGGAGCGTGGCGGGACTGGTCGCCGACGCGAGCGGCGGCCCGCTGCGGCGCACCATGGGGCTGAGCCAGCTCACACTGCTCAGCGTGGGCGCCACCCTCGGCACCGGGATCTTCGTGGTGCTGGGCGAGGCGGTGCCCGAGGCCGGTCCTGCGGTGGTGGTCTCGTTCGTACTCGCCGGGCTCACCGCGCTGTTCTCGGCGCTCTCGTACGCCGAGCTGGCGGGCATGATCCCGGGCGCCGGGTCCTCGTACAGCTACGCGTACGCCACCCTCGGCGAGCTGGTGGCCTGGGTCTGCGGCTGGTGTCTGATCCTGGAGTACGGCGTGTCGGTGGCCGCGGTCGCGGTCGGCTGGGGGCAGTACGTCAACGAACTGCTCCACCTCACCATCGGCTGGACGCTGCCCGATTCGCTCGCCGCGCCGCCGGGGGAGGGCGGGGTGCTGAACGTGCCCGCCGCCGTGATCGTCCTCCTCGCCATGGTGGTGCTGCTGCGCGGGGCGCGGCAGAGCGCGGTCGCCAACGCCGTCATGGTGACGGTGAAGGTCGTCGTGCTGGTGATGTTCTGCGCGGTCGCCTTCACCGCCTTCCACGCCGGGAACTTCCGCCCGCTCTTCCCGCTCGGCACTGCCGGGATGACCGCGGGCGCGGCCTCGCTGTTCTTCTCGTACATCGGCTTCGACGCCGCGTCCACGGCCGGTGAGGAAGCGAAGAACCCGCAGCGCGATCTGCCGCGCGCCATCATCTTCTCGCTCGCCCTCGTCACCGCCCTGTACTGCGCGGTCGCGCTGGCGGCGGTCGGGGCGATGCCCTGGCAGCGGTTCGCGGGCACCGAGGCCACGCTGAGCCAGGTGCTGGTGCGTTCCGTCGGCGGTGGCGATCTGTGGCCCGTGCTGCTGTCCATCGGCGCGGTCATCGCCACCACGAGCGTCGTCCTGACCGTGCAGTACGGCCAGATCCGCATCCTCTTCGCGATGTCCCGCGACGGGCTCATCCCGCCGCTCTTCTCCCGGGTCCACGCGCGGACCGGGGTGCCGCGCGCGGGCACGGTCATCGTCACCGCCTTCGTCACGGTCCTGGCCGCGCTCATTCCGCTCGGCGCCCTCGCGGACGCCACCAGCATCGGCACCCTCTTCGCCTTCGCCCTGGTCAACCTGGCGGTGCTGATCCTGCGGCGGCGCAGCCCGGAGGCGCCCCGCGGCTTCCGGGTGCCGTTCGCGCCGGTGACACCGCTGCTCGGCGTGGCCGCGTGCGTCTATGTGATGTACGGGCTCGGCGCCGACACCTGGATCGCGTTCGGCGCCTGGATGGCGGCGGGGCTGGCCGTCTACGGGCTCTACGGCATCCGCCACTCCGCGCTGGGCCGCGCCGCCACCCCCGAGAAGACCGTTCAGGAGACCACGCCATGACCACCCCCACGCCTGTGCTCGACCCGGCCACCGATGTCGTCGCGCTCACCCGCGCCCTGGTCGACATCCCCTCCGAGAGCGGCGAGGAGGCCGCGCTCGCCGACGCCGTCGAGACCGCGCTGCGCGCCCTGCCGCACCTGACGGTCGAGCGGATCGGCGACTCGGTGGTGGCCCGCACCGGGCTGGGCCGCGAGCGGCGCGTGATCGTCGCGGGCCATCTGGACACCGTCCCGGCCGCCGGAAACCTGCCCGCCCGCCTCGACGCCGAAGCGCTCCACGGGCTCGGCGCCTGCGACATGAAGGGCGGCGTCGCGGTCTCCCTGCGGCTCGCGGCCACCCTCACCGCGCCGGTCCACGACGTGACCTACGTCTTCTACGCCTGCGAAGAGGTCTCCGGCGACCGCAACGGCCTCGCCCAGATCGCCACCGAGCGCCCCGAACTGCTCCACGCCGACCTCGCGATCCTCATGGAACCCTCCGACGCCGGAGTCGAGGCGGGCTGCCAGGGCATGCTGATGGCCGACATCACCGTACGCGGCGCCCGCGCGCACACCGCCCGCGCCTGGCAGGGCGTCAACGCCGCCCACCGGGCCGCCGAAGTCCTCAAGCGTCTGGACGACCACACCGCCGAGCGCGTCGCCATCGACGGCCTGGAGTACCGCGAGGGGCTGAGCGCCGTCGCCGTACGCGCGGGGGTGGCCGAGAACGTCGTCCCCGACAGCTGCGTGATCACCGTCAATCTGCGCTTCGCGCCCAGCCGTTCGCCCGAGCAGGCCGAGCGATATGTGCGGGACCTCTTCCCGGAGTACGAGGTGGAGATCACCGAGGCCACCCCCGGCGCCCTCCCCGGCCTCGACCGCCCCGAAGCCGCCTCGTTCGTGGCCGCGGTGGGCGCGGAGCCCCGCCCCAAGCTGGGCTGGACCGACGTCGCCCGCTTCACCGCGCTCGGCACCCCGGCCCTCAACTACGGCCCGGGCGACCCGTCCCTGGCCCACACCCCGGGCGAGTACGTACCCCTGGCCCAGCTGCGCGCCTGCGAGACGCGGCTCGCGGACTGGCTCCAGGGCGCCTAGGGGCGCAGGGCGCTTAGAGGCCCGCCAGGGTGCGCAGCTGAAGCCACAGCACCAGCCGCTCGTCCGGGTCGTCCAGGTCGACGCCGAGTTGCGACCGCACCTGGCGGAGCCGGTAGCGGCAGGTGTTGGGGTGCACGGCCAGCAGCTTCGCCGCCCGGGCCATGTCGCAGCCCGCGTCCAGCCAGCACACCAGGGTGCGGGCGTAGTCCGTACCGTGGTCGGCGTCGTACGCCAGCACCTCCCGCCACGCCCCGGCCGCCAGCTCCCGCCGCTCGCCGAGGAGCCCGGCCAGCCGGAACAGGACGGCCCGGGCCCGTACCTCGTGCACCGCCGCGACCGTCTCGTCCGGCCGGAGCACCCGCAGCACCAGATCGGCGTCCTCCCGCGAGCCGGGGATCTCCGCCGGGTCCGGCACCGCCTCGCCGAGCCCGGCCCGTACCGGCGCCCGCAGCGCCTGCCCGGCGCGCCGCACGATGTCCTCCGCGAACCGCCGTTGCCGCTCCCCGGCGCGCTCCCCGCTCACGGGCAGCAGCGCGTACACCACCCCGTCGACCAGGACGCACGCCTGCCGCCCGTAGCGGGCCTCGCACTGCAGCCGTACGAGGTCCAGCAGCCGCAGCGCGGCCTGCTCGCCATCCGGCGCGGAGGCCGCCGGATCCAGGGCGAACGCGGCCACCCGCAGCGGGGTGCCGGGGGTGAGGCCCAGGCGCTGGGCGGCGGTGGCCGATTCGGTGGTGCCGTCCAGCAGGCGGCGCAGCAGATCGCCGGTCAGATGCCGGGACAGCTCGGCCGCCGCCCGCGCCCGCAGCAGAAGCAGCGCGGCCGTGGACGCGCCCTGGGCGAGCTGCGCCTCGGCGTCGGGGGCGAGCGTCCCGTCGTCCACGACCCACAGCGAGCCGAGCGTCTCGCCGCCCGCCCGCACGGCGACGGCCAGCCGTGGCAGCTCGCCCTCGCCGAGGGCGGCGAGCCGGACCGGGCCCTGGGCGGCGAACAGCACCCGGTACTGCTCGGTGTTCTCCGGGCTGTCCGGCACCTGACGGCCGAGGATGCCCTGCCGCCGGGCCTCGTCGACCGGCTGCCCGGGCACGGTCGAGTACGCGAGGACGCTCTGCCGCGGATCCTCGATGACGGTGGCGCCGCCCACCGCCGCCGCCACCGCGCCCGCCAGCGAGAACAGATCGCCGAGCGCGGCCCCGTTGCCCGCCGGGGACGGCCGCGCCCCGATCGCCTGGGCGAGCAGCAGATGGACGTGGTGCCAGGCGGCGTCCTCATCCACGGCGAGCAGGGCCGTACCGCACTCCGCCGCCTCGGCGACCGGCCCGGCCGGGCCGCGCACCACCACCCCGGCCATACCGGCGGCGGCCGCCTCCCGCACCAGCGGACCGGCGGCCTCCGCCCGCACCCCGACCGCCAGCAGCAGGGCGCCGGGCGCCCGGGACGGCAGCGGCGCGTGGGCGTCGTACAGCAGCACCTCGGTGACGGGCGCGCCGAGTCCGGCCGGGGCGGGGCTGAGCGGGCGCAGGGTGGGCTCGCCGAGAACGGCGAGGAGGTCCCCGAGGGTGCGGGCGTCCATGGGTGCGGTGTCCGGGCCTTTCTTCGTGGCCATTGGCCGATCGTCACAGGACCCTAGGCCGCCTTTGTACAGCAGGACAAGAGACGCCCGGGTCCGGCCCGGGAGACTCGGTGCCATGACACCAGCAGTGACGATGGACGCCGGTGCGCTCGCGTCCGCCGCCGCCCACACCGCCGGGGTCGGCGTCCGCACCGTGGACGATGTGGCCGGTATCCAGGCGGTGGCCGACTTCCTCGCCGACGTATGGCAGCTGCCGCACACCAATCCGCCCTATCCCAGCGAGGTGCTGCACAGCCTCGTGCACGCGGGCGGCGCGGTGCACGCCGCGTACGGGACCGGCGAACGGCTGGCGGGGGCGGCCGTCGCCGTCTTCGGACCGCCCGCCGACCGCAGCGCGTACTCGTTCGTGGCCGCGGCCACCGCCTCCGACCGGGGCGTCGGCTTCGCGATCAAGCAGGCCCAGCGGGTCTGGGCGCTGGAGCGCGGCGCCCGCACCATGCGCTGGACCTTCGACCCGCTGGTGGGCCGCAACGCCCGGTTCAACCTGGTCAAGCTGGGCGCCGTCGGGTCCGAGTACCTGGTCGACCTGTACGGGCCGATGAACGACGGGGTGAACGACGGCGACGAGAGCGACCGGCTCACCGCCGCCTGGGACCTCGACCCCGGTACGGCCCACACCACCGACGAAGCCGAAGCCGACGAGGCCCGGGCACGCGCCACGGCGGTCCGCCCCGCCCCGGACGGCGGCCCGCTCGCCGTACGGGACGACCGGCGGCTGTGGTGCCGGGTGCCCGAGGACATCGTCGCGCTGCGCGCCGCCGACCCCGCCCTGGCGCTGCGCTGGCGGCACGCCGTACGGGAGGTGTTCACCGACGCGTACGCCGAGGGGCTGCGCGCCACGTCGATGTCCCGCGACGGCTGGTATCTGCTCACCCCCAGCCCTGCCGAGGGGCCCGACACCGATGAGGAGCCGCGCGCATGAGGCTCGAACGCGTCGAACTGCTCCATGTCGCCATCCCGCTCGTCACCCCCTTCCGGACCTCCTTCGGGACCATGACCAGCAAGGACACTTTCCTGCTGCGGGTCGTCACGGACGCGGCCGAGGGCTGGTCCGAGTTCGCCGCCGACCCGGAGCCGCTGTACTGCTCCGAGTTCGTCGCCGGTGCCGAGACCGTGATCCGCGACTTCCTGCTGCCGCGCGTCGCCGCCCTCCCCGAGCCGACGACGGCGGCCCTCGCGCCCGCCATGGCCGCCGTCAAGGGCCACGAACTCGCCAAGGCGGCCCTGGAGACGGCCCTGCTGGACGCCGAACTCCGCGCCTACGGCATGCCCATCGCCACCTTCCTCGGCTCGGTCCGCGACCGGGTGCCCGCGGGCGTCTCCGTCGGCATCAAGAACTCCCTCCCCGAACTGCTCGACGACGTCGAGCAGTACCTGGAGGAGGGGTACGTCCGCATCAAGCTCAAGATCGAGCCGGGCTGGGACCTGGAGCCGGTGCGCGCCGTACGCGAACGGTTCGGCGACGCGCTGCCCCTGCAGGTCGACGCCAACACCGCGTACACCCTCGCCGACGCCCCTCACCTGCGGAAACTGGACGCCTTCGACCTGCTGCTCATCGAGGAGCCGCTGGCCGAGAACAACCTCCACGCCCACGCCCAGCTGCAGCGCCGGATCACCACCCCGGTCTGCCTGGACGAGTCCATCCACACCGCGAGCGACGCCGCCTCCGCGATCGCCATGGACGCCTGCCGGGTCATCAACGTCAAACCGGCCCGGGTCGGCGGCTATGCGGAGGCCCGCCGCATCCATGACCTCGCCACCGCCCACGGCGTCCCGGTGTGGTGCGGCGGCATGCTGGAGACCGGTATCGGCCGGGCCCCCAACCTGGCCCTCGCCGCCCTCCCCGGATTCACCCTGCCCGGCGACACCTCGGCGTCCAGGCGGTACTTCGCCGAGGACATCACCGAGCCGTTCGTCTTGGCGGACGGCCATCTGCCGGTGCCCACCACGCCCGGCATCGGCGTCACCCCGCTGCCGGACGCCCTCGCCCGGTTCACCACCGCCACCCGGGTGCTGTACGGCGGGTGAACCGGGTTCTGCCATGATCGACGGCATGGACAGCGCACACGGCGGGGCGGGCAGGACCGACGACGATCAGGGCTATCTGCTGGACAACCGGCAGACCGAGGCGGGCATCCGGTTCGGCGCCCTGGCCGAGCTGTTCGACCCGAGCACCTTCCGCCACGTCGACCGGCTCGGCATCGGACCGGGCATGCGCTGCTGGGAGGTGGGCGCCGGTGGCCCCTCCGTCCCCGAGGGTCTTGCGGAACGGGTCGGGCCCACCGGGCAGGTGATCGCCACCGACATCGACGTGTCCTGGACCCGCACCACGGCCACCGGAGCGGACCGGGTGATCGAGGTGCTGCGCCACGACGTGGCCGCCGACCCGCCGCCGCCCGGCCCGTTCGACCTGGTGCACGCCCGCCTCGTCCTGGTGCACGTCCCCGACCGGGCGCAGGCCCTGCGCCGCATGATCGAGGCGCTGCGGCCCGGCGGATGGCTGCTCCTGGAGGACGCCGACCCGGGGCTTCAGCCGCTGCTGTGCCCGGACGAGTCCGGCCCGCAGCAGCGCCTCGCCAACCGGTTGCGCTCCGGTTTCCGCGAGCTGATGGCCCGGCGCGGCGCGGACCTCGCGTACGGGCGCACCCTGCCCCGGCTGCTGCGCGAGGCCGGTCTCGAAGACGTGTGCGCCGACGCGTACTTCCCCGTGGCCTCACCGGCCTGCACGGTCCTGGAGACCGCCACCGTGCGGCAGATCCGCGCCCGGCTGGTGGCCGCGGGCCTGGCCACCGACGAGGAGATCGACCAGCATCTGGCGAACGTGGCCACCGGGCGCCTCGACCTGGCCACCGCCCCCATGATCTCCGCCTGGGCGCGCCGCCCCTGAACAGCCTCATCTGATCCAGCCGAACGACAGCTCCACCGCCCGCTGCCAGTTCTCGTACTCCGCCTGCCGCCGCGCCGGATCCATCGTGGGCATCCACTGCCCGGCCCGGTGCCAGTTCCGGCGCAGCCCCTCCAGGTCCGGCCAGTAGCCCACGGCCAGCCCCGCGGCGTACGCGGCACCCAGCGACACGGTCTCCGAGACCATCGGCCGCACCACCGGCACATCGAGCACATCGGCCAGGAACTGCATCAGCAGATTGTTGGCCGTCATCCCGCCGTCGACCTTCAGCTCCCGCAGCGGCTCGGGCGAGTCGGCGTTCATGGCGTCCACGACCTCGCGGGTCTGCCAGCCGGTGGCCTCCAGCACCGCGCGGGCGAGATGGCCCTTGGTGATGTACGAGGTGAGGCCGACGATGACGCCACGCGCGTCGCTGCGCCAGTGCGGGGCGAACAGGCCCGAGAAGGCGGGCACGATGTAGCAGCCGCCGTTGTCCTCGACGCTGCGGGCCAGGGTCTCGATCTCCGGTGCGCTGTGGATCAGCCCCAGCCGGTCGCGGAACCACTGCACCAGCGAGCCGGTGACCGCGATCGGCCCCTCCAGGGCGTAGACGGGCGGCTCGTCGCCGACCTTGTAGCCCACGGTGGTGAGCAGCCCGTGCCGGGAGCGGACCAGGTTGGTGCCGGTGTTGAGCAGCAGGAAGCTGCCGGTGCCGTACGTGCACTTGGCCTCGCCGGGCGCGAAGCAGGTCTGCCCGAACAGCGCCGCCTGCTGGTCACCGAGGGCGGCGCCGATCCGTACGCCCGGCAGCACCTCCCGCGCCACGCCGTAGCCCTCGGCGGAGGGGCGGATCTCGGGCAGCATCGCCCGGGGTATCCCGAAGTACGACAGCAGCTCGTCGTCCCAGGTGAGGGTGCGGATGTTCATGAGCATCGTGCGGCTGGCGTTGGTGGCGTCGGTGATGTGCAAGCCCCCGGAAGGACCGCCGGTGAGGTTCCAGATCAGCCAGCTCTCCATCGTGCCGAACAGCACCTCGCCGCGCTCCGCCCGCTCCCGCAACCCCTGGACGTGGTCGAACAGCCAGCGGATGCGGGGCGCGGAGAAGTAGGTGGCGGGGGAGAGCCCGCAGCGGTCCAGGAAGAAGTCGTCGCCGGTAGCGCGCCGCAGCTCCTGGACGAGCGCGTCGGTGCGGGTGTCCTGCCAGATGATCGCGTTGCCCACGGGATGGCCCGTATCGCGCTCCCACACCACGGTGGTCTCGCGCTGATTGGCGATGCCGATGGCCGCGATCTGCTCGGGCCCGGCGTCCGCGTCGCGCAGCGCCCGGGGCACCACCCGCCGCAGATTGGACCAGATCTCGGCGGGGTCGTGCTCCACCCAGCCGGGCTTGGCGTAGTGCTGCCGGTGCTCGCGCTGGGCGACGGAGGCCAGCCGCCCCTGGTGGTCGAAGAGGATGCACCGGGTGGACATGGTGCCCTGGTCGATGGACATCACATAGCGTTCAACCATGGCCTGGCCTGCCTTCGGGCGGGTGCGGCGTCGGGTACGAGCGGTACGCGCACGGCATGGCGGCTCACCAGCGGGCCGCGCCGAGGTCGCGGGAGATGGCCCGTGCGGCGTCCCGGGTCAGGCCGACCAGCGACGGCTGGGGCCCGCCCTTGCTGTCGCAGACGCGCTCCACGGTGCCGGACACCCCGACGGCGCCCACGACCAGGCCGCCCTGGCCGCGGATCGGCGCCGCGATATCAGCCTCACCCATGACGGTTTCCTGGACCGCGGCCGCCCATCCGGCCTCCCGGATCTCGCCCAGCGCCTGGTTCAGCGCGGCCGGGGAGGCCAGCGTGTGCCGCGTATAGGTCTCCGGCTCCGCCTCCAGCACCGGTTCCACCGGCGTCGCCCCGAACGCCAGCAGGACCTTGCCCAGGGCGCTGGCGTGGAGCGGCAGCAGCGAGCCGACGTCCAGGGTCTGGAAGGTGTCGTCGGGCCGGAAGACATGGTGGACGATGAGCACCTTGCCCTCCAGCGGCACCCCGATGCGGACCGCCTCCCCGCTGCGGGCGGCGAGCGCGTCGGCCCAGTTGAGGGAGCGGGACCGCAGCTCGTTGATGTCGAGGTAGCTGGTTCCGAGGTGCAGCAGCGCCGCGCCGAGCTGGTATTTGCCGGTGGCCCGGTCCTGTTCGACGAAGTCGACGCTCTGCAGCGTGCGCAGGATTCCGTGCGCGGTGCCCTTCGCCAGACCCAGCGAGGCGGCCACCTCGCCCAGTCCGAGCCGACCGGAACCCTGGGCGAGCAGCCGCAGGATCGCCGCTGCCCGCTCGATGGACTGCACCGGGCCGGCCATGACGTGATCGTAGCTCTTCGGGCATGCGTTCACCCCCGCACGGGAACGTTCGGTAATGCCGACCAGGATTCGTTGACCCCGCCGGTCGTCGCCCATAGCGTCCGTAACAGGACATGAGGAACACGACCGGCGGAGTATCCGGAAGGAGGAGATATGGCGGATCAGCTGACCATGCCGTGGACCGGCGGAGCGTACGTCGATCATCACTTTCCGGTGCCGCATCTCCACGAGGCCGTCGCCGGTGTGCGGCGGCGGGCGCATGCGCTGCTGGCCGATTGGGGGCTGGCCGCCGAGACCCTGGAGGACGCGCTGCTGGTGGTCTCCGAGCTGATCACCAACGCGGTTCTGCACGCCCTGCCCCCGGCCGTTCTGCGGCTGCGCTGGAGCGAGACCAAGGAATGCGGCACCCTGCACATCGCGGTCACCGACGGCGGACCGGCGCCCCGGGGCGCGGACCCGACCGAGGAGGCCGAGCCCGATGAGCACGGGCGCGGGCTGGGCATCGTCACCGCGCTCTCGGCCCGGCACGGCACCGCCCCGGGCTACGGGGGAATCGTCACCCGGTGGGCGGAGCTGCCCGTCGGCTGACCGGTGTGGGGCGGCGGGCCGGTTCATGTGCGCTCGTGCGGGGAGATGGCGAGGACGGCGACGTCGTCGTGGAGCGCGCGGGCGTGAGCCGGGAGATCCGTGTTGAGGAACTCGATGACGTCGATGGGTTCCGGGGGCGGTGCCCCGGCGAACCGGTCGCGCAGCCGCTCCAGGAGGGGGTAGAAGGCCCCCGTCACATCGCGGGCCTCGATCAGCCCGTCGGTGCACAGCAGCAGCACATCGCCGCGCAGGAAGCGGTGATGGACGGGGACCGGGCTCTCCTTCGCCAGCGAGCCCAGGCCCAGCGGCAGGGACGGCGGCCCGCTCAGCGTCATCACCTCGCCCCGGGAGATCAGGACGGGCTCGATATGCCCGTGGTTGATCACCGTCAGCCGGTGCGCGAGCGGGTCGTACTCGATCAGCGCGGCGGTGACGAACAGCTCGTCGTCCGGGATCTCCGCGGCCTCCCGCGCCATCCGGCTCTCCAGCCGGGCACAGACCTGCCCCAGATCCCCCGGTTCGTAGACGGCCTGGCGGAAGCCGCCGAGCACATCGGCGACGGTACGGACCGCCTGCAGCCCCTTCCCCCGGACATCGCCGATGATGGCCCGCTCACCGGTCCGGGTGGCGCGGATGTCGAAGAGATCACCGCCGATCATGGTCCCGGCCTCGGCGGGACGGTAGAGCCCGGCCGTCAGCACATGGCCGACCTCGTGCGGCAGCGGCCGCAGCAGCGTGCGCATCAGGGCCTCGGTCACCGTGGCCGCGTGCACCAACTGCTTCTCCTGGCGCTTGCGGTGGGCGGCCAGCGCGGTGCCGAGGGCGCCGACCAGGGCGGTGGAGAGGTACGAGGCGACGTAGTGGCGCTCGAAGAGGTAGCCGACGCTGCGGCCCGCGCAGCACGGGGTCCCGGCCAGCACCCCCTCGAAGACCACGGTGAACAGCGTGACCCCGGCGACCCCGGCCGGGCCGAGCGTGAACGCGGCCACCACCGGCAGGGCGATGAGCAGGAAGCTCACCGGCCACTGGACGGGGGTGATGGGCTCGATCGCCAGGATCGCCGCCACATAGAGGACCGGCAGCCAGCGCAGCCAGGCCGGGGGAGCGGGCACGCCCCGCAGCGTGTCCGAGGCCGGTGGCGTCACGCTCCTGGGCGCCTTGGAGCGCACGCTCAGCCCTTGCCCGGCCCGACGCGTATCACGCTGCCCCATCCCAGGTGACGGGGAGCCGGTGCACTCCGTAGACCAGCATGTCGTCGCGCAGCGGCACCTCCCCGGGCGGTACCGCCAGCCGCAGCGTGGGGAACCGCCGGAGCAGCGCCGGATAGCCGGTCCGCATCTCCATCCGGGCCAGGTGCTGGCCCAGGCACTGGTGGACGCCGTGGCCGAAGGCGATGTGCTCGGTGGCGTCACGGGTGACGTCCAGGCCGTCGGGGTCCGGGAACCGGGCGGGGTCCCGGTTGGCGGCGGCGATCGAGGCGACCACGGTCTCCCCGGCCCGCACCCGCGCCCCGGCGATCTCCACGTCCTCCCGCGCCACCCGGACCGTGCCGAACTGGACGATGGTCAGATAGCGCAGCAGCTCCTCGACCGCGTCATCGGCCCGCTCGGGACGCTCGCGCACCAGCCGCGCCTGCTCGGGGTGGCTCAGCAGCGCGAAGGTGCCCAGGGCCAGCATGTTCGCCGTCGTCTCATGACCGGCGATGAGCAGCAGCAGCCCCACCCCGGTCAGCTCCGCGTCCGAGAATGACGCGTCCGCGTCCGCGTCGTGCACCAGCCGGGACAGCAGCGCCCCGTCCGGCCGCCGCCGCTTGGCCGCCACCAGCTCCCGCATGTAGTCCCACACCGCGTCCCGGGCCGCGAAGATCTTCTCCTCGTCCTCGTCGATCCGGAACAAGGTGGCCGACCACCCCTGGAAGGCGGCCCGGTCGGCGTACGGAACCCCCAGCAGCTCGCAGATCACCAGGGACGGGATGGGCTGGGCGAACGACCGCACCAGATCGGCCGGGGGTCCGGTGTGCTCCATCGCGTCCAGATGATCCGTGACGATCCCCTCGACGCGCGGCAGCAGCTCCCGCGTCCGCCGAGGCGTGAACCACCGGGAGATCAGCCGCCGGTAGCGGGTGTGCTCGGGAGGGTCCATGCCGATGAACGAGCCGAGTCGGCGCTCATCGTCCTCCCGCATCGGAAACGCCCGGATCGGCGACGAGGCCCGGACCCGGTCCGAGCTGAACCGGTCGTCCGCGAGCAGATCGCGGACATCGTCGTAACCGGTGAGCAGCCAGCCCGTCTTCCCGTCCGGAAAGGCCAGCCGGGCGGCGCTTCGCCGGGCGCGGAGCGCCCCGTACGCACCGGGCGGGTCGAACGGGCAGCCGCGATGCCGGGGCAAGGAGACCGGGGACGGCCCGGATGAGGTGACGGACACGGATGCGCTCCCTTCCACCAGCCCTTCACATTCGAGCGTAATCGGTATAAAGCGGGACTACTCGGCGTGGCCGGTGGCGGGCGGCAGGGGACAGCGGGCGGCGACGACGATGGCCGCGTCATCGCCCACCTCACCGCCCGTGTGCTGGAGCAGGCTGTCCCGGAGGTGGCCCGCCAGGGACTCCGGGCTGTCGCCGTGCCAGGCCGCGACGCGGTCGGCCAGCGGGAAGAAGGCGCCCTCCGCGTCGCGGGCCTCGATCACCCCGTCGGTGTGCAGGACCAGCAGATCCTCGTCCTCAAAGCCGAACGTCTCGACCACGCAGCCGTCCCCCGGTGCCATGTCCAGCCCCAGCGGCAGCGCTGGCTCGCCCAGCTCCAGCGTCCGTACCGCGCCCCGGTGCACCAGCAGGGGCGGCGGATGGCCGCAGTTCACCATTCCGGCGACCGCGCGGTCGTCGTACACGTCCACCACCAGAGCGGTGACGAACGACTCCTGGGCGGCGCCCTCCTCCACGGCGGTGTGCACCCAGTTCCAGCGCACCGCGTTGCCCAGGTGGGCGGCGATGCCCGGCAGCGTCAGATCGCGGTAGGCGGATCCGCGGAACGCGCCGATCAGCACCGCCGCGTCCCCGATGGCGGCCAGCCCCTTGCCGCGCACGTCGCCGATGAGCAGCCGGGTCGCGCCCTCGGTACGGACCGCCGCGTACAGATCGCCGCCGATCTGGGCCTCCTCCTCGGCGGCCAGATAGACGGCGGCGATCCGCAGCTGCCCGACCCGGTCGGGGAGCGGCCGCAACAGCACCTCCTGCGCCGCCACCGCCACCGACCGCACCTGCGACAGCCGCCGCTCCCGCCGGTCGGTCACATACCGGAACGCGGTCACCAGCACCGAGATCACCACCAGGGTGCCGAGCTGGGCCTGCTGGTGGGCGGTCATCAGGCCCCCGTGCAGCTGCCCGATGATCACCTGCGCCACCACGGCCAGCACCCCGACCGCCCCGGTGGCCAGCGGCCCCGCGAACGAGGCGGTGACGGCGGGCGCCACGGCCAGAAAGGGGCCGAGACGGACGGCCTGCGGGGACTGGATGTCGATCAGCGTGATCGTCAGGATGATGGCCAGCGGAAAGAAGAGCAGCGCCGGGCTCGACCACGATGCCCTGGCGGGCCGGGCGGGGGCGTGCCGAAAGCGCATATCTCCTGCTTACACCCGTTGCCCCCGCGACGCCCTGCCCTCGCCCGCCCCTCCGGCGGGGCCCGGCTACAGGCCGAGGGCGTCCAGGCTCGCCTCGACCGCCAGGACACCGCCGAGGCCGAGCACCGCGAGCACCGTGGTGTACGTGGTGCGCGCCTTGATGGCGTCGATGACGGAGAGGTTGAAGTACTCCTTGAACATCCAGAAGCCCGGGTCGTTGACGTGCGAGAAGGCGATGGAACCGCAGGAGACCGCGAGCACCATGAGTTCGGGGTGGACCCCGCTGCCGTCGAGCAGCGGCTGCACCACCCCGGCGGCGGTGACGACGGCGACCGTGGCCGAGCCGAGGGCGATCCGGAGGATGACCGCGATGAGCCAGGCCAGGAAGATCGGGGACACCGGCCAGCCGTCCGTCAGATCCTTGATGTAGTCGGATATCCCGCCCTCCACCAGAACACCCTTGAAGGCGCCGCCCGCCCCGATCACCAGCAGGATCATCGCCATCGCCTGGGCCGCCGAGTTGCACGACTTGCTGACCTCCGCGAGCCCCCGCCCGATCCGCGGGCCGAACGCCCACAGGGCCAGCAGCAGGGTGAGGAGCAGGGCGATCGGCGCCGAGCCGATGAAGGTGACCAGCGGCAGCGCCGGATCGGAGTCGGGTACGGCCATGTCGTACACCGCCGCCCCGGCGATCAGGACCACCGGGAACAGCGCCACCGACAGCGACCAGCCCAGGCCGGGCATCTCCTCGTCGCTGAAGGTGCGCTCGGTGACCAGGCCCTGGGGGATCTCGGGGTTCATCCGCCGGATGAACGGGAGCCGCGGCCACACCAGGGCGATCAGCGCGCCGAACGGTACGGCGAAGAAGAGGCCGTAGAACAGGGTCAGTCCGACCGACGCGTCGAACGACGCGGCCACCGCGGTGGGTCCGGGGTGCGGCGGCAGGAAGCTGTGCATGGTGGACAGGGCGATGGACATCGGCAGCCCGACCCACAGCAGGTTCGCGCGGGTGACGCGGACGATGGTGAACGCGATGGGCACGATGATGACGAACGCCACCTCGTAGAACATCGTCACGCCGATCAGCATCGCGGTCACCACCATGGCCACCTGCACCCAGCGCTGCCCGAAGGTGCCGACCATCTTGTCCGCGATGCGCTGCGCGGCGCCGCAGTCGCCCATGACCCGGCCGACCATGGCGCCGAGCCCGATGACGATCATCGTGTCGCCGATCTGGTCCCCGATGCCGCCCGCCAGGACGTCCGGGATCTTCTCCAGCGACACCCCCTGCACCAGTGCGACGCCGACCGCCACCAGCATCAGCGCGATGAAGCCGTTGAGCTTCAGCTTGGTCATGAGGAACAGCAGGCTCAGGACGCTGATCCCGACGACGACAAGAGGCATGCGAACCCCGACTCCACATATGCGTACACGGTCTACGTATGGAGATGGAGGCTAAGTTGGCGCCGGACGACGGGTCAATAAGCGTGCGCCACCTTGTTGTTGGGGACTCCGCAAGGGCTCATCCCACGGTCGGATGGACTTTCAGCCGATCTGTCGCGCAAGCGGCTTGTATGTGCTCATGCTGGCCCCATGACGGAAGAGGGCGAGAACGTCCCCGCCTATCGGACGGTCCGGGTGGCCGCGCCGGAGGCGCCGGTGGCGGCGGTGGCGGATGTGGAGGCATGGCGGTCGCGGGAGGTGTATCCGGAGATCCTTTCGGCCGGCGGCCCGGTGTTCGGGGTGGTGCGGGAGTGTGAACAGGGCGGCTGGGAGCTGGTGTCGCCGTTCTCGGGGCTGGCGCCGCAGGACGCCCGCGAGGGCATGGGCTGCCAGTTCCGCAAGATGGCGCAGGAGGCGGAGGCCGCCGGTGACCGGGCGGCCCAGAAGGAGTGCCTGGCAGCCGCGGAGCGGATGGACTGGGAGGTCATCGACGAGATGACGGTCCTCGGCGGCCGGTTCCGGGTGGTCCGGGCCGAGCGCTTCCTCCGCTCCGGCCCGGTGGGGCCCGAGCCGCCGCGGATCACCGACCTGGACCCGGCGCCGCCGGGGGAGGCGCACCGGGCGCCCGACCCCACCACGGGGTTCGTCATCGATCCGGTGACCGCCACCGGGGTGTCCGACGGCATCCTGAAACTCGAACTGCTGTCGATGCTCCCCAAGCGCGGCAGCGTCCCGCAGGAGGTGCGCGACGACTGCCTGCGCGCGGCGGACACCCACCCGGGAGGCGTGCTCCTGCCGCCGACGTTCATGACGGTCGAGAAGGCCGCCGGGGAGTGGCGCTCCGACTGTGCGGGGATGTCCACCACACCCCAGGGCGCACGGGACACCCTGGCGCTGGAGATGCGTGTCCTCATCCCCTGGAAGCTCGGCCTCGAACCCGCCGAGCGCGCGCCGTACATGGCCGCGGCGGACCGGCTGGACGCCGAGCGGGGCGATGAACTGGAGGTGCTGGGGCGGCTGTTCAGGATCGTCCGCGTCGAGCGCCTGGTACGGATCGGGCCGGACGGCCCCGAGGGCCCCCGGCCCTCCGACTGGGACCCGCAGCCGCCGGTGAAGCTGCACGACCAGCAACTCCGCGACCAGGGCCTGCTCACCGACGATGACGATGACGAGGACGACGACGAGGACGGCGAACTCGAACTCGACGCCCACACCCGGAAGCTGGCCGAGCTGTTCAACGAGGAGGAGGCCCGCCGCAAGGCGCGCCAGGAGGGGTGCTGAGCGCCGCCGGCGTCAGCTGACGACGGCCTCGGCCACCGCGGAGACGGCGCCGACGGCCACCCCGTAACCGGGGACGGCGAGCAGCGGCCAGGGAACGGGCGCGGGCGCGAGCACCCGCCAGTGGAACGCGTAATCCCGGTACTCGGGCATCCCGTCCGTCCCCGGCAGCACCATGAAGCGCGGCTGGACCGTGCAGAACAGCCACCAGTCCAGAATCAGCAGATCGGCGAGGACGAGAACGAGGAACGCCACGCCGCCGAAGACGAAGCCGGGCCAGAAGCCGAGGGTGCCCTCGGCCCGGCCGTGCAGGTCAACAACGCCCACGACCGGGACGGCGACGAACAGCAGCGCGTTGAGCAGCCCCATCACGGTGGCCGTGCGCTTGCCCCGGGCGCTCTGCGGGCCGTGGCGCTCCCGGATCGCGGGCGGATAGTCGTCGAGCAGCGCGTCCCGCGCCACCAGTAACCCGCCCACGATCACCGAGGTGAACAGCGCCGTCAGGACGAGCGCGTACCCGAGGCTCACCGTCATCACTTCCGACCAGCTCATGGCCGATCAGCATAGAATCGACGGTTAGGTTTGCCTAGCCTAAATAGATCTGGGTGCGGGGCGACCCGTCGCCCCGCACCGGATGCCGGGTCGGCCGGGAGGGTCAGACCTCCAGGTCGGCCTCTATCCTGCGCAACTGGTGGCGGGCCATCGCCAGGTTGGCCCTGTTCTTGTCCAGCGCCAGATAGAGGAAGAGCCCCTGGCTGTTCCGGCCCTTCAGCAGCCGGATCAGGTGGTACTGGGAGCCGAGGGTGATCAGGATGTCCTCGATGCCGTCCTTGATGCCGAGCTGCTCCATGGTGCGGACCTTGGCGCGGACCACATCGGTGTTGCCCGCGGCCGCCACCGTCAGGTCGAGTTCCTTGCCGCCGCCCAGGGTGCCCAGGGCCATGCCGCTGGAGTAGTCGACCAGCGCGACGCCGATCGTGCCCTCGATGGACGTCATCGCCTCTTTGAGCGCGGTCTGGGTGTTCGCCATGATCTGGCAGTTCCTTTCGATGGTTGGTGCGTTGGGTGGTTCGATGGGACGGTGTGGCTCACTGCCCGGCCTTGCCGAGCGCGTCGCCCACCAGCTCGGCGACGCGGGCGCCGGACCGGCGGGCCTCCATGTGCAGACGGCCCACGTTGGTACGCCCGTCGGCCAGCACGGTCAGGACGGCGGCGGGGCCCGCGGCATAGGTGGCGACGTAGCCCTCCTCGCCGCGGACCAGCAGTTCACGGAAGGCGCCCCGGCCGGTGGCGTGGGCCAGGGACTGGGTCACCCCGAGAGCCGCGGCGGTCAGCGCGGCCACGCCCTCGGGCTCGATGGCGGCCGTGTCGTGGGCCAGCACGAGACCGTCGCTGGTGGCGACCAGGGCGCCGGTCACATGGATGACGCGGGCCCGCAATCGGCGCAACTCGTCCAGGACTTCGGCTTCGGCGGCCAACAGCTCTCTCCTCTCCGCACGCTGTCGCGGTTCGGCGGGCCGACGCGGGTCGGCGCGCTGCCGCGGGTCCGTGCGCTGCCGCAGGGCGCGTCTCACGACGGGACACCCGGGGCGGCGGGGGCGGTCGGGGGAATCACAGGTGTGCCTCCAAGGCGTCACGGAGCCGGCGCAGCAGCGGGGCGTCGGGTTCGGCGAAGTCGACCGCGGCCGGGCCGAGGTGCGGGAGCGGCGGCACAGGGGCGCCGGGCCGGGGCGTCTCGAGGTATCCGGCGGCCGCCAGCCGCCGTACGTCGAGCAGCGTGTGGAAGGCGGGGCGGCCCAGCGCCCGGGCGATCCCGGCGGGGGTACGGACCCCGTCGGCGAGCGCCAGCACCGCGCGCTGACGGCGGGTGACCGGCGGAAGGTGACCGTCCGGGCGGCGCAGCACCACGGGCTCGGTGTCCACCAGCGGATACGGCCATACGCTGTCGAGCAGTTTGCCGCGCCGCCGGATCTCCCGCTCGACGGCGACCGCGCCCACCGGGCGCACCGGGCCGAGCCAGTGCGTCGCGCCCCGCTGGAAGCCGCGCGGCCCGCTGCCCGGGCCGAGCGCGAACCAGGCCGCGTCGAACAGCGCGCCCAGATGGCAGATCTCCAGCTCCGCGTCGGTCAGCCGTCCGCTGTCCACGAGGAACCGGCCGACCCGCCCGGCGGCGGCGGTGCGGTCGACCGCCTCCCGCCAGCTGTCGGCGGTCAGCCGCCCGCCGGTGGTGAGCAGTACGTCCAGGCCCGGGGCTTTCGGGCTCTCCGCGTGCACGACCTGACCGTCCGCGAGATAGACGGTGCCCGCGTCGCACAGCAGGGCGCCGCTGGCCCGCTCGGCGGCCAGGTCGGTGAGACGGGGCGCGCGGCCGGGTCTCATCAGAGCGCCAGCCGCTGCGACAGGTCGCGCAGCCGCATCCGGGCGAGCGCCAGGTTGCCCTCGCGGCGGTCGAGCCACAGATAGAAGAAGACCCCGCTGTCGAAGGCGGTGTCGACGAAGCGCAGCAGGTGGTAGCAGGTGCGGGTGGTGACGATGACGTCCTCCACGGGCGCCTCCCCGGGCGCCCCGCCGTCCTCGTTTCCCTCACCCGCACCGGCACCGCCGCCGTGGCTCGCACCGTGCGTTTCGAGCGGCGCGAACGCGGACTGCTCAGCGGCCATGCGCGCCAATTCGGCCGTCTCCGCCGCGGTGGCCTCGGGGTCGCCGTGGCGGGTCTCGCCGACCATGCCGAGCGCGAGCCCACTGGTCCACTCGATCACGGCCGCGCCGCGCGCGCCGTTCACCGTCATGGCGTCGAGCAGGCATTCGTCGATTCCGGGCATGCGGTCTCCCCTCCTGCGTTGCCCGTGGCGCGCCCGGGGGCTACGCCAGTGACGGAGAGGTTACGCACGGTTCAGTGGATGGGGGTCAAATCTGTCGTTGGGCCGCAGCCGCACAGGCCGTGTAGTAAGGTCCGCGGCCCTCTCGGACTCCTGCGGCTCCATGGCCCTCGGTGGCGGCGCGGCGGGGGAGTGGCCCGGGTGTGCGGCACTGCCCGGCGCACCGCCCCGGACCAGGCTGTTCGCGCCATGCCGAGGTCGTTCGTACGCACGTGCCCCGGGCCTGTGCGACCGCTGTGCCGTCCGGTGCCGCGACCGCGACGGATCATCGTGGCGCCGGGCCGGGCGTAGCGGGAACGGGCTCTTCTGGGTTACCGCGAGGGAGACGCCTCATACGATCGTCCTACGCAGGCATATGACAGATGGATAGGCGCCGGGCGCTTCCCGCTCGCCGAGCTGACCGAATCCCGACGCTCAGTTCTCGTCGCGCTCCACGCGGCGCGACGCTTGCGGCTGGCGCAGCGGGACGACGCCCACACAGCGTCCGTCCCGGTTCAGCAGCCGTCCCATGTGCTTCACCGTGCGCAGCACCACCGAGCGGTCGTCGATGGTCAGATGGGGCACCTGCCGCGCCACATGCGCCTCGAAACCGTGCACATCGCTCATCGCGCGCAGCCAGACATCGATCACCACGTTGTGCGGACCGGCCGTGATCGAGCACGACCGCACCTCCCGCATCCCGGCCAGCACCCCGGTGGTCTCCCGCAGATGCCGCGCCGGTACGGACGCGAAGTACACCGCGGACAGCGGCCAGCCGGACAGCGGCCGGGCCAGGTCGCAGCGCAGGCTCACCCAGGAGGCCAGCAGTACCCCGAGCCGCCGCCGCACCGTGGTGAGGCCCGCGTCGGAGGCCGCCGCCAGGTCCCGGATGGACATCCGGCCGTCGGTGCTCAGCAACTCCAGCAGCCGCGCGTCCAGCGCGTCCGGGCCCGGGGCGCCGCGGGCCGGTTCGGGCGTGGGGCAGGCCGCCGCCTCCAGCCGGGCGCACTGCACCGCGTCCAGGCTGCGCAGCCGCCACCGGCTGCCCTCGGTCGGTACGGCCGTCGCCACATGGGTACGGGTGGCCCGCACTCCCGGCTGCCCCCGGAACAGCACCGTGCTCAGGTGCGCCAGTTCGCCCAGGTCCGCGGCCTGTACGGCGGCCACCAGGTCCCGGCTGCCCGCCGTGAGCTTGACGTTCGCCACCGACGGGTCGGCCGCCAGCGCCTCGGCCACCTCCTCGCCGACCCCGGGCTCGGTGTCGATCTCCACCACGGCGGTCACCACGATGCGCGCGTCGGACAGCCGTGGATAGGCGGTCACCCAGGCCAGGCCCGCGTCCTCCAGCCGGTGCCAGCGCCGCGCGGCCGTCACCGGGTTCACCCCGAGGACATCGCCGACCAGGGTCCATGGCGCCCTGGGGTGGATCTGCAGGGCGTGCACCACACCCCGGTCCAGTTCGTCCAGCTCGTCCGGCGGGTGCCCGGCGGAAAACTGCGTGTCCATGGGCGGCTGATTCCTGCGCGTTGTGGCCGATTCTCGATGGAATGCTGCACCGTAGCACGCGGCTGACACACCAGCCCAACACTGCTCCTACCTGTTTCCGCATGCGAGGAGTGAATCCGATCCCATGAAGGATCAGCTGGCACCTGAGACCGTCCGGACCGCGCTGCGCATCGAGAACGCGACCCTCATCGACGGCACCGGGGCGTCCCCCGTGGCCGACGCCGTCGTGATCAGCGACGCCGAGGGCACCCTCACCTACGCCGGACCCGCCGCGGAAGCGCCTCCCGCGCCCGGTGGCGACCCCGCCGGGTACCGCGTCATCGACGCCGGGGGGCGCACCGTCCTCCCCGGCTTCTTCGACTGCCACACCCACCTCGCCTACGCGCACTCCTCCCCGCCCGGCCGCCGCGGCGAACTCGACCCGGTGCTGGTCACGTTCGACACCGCCACGCGCATGCGGCAGACCCTGGACGCGGGGATCACCAGCGCCCGCGACCTGGGCGGACTCTCCGCGGGCTACCGCACCGCGGTGGAGACCGGACGGATCACAGGACCTCGGGTGCACACCGCCGTACGGATCATCAGCCACACCGGCGGCCACGCCGACGTACGCCTCCCCGACGGCACCGACCTCAGCGGCGGCGAGATGTCCGAGATCGCCGACACCGTGGACGAATCCCGCCTCGCCGTCCGCAAGGTGCTGCGCGCGGGCGCCGACCTGGTCAAGCTCTGCGCCACCGGCGGCATGGGCAGCCCCTACGACCAGCCCGAGGACGAAGGGCTGCTGGAAGAGGAGATCCGGGCCGTCGTGGACGAGTGCCGCCGCCACGGCGGCAAGCCCGTCGCCGCCCACGCCCAGGGCACCGAGGGCATCCTCAACGCCCTGCGCGGCGGCGTCACCAGCATCGAGCACGGCTACGGACTGAACGACCAGGCCCTGGAGATGGCGGGGGAGCGCGGCACCTTCGTCGTACCGACCCTGTCCACCGTGTACGCGGGCATCAACAAGGACACCATGGCGCCGTTCCACTACCAGAAGAAGGTCCGCTGGTCCGGCATCACCAAGGAGAACATCGCCCGCGCCATCGAGCAGGGCGCCCGCATCGCGCTGGGTACCGACGCCGCCGTGTGCCCGCACGGCCAGAACCTGATGGAGCTGAGCTACCTGGTGGACCTGGGCATGGATCCCATGGCCGCCATCGTCGCCGGCACCCGCACCGCCGCCGAACTCCTCGGCGTGGACGACCGGCTCGGCACCCTGACCGCCGGCCGCACCGCCGACCTGATCCTGTGCGACGGCGATCCGCTCACCGACATCGGCGTCCTCGGCGACCCCGCAAATATCGTGTGCGTCGTCCAGGACGGCACGGTCAGGAAGGACCTCCTGCTTCCAGCAGACCCGAGGGGAGAACGACCCTGATGGCATCGCTGACCGGAATCTCCGCCCAGAACGGCAAGTCCCCCAAGGACGGCAAGCCCCGCGGGCTCGACCGGGTGCTCTCCTTCATCGAGCGGGCGGGCAACGCCCTGCCCAACCCCGTGGTCCTGTTCGCCGGGCTCTTCGCGCTGCTGGCCGTCGTCTCCACCGCGCTCTCCGCCGCGAGCGTCTCGGTGAAGGTCCCCGGCACCGACGACACCAAGAACATCGAGGGACTGCTCACCGGCACCGGGCTGCGCTGGCTGCTGGAGAACCTGATCCCCAACTTCGCCACGTTCCCGCCCATCGGCGCCGTGGTGGTCCTGATCATGGTGGTCGGGCTCGCGGAGAAGACCGGCCTGCTGGAGACGGTGATGCGGGCCACCCTGGCCCGCATACCGCGCGCCGCCCTCCCGTACGCGGTGGCGCTCATCGCCAGCCAGGCGCACATGATGAGCGACGTCGGGGCCATCGTGCTCCCACCGCTGGCCGCCCTGGTCTTCAGGAGCGCCGGACGCCACCCCGTGGCGGGTCTCATCGGCGGTTTCGCCTGCGTCACCGCGGGCTACGCGGCCGGGTTCACCATCGGTTCCCTCGACGCCCTGTACGTGGGCATCACCCAGCAGGCGGCCGCGGTGCTGCCCGCCGCCGAGGGGCTCCACATCCACCTGCTCATCAACTACTTCTTCACCGCCTCCAGCAGCATCGTGCTCGCGCTGCTCGGCGGATTCCTCATCAGCCGCGTCCTGGAACCGCGCCTCGGCCCGTACCAGGGCACCTACGAGCCCGCCGACGGGGAGTCCGGGCAGGAGGATCTGACCCTCACCCCGGTCCAGCGCCGCGGCCTGCTGGCCACCGCACTCGTCGTCGTCGGCTATCTGGCCGTGGTCCTCGCGCTCTGGCTGCCGCCCGGGGCCCCGCTGCGCGGCGAGGGCGGGGCCTTCGTGCCCTCGCCCGTGCTCAACGGGATCGTCCCGGTGCTCTTCTTCGCGTTCCTGCTGGCCGGGGTCACCTACGGCTTCACGGTCCGGAAGCTCACCGGGGCGGAGGACGTGGTCACCGCCATGACCGACTCGGTGAAGAACATGTCCGGCTACATCGTCATGATGTTCTTCGCCGCCCAGGTCATCGCGCTGTTCACCTGGTCCAATGTGGGGGTGCTGCTGGCGGTGAAGGCCGCCGCGCTGTTCAAGGCCACGGGGGTGACGGGCTTCTGGGCGATCATCGCGTTCGTCCTGCTGGCCTCGCTCCTCAACCTCTTCATCCTCTCCGGGTCCGCCCTGTGGTCCCTGGTGGCACCCGTCTTCCTCCCGGCGTTCATGCTGATGGGCATGAGCCCGGCGCTCAGCCAGGCCGCGTTCCGTATCGGCGACTCCGCCACCGGGGTCATCACGCCGATGAACCCGTACCTCTTCCTCATCCTCGCGATGGTCCGCCAGTACGAACCGGAAGCCCGGCTCGGCACCCTCATCTCCCGGCTCGCCATCTTCGTCGTGCCCTTCATGGCGGTGTGGCTGGCCATCCTGGGGATCTTCTACGGATTCGACCTGCCGCTGGGCCCCGGCGCCTCCATCGGCCTGAAGTGACGTGAACCGCGAAGGCCCCGGGCAACGGCCCGGGGCCTTCGCGCACGGTGGCGGTCAGGGGGTGAGGACGCCCGTCCCCAGCAGGCCGAACAGCAGGACGCCCACGGCGACGCGGTAGATCACGAAGGCGTTGAACGAGTGCTTGGCGACGAACCTGAGCAGCCAGGCGATCGACGCGTACGCCACGACGAACGACACCACCGTGCCCACCGCCAGCGGCCCCGCCGCGACACCGCCGCCGAGCGCGTCCTTCAGTTCGTACAGCCCCGCACCCGTGAGCGCGGGGATACCGAGGAAGAACGACAGCCGGGTGGCGGCCAGCCGGTCCAGGTCCAGGATCAGCCCGGTGGACATCGTCGCGCCGGAGCGGGAGAAGCCGGGGAAGAGCAGGGCGAGGATCTGCGAGCCGCCGACCAGCATGGCGTCCTTGAGCGAGGTGTCGTCCTCGCCGCGCTTGTGGCGGCCCAGCCGGTCGGCCGCCCACATCAGCCCGCTGCCCACGATCAGCGATCCGGCCACCACCCACAGGGACGCCAGCGGACCCTCGATGAGCGGCTTGGCGGCGAGGCCGACGGCCACCACGGGGAGGGTGGCGTAGATGACCCACCAGGCGAACTTGTAGTCGTGCCGCTGGCGCAGCTCCCGGTCGGCGATGCCCCGGCCCCAGGCGCGCGCGAAGCGGACGATGTCCTTGAAGAAGTAGAGCAGCACCGCGGCGATGGCGCCGACCTGGATGACCGCGGTGAAGGCGACGACGGCCTTGTCGTCCACCGGGATGTCCATCAGCCCCTCGGTGATCTTGAGGTGGCCGGTGGAGGAGACGGGCAGGAACTCGGTCACCCCCTCGACGACGCCGAGGACCACGGCCTGGCCGATGCTGATCGTGCTCAATGGAGCCATCCCTGTGCCGGAGACATGTCCCTTTTTGTAGCACGCTGGACGTTATGGCAAGGCCCGCCGGTACACGCTCCGAGCGCGCACCGGCGGGCCATGAGCCGTCCGGGGGCAGGTCCCGCTAGTTGGTCAGGTTGATGATCAGCGGCAGCGAGACGAACGCCAGCACGATGCTGATGATCACCGACGAGGCGATGCGGTGCTCCTCGTCCTTGACGTGCTGTGACGCGAGCATCATCGGCACCGGGGAGACGGGGAACGCCAGGATCAGGGCCGTCTGCGCGGCGACCTCGTGGCTGGTCAGCAGCAGGCCGATGCCGTAGGTGCTGAGCGGCAGCACGACCACGCTGGTCAGCGCGATCGCGATGGACCCCGGGCTCAGCTGCGGCATGCCGACGCGGGCGAGGGTGACGCCCACCGACAGCAGCGCCACACCCGAGGCGGCCTGGCCCACCAGCGTCAGCGAGCTTTCGACCATCTCGGGCGGACGCGTCCCGATCAGCGCGATGATCAGCCCGAGCAGCGGGGCCCAGGCGAACGGCTTGCGCAGCGGCTGCAGGACCTTCACCCAGGTGGGGACGGGCTTGGCCGTCGTCGGTGCGGACCCGCTGTCGCCGTCCCGCTCCTCCTCGGCCGCGGCCGGCCCGCCGCCCGCGGACACCAGGACGCGGGACGGCGCGGACGCCGACGCGGTGGCTTCCGTGGCGTTCGGGTGGCCGAGGTTGAGCAGGATCAGCACGAGGGGATCGAGGATGACGTTGACGAGGATGCCCGCGATGGCGATCGGGATCGCGGCCTCGGCCTCGCCGAACAGGTTGCCCAGGATCGACACGCCCATGAAGGCGTACTGCGGCTGGACGGAGGCGAGCGCCAGGATCGACGCCCGCCGCAGCGACAGCCGCCCGATGGTGCGCAGGCCCAGCAGGATCAGCCCGAACAGGCCGAGCAGCCCGAGGGCGAGCATCCCCACCAGCGGGCCCTGGCTCAGCAGGATGTGGCGCGGGGTGTTCGCGATGCCCAGGAAGAGGGACGCCGGGAGGGCGAACTCCATCGTGAGCACCCGGAGCGCGTCCGCGCCCCCGCCGCCGAACGACGCGCGCCGCCCGGCCCCGTAACCGAGGGCGATGACGAGGAAGACGGGCACGACGATGGTGAAAATGTGCGAAAAGGTCATGGTCTTGTCCCTTGCTCAGCCGGTGTGTACGAGTCGTCAGACCGGCTGGATCGGGCGGTAGACCGGGCTCCACATGGCCTCGTGGACCGTGCGCTCGAGCTGATCATCGGCGATGGGCGTACGGGCCACACCGTCGTGCGCGGCGGCGCGGGCGACGGCCGCGGCGACCGCGGCGGAGGTCTCGCGCAGCTGGTCGACCAGCGGGAGGATCGGGGCTCCGGGGGTGCCGGGGTCGATCATCTCGGCGATCCGCTCGGCGGCGGCGAGCAGCATGCCGTCGGTGATCCGGGTGGCGTGCGCGACGATCGCGCCGAGGCCGAGACCCGGGAAGACCAGGGCGTTGTTGGCCTGCCCGATGACGTGGGTGACCCCGTCGTGGGGCACCGGCGCGAAGGGGCTGCCGGTGGCGATCAGGGCCCGTCCGCCGGTCCACCGGACCAGGTCCTCGGGCTTGGCCTCGGCCAGCGGAGTCGGGTTGGACATCGGGAGGATGACGGGCCGTTCGGTGTGGGCTGCCATCTCCCGGACGATCTCCTCGGTGAAGGCGCCGCCCTGGCCCGAGGTGCCGATGAGGATGGTCGGCTGTGCGCGGCGGACCACCTCGGCGAGCGCGATGCCGCCGACCTGCTCGTCCCGCTGCCAGTCGGCGACGTCGGCCGCCCGGCGGGCGTAGCGCCGCCGGTGGTGGTCGAGCCCCTCGGCGTCATCGGTGATCAGGCCGTACCGGTCGATGCACCAGAACCGGTCGGAGGCCTCCTGCGGGTCGAGCCCGTCGGCGATCAGGGCGTCGCGCAGCTGGTCGGCGATGCCGAGCCCGGCCGAGCCCGCGCCGAAGATCACGATGCGGTGGTCGCGCAGCGGCGTACCGGTCACCCGGGCGCCGGACAGGACGGCGGCCAGGTTGACGGCGCCGGTGCCCTGGATGTCGTCGTTGAAGGTCAGCGCCTTGTCGCCGTACTGGTCGATGATGCGCCGGGCGTTGCCGGACCCGAAGTCCTCCCAGTGCAGCAGCGCGTCGGGGAAGACCCGGCCGACGGCGGCGATGTACTCGGCGATGAAGGCGTCGTACTTCTCGCGGTCCACACGCGGATGACGGTTGCCCAGGTAGAGCGGGTCGTCCAGGAGTTCCTGGCGGTTGGTACCGGCGTCCAGGACGACCGGGAGCGCGCGGGCCGGGTCGATTCCGGCGGCGGCGGTGTAGACGGCGAGCTTGCCGATGCAGATGTCCATGCCGCCGACGCCCCAGTCGCCGATGCCGAGGATGGCCTCGCCGTCGGTGGCGACGAGCAGGTCCACGTCCTCGGGGCCGAGGCCGCTGGCGCGCAGCGAGCGCTCGATGTCGTGCGGGGCGTCGACGGAGAGGTAGACGCCGCGGGAGCGGCGGTACTCATGGCTGTAGCGCTGGATCGCGGTGCCGACGGTGGGGGTGTAGACGATCGGCAGCATCTCGCTGAGATGCTCGCCGAGCAGGTGGTAGAACAGCACCTCGTTGCGGTCCTGGAGGGACCGCAGGTACACATTCTTGTCCAGGTCGGTGGCCTTGGCCCGGTACTGGGCGTAGGCGCGGGTGGCCTGCTGCTCCAGGGTCATGACCTGGGCGGGGATCAGGCCGGTCAGTCCGAGGGCGTCGCGCTCGGACTCGGTGAACGCCGTGCCCCGGTTGAGCCGCGGGTCGCTGAGGATGGCGCGCCCCCGCGAGGTGGTTTCCCAGGTGTGGCCGGTCGGGCTCCACCGGGTCGCCGCGGCTGCGGAAGACGCCGGATCGGACGCCTCCGCTTCGGGTAGATCACTCTTCATGGGTACTGCTTCCTCACTGGTCGTGCTGCGCGGCGGGTAACACCGCTAAAAATCACGGTACCAAGAGGTTGAAACGCGGACCTTTAGGGGGTGGCGGTATGTGTGCTGGTCAGGGGCGTTGACCCGGGGTGGCGGCGGGCCCACCGGGCCGCGATGAGTGTACATACCAACAATTGCAGCTGGTGGAAGAGCATCAGCGGAAGGATCACCGGACCCGCCGATTCCCCGAACAGCACCGCCGCCATCGGCAGCCCGGTGGCGAGACTCTTGTTGGAGCCGCAGAAGACGATCGTGACCCGGTCGTCCCGGCTGAACCCGAGCCGCCGCGCGGCCCAGGACGTCGTGACGAGGGCCACCGCCAGCAGCGCCGCGGCCAGGCTCAGCAGGGCGAGCAGCCGCAGCGGAGTGATCTGCCGCCAGACGCCCTCCGTCATCCCCCGGCTGAACGCCGTGTAGACGACGAGCAGGATCGCGCCGCGGTCCAGCAGACCGAGCGCCCGCCGGTGACGGACGGTGAACCCCCCGATCCAGCGGCGCAGACACTGCCCGGCGGCGAAGGGCAGCAGCAGCTGGGTGGCGATGTTCAGCAGGCCGTCGGCCGAGAAACCCGCGGAGGAGCCGATGAGCCAGGCCGCCAGCAGCGGTGTGAGAGCCATCCCGGCCAGGCTGGAGTACGTACCGGCGCAGATGGCGGCCGGGACGTTCCCCCGGGCCGTGGAGGTGAGGGCGATGGAGGACTGGACGGTCGAGGGGACGACACAGAGGAAGAGCACGCCGGTGTAGAGCCGGTCGGTGAGCAGGAACGGGGCCAGCCCGCCCGCCGCCAGCCCCAACAGCGGGAACAGGACGAAGGTGCTCGCCCCCACCACGAGGTGGAGCTTCCACTGCCGCAGGCCGTGCACCGCCTCCCGGGTCGACAGCCGGGCGCCGTACAGGAAGAAGAGCAGCCCGATGGCGAGGTCCGCGGCGCCCCCGACCGCCCCGGCCGCCCGCCCGGAGGCGGGCAGCAGCGCCGCGAGCGCGACCGTGCCGAGGAGGGCGGCGACGTACGGGTCGACCGCCTTCCTCAGCCGGCCCGGCCATGACCACCGCCATGGCCAGGACAGCGACGTCACGTCAATCACCGCTTTCGCTTTCGCTCTCGTGATCACTGCCTGCCGTGCCCGCGCTGAGGAGCAGGGTGTTCAGGGTGCGGTCGATCTCCAGCCAGGAGTCCGCGAAGGAGTTGTCGATGACCACCAGGCCGATGTTCGCCCCGGTGACCGGGGTGGGCTCCTCCGGCTCGTCGCCGGGCGTGCCCGGGCACGGAGCGGATACGGCGGGTGTGGCGGCCCACGCGGTCTGGTCGCCGCACAGCACGCCCGCGGTGGCCGCGAGGACGATTCCCGTGGCGGACGCCCGGGTGAAGCCGGTCTCCTTTCCCGGCTTTCCCGGCTTTCGGTGACGGCCGGTACCGGACCGGAAAGGCAGGGGCGGGAAAGACGGGGACGGGAAAGACGAGGACGCCACGGAACGGAATCCGCGGGTCATACCGTGGCCGGGTGGTGGTCGCGGTGATGCCTGCTGATGTTTCCCTCCAGCAGTTCCGTGGATCCCCGCACGCCGATGAAGTCGGTCTCCCGGGTATCCGGCAGCCGGCCGTCCGCCATTTTCAGATCGACCAGCGCACCCTCGATCGCGCCGTGCGCGGCGAAAAGACACGGGGTGCTGTAGATCGCGATATCGACGCCGAGATCCGTCAGCTCGGAAAGTGAAAGCCGGGGTGATTTCCCGCCCGCGATCTGATTGAACAGCAGCGGCTTGTCACCGACGACCGTACGGATCCGGCGGATCCACTCGACGCTGCGCACCCCGTCGACGAGCACCACATCCGCGTCGGTCTCCGCCAGCGCGGCGGCCCGCCGCAGGATCTCCGCCTCGTCGGTGGCGTCCGTGCGCGCCACCACGAGCATGTCCTTCCTGCTGCTCAGCACCAGGTTGAGCTTCTCCAGGTACTCCTCGAGCGGCAGCACCAGCTTGCCGTCCGCATGTCCGCACCTGCGCGGCCGCTTCTGGTCCTCCAGGATCACCCCGGACGCGCCGCCGCGCTCCAGCCGCTGCACCACATGGCAGGCGACCTCGGGGTCCACATAGCCGTCGTCGATGTCCACGAGCAGATGGTGCTCGGGGAACGCCAGCCGCAGCCGCTCCGCGAAGTTCACCATGTCCGGCCAGGCGATGAATCCGATGTCGGGCAGCCCGTAATACGAGGCGGCGAATCCGAAACCGGAGACGAAGAAGCCGTTGTAGTGGCGGGCCGCGATCGACGCGGAGTACATGTCGTAGATGCCGATGAGAGGTGTGGTGCGAGGAGATCCGATATCTTCTCGCAAGGCATGGCCATACAGCATGATCTTCCCTTTCGGTTTCGGGACCTATTTTGGTCCAGGGAAGAATTTGCCGGGACGGCCTTGTGGGGCGGTGGAGGGTACCTTGAGGTGCTGGCGGTGCGGATGAGACGCCGCCCGCCGCCCCGCCCTACGCCGGGCCCGCCGGGGACAGCAGGCTGCCCAGCGGGCCGAGGTCGAGGTTGAGGTCCTCCATCCGCAGCCCGTGCCGGTCGCACATCTCCTCCATGCGCTGCTGGAGGAGCATCAGCGTCATCCCGATCCGCTCCTCCTGCTCCTCCGTCAGGTCCCCCTTGTCGACCCGGTGCAGCGCCTGGCGCTCCATCAGCTGGCGCAGCAGCTCGACCACGGTCAGCACGAGCTGGGCCAGATCGCGTTCCACCGAGTCCGGATCGGTGCGCAGGCGCTGGGCGGGACGGGAGGCGGCGGGAGTGGCCGACATACGGCAGGGTTCCTTCCGGTCGGAGCAGCGGCGGATCAGAGCAGCGCCGGATCAGAGCAGTGGCGGAGCCGGGTGTTCGGCGTCGACGGGGGCGATGACCGCGCGGAGGTCGATCCGTATGAGATCGACGTCCGCGATGGACAGCACGAGGTCCCCGGTCAGCACGACCCCGCCCTGGAGCAGCCGGTCGAGGATGTCGATCAGGGCGACCTCGCGGCCCGCGAGGGCCCGGGCGTCCTCCTCGTCCAGCGCGGTGCTCACGCGGACTCCCGGTGGGCGGCCGGGGCGGGCGGCAGGGCGAACGAGTATGGCGCCCAGGGGCCGGTCACCTCGACCCGCACCCCTTCCTGGCCCTCGGCGGCGGCCAGGACGCGGGCGCGGAAGTCCGCGGCGCGGTCGGCGGGCACCAGATACGCGTCGTTGGCGATGTTCTCGCCGCCCTCCGCCTTCGCCAGCTCGCCGCGCTGCGGCCGGTGGGCGACCCGCTCCACGGCGATCTCCCCGGCCTCGTCGGCGATGCGCGCGGCCGTCCGCACCGCGGCCTGCCAGGCGTCCTCGGCACCGCGCCGCCGCTTGCGGCGCGCGGCGAGATAGGCCCGGCCCGGGCTGAGCCCGGCGTCCCCCGCGTCGCTCTCCGGCGCGTCCGCCGTCTCCCCACCGGCGGCCGTATAGACCTTGACGCCCCATTCGACGCGCCCGGTGAGCCGCTCCAGCAGCGGCAGGAACTCGTTCCGGCGCTCCTGGAGCGTCTGCCGCACCCGGTCCTCGTCCCGGTAGACGGTGGCCAGCCGCAGCGGCAGCACGGCGCCCAGCGGGGCCAGCGCGGACACCACCCCGTGGTGCCCCCGGGCCAGCGACTCCAGCCGGGTCAGCTCCTCCAGGCGCGCCTTGAGCGGCGCTTCCCCGAACTCCTCGGCCGGAACCGGGCCGACCGCCGCGGCGAGGTCCCCGGTCTCCACGAGACCCACCTGCTCACCGGCCACCCCGCGCAGCGCGGCGACCGCCCGCGCGGCCTCGGGGGTGGGGCGGAGCACCGCGTAGGCGTACACCATGTGCTGTGCGAAATCGGTCACCCGTCCACGCTCCTGTCGCCCCTGTCTTGGGTTTGTGCCTTCAGCGCCTCGATCTCGGCGCGCAGCCGCGCGTTCTCCTCACTGAGGCCGCCTTCCACGGCGGGGGGCCGGGCGCGCGAGGACAGCGACGGATCGTGCTCCCACCAGTCGATGCCCATCTCCTTCGCCTTGTCGACGGAGGCGACGAGCAGCCGGAGTTTGATGGTGAGCAGTTCGATGTCGAGCAGGTTGATCCGGATGTCGCCCGCGATCACCACGCCCTTGTCCAGCACCCGTTCCAGGATGTCGGCCAGCGACGGGGCGTCCCGCTGGTCATACGCGGCGGGCAGGCGCGGCGGGCCCAGCCTGCTCGCTACCGGTTCTGTCATCGTCAGGGGGCTCGTCTCTGCTCGTTGTACCGTTCCAGCTCTTCCAGCCGGTCCAGCAACTCGTCTTCGCGGCGGTCGTATTCGTCCTCGCCGATCCGCCCGGCCAGCAGCTCCTGCTCCAGCTCGGTGAGGGCGCGCCGGACCGGCGCCGGGTCGTAAGCCTCGCGCTCGGCGGCCTCGAGCACCTGCTCGGCCACCCAGACGGTCGCGCGCACCGGCGCGAGCGGAAAGGTGAGCAGCCCGGTCAGCAGTCCCACGGCGCCCCGCCCTCAGGCCACGAAGCTGTACGGGGGCAGCGGGCCGCGCAGCCGGAAGTCGTAGCCGTCCCCGAAGCCCTGGGCCAACCGCTCCGCCGCGCGGGAGAACTCGTCGGCGCGCCCCCGCTCCACCAGGAACGAGGCGTTGACGAAGTCGTCCCCGGCCGGGGACGACACCACCTGGCCACGGGCCATCCCGGACAGGCTGCCGACGACCTGCTCGGCGAGTCTGCGCTGCCGCGCCCCCAGCTGGCGGGCGATCAGCTCGCCGAGGGCCACCCGGTCCTCGTACGAACCCCGGCCGTCGCGGGTGCGCTCGTTGAGCCGCCGCGCGTCGTCGGACTCGGCAAGCACCTCCCGCAGCAGATCGTCCTGGGAGCGCGCCGCCTTCAGGTTGAACTCCGCGGTGGCGTCCAGCTCATCGAGGCCGCGTACGTACTCGGCGCGCTTGGCGTCCAGCGCCGACCTGACCGCGGCCTCGTCGGGGGCGAGCAGCCCGAACCGCATCGGCAGCACCGCCCCGTCCGCCATCAGCCGCTCCTGGACCTCCTGGTGGGCGGCGAGGTCGCGGCGCTTGGGGCGCAGGGTCTCCGGCGCCGGGCTCACCACACCCGTCAGCGGGCCACTGGCCACCGCGCGCGGCACGCCGGACACGCCGCCCACCGCGCGCAGCCCCTCCAGCCGCAGCGGATGGTCGGAGCGGGTGATCGCGTAGAGGTAGAGATGCATGCTCACTTGTCCTTGTCATCGTCGCCGCCGAACACATTGCCGATGGCGTCGATGGCACCGCTGAGCGCGCCCTCGGTCTTGCCCCGGGCGCCGCCCTCGACGATGGTGCCGACGATGTCGCTGAGCTTGTCCGGGGCCTTGCGGCCGGATTCCAGGTCGAGGCGGTTGCACGCCTCGGCGAAGCGCAGATACGTGTCCACGCTGGCGATCACGATGCGTATGTCGATCTTCAGGATCTCGATGCCCACGAGGGACACCCGGATGAAGACATCGATGACGAGGCCGCGGTCCAGGATGAGTTCGAGGATGTCGAAAAGGCTTCCGGTCCCTGAACCGGTCGCGGTCGTGGCTGGTACTCCGCCGGTCTGCGTCATGACGGTCACGTGTGGTCGTCCTCTCGCTCGCTCGGTCTGCCCGACTGCTGGTACGGGCGGGAGGGCACCGGTGTTCACTCTTGATCCGGGGGAAACACATGTGCCGCACAACGACAAGCGCCCCGCGCCACTGGGACACAGCGGCGCGGGGCGCGGGCGGACAGGAACAGCGGGAAAAAGTGGCTAGCGGCCGCGATCGAGCTGGCCGCGTGCGTAACGGCGCAGCCTCTCGTAACCCAGGAGCATTCCCTCGAAGTCCAGGGTCACCCGGTACGAGGCCATGATCGTCATGGTGTCCGGCACCCGCTCCAGCTCCACCACCTCCACATCGGCCAGCCATCCGTCCTGGGTCGGCTGCAGCGCGGAGACGGACTCCGGCGCGGTGCCCAGCAACTCGCCGAGCTGCTGCGCCGCGCCACGCATGGCCTGGGCCGCGGGCACCCGCCGAGGCCGGTCGTTCGTCTCCGGGGTGTCCGGATCATTGCTCGTCATGGTCCTACCGTGCCAAGTCGGCGGAGCCCGTGGTGTACGGATCGCCAAAGCTCATGACCGGCGGATCCTCCACGCGCATGAGACCGAGGCCGTCGAGGCGCCGTTGCCCGCATCAAGGGGACCCGCCTAGCTTTGTCAGCACGTGCTTACGCCAGGGAGGTCAACGGTGACCACAGCGGAGACGACACCCATCGCCTATCCCTTCAACCACCCCGACGGCCTGGAGCTGTCCGAGGCCTATGAGGAAGCGCGCCACCGCTCAGGACTGCTCCGGGTGCGCCTGCGGTACGGCGAACCCGCGTGGCTGGCCACGCGGTACGCCGATGCCCGGCTGGTCCTCGGCGACCGGCGCTTCAGCCGCGCGGAGGCCCTGAACCGGGATACGCCACGGCAGGGCGAGGGGCGCGCGGAGGGCGGCATCCTGAGCATGGACCCGCCCGACCACACCCGGCTGCGCACCCTCGTGGCCAAGGCGTTCACCGTCCACCAGGTGGAAAAACTCCGGCCGTACGTAAGGGAGTTGACCCACCAGCTGCTGGACGAGCTGGAGGCCGCCGGGCCGCCCGCCGACCTCGTGGACCGCTACGCGCTGCCCATCCCGGTCGCCGTCATCTGCCGGTTGCTCGGGGTGCCGGAGGAGGACCGGCCGAAGTTCCGGGTGTGGAGCGACGCCGCCCTGTCCACCAGCTCCCTGACCGCGGCCGAGTGGGAGAGCAACCGCGAGGAACTGCGCGCGTACATGGCCCGGTTGGTGCGGGAACACCGGGAAGCCCCGCGCGACGACATCATGACCTCGCTGATCGAGGCGCGGGACGAGGGCGACCGGCTCTCCGAGCTGGAACTCGTCGATCTGTGCGTCGGCATCCTCGTCGCCGGACACGAGACCACGGCCACCCAGATCCCCAACTTCGTGATGGTGCTGCTCGACCACCCCGATGAGCTGCGACGGCTGCGCGAGGAGCCCGAGCTGCTCAAGGGCTCCGTCGAGGAGCTGATGCGGTTCGTGCCGCTCGGCGTCGGCGCCTCCCAGGCCCGCTACGCCACCGAGGACATCGAGGTGGGCGGCACCCTGGTACGGGCCGGGGAGCCCGTCCTGGTGGCCGTCGGCTCGGCCAACCGCGACGCGCTGCGCTTCGACGAACCCGGCAGGCTGAACGTGGCCCGCCCCGCCACCCAGCACCTGGGCTTCGGCCACGGGGTGCACCACTGCCTGGGCGCGTCGCTGGCCAGGCTGGAGCTGCAGGAGGCGCTCGGCGCGCTCGTCGGCCGCTTCCCGAACCTGCGTCTGGCCGGGGACGTGGTGTGGAAGGACCAGATGCTGGTTCGGGGGCCGCGGGTCATGCCGGTGGGGTGGTGAGCCGGGTGACCTGGAAGGCCGAGGTCGACGGCGGCCGGTGCATGGCGTCCGGGATGTGCGCCGGGATCGCGCCCGATCTGTTCGTCCTTGACGATGAGCGGGCGCGTCCGCTGAGCGAGGAGGTTCCGGCGGAGGAGCGGGTGCTGGACGTGGCGGACTCCTGCCCGGCGATGGCCATCACCATCGTCGACGGGGATGCGACGGTGGTCGGACCACGTCCCTGACCGGCGGTGTTACGGAACGACGGGCGGCGCGGAGGACACCGCGGGCGGCGTGGTGACTCCGCCCTCCCCGCTCGCGGCCCCCACCCCGGCACCGTTGACCACGTTCGGGTCGAGGCTCTGCTCGCCGCCGTTGTCCGCCGTGCTGACGGCGTTCGGCGGAGGGGTGGGCTTGGACGTGCCGACGATGAACGTGGGCTCGCCCGGGGCGGGCTGGGGCGGCTTGGTGTACTCCGGGCCCTGGGTCGGGGTGGTGGTGATGTCCGCGACGGCGGAGTCGAAGTTCACCATCCCCGTCTTCTCCATCTGGGTGATGTGGTCGAGCACGGTGTTGTTCGCCTGCGAAGCGAGCTTGCGCACCAGCGAGTTCTTGCTGGTCTGCCGGATCTTGGCGATGGAGCTGAAGATCTGGCCGTGGGTCACGCGCAGGATGTTCGCGTAGTAGGTGTCGAAGTCCTTGCCGGTCTTCGCGTTCATCGTGTCCACGAAGCTCTGCTGTTGTGGCGTTGGCTTGTTGGGCAGGGTGATGCCGAGCTTGGGGGCGATCTCGCGGCTGATGGCGTCCAGCAGCTGATGGCCGTCGAGCAGGTGCTTGCCGGCGGTCTTGATCTGCTCCGTCGTCCCCTTCTCGAGCCCGATCTTCCCGGCCGGGTACTCCCACAGCCCGGCCAGCCGCACCTTGACCACGAAGTCCTTGTCGGCCCCGCTGAGCGGCCCGAACTGGTTGTCCTGCATCTTGCTGAGATTCGTGGCGGATTCCTGCGTCAACCCCGTCATCACGGGGGAGACGATCACGGCGAGGGTGACCACTACCGAGCCGATGAGCAGTGAGGTGCCTGTCACAAAGTACCGTGATCGCATGGAGCCTCCTGGCGGGGACCGCTTGTCGTTGTACGGAGCAGGTGTCGCGTCGAGCTGATGTCAGATGATGGCTGACACCAGTGAATACGGACCGTTCACTTCCGTCGCTCAAACATCTCGCGGTTTTTTACCCGCACTTGGGCGGAGGTCGGTTACCTGGGGTTACCGGCGAAGGCGTCCGCGCGGATGTGGGGCAGCGGGGTGGCGGCCACCCGGTACCGGCCGTTGGGTACCTGGCTCGACTTGGTGACACGGACGGTGAGCGGACCCGCCCACTCGTACCCGTGCTCCTCCGCGTGCCGCATCAGAGCGTCCGTGAGCGTCTGGCCCGCCTGCTTGCCGTGCCGGGACAGCTCCTCGTACACCTCGTCGGACAACTCGACGTCATAGGCGTTGGGCACGACCACCCGACGGGAGCTGCACACCACCGCCTGGCTGTCACATTCCTCCCGCAGGGCGCCCAGCAGTTCCACCGGCTCGGTGGGGAACACCTTGGCGAGCAGTGCGTCCTCGAAGCGCTCTATGGCTCGTTCGATCCGGGTCAGCGTGTCCATGCGCGGACGTGTGCCCGAAAAGAAGCGGGTGTATGTGCGCGACTACGGTCCGCACATACACCCGCTTCTTGGGTGAACATGGAGTAAGTGCTCAGCCGGCGGCGCGGCTGAGCAGGGTCTTGACCCCGGTGGCCGTCAGCGTGACCGCTTCCGGGGCGCCCGCGTCGATGGTCAGCGAAAGCTCCTCGGAGGGCCAGCCCTGAGCCAGCGCACCCAGCGGCACCTGGTGGTACCGCTCGATCTGCGGCAGCGCCTGGTGCATGCGCTCCGGAGTCGTGAAGACGGGCACCAGCTGAGCGCCGTCCTCCTGCTGGAACACCGGCAGGGTCACCGCCTGCGGGTCGGTGTTCTCGGTGCTCTCGGCGGCGGGGAGCAGAACCTCACTGCCGGCGAGAGTGTTCAGCGCGGTCTCGTCCGCACGGTCCGCGGCCAGCTCACCGAGGGCGTGCTGGGTGGCGGTAACGGCGTTGTCATCGGGAAGAGCAGTCATGATTCCGTCCAAGATCGGGATAAGCGAGTGGCGGTGCCCGGGAGTGGGCGTCCTGACCACGGCTGGCTCGAATACCCGGTTGTACGGCGCTCACACATCCCGTGGCGGAGAGTTTTCGTTTTCTGCTGGGACGCGGAGTCGGGGGCGGCTTTCGGTGCAGCTCAGGCGCAGCTCCGGTGCAGCTCAGGTGCCGCGGTACGCCCTGTAGTTCCGGAAGAGCAGATACGTGTCCAGGATGTCGGAGGACGCGCTCTCGACCGACCGGTAGATGCCCCACTTGGGTCGCTGGTAGTCGCCCTGGTCCGGCATCTTGACGTTCGACATGCTGCCCTGCACCGCCACCGGGGCGCCGGAACCGGTGCCGTTGCGGGCCGTGAACGTGGCGGTTCCGCTGGCCCCGATGGTCAGTTTCCACTCGACGGTGATCCACTTGTTGCGCAGCGGCGCCAGGTCGGTGGAGGCGATGTCCGGCGAGCCGGAGTTCGCGTAGGCCCGCGCCCGCAACGTCTCCTTGCTGCCGCTGCGGCCGAGGCTCAGTGTGAGATACGGGCCACCGTTGTCGACCGGGGTCTTGGTCTGGAAGATGTGGGTGAACCTGCTGGTGCCGTGCAGCGAGGACGGCATATACATCTCGTACGAGAGGGTCCAGGTCTCCCCGTCCCGCATCAATAGCTTCGTACCGCCCTGCACCATCCCCTTGGACTCGGTGCGCTGGCGGTCGCCGCCGCCGGTGGTGTCCCGGTCGTCCTTCCAGATGTTGAAGCGGTAGTGGTCACCGCCTTCGATGACGACATAGTCGCGGTCGGGGTGCTGGTTGCCGCGGTCGGCCTCGATGCCCTCGAAGGCCTTGAGCCCGACGCCGGACGGGCTGGGATTCCAGACCAGTTGTGGCGCCCGGACGGCCGCGGCGGCCGGGGATGCGCCCGATGTCAGCTGCCCGAGGAGGGGCGCGCCGACGGCCGTGGCGGTCATGGAGCCGAGTAACATCCGACGACTGAAACCGCGTGGAGCGGAGTCTTCTGCCATGGGCCCTTACGATGGACTGGACCAAGGGGGTCGTCAAGGCTCGCGACGCGGTTATTCATCCCATGTCTCGGTGACGGTCACGGCGGCCACTCCCCGGAGGGGGAGCGGCCGCCGTGCGGAGTTGACGGTGTGTCACATGGTGGCGGCGTCGATGACGAACCGGTAGCGGACGTCGCTGGCGAGCACCCGCTCGTACGCCGTGTTGATTTCCTCGGCGCGGATGGTCTCGATCTCGGCGCCCACCCCGTGCTCGGCGCAGAAGTCGAGCATCTCCTGCGTCTCGGCGATGCCGCCGATGAACGAACCGGCGAGGGTCCTGCGGCCCATGACCACCGAGAACAGGTTGAGCGTGATGGGCTCCTCCGGGAGGCCCACGTTGATCAGCGCGCCGTCCGTCTTCAGCAGCTTGAGGTACGCGCCGAAGTCCAGCGGAGCGGACACCGTCGACAGGATGATGTCGAAGGTGTCCTCCAGCTCCTTGAAGGTCTGCGGGTCGCTGGTCGCGTAGTAGTGGTCGGCGCCGAGCCGCAGCCCGTCGTCCTGCTTGCGCAGCGACTGGCTCAGCACGGTGACCTCCGCGCCCATCGCGTGCGCGAGCTTGACGGCCACGTGGCCGAGGCCGCCCATGCCGAGGACGGCGACCTTGCTGCCCGGGCCGGCCTTCCAGTGGCGCAGCGGGGAGTACGTGGTGATACCGGCGCACAGCAGCGGCGCGGCCACGTCCAGCGGCAGCGCGTCCGGGATGCGCAGCACGTAGTTCTCGTCGACGACGATGCCGGTGGAGTAGCCGCCCTGGGTGGTCTCGCCGTACTTGTCGGTGGCGGCGTACGTGGCGGTCTCGCCCTGGGCGCAGTACTGCTCCAGGCCCTTGCGGCAGTTCTCGCAACGACGGCAGGAGTCGACGAAGCAGCCGACGCCCACCCGGTCGCCGACGGAGTACTTGGTGACACCGGGGCCGACCTCGCGGACGACACCGGCGATCTCGTGGCCCGGCACCAGCGGGAAGGGCACCTCGCTCCAGCCCTGACGGACCTGGTGGATGTCCGAGTGGCAGATGCCCGAGTACGTGATGTCGATCGCCACGTCGAACTCGCCTACCGGGCGGCGCTCGATCGTGGTGCGCTCCAGCGGGGCCTTGGGGGCAGGTGCGGCGTACGCGGCAACGGTACTCATGGGGCGTTTCACTCCTTGCGGTGGTTCCGTGTCCGGTTTCCTTTGAATCCATGGCCGAACACGGTGGCAAGGGTGCCAAGGCGAGGCAGGAGTGGCCAAAAGTAGGGTCAACCTGCGAGGATGGTGGCTAGCGGGGGAGGAACGCCCCGAGCGGGCCGCCGGTGGGGCGCCGACGACCCGCCCGCAGAGGGGAAAACACCAGGTCACACGGGTGTCAGCGCGATTCCGTGGCGAGGGCCGGGCCGGTGGCGTCGACCGGGGTGTTCAGATCGCGGTCCAGGGTTTCCGGGGTCATCCGGGTGGTGATGAGACTCACCGCCGCGACCACCGTCATATAGACCGCGACGGGTATCCAGGAGCCGGTGAACGCGGTGAGCAGGGCGCTGCAGATGAGCGGCGCGACACCACCGCCGATCACGGAGGAGAACTCCCGGCCCAGGGCGACCCCGGCGTAGCGGTAGCGGTTGCCGAACAGCTCGGGGAAGTAGCTCATGTGCACACCGACCAGGCCCTGACAGGCCAGGATGAAGCCGACCGCGATCGCCACCGTGATGGCCACCTTCGAGCCGGAGTTCAGCGCGATGAACGTCGGGGCGGGCAGCAGCACCATGGCGCTGAGGATCAACGTACACACCGGGCGGCGTCCGATGCGGTCGGACAGGGTGCCGAACGCGATGGCCGCCACGCCGCCGCACAGGGAGCCCAGCAGCAGCACCTCGGGGACGAAGCTCTTCTCGACGCCCACGCTGGACACCAGGTAGGAGGCCATGAACACCTGGTAGGTGTACGACTGCGTGCTGACCCCGAAGTTCATGAGGATCACCAGGAACAGGGGCTTGCGGCCGTGCTTGAAGACCTCCTTGACCGGTGAGGCGGGCCGCTCGTGCTGGTCCTTCAGCTCTTGGAAGACCGGGCTCTCGTTCAGCTTGCGGCGCATGATCATGGCGGCCACGGTCACTAGGAGGCTGCTGGCGAAGACCACCCGCCAGCCCCAGGACATCAGGGCGTCCTCGGGGAGTTGCTGGGCGAGCATCCAGGCCACCGCGCCCAGCGCGGTACCGAGCGCCGCCCCCGTCATGACCAGGGACGACAGCCTGCCGCGCCGCCCGGTGGCGGCCGTCTCGGTGAGCAAAGTGGCGCCTCCGGCCTGCTCGGCGCCCGCGCCGAAGCCCTGCGCCATGCGGCAGATCAGCAGCAGGATCGGGGCGAGGATGCCCACCGCCCCGTACGTCGGGAGCAGACCGATGGCGAGGGTGGAGCCGCCCATGAGGAACAGGGTGGCGATCAGCACCCACTTGCGGCCGAGGCGGTCGCCGAAGCGGGAGAAGAAGAGCCCGCCCAGCGGCCGGGCGGCGAAGCCCACGGCGTAGGTGCTGAAGCTGGCGAGGAGGCCCACGGACGCCGAGACATTGGGGAAGAACAGATCGCTGAAGATCAGCGCCGAGGCGGTGCCGTAGATGACGAAGTCGTACTGTTCGAGCGCGGTGCCGACCAGACCGGCCCAGGCCGCGCGGCGTACCGCCTGGGGGTCGGCGGGTGGTTCGGCGCTGGGGGTGGTGGCCGGTGGCGGGGGAGTGGTGGTGTTGCTCTCCATGATCCATGCCTCCTTGAACGGATCGTGTCCGGAGCGGAATCCGGCAGGGCGAAGCAGCGAGGGGACGGGGGAAGGGCGGGGGAAGGGGAAGGGACGGGGGTGGTCGGGGTGTCAGGCGGTCCGGCCACCGGTGGCATCGGCGGCCGCCGCGGCGGGTCCGTGCCGGACGATGACGTCGATGAGTTCGGCGATCCGGGCGGTGAAGGCCGGATGGTCCGTCAGGTGGTCGCCGAGCAGCCCGCTTTCCAGGACAGCTTCGACGAACGCGGTGCGGGGCCCGGCGGGCGCGCGCCGGGCGAGGTCGGCGAGCGGCTCACGGGCCGGATCGGCCATCGCGGCCGCCTGCGGCCCGGGTTCGAAGCCGGACGGCGGTGCCACACAGCACAGATACGCCGCCACAGTCAGCGCCAGATGGTGGGGCATCCGCCCGGCGCGCAGATGGAGCAGGGCCGGTTCCGGCACCCGCTGGCGGAGCTTGACCGAGCCGTCCGAGCCGACCTGCCGGGTGCGGTGGCCCAGCGCGGTATTGGCCCAGCGGTCGAACAACTGCCGTACGTAGTCCTCCAGTTGGATGTCGGCGGGCACGGTGAGACTCGGCAGATAGTCGTCGTGGAGCACATCGCGCGCGGCCTCGGCGATGAACGGCCGGGCGATGGAGTCCGGGATGGTCTCCCGGCCGTCCAGGGCGCCGAGATAGGCGATGAGCGAGTGCGTGCCGTTGAGCAGCCGCAGCTTCAGCAGCTCGTACGGTTCCACATCGTCCGTGAACAGCGCCCCGCCGCGTTCCCAGCGCGGACGGCCCGCGGCGAAACGATCCTCCATGACCCACATGGAGAACGGTTCGGCCGGTACGGGGACGGCGTCCCGCACCCCGAGGCGGCCCGCGACCGCGTCACGGTACACATCGGTGGTGGCGGGCACGATCCGGTCGACCATCGAGCTGGGAAACGTCACCGAACGCGTCAGCCAGGGCAGCAGCTCCTCGCGCTCCGCGGCCGGGAGCGCCTCGGTGAACTCGTGCACCAGCCGCCGGGTCTGGGCTCCGTTCCCCACCAGGTTGTCGCAGCTGAGCACCGTCAGCGGCCGGGCGTGGGTGCGGACCCGGCGCTGCATCCCGCGCACGATCCGCCCGATGGTGGTGCGGGGCGGGGCGTCCCCGCGCAGATCGGCCCGCACCTCGGGGGAGTCGAGGTCGAGTCCATGGGTGCGCGGCGAGAAGGTGTAGCCGTGTTCGGTGACCGTCAGGGTGACGATCGCCGTGCCCGGCGCCGCCAGCGCGTCCTGGACCTCGTCCGGCTGTTCCGACGCCACCAGCGCCCCGGTGTGCACCGCGGGCACCGTGGCGCGGGTGCCGTCGGGGGAGATCTCCACCACCGTGTAGCGCAGCTGCTGTTCGCGCAGCGCCCGGGCCACCGTGGCCGAGCGGCCCGCGACCCCGAGGATGCCCCAGGGGCCCTCGGTGTGGTCCAGGGCGGCCGCGGTGTGCACGGCCTGGTGGGCGCGGTGGAAGTTGCCGAGCCCCAGATGCACGATGCCGGTCTCGGCGGGTGGCCGCCGGGGGGTCAGCGCCGCCGCCGGGGTGGTGGCGCGGCCGAGGCGCGGCAGGCGCGCCGGAGTAACCAGCGTGGTGGGCGTCGTGGCCATCGGGGAGATCCTCACCAATCCGTCATCGAGCCGTCGAGCTTTCGCGCGACCGGCAGGTAGGCGGGTTCGTACGGGAAACGGGCGGCGAGCGCCTCGTCCACCTCGATGCCGAGGCCGGGCCGGTCGCCCGGGTGCAGATGTCCATCGGCGTAGGACCACGCGTGGCCGAACACCTCGTGCACGACCGGCTCGTAGCCCATGTACTCCTGGATGGCGAAGTTCGGCGTGGCCAGGCCCACGTGCAGCGACGCGGCCAGCGCCACCGGGGACACATCCGAGGGGCCGTGCGGGCCCAGCCGTATCTGCCAGATCTCGGCGAGGGCCGCGATCCGCCGCAGATGGCTGATCCCGCCCGCGTGGCTCACACAGGTCCGTACGAAGTCGATCAGCTGCTCGGTGATCAGCGACTGGCATTCCCAGACCGTGTTGAACACCTCGCCGATCGCCAGCGGCACGGTGGTGTGCTGCCGCACATGCCGCAGCACCTGCTGGTTCTCCGCCGGGGTGACGTCCTCCAGCCAGAACAGGTCCACCTCCTCCAGCGTGCGGCCGAGCCGGGCGGCCTGGCCGGGGGTGAGGCGGTGGTGCACATCGTGCAGCAGCTTCAGCTCGGGCCCGACATGCTCCCGTACCGCGCCGAGGACCTTCGGCGCGTGCCGCAGGTAGGCGTCGGTGTCCCACACCTCCTCCACCGGGGCGGCGCCGCGCCCGGCCGGTTCGTAGCCACGGCCGCCGCGGCTCACCCCGTACACCGTGTCCAGCCCGGGGACCCCGCTCTGCGCCCGCACCGCGCGGAAACCCTCCTCGCGCCGGGCGTCGATGGACTCCAGCAGCTGCGGGATCTCCCAGCCGGTGGCATGGGTGTACGTGAGGATCCGGTCGCGGACCGCGCCGCCCAGCAGCTGGTAGACGGGCTGGCCGGTGGTCTTGCCCTTGATGTCCCACAGCGCCATGTCCACCGCGCCGATGGACGTCATCGTCACCGGGCCGCGCCGCCAGTAGACCCCGCGGTAGAGGTACTGCCAGGTGTCCTCGATCCGCGCCGGGTCGCGGCCGATGAGCAGCGGCGCCACATGGTCCCGCAGATACGAGGCGACGGCCAGCTCACGGCCGTTGAGGGTGGCGTCGCCCCAGCCGACGAGGCCTTCGGCGGTGGTGATCTTGAGCGTGACGAAGTTGCGGCCGGGGCTGGTGACCAGCACCTCGGCGGTGGCGATGGTGTCGGTTCGGGGCGGCGCGGTGGTGGCGATGGTGTCGCTCCGGGGTGTCGTGGTCACCGGGCCACCGCCACCACGTTGTGCAGCGGCGCTCCGGTGGCCAGTCGGCCGATGTTGGCGGTGATGTCGGCGGCGCGGCCGATGAAGGTCTGCCGGGTGAGACCGGATGAGTGCGGGGTCATCAGTACGTTGTCCAGCGTTTCGAAGGGGTGCTCGCTGGGGGCGCCGGCGTGTCCGCTCGCCGGGTACCGGTACCAGACGTCGAGCGCGGCGGCCCCGATGGTGTGGGTGCTCAGCGCCCGGTACAGCGCGTCCTCGTCCACGACGGGACCGCGTCCGACATGGACCAGCACCGTGGACGGGCCCATCCGGGACAGCTCGGCCTCGCCGATGAGCCCGGTGGTCTGCGGGGTGAGCGGTGCCGACACCACGACCACATCGGAGGCCGCCAGCAGGGCGCCCAGCTCGTCGGTGGTCGCGGCCCAGGTCAGCCCCTCGGCCGCCGCGTCCACCTCGCCCCGCCGGGTGACCGCCACGCCGCTCGCGCCGAACGCCCGGAACCGCTGCCAGCAGCGGGCGCCGATGTGGCCGAAGCCGACGAAGCCGACGGTGGCCGCGGACAGCGAGTCCATCCAGGGGGAGCGCGGATCGTGCGCGGGGGAGTCCCACACCGCGCGGCGCAGCGCGTCGTGCTGGCGCAGAAAGCCACGGCGCAGCAGGATCGCTGACGCCACGGCGTATTCGGCGATCGCGTCCTCGTGGTGGAAGGTGTTGGCCACCTGGGTGCCGGGCGGCAGCGCGGTCAGGTCGATCTTGTCCGTTCCGGCACCGGCCGTGTGGACCAGCCGGAGCCGGGTGGCGCGGGCGGCCGTCCGGGCGGTGCACTGCCCCGCCACCAGAACGTCCGCGGCGGCCACCGCGGCCTCGACCGCCCCGGCGTCCCGGGGGTCGGGCCAGCTGACGGCCGTACCCGCCGGAAGGGCGGCCTCGAACTCGGCGCGCAGCGGATGGAGGTTGGCGTCGGCCACCACCACGGTCAGGGGTTCGGTGGTCATGGGGTGTCCTTCCCCGCCGCCACCGCGACACCTGCCAGGGCGGAGTGCGCCGGGCCGGTGGACCCGCGCACGATGAGCTGGGTGGGCAGCCGCAGGGTGCGGGGGGTCTGCCGCTCGCCGCCGAGGATCTGCCCCAGCATCTCGTGGCTGAGCCGCCCCGCCCGGGCCATCGGCACCGCGATGCTGGTCAGGGACGGCTGCGCCACTTCGGCGAACGGGATGTCGTCGACCCCGATCACGCTCAGCCGCTCGGGAACACTCAGCCCCAGCGCCCGGGCGCCGGAGATCACGCCCAGGGCCATCAGGTCGTTGTGCGCGATCACGGCGGACGCGCCCGAGGCCATGACGCTGGCCGCGGCGGCCGTTCCGCCCGCCACCGTCTCGGCCTGCCAGCCCAGCAACTCCAGCTCCAGGCCGACCCGTTCGGTCTCGGCGCGGATCAGCGTCACTCGGTGGGAGTTGGACCAGGAGCGCTGCATGCCCTGCACATAGGCGATCCGCCGGTGGCCGAGCGCGGCCAGGTACTCCACGGCCTGGCGCATCCCGTGGGCGGCGTCGGCGATGACGCAGTCGGCACCGGCCGTCTCCCGGTTGACCAGGACGGCGGGCGTGCGTCCGCAGAGGTCGAGGACCTCGTCCGCGTCCAGCCGGGGCGAGCACACGATCAGGCCGTCCGCCTGGCCCTTCAGGTGGGCGATCACCTCGCGCTCACGGCCCGGGTCGAGGTCGGTGTCGGCGAGCACGACGGTCTGCCGGTGGCGCCACCCCTCGCCCTGGGCGGCCTTCACGAACGACCCGAAGACGGGGTTCGCGATGTCGGGGACGACGACGGCGACCGTGGCGGTCTCCGTGGTGGCGGGGGCCTCCGCGGCACGGGCGGCCACCGGTGGTTCGTAGCCCAGCTCTTGCGCGACGGTCAGGATCTTGCGCAAGGTCTGGGGGCCGAGCCGGTCCGGGTTGCTGAAGGCCCGGGAGGCCGTGGACAGCGCCACATTGGCGCTTTTGGCGACGTCGGTGAGGGTGGGGGCCATGGCGGCCCGCTACCGGTGCGAGGAGACAGTGCGGGTGAACGACATAGTTAAGGGTGTTCACCACCCGGCAACCTTGTCAACGCTTGCCGCAATATTGGCAAGGCCCCGGTCCGGCGGGAGGCTCACCCACCGGACCGGGGCCCTCGATCTGGCCCGGCTCAGCCGAGGTCGACCAGCAGGTCGCCGCCCTCCACCTGCTGGATGGCGTTGATGGCCACCCGGGAGACCCGGCCGGCCTTCGGCGCGGCGATGGTGGCCTCCATCTTCATCGCCTCGATGGTGGCCACGGTGGCGCCCGCCTCGACCTGGTCGCCCTCGGCGACGGTCAGCGTCACCACCCCGGCGAACGGCGCGGCCACATGGCCCGGCTTGCTCTTGTCGGCCTTCTCGGTGGCCGGGATGTCGGAGGCCGCCGAGGTGTCCCGGACCTGGATCGGGCGCAGCTGGCCGTTCAGGGTGGACATCACCGTCCGCATGCCGCGCTCATCGGCCTCGCCGATGGCCTCCAGCTCGATGAGCAGCCGCACCCCGGGCTCCAGGTCCACCGTGTACTCCTTCCCCGGGCGGATCCCGTAGAAGAAGTCCTTGCTGTCCAGCACGCTGGTGTCGCCGAACGTCTCCCGGTGGGTCTCGAACTCCTTCGTCGGGCCGGGGAACAGCAGCCGGTTCAGGGTCGTGCGGCGGTCGTCGGCGAGGTGCTGCCGGTCCTCGGCGGACAGCTCCTCCGTCGTGGGCCTGGCCTCCGCGCGGCCTTCCAGGGCCTTGGTGCGGAAGGGCTCAGGCCAGCCGCCGGGCGGGCTGCCCAGCTCGCCGCGGAGGAAGCCGATGACCGAGTCGGGGATGTCGAACTTGTTGGGCTCGGCCTTGAAGTCCTCCGGCGACACCCCGGCGCCCACCAGGTGGAGCGCGAGGTCGCCGACGACCTTCGAGGACGGGGTGACCTTGACCAGGTGGCCGAGGATGCGGTCGGCGGCGGCGTACATCGCCTCGATGTCCTCGAAGCGGTCGCCGAGGCCGAGCGCGATGGCCTGGGTGCGCAGGTTGGACAGCTGGCCGCCGGGGATCTCGTGGTGGTACACCCGCCCGGTCGGCGAGGCGAGGCCTGCCTCGAACGGTGCGTAGACCTTGCGCACGCTCTCCCAGTACGGCTCCAGCCCCCCGATCGCCTCCAGGTCGAGCCCGGTGGGCCGCTCGGAGTGGTCGGTGGCGGCCACGATCGCCGACAGCGAGGGCTGTGAGGTGGTGCCCGCCATGGACGCCACCGCCCCGTCCACCGCGTCCGCGCCGGCCTGGATGGCGGCCAGATAGGTGGCGAGCTGGCCACCCGCGGTGTCATGGGTGTGGATGTGCACCGGCAGGTCGAACTCCCGGCGCAGGGCGGACACCAGCTTCGCGGCGGCCGGGGCGCGCAGCAGCCCCGCCATGTCCTTGATGGCCAGTACGTGCGCGCCCGCGTCCACGATCTGCTCGGCGAGCCGCAGATAGTAGTCCAGCGTGTACAGCTTCTCCGACGGGTCGGACAGATCGCTGGTGTAGCACAGCGCCACCTCGGCGACCGCGGTGCCGGTGTCCCGTACGGCCTCGATGGCGGGCCGCATCTGCCCGATGTCGTTGAGCGCGTCGAAGATCCGGAAGATGTCGATGCCGGTGGCGGTGGCCTCGTGGACGAAGGCGTCCGTCACCTCGGTCGGGTACGGGGTGTACCCGACGGTGTTGCGGCCGCGCAGCAGCATCTGCAGACAGATGTTGGGCACCGCCTCGCGCAGCGCCGCCAGCCGCTCCCAGGGGTCCTCGGCGAGGAACCGCAGCGCCACGTCGTAGGTGGCGCCGCCCCAGCACTCCAGCGACAGCAGCTCCGGCACGGTGTGCGCCACCACCGGGGCCACGGCGAGCAGGTCCTTGGTCCGTACGCGGGTGGCCAGCAGCGACTGGTGGGCGTCCCGGAAGGTGGTGTCGGTGACCCCGATCCGCGGCGATTCGCGCAGCCACCGCGCGAACCCTTCCGGGCCCAGCTCGGTGAGGGTCTGCTTGGACCCGGCGGGCGGCGCCGCGTCCGGCACCCGCGGCAGCTTTCCGGCCGCGTCGATCAGCTGGGGACGGGGGCCGTGCGGCTTGTTGACCGTGACGTCGGCGAGATACGTGAGCAGCTTGGTGCCACGGTCGGCGGAGTGCCGCGCGGTCAGCAGATGCGGCCGCTGCTCGATGAACGAGGTGGTGATCTTCCCGGCCCGGAAGTCCGGATCGTCCAGCACGGCCTGGAGGAACGGAACGTTGGTGGACACGCCGCGGATACGGAACTCGGCCACCGCGCGCCGGGCCCGCCCGATGGCGTGGTCGAAGTCGCGGCCCCGGCAGGTCAGCTTCACCAGCATCGAGTCGAAGTGGGCGCTGATCTCGGCACCGGCGTGGGTGGTGCCGCCGTCGAGGCGGATGCCCGAGCCGCCCGGGGAGCGGTAGGCGCTGATCATGCCGATGTCCGGGCGGAAGCCGTTGGCCGGGTCCTCGGTGGTGATGCGGCACTGGAGCGCGGCGCCGCGCAGATAGACGGTGTTCTGCGAGAGACCGAGGTCGGACAGGGTCTCGCCGCCCGCGATCCGCAGCTGCGACTGGACGAGGTCGACATCGGTGATCTCCTCGGTCACCGTGTGCTCGACCTGGATCCGCGGGTTCATCTCGATGAAGACATGGTTGCCGTCGCGGTCCAGCAGGAATTCCACGGTGCCCGCGTTGCGGTAGCCGATCTGCCGGGCGAACTTCACCGCGTCGCCGCAGATCCGCTCGCGCAGCTCCGGGGTGAGATGGGGCGCGGGCGCCATCTCGATGACCTTCTGGTGGCGGCGCTGCAGTGAACAGTCCCGCTCGAACAGGTGCATGACATTACCGTCGCCATCGGCGAGGATCTGCACCTCGATATGGCGGGGCTCGACGACCGCCTTCTCCAGGAAGACCGTCGGATCGCCGAAGGCCGACTCGGCCTCGCGGGCCGCCGCCTCGATCGACTCGCGCAGCAGCCGAGGCTCCTCGACCCGCCGCATCCCGCGCCCGCCACCGCCCGCCACGGCCTTGACGAACACCGGGAAGCCCAGCTCCTCCGCCGCCCGTACCAGCTCGTCCACATCGGAGGAGGGCTCCGAGGAGCCGAGCACCGGCACCCCCGCCGCCCGGGCCGCGGCCACCGCACGCGCCTTGTTGCCGGTCAGCTCAAGGATCTCCGCGCTCGGGCCGACGAAGGTGATCCCCGCCTCCTCACAGGCCCGCGCGAGGTCGGGGTTCTCGGACAGGAAGCCGTATCCGGGATACACCGCGTCGGCACCGGCCCGCCGCGCCGCGGCGACGATCTCCTCGACGGACAGATAGGCCCGCACTGGATGGCCCGGCTCCCCGATCTCATACGCCTCATCGGCCTTCAGCCGGTGCAGCGAGTTGCGGTCCTCGTGCGGGAACACGGCGACCGTCCTCGCTCCCAGCTCATATCCGGCGCGGAACGCCCGAATGGCGATCTCTCCACGGTTGGCGACCAGCACCTTGCGGAACATGTCCCATCCCTTCCTACTGCCCGTCCTACTGCCCGGTACGAATACAGCTTGCCCGCGACACTACTGCTGCCCCGCACGCCAGACGGCACCCTTGTGATCCAGTTCGCACCTCGGGCATGGTGCCCGGGGGACCGAACGGCGTTCCCCGGAGGAGTCCGCACGAGCCAGCAGGCCGTTCCGAGGAGGACCATCGTGAGTGCCCCGTCGTCCGCGCCCCACCAGGCCCCGCCGTACCCCATCCAGCGCGCCAACTACGTCGACCCCGCTCCCGCACTGATCACCGGCCCCGCCATCAGCCCGCTCCGGTTCGTCGGCGGCAGTACGGGATGGCTGGTCACCGGATACCAGGAGGCCCGGGAGGTGCTGCGGGACCCGCGGTTCAGCGCCGAGCGGTGGCGCGGCGACGACACCGTGCGGCCCGTCCCGCAGAGCATCCGGAAGAACCGCGGCAACGGGCCGGGGTCGTTTCTGGCCATGGACGCCCCCGAACACAGTCACTATCGCGGGTTACTCACCCGCTACTTCACCGTACGGCGGATGCGCGCTCTCGAACCCCGCATCGACGGCATCGTCACCGACTGCCTGGACGCCCTGGAGGCCGCCGGAAAACCGGCCGACCTGGTGGAACACTTCGCGCTGCCGGTCCCCTCGCTGGTGATCTGCGAGATGCTCGGCGTGCCCTACGGGGAGCGCGAGACGTTCCAGCGGGCCAGCGCGCAGATCCTGGTCCAGGACCAGACGGGCGGCCAGTTCGACCAGGGAATGCGGACGATCACCGGCTTCCTCGGCGAACTCACCGCCGCCAAGCGGCGCGCTCCCCAGGACGATCTGATCTCGTACCTCACCTCCGTCGGCGAGCTGTCCGACGTCGAGATCACCAACATGGCGGCGCTGCTGCTGATCGCCGGACACGAGACCACCACCAACATGCTCAGCCTCGGCACCTTCACCCTGCTCCAGAACCCGGAGCAGATGCGGCGGCTGCGCGAGGACGACGAGCTGGTGCCGGGCGCGGTCGAGGAGCTGCTGCGCTACCTGAGCATCGTCAACGCCTTCCCGGTCCGGATCGCGCTGGAGGACGTCGAGGTCGGCGGCGTCACCGTCACGGCGGGCCAGAGCGTGGCCGTCTCGGTGCCCGCCGTCAACCGGGACCCCGCACTGGTGGACGAGCCCCACACGCTCGACGTCGGCCGCCCCCGCAGCAGCCACCTCGCGTTCGGATACGGCATCCACCAGTGCCTCGGCGCGAACCTGGCCCGGATCGAGCTGGCGGCGGGCTACCGCGGACTGCTCGGCCGCTTCCCGGGCCTGGCGCTCGCGGTGGAGCCGGAGAAGGTGCCGATGCGCAGCGACATGGTCATCTACGGGGCCCATGAGCTGCCCGTCACCTGGTGATCGGCGCGGGTTGACAAATGTCCTTGCCGCACCGGCAAATAGGGCCATGGCAGACGACATTCCCGAGGTGCTGAACGGCGTCGGCCCGCGACTGCGGGCGTTGCGGCGGGACCGCGGAGCCACCCTGGCCCAGCTGAGCGAGGCCACCGGGATCTCGCTCTCGACCCTCTCGCGGCTGGAGTCGGGGCAGCGCAAGCCCACGCTGGAACTGCTGCTGCCCCTGGCCAAGGCCCACGGTGTCCAGCTGGACGAACTGGTCGGCGCGCCGCCCACCGGCGACCCCCGCATCCACCCCCGCCCCTTCACCCGGCACGGGCAGACCTTCGTGCCGCTGACCCGCTATCTCGGCGGGCTGCACGCCTACAAGCAGATCCTGCCCGGCCGGAAGACGGGCGCCGACGTCCGGCCTTCGCAGGCGGTGCACGAGGGGTACGAGTGGCTGTACGTCCTCTCCGGCAAGCTGCGCCTCGCCCTCGGCGAGCACGATCTGACGCTCACCGCGGGCGAGGCGGCCGAGTTCGACACCCGTACGCCCCACGGCTTCGCCAGCGCGAGCGCGCAGCCCGTCGAGTTCCTCAGCCTCTTCGGCGCCCAGGGCGAGCGCATGCATGTGCGCGCCCGCCCCACCGCCGACTGAACCGGCCCGGGGTCACCCGGCGTAGACGTCCTCCACGAAGCGGCCCTCGGCCATCAGGGAGTCCAGCCAGCGCTGCGCCGCCGCCTCGTCGGCGCCCGGGGTGTGGGCCACGTACACCGACCGGAAGGCCTCCCGCACCCCGGGGGCCATCCGGGCGCCGTCGCCGCACACGTACACCTGGGCGCCCTCCGCCAGCAGCCGCCAGATCTCGTCGCCGTCGGCGGCGATGCGGTGCTGGACGAAGAGGTGTCCGCCGACCGGGGCCTGGCTGAACGCCGGGCGCATGGACACGGCACCGGCCGCCTCGGCGGCGGCCAACTCCTCGGCGTGCAGATAGTCGGCGTCCGGCGCGTCGCAGCCGAAGTAGCACAGCGCCGGGGCGAGCGGTGTGCCGGACTCCACGAGCGCCCGCCGGTCGGCGATGGTGCCGCGGAAGGGCGCGAGCCCGGTACCGGCGGACACCATGATGACCGGCCGGTCCGGCGTGTGGCCGATACGGAACGCGTCCCGGCAGGGCTGCACCCGGGCGAGCACGGTGTCCCCGGGCCGTACCGCGTTCAGATGGCCGGAGCCGGTGCCCTGGAAGCCGCTCGCCTCGTCGCGCAGCAGCGACACCATCAGATCGACGTGGCGCGGGGAGACGGCGGGGGAGGAGGAGACCGAGTAGTGGCGCGGCCGCAGCGGCGGCAGCAGCTCCAGCAGCACCGGCCAGGTCAGCGTCTCGCGCAGCGCCGGGTTGGCCTCCACCAGGTCCAGCAGGGTGCGCTCACCGGGGGTCTGCGCGGCGAGCGCCGCCTTCTCCGGCGGGCAGGGGTTCAGCTCGGCGAGCAGGGCCAGCTGCTCGGCGTTCGGACGGTGGTTCAGCTCCACATGGTGGGTCAGCAGCTCCCGTACGGTGACCGGCCGGTCCACCGCCAGACCACCGCGGCGGCCCGGGCGGGCGGGCACGATGCTGAGCACGGTCTCCGGGTCGGTGTGGAGCAGCTTCGCGGCACGCGTCACCAGCTCCGCGTCGTGTCCCGGAAGCACGGTGAGATGGTCGGCGGTGCGGTACGTGACCCCGTCGGGCAGGGCCAGCCGGACGAACCGCTTGACGCGTGCGTACGACGGATCGCTGAGGCTGCCGGTCTCGGTGACCTCCATCGCCACCATGCCGTGCTGCCGCGCCAGACCGTCCAGCGGCCCGCCGGTGACCTCGGTGACGGTGTACGCCGGGCCGTCGTCCGTGGTGTCGGCCGGGGCCGCGCCCACGGTGGCCGGGTCGCCGTGGCGCTCCAGCAGCGCGGTGCGCAGCCGCTCGGTGAAGTCCCGTACGGTGCCGCTGAGATCGCCCGAGGCGTCGGCGGCGGCCCGGTCGACGAGCCGGGTGGCGCCGAGGGCGGCCAGCCGCTCGTCGATCAGGGTCGGCACGCGCTGGTAGGTGGCGGCCCAGTTGCGGTCGCCGACGCCGAGCACCGCGTAGCTCACACCGTCCGCCGCGCCCGGCTCGGCCGTCTCCAGCCAGGCCAGGAAGGCGGCGGCGTCATCGGTGGGCTGCCCGTTGTAGGAGGCGGCGGTGATGATCACCGGGCGTTCGGCGGGCAGCCCGCCCGCGTACGCGTCGAGCGGGGCGACCTCGGTGGCGCAGCCCAGCTCCTCCGCGCCCTCGGCCAGGTCCTCGGCGAAGGAGCGGCAGGTGCCGAAGTTGGTGCCGTACAGCAGCAGCGCACCGGTGTCCTGGTGGACCCGGGTGGGCAGCGAGGCGTCCCGGGCGGGCGTGCTTGTCGCCACCGCTGCGGCCGCCGCCACCGCCCGCTCCTCCGCTGTGCGGGGGACGAGCCGCAGGGTGAGGCCCTCGGGCTTGAGGGTGAGCGACTCCTTGATGTCCAGCTGGTAGTCCGCGTGGTCGATCAGCCGGTAGCGGTGCACCAGCATCGCGAGCAGCATGGTGGCCTCGTGCAGCGCGAACTGCCGCCCGATGCAGGCCCGTTCACCGGTGCCGAACGGCTTGTACGCGTGCACCGGACGCGCCGCCTCGGCCTCCGGGTCGAAGCGCGAGGGGTCGAACAGCTCCGGGTTGTCGCCCCACACCCCGGCGCGGTGCAGCATCGGGGTGAGCACGATGGCCGCCTCCCCGGCCCGCATCGGAATGCGCCCGCCGAGCATCGTGTCCTCGCGCGCCTGCCGGGAGAAGGCGGCCGCGGTCGGCCACAGCCGCAGCGCCTCGTTCAGCACCTGGCGGGTGTTGCGCAACAGCCCCACCTGCTCGAACGTCGGCTCCGGGTCCGCGTCGGCGCCGAACAGCGCGTCCGCCTCCCGCTGCACCCGGCGCAGCTCGCCCGGGTTCTTGGACAGGTAGTGGAGGGCGAAGGACAGCGCGCCCGAGGTGGTCTCGTGACCCGCGATCAGGAAGGTGATCACCTGGTCCCGGATGTTGGCGTGGTCCAGCGGGGTGCCGTCGGACGGGTGCGTGGCGCCGAGCATCAGCCCCAGCAGATCGTCGGTGCCCGACTCGCCCGCCGCGACGCGCGCCTGGATCACCTCGTCGACGACGGACGTGAGATACGCCGTATCGGCGCGGAACGCCTCGTCCTGCTCGCTGTAGTCCACGTCCGGGCGGCGCGCCACCTTGCGCATGCTCCACTCCAGGCAGCGCACCATGGCTTGCACGAACGGATGCGGCTCGGCGCGGTCGAACGAGCCGAAGTCGTAGCCGAACCCGGCCAGCCCGATGGTGTCCAGCGTCATCCGTGTCATGTCGTCCGTCACCGCGACCGGCTCGCCGCTCGCCGCGCTCGCGTCCCACGCGTCGATCACCCGCCGCGCCACCTGGAGCATCACCGGGTGGTACGTGCGCATCGAGCCGAGCGCGAAGGCGGGCATCAGGATGTCGTGCGCCTTCGCCCAGTTCGGCTCGTCGTTGTACGCGGTGAACAGCCCGTCGTGGGTGAACTCCCGGACGTTCTCCAGCGACTGGTTGACGTACTTGGAGAACCGCTGGTCGTCGCAGAGTTCCGCCACCAGGTCGAGGTCGCTGACGAACAGTATGTCGGTGCCGTGCAGCCGGCGCCGCACCACCGGGCCATGGCGCCGCGTCAGCTCCATGACCTGCTGGATGGGCGTGTTGTTCGTGTGCGCGGAGATGTCGACGACCGGGACGCCGTCGGCGCCGGTGCCATCAGCGGTCTCGGCCGGAAGGAGGGGGGTTTCGGTCATGACGATGCGATGCCTTCCATGCGGGGGATGTCTCCAGCCTCGCCCCGCCGCCCCCTGCCGCTCGCACACCGCACTACATGATTTTGTAGTGCCGGATGGTGTGATCGACTTGCGCACGCGCCGCCCGTGGTGTCAAGGGGCGGTACCCAGAGGAGAGCGAGGCCCGGCGTGAACGACGACGAGGTGCCGGTAGAGGCGATGCGGATCCTCGGCGGCGAGGACTGGGTCGTCTGGCGCAACCGCTCCCTGCTGCTCTTCGACCGGGTACCGGTGCCGTGCGCGGTGTGCGGCACGGACGGCGAGATCCTGATGGCCAACCCGGCGATGGCGGGCGAGTGGGGCGTTACCCCGGGGCAGCTGGCGGGACGTAATGTGCTGGAGCTGTTCCACCCCAGCACGGCCGACCAGGTGTATCGCATCGTGGAGGCGGTCCGGCTCGGCCGCCGCTCCCGCTACCCGGTCGAAGTGCGGTGGCAGTCGCCGGACGGCGTGCGGCGGTACGGCGAACTGACCGCCGACACCGTGAGCGACACCGACAGCCCGATGTGGCTGCTGGTGCTGCTGCGGGTGCTCGGCGAGGAACCCCGGCCACGGGGCGGTGGCGCGGTGGACCCGGCCCCCGGCGAGGCGGAGCGGGCCGCCCCCATCGAGGTCCGGATCCTCGCGCTCGCCGCCGGTGGCCACACCACCGCGCAGATGGCCCGGCAGACCGGCCTCACCGCGGACGGCGTCAACTACCACCTCACCCGGCTCTCCCGGCGCTGGGGCGTCGGCAACCGCGCGGAGCTGGTGGCCCGGGCGTACGTACTCGGCGTGCTGGCCCCGGACGTCTGGCCGCCGGAACCCTCTTGAGGGCCGGGTCCCGGTCGGCCTGCGCCCTGACGGCGGTTCAGCCGCGTATGGTCACGCCGTGGTGGGTACGCAGCCGCCGCAGCTCCCACAGCGACAGCGCGGTCACCGACAGCGGACCGCCGAACACGGCGCACAGCTGGGCGGGCAGCGGCCCGTTGGGCATCCCGTCCGACAGCAGGTTGAAGCCCGAGATCAGCCACACCAGCACCCCGGTGAGCACGGGCGGCAGCGCGGCGTGCACATAGGCGGTGTTGAAGGCGCTGCGCGCGACGTACGCGGAGGACAGGAAGAGGAACACCAGCGTCCACGGCAGACCCACCATCAGCGGCAGGCCGACCACGAACAGCATCACGCCGTGCAGCCCGTGCAGCAGCGTCGTCTGGCCCACCACATAGATGAAGGCGCCGAAGGCCGCCAGGATCAGCACATACCAGCCCACCGTCTTGAGCGGTCCGCCCAGCCGGGAGCGCAGTACCGGGCGGCGGTGCGGGGGCGCGTAGAGGATGAAGCCGAACACGACCAGCGGTCCGGTGAGCAGGAGCAGGAGCGGGGTCGCGAAGAGATTGGCGGCACCGTCGGTCGCCGCACCGCTCCAGCCGCCGTCCGCCCCGTACATGTAGACGAGCGCCAGGGTCGCGAGCACACCGAGGAGCGAGCGGGTGAGCTGGACCTTATCGACGAGCGGGTCACGGACCCGCCCGCCGCCCTCCTTGTCGAACAGCCGCTTCGCCGCGCGGTTCGCTGAACGGACCAGCGGGATCAGCGGCGAGAGCAGCCACCACCGGCGGCGGCGCACCGGAACGGGCCGGTACGGGCCGGGCGGCGGCGGTCCGTAGGGGTTCGGCGGCGGTGGGCCGTAGTACGGATTCTGCGGCGGCGGCCCGTACGGACCGGGTGGGGGCGGTGGCCCCCACGGGCCTCCCTGCCCAGGATTGTTCGGCGGCTGCCATCCCCCCGTAGCCACGTGCACTCCTCTCTCGACTGTGCCGTGGCGGCGAATTCTAGCCATGGTCCGTTGCCGCACCCTGGCCAGGGGTAGTGCAATATGACACGCTACTGGCCATGACCGGTACGAGTACCCGACCCGGCCTTCCCCGCCCCCCGGATGTGCTCGTCATCGGGGCGGGTGTCATCGGCGCGGCCTGCGCGTATTACTGCACGTCAGCGGGGCTGCGCGTCACCGTGGTGGAGCGCGGCGCGATCGGCGGCGGAACCACCAGTGCGTGCGAGGGCAACATCCTGGTGTCCGACAAGGAGACCGGACCCGAACTGGACCTGGCGCTGCTGTCCTCCCGGCTGTGGCGCGACATCCGGGACGATCTCGGCGCCGCCGCCGTGGAGTACCACGCCAAGGGCGGTGTGGTGGTGGCCGGTTCGGACGCCACCTCGGCGGGGCTGCGTCAGCTCACGGCACGCCAGCGCGCGGCCGGGGTCGAGGCGGTGGACGTCCGCCCGGACGAACTGTTCGCACTGGAGCCGAACCTGACCCGCGAGGTGGCGGGCGGCGCCCACTACCCGCAGGACGCGCAGGTCCAGCCCGTACTGGCCGCCGCACAGCTGCTGCGCGCCGCCCGCGCCCGGGGCGCCACCGTCCACACCGGCATGGACGTGACCGGCTTCCTCCGGGACTCGCGGGGCGCCGTCACCGGGGTCCGCACCGACTCGGCCACGCTGCCCACGCTGCCCGCCCGATGGGTCGTCAACGCGGCGGGCACCTGGGCCGGGCACCTCGCCGAGCTGGCCGGGGCGCCGGTGCCGGTGCTGCCCCGTAAGGGGTTCATCCTGGTCACCGAGCCACTGCCACGCGTCGTACGGCACAAGGTGTACACCGCCGAGTACGTGGCCAACGTCGCCAGCGACGACGCCGGTCTGGAGACCTCGGTCGTGGTCGAGGGCACCCGGGCGGGCACCGTCCTGATCGGCGCCAGCCGGGAGCGCGTGGGGTTCGACCGCACGGTGGCGCTGCCCGTGCTGCGGAAGCTGGCGGACCAGGCCATCGGGCTCTTCCCGTTCCTCTCCGAGGTCGCGCTGCTCCGCGGCTATCTGGGCTTCCGCCCGTACTGCCCCGACCATCTGCCGGTGATCGGGCCCGACCCCCGCGTCCCCGGCCTCGTCCACGCCTGCGGCCACGAGGGCGCCGGGATCGGCCTGGCGCCCGCCACCGGGCAGCTGCTCGCCCAACTGCTCACCGGCCGGGCACCGGACCTGCCCCTCACACCGTTTCGCCCGCAGCGATTCGAGGAGGCCGCCGCATGAACCGGACCCCCTTCACCTTCCGCTTCGACGGCCGGGAGGTGCGGGCCGAGCCCGGCCAGAGCATCGCGGCCGCGCTCATCGCCGACGGACAGCGCTCCTGGCGCAGCACCCGCGAAGGCGGCCGCCCGCGCGGGATGTTCTGCGGCATCGGCGTGTGCTTCGACTGCCTGGTGACCGTCAACGGGCGCCCCAACCACCGCGCGTGCCTGGCCGAGGTGGCGCCGGGGGACGTGGTGGAGACGCAGGAGGGAGCGGGCCGTGCCGACCTCGCCTGCTGAGCCCGCCGGGTCTGCCGAGCCCTTTGAGTGTGACGGTGTCCCGTACGACATCGCGGTGCTCGGCGCCGGGCCCGCCGGGCTGGCCGCCGCGACCGCCGCGGCGGCCCACGGCGCCCGGGTCGCACTGCTGGACGCGGCACCCCGCCCCGGTGGCCAGTACTGGCGCCACCGCCCCGCCGACGACGGCGCCGCACACCACGACTGGCCCGCCTTCCAGCGGCTGCGCACGGCTCTGGACACGTATCGCGCCCGACTCGACCACCTGCCCGGCCACGCCGTCTGGCACATCGAGCGCACCGCCGCCGGTTTCGTCACCCACGCCCTGAGCGACGGCACGTCCCGCGAGGTCCGGAGCCGTACCGTCGTCGTGGCCACCGGAGCCTACGACCGTCAACTTCCCTTCCCCGGCTGGACGTTACCGGGTGTCTACACCGCGGGCGGTGTGCAGGCCCTGCTCAAGGGGCACGGCGTCGTCGCGGGGCGGCGCGTCGTCGTCGCCGGGACCGGGCCCTTCCTGCTGCCGGTGGCCGCGGGCCTGGCCGAGGCGGGCGCCACAGTCCTCGGCGTCTTCGAGGCGGGGCGGCCCACGGCCTTCGCCCGCCACCCGCTCACCACCCTGCGCGCCGCCGCCAAACTCGCCGAGGGCGCGCACTACCTGCGGACGCTGCGGCGCCACCGGGTCCCGTACCGCACCCGGACCACGGTGGTCCGGGCCCTGGGGGCGGACACCGTCACCGGGGCGGAGGTGGCGCGGCTGGACGGCCGGTGGCGGATCGTGCCCGGCAGCCGTCAGCGTCTGGAGTGCGACACGGTGGCCGTGGGCTACGGCTTCACCCCGCAGACCGAGATCCCCCTGCAACTGGGCTGCGCGATGGACCGGGACGGCGACGGCAGCCTGAGCGCCCGCGTGGACACCCGGCAGCGCTCCACCGTGCCCGGTGTCTATGTGGCGGGCGAGGCATGCGGCGTCGGAGGCTCCGAACTCGCGTGTACCGAGGGCGAGTTGGCCGGGCTGCACGCGGCGTACGCCACTACCGGCACCCGCCCCGACCCGCGCCGCGTCGCCCGGCTGCTGCGCCGCAGGGCCGCCCGGCGCGGCTTCGCCGCCGCGCTGTACGCCGCGTATCCGGTCCGGCCCGGCTGGCGGGAGTGGCTGACCGAGGGCACCGTCGTCTGCCGCTGCGAGGAAGTGACCGCCGGAGCCATCCGCCAAGCGGTCACCGACCTGGGCGCCACCGACCCACGGGCGGTGAAGCTGTGCGCACGCCCCGGCATGGGCCTGTGCCAGGGGAGGGTGTGCGGCTACGCCACCGCCGCCCTGACCGCCGCCCACGCCGGGCGCGATGTCACCGAGGAGGACCTGCGCGGGCTGGCGAGCAGACCCATCGCCCAGCCGGTGCCGCTGGGGCTGCTGAGGGACCTGAAAGACGGAACCATGCCACACCACGACGAGGAGGGCGCATGAACGCAACCGCCACACCATGGCACGGAGTGCTCGTCGCGACGGCGCTGCCGCTGCGCGCGGACACCACCGGCAAGCTCGCGGTCGACTTCGACGGCTACGCCGAACACGTCGCCTGGCTCGCGGCGAACGGCTGTCACGGTGTCGTCCCCAACGGCTCCCTGGGCGAGTACCAGACCCTCACCGCCGAGGAGCGGTCCCGCGTCGTCACCACCGCGGTCGAGGCCGCCCCCGAGGGCTTCACCGTCATGCCCGGAGTGGCGGCGTACGGCGCGGACGAGGCCAGGCGCTGGGCCGAGCAGGCGGCCGAGGCGGGCGCCCCGGCCGTGATGCTGCTGCCGCCCAACGCCTACCGCGCCGACGAACGCGCGGTACGGGACCACTACCGGGAGGTGGCCAGGGCCGGGCTGCCCGTGGTGGCGTACAACAACCCCATCGACACCAAGGTCGACCTGGTGCCCGAACTGCTGGCGGAGCTGTACCACGAGGGGCTGATCGTGGCGGTGAAGGAGTTCACCGGCGATGTCCGCCGCGGCTACCGGATCCATGAGCTGGCCCCCGGACTCGACGTCCTGTGCGGCAGCGACGACGTGGCCCTGGAGCTGGCCGTGGCCGGGTCGCCCGGCTGGATCGCCGGATACCCCAACGCCTTCCCGCGCGCCTGTGCCGAGCTGTGGCGGGCCGCCACCGAAGGCGATCTCACCACCGCGCTGCCGCTCTACCGCACCCTGCACCCGCTGCTGCGCTGGGACGCGAGGACCGAGTTCGTCCAGGCCATCAAGGGCAGCATGGACATCGCCGGGCGCTACGGCGGACCCTGCCGCCATCCGCGCGTACCGCTCACCCCCGAACACGCCGACACGGTGCGCAAGGCCACCGAGAAGGCCCTCGCGGAAGGGCTCGGCTGACACCCATGCGCAGCGACCGGGTCTTCCACGCCGTCGACTCGCACACCGAGGGGATGCCGACCCGTGTCATCACGGGCGGCGTCGGGGTGATTCCCGGCGCCACCATGTTCGACCGGCGCCGGTACTTCATCGAACACCTCGACCACATCCGCCGGTTCCTGGTGACCGAGCCGCGCGGCCACTCCGCGATGAGCGGGGCCATCCTCCAGCCGCCGACCCGCCACGACGCCGACTGGGGTGTGCTCTTCATCGAGGTCTCCGGCTGTCTGCCGATGTGCGGACACGGCACCATCGGCGTCGCCACCGTCCTGGTGGAAACCGGCATGGTGGCGGTCGAGGAGCCCGTCACCACCATCCGACTGGACACCCCCGCCGGGCTGGTCGTGGTGGAGGTGGCCGTCGAGGCGGGCGCGGCGCGCGGGGTGACGCTGCGCAACGTACCCGCGTTCACGCTCGCCCTGGACCGTACGGTGAAGACCGCGTCCTTCGGCGACATCCGCTACGACATGGCCTTCGGCGGCAACTTCTACGCCATCGCCGACCTGGGCGACCTCGGAATCCCCTTCGACCGGGCCCACAAGAACCGCGTCATGGACGCCGGGATGACCATCATGGCCGCCATCAACGAGCAGGACCGCCCGGTCCACCCCGGAAACCCCGAGATCAGCGGCTGCCGCCACGTCTATCTGGCCGCCCCCGGATCGGACGCCACGCACTCCCGCCACGCCATGGTCATCCACCCGGGCTGGTTCGACCGCTCACCCTGCGGCACCGGCACCAGCGCCCGCATGGCCCAGCTGCACACCCGTGGACTGCTGCCGCTGCACACCGACTTCCGCAACGAGTCGTTCATCGGCACCCACTTCACCGGGCGGCTGGTCGAGGAGACCACGGTCGGCGGACTGCCCGCGGTGGTGCCCACCGTCACCGGGCGCGCCTGGATCACCGGCACCGCCCAGTATCTGCGCGACCCCGACGACCCGTTCCCCGAAGGTTTCGAGCTGTAGAGATTCGAGCGTAAAGAGCCGACCACTCATGAAGACCAGTATGAAGACTGTCGACGCGGCCGCCGTGGCCGCCGCCCTGTCCCCGCACACCGCGATCCGGGCGCTCCAGCAGGCGCTGCGGAACGGGCTCGACCCCGAGGCGGCCCCGCCCCGCGCGGTGGTGCCGGTGGACCACGGCCAGCTGCTGCTGATGCCCGCCGAAGGCCGTACCACCCGGGGAAGCGCCTACGCGGGCGTCAAAATCGCCACCGTCGCACCGGACAACCCGGCGCGCGGACTTCCCCGCATCCAGGGGCAGTACCTGCTGCTGGACGCCGAAACCCTCACCCCGCTCGCCCTGCTGGACGGGGTCGCGCTCACCAACGTCCGCACCGCCGCGATGTCCGCAGCGGCCGCCGACCTGCTCGCCCCGCCCGGCGCGTCCCGGCTGGTGCTCTTCGGCGGCGGCCCACAGGCCCACAGCCATCTGGCCGCGCTGCGCGCGATCCGCCCGATCACCCAGGTCACCGTCGTGGGCCGCACCCCGGAGCGCACCCGCCAACTCGTCGAGGGCTTCCCGGGAACCGCCGGGGTCCGCGTCATGGCCGGTGCGCCGGAGGCGGTCGCGGACGCCGATCTGATCGCCTGCTGCACCACGGCCCGCACCCCGCTGTTCGACGGGACCCTGCTGCCCCCGCACGCCACCGTGATGGCCGTGGGATCGCATGAACCCGATGCCAGGGAAGTGGACGACCACACCGTCCGCCACGCCACCGTCGTGGTCGAGTCCCGCGCCGCCGCCACCCGGGAGGCGGGCGACCTCATCCAGGTCATCGACCGAGGCCTGCTCGACCCCGCCCAACTGCTGCCCCTCGCCGACCTGGTGCGCGACCGGCCGGGCGGCCCGGCCGTGGACAGCGGACGCCCCCGGCTGTTCAAGAGTGTGGGAATGGCATGGGAAGATCTGGTACTCGCCGGTACCGTCCATGAGGCCATCGAGTCCCGTCAGGCCGACGAGTAGCGACAGATGAAGGAGACCGCATGACCGTGGACGACGGGGCCACCACGCGCCTGCCCTCGCTCCGCGGCCGCCTCAGCCTCCGCGAGGAGATCGCCGAAACCCTCCGTGGCGCGGTGATCTCCGGAGAGCTGAAGCCCGGTGTCGTGTACTCCGCGCCGAGCCTGGCCGAACACTTCGGGGTGTCCGCCACACCGGTACGGGAGGCCATGCTCGACCTCACCAAGGAGGGGCTGGTCGAGATCGCCCGTAACAAGGGCTTCCGGGTCACCCATCTCTCCGCGGCCGAGCTGGACGACATCACCCACCTGCGCGCGCTCATCGAGATCCCGGTGATCCGGCAGATCACCGAGGCGGGCGTGGCCCCCGAGGTCATCGCGCGGCTGCGGCCGCTGGCGGCGGGCATCGAGGATGCCGCACACCGCCGCGACTTCATCGCCCACGTCACCATCGACATGGAATTCCACCTCACCCTGCTGGAACAGGCCGGGAACAGCAGGCTGGTGGAGATCGTGCGCTCCCTGCGCACCAGCTCCCGGCTCTACGGGCTGCGGACACTGACCGAGGGCAGCGCCCTCTTCGACTCCTCCCACGAACACGCCGAACTCCTCGACCTCATCGAGGCGGGCGACGCGGACGGCGCGGAGGCCCTGATGCGCCGCCACCTCGGCCACGTCCGTGGCATCTGGGCCGAGCAGACCCCCGCCCCCGAAGGCCACCCGCCCGGGTGCTCGCCGCCACGGGCCGGATGACCCAGCTCGGCCTCGCCGACCGCATGGGCATCGCCGAAGTGCCCGCCACCTGGCGGGAGTTCGAGGCCTGGATGAGGACTCACGAGCGCGCGCACTTCGCCGCCACCCCGGAGGGCCGGGCGCTGTGGCAGGCCACTCGCGGCATGCTGGCCGACCGGGTGCCCGGGGTGCTCGGCCCGCGCGTCCAGGAGCCGTAGGACACTCCTGGACGCGGGCCCAGGAGCCCTAAGAGAGCCCGTGGACGATGTCCGCGGTCGCCGGGTACAGCTCGCGGTAGCGCGCGTACAGCTCGTCGTAGCGCGCCGAGGTGGCCGGGTCGGGGCGCACCTGGACGGCGGGCGGATTCCACCGCGTGATCGAGGCATCGCCGACGGCCGACGCGGCGAGGAACGCCGAACCGAGGCTCGCGCCGATGGTGTGGGTGGGGATGTCCTGGGTCAGCCCGGTGATGTCGGAGACGATCTGCGTCCACAAATGCCCCTGGGCGCCACCGCCCACGGCCACCACCCGGTCGATGCGGCCACCGGCGGCGCGGATCGCCTCCACGTTGTGGCGGACGCCGAAGCCGGTGGCCTCCAGCGCCGCGCGGTAGAGATCGCCGCGGGTGTGCGCGAGGGTGAGGCCCGCGAGGACACCACGGGCCGCCGGGTCGGCGACGGGAGTGCGTTCCCCGTCGAAGTACGGCAGCATCAGCAGCCCGCGCGCACCCGTGCCCGAGGTCTCCGCCTCGGCCAGCAGTTCGGGCACGGACGGGTCCCCGAACAGCGAGCGCAGCCAGTCGGTGATGGCCCCCGAGGACGCCATGCCACCGGCCAGATTGCGGGTGCCCGGGAGCGCCCCGACGGTGCCCCACAGGGCGGGGAAGGTGACGCGCTCCTCGACCGTGTTGATGAGGAACATCGTCGAGCCGTACATCAGCATCAGATCACCGGCGTTGTGCGCGTCGCCGCTGACCGCCTCCGCCCACGCGTCGATGGTGCCGACCGTCACCGGGGTGCCCGGCGCGAGCCCGGTCGCCTCCGCCGCCCGTGGTGACACCCGGCCCGCCACGTCCCCGGACCAGCCGAGCCGGGGCAGTTCGATCCGCCCGGCCAGCCCGTCCGACCAGGGGCGGTACCAGTCGAGCGCGCCGGTGTCGTACAGCGGGGTGCACTGGCTGGCCGAGTGGTGGTCCAGTACGTACTCCCCGGTGAGCCGGTGCACCAGCCATGAGCTGGGCATGAACAGCCGCCGGGCGCGGGCGAAGACACCGGGCTCGTGCCGCGCGAGCCACGCCAGCTTGGGGCCGACGGCCTGCGTGGAGAGCACCGAACCGCAGCGACGCAGGATCTCCTCGCGGCCCAGCTCGCCCTCCAGCTCGCGGATCTGCTCGGTGGCGCGGGTGTCGATCCCGTACAGCAGCGCCGGACGCAGCGGCACCCCGGCGTCGTCCGTGACGGCGACGCACGGCCCCATCCCGCTGACCCCGACCGCCTCGACGGTCACCTCGGCGGCCACCTCGGCGGATCCGAGCAGATCCCGCACCAGCGTGATGAACTCCCGCCACCACACCTCCGGATCCATCTCCACCCAGCCCGGACGCGGCCGGTCGACGGAGTGCCGTACGACGGACTGGGCGAGGACCGTGCCATCCGTGGACACCAGCACACCCTTGGAGCTGGAGGTCCCGATGTCCACGCCCACCACGGCGCGCCGCTGTGCGCTGTGCGACGTCATCACCCGGCCTCGATCGCCACGTCGCCGCACAGGTGCACGGACACCCCGAGCCGTTCGAAGGCCGTCGCCTTGGCGGCCAGCGCGCGGTCGGCCGTGGCCGCGTCGGGCGCGTACACCACCTGGATGTGATTGGCCTTGTGACGGGCCATGAACTGGTCGCGGCTCACCCCGTCGAGGACCGCGTGCATGATCGGCCACTCCGGGTTGGTGGCCTCCCGGCGCCGCCGCGTCTCCTCCTCCGGCAGCTCCACCGCCCGCCCGCGGCCGATGTCCAGCTGCAGCGCGCCACCGGCGATGTACAGCCGGGACCAGACGATCTCGCCGGGCCGGGACACCCCGGACAGGGTGCCGCCACCGGCCGGGAAGTACACCGGGTTCTGCCGCAGCGAGACGGCCTCGGCGTAGCCCCGGGCCAGGTGGGAGGCCGGGACGGAGCCGGAGATCTCGAAGACCCAGACGAACCGGCCGTCGTACTCCTCGCCCCAGCGGACGTCGTGCAGGGTGGTGGCCGGGTCGAGGCCCATCGCCGTCCAGACGCGGTTGCTGAGCAGCGCGTCCACCGCCACGCCCTCGTCCACCTCGTTGAAGTGGGGGAGTGGCTGGTCCTCCCACAGCACCCGGGAGCCGTCGCGGCTGCGTACCGGGGGACGCTCGGCGTTGTTCAGCAGCCCCTCGGCGAGGTCGGACGCGGCCACCAGGTCCTTCAGGCCCTGCTGGTACTGGATACCGACCGCGTCAAGACCGAAGTCGTCGCTGATCCGCAGCGCGGCGATGTACATCGCGAACTGCTGGCGCAGCTGCTCCTCGGTCAGCTCCGTGGCCTCGTCCTTCCCCGTCTCGAAGCGCATGCCGCGCTCGGTGAGCCACGTGCGCACCGAGCTGGTCTCCGCCTCCGGCACCGTGGCCATCTCGGCGTACAGCGCGCTCTGCGACAGGCGCTCCTTGTAGATGCCGAGGGGATTGAGGAGTTCGTCGTCGATGATGGCGTTGTACATCCCCATGCAGCCCTCGTCGAAGACCCCGATGATGGCCTTGTCCGCCATCAGCTGGTCGGCGACCGCGTGTCCCAGCTCGCGTTCGGGCGAGGCCGGGAGCGGCGGCAACGGCCGTACGTGCGAGGCGTCCTGGGGAACGGTGCCGGTGTCCACCCAGCTCCGAAGCCCGTCCAGGAACCAGTCGTCGGTGAAGTCCACGCTCCACAGCGTGGAGTACTCCTTGCCCATCTTGGTCAGGCCCGCGTTCACCCCGAGCAGCCCCACCAGGCCGGGCCAGGTGCCGTCGAAGTTGGCCACGGTCAGGAGGGGACCTCGGTGGGTGCGCAGCCCGGCCAGCACATGGTGGCTGTACTGCCACACCGCCTCGGCGACCACCAGGGGCGCGTCGGGCGGGATCGAGCGGAAGACGGACAGCCCCATGCGCTGGCTGTCGATGAAGCCATGGCCCTTGACCGGATCCACCTCATGCGCCCGGCGCACCGTCCAGCCGAGCTTCCCGAAGGCGTCGCCCAGCGCGGCTTCCACCGCCTCCTGGACCGGCCACCCCGCCGCATTGGCGGAGGGGCGCAGATCGCCGCTGGCCACGAGCCACACCGTGGCGGGCTCCACGGTCGGCCTCGGCGTACGGACCGGCACGGTGTACGGCATGGACGCCACCACATTTCCCTGCGTCATCGATGGGTCCGCGACGGTCGCCGCGGGTGCCCGCAGGCTCTCAGAAATCGATTTCTCGGACAAGGGTCCGACACCTGTGGTGATGCCGCGCCGAGAGGTGGCTACCGTGGGTGAGGTGACACCAACGCCGACGATCAAAACCGTTGCCGAGGAGGCGGGGGTCTCCCCGGCCTCCGTGTCCCGGGCCCTCAACGGCAATCCGTCCATCGCGCCGGAGATCGTCGAGCGGGTGATGCGGGCCGCCGACGCGGTGGGCTACCGGCCGAACGGGATCGCCCGCAGCCTGCGCACCCGCACCACCAAGGTCATCGCGCTGCTCATCCCCGACATCGGCAACCCGTTCTTCACCGCGGTCGCGCGCGGCGTCACCGACGCCGCCGAGGCGGAGGGCTTCACCGTCCTGCTCTGCAACACCGACGAGGACCCCGAGAAGGAGCGCCGCCACCTCGCCGTGGCCGAGCAGGCCCGGGTGGCCGGGGTCGTGCTGTCCCCGCAGGGCCGGGACACCGACATCTCACGGCTGCGCCAGAGCCGTATCCCGGTCGTGGTGATCGACCGCCCGCTGAGCGAGAAGACCGACGCCATCGTGGTGCGCTCCTATCCGGGCGCCCGGGCCGCCACCGCCCACCTCATCGAGCAGGGCTGGTCGCGCCCGGCCTGTGTCACCGGCCCGGCGTCCGCCGACACCGCCCGCGCCCGGCTGCGCGGCTACCGCGCGGCCCTTCGCGACCACCACGGCCTGCGGGAAATCGTCGCGCACGCCGACTTCCGGCAGGACGGCGCGATGCTCGCCGCCCGGGAGCTGCTGTCCCGGGCCGATCCGCCCGACGCGTTCTTCGTCGCCAACGCCCCGATGGCGCTCGGCACCCTGGCCGCCCTCGCCGAACGCGGCCTGCGCGTCGGCTCCGACGTCGGCTTCGTCTCCTTCGACGACGCCCCCTGGGCCCCGTACATGACGCCGCCCATCTCGGTCGTCGCCCAGCCCGCCCACCCCCTGGGCGAGCGCTCGGCACGGCTGCTGCTGGAATCCCTCCGCGCCCCCGCGGAACGCCCCCCACGCCGCATCACGCTGTCCCCCACCCTCATCGTCCGCGCCAGCTCGCTACGGCCGCCCCAGAGCTGAGCCCTAGCGCTCCGTCAGGAGACCCGGGTCGGGGGTCGGCTCGCCGGTGCGCTGGGTGGGCAGGGGGACCTGGCCCGGCTGGTGGAGGACCACGGTGCGGATCGGGAGCGGGATCTCGATGCCCTCGGCCTGGTAGCGCCGGTGCAGCCGCTTCATGAACTCGTGCTTGATCAGGTACTGGTCGCTGAACTCCAGCGCGCCCAGGAAGACCGAGAAGTCGATGCCGGACTCGCCGAAGGTGTGAAAGCGGATACTCGGCTCAAAATCGACCACGCCACCCGAGACGTCGGCCATCACCTTCGCGGCCACCTCGGCCGTCACCCGCTCGACGTGTTCGAGGTCACTGCGGTACCCGACCCGCACCTGCACCATCACCGACATCTCCTGCCCCGGCTGGTGGTAGTTGGTGGTGATGGTCCCGGCCAGCTTGGCATTGGGGATGATCACGAGGTTGTCGGACAGCTGGCGGATCGTGGTGTTACGCCAGTTGATGTCCACGACGTACCCCTCCTCCCCGCTGCTGAGCCGGATGTAGTGGCCGGGCTGGACCGTCTTGGACGCCAGGATGTGCACGCCCGCGAACAGGTTGGCCAGGGTGTCCTGCAGGGCCAGCGCGACCGCCAGACCGCCCACGCCCAGCGCGGTGAGCAGCGGCGCGATCGAGATGCCCAGGGTCTGGAGCAGGATCAGCACGCCCATCATCAGCACCGCGATGCGGGTGATGTTGACGAAGATGGTGGCGGTGCCCGCCACTCCGGACCGGGACAGCGCCAGCGTCTGCACCAGACCGGCGACCACCCGTGCCGCCGTGACCGTCGTGGCCAGGATCAGCGCCGCGATCACCACCTGGTTGACGGTGTGGCCGACGGCACGGGTCAGTGGCAGCGCCGCGGCCGCTGACGACACGCCCACCGACATCGCCGCCCAGGGGGCCAGGGTGCGCAGCGTGGCGACGATGATGTCGTCCCCGCTCCACCGCGTCCTGCGGGCCCGCTCGCCCAGCCACCGCAGCGCCATCCGCGCCAGCAGTCCGGCCGCCGCGGCGGAGATCAGCGCGGCGCCGACGATGATGATGTCGTGCAGCGTGAGTGCCCGGTTCACCGCTTACCTCCCGACGCCCCGAGGGCGGCGGGCCGCGTCGTCTCCGGCCCGGAGTCCTGTCTGCTGCTCACCTGGTCACCTGTTCGTGCGGAGGATGTGCCGATGGCGTCGCGGCTCGTTCACACGGCCTCGACGTGACCTGCCATCTTGCCGCATCCCGTCAACATGCTGATGACCGCCCGGCCATGACCACGAGGACGGAATTGGCTGGTCGTCACAGCATGGACCACGTGGAGAACATGGGCGAACACGGGCATCGCGGGGACCATGGATGACATGGATCTCATTCCGCACGGCCCCACCGAGGACGACCCCAACCCGCTGAACCGGCTCTCCCTCGACCAACTGCGGCGCCGGACCAGCATGAAGTGGCGCACCTACCCGGACGACGTGCTGCCCCTGTGGGTGGCCGAGATGGACGTCCCGCTCGCCGAGCCGGTGGTGCGGGCGGTCGCGGAGGCGATGGCCCTCGGCGACACCGGCTATCCGGCCGGTACGGCGTACGCCGAGGCGCTGGCGGGCTTCGCCCGGGAGCGCTGGGGCTGGGACGGGCTCGCCGTGGACCGTACGGCGATCGTGCCCGATGTGATGCTGGGCGTCGTCGAGGCGATCAAGCTGACCAGCGGCCCGGGCGACGCGGTGGTGGTCAACTGTCCGGTCTATCCGCCCTTCTACCCGTTCGTGGAGCACATGGACCGCCGGATCGTGGAGGCGCCGCTGGGCGCGGACCTGCGGCTCGACCTCACCGCGCTGGAGGACGCCTTCCGGCGCGCCGTGGCGGGCGGCCGACGCGCCGTCTATCTGCTGTGCAGCCCGCACAATCCGACCGGAACCGTGCACACAGCCGGGGAACTGGCCGCCGTCGCCGCGCTCGCCGACCGCCATGGCGTACGGGTCGTGACCGACGAGATCCACGCGCCCCTGGTGGCCCCGGGGACCGTCTTCACCCCGTATCTGAGCGTGCCCGGCGGGGAGAGCGGACTGTCGCTGATGTCCGCCTCCAAGGGGTGGAACCTCGCCGGGCTGAAGGCCGCGCTGCTCATCGCCGGACCCGCGGCCGCCGAGGACCTGGCGCGCCTGCCCGAAGAGGTCGGCCACGGCCCCAGCCACATCGGGGTCATCGCCCACACCGCCGCGCTGCGCGAGGGCGTGGAGTGGCTGGACGCGCTCCTCAAGGGGCTCGACGACAACCGGCGGCTGCTCGCCGAGCTGCTGGCCCAGCACCTGCCCGGGGTCCGCTACCGGCCGGGTCCGGCGACCTTCCTCGCCTGGCTCGACTGCCGCTCCCTGGACCTGGGCGACGACCCCGCCGCCGTCTTCCTCGACCGCGGCCGGGTGGCCCTCAACTCCGGTTTGCCCTTCGGTACGGGCGGGGCGGGCCACGTCCGGTTCAACCTGGCCACCTCGCCGGAGGTGATCGCCGAGGCGGTACGGCGGATGAGCGCGGCCCTCGCCTGACGGCTGCCTTCCGGGCGTACGTCCTCAACCGACGTACGCCCGGATCACGCCACGCTGACGTGTCAGCCGGTCAGGTCCGTGATCCACCAGGCCGCGGCGCTGCCCGGCAGCGTCCCGGGCGGGCAGGAGGTGCTGGCCAGGATGGGCGCTCCGGTGACCGGGGCCGGGACCGCGTGGTCGCTGAAGTTGATCGCGCACACCAGCCCGTCGCCGCGCATGAACGCCAGTACCTCGGGCGGCGACTCCATCCACACCAGCGGGCCCTCGCCCATCTGCGGCAGGCTGCGCCGCAGATACAGCCCCTCGCGGTACAGATGCCAGAACGAGTCGGTGTCGGCCAGCGCCCGGTCGGTGGCGTGTTCGGCGAACCACTCGGGCTGCGGCAGCCACGGCTGGGACGCCGCCTCGCCGGTGGTGAAACCGAACGGCGAGGCGTGCCCCGACCACGGCAGCGGCACCCGGCAGCCGTCGCGGATGTGCTGACGGCTTCCGGTGCGGTGGAAGATCGGGTCGGTCAGCACCTCGTCCGGCAGGTCGACCACCTCGGGCAGGCCCAGCTCCTCGCCCTGGTAGACGTACGCGGCGCCGGGCAGGGCCAGCATCAGCAGGGCGGCGGCGCGGGCCCGGGACGGGCCGAGGCACGCCACCTCGCCGTCACCCGGTTCGCCCGCGTACCGGGTCACGGTGCGGACCTGGTCGTGGTTGTTGAGCACCCAGGTGACGGTGGAGCCGGTGTCGGCGATGTCCCGCATCGCCTCGCTGATCACCTTGCGGAACACGTCCGGGTTCCAGGGGGCGGTGAGCAGGTGGAAGAAGAAGGCCTGGTGGAGTTCGTCGGAACGGACGTACTTGGCCTGCTCCAGCGGCGTCTGTACGGAGACCTCGCCGACCAGCAGCCGGTCGTTTCCGTCGCGGGCCGTGTACTCGTCGCAGATGGCGCGCCAGCGGCGCCACTCGTCGTGGATCTCCGGCTGGTTCCAGGCGAGGGGGTTGACGGAGTCGCGGGTGCGTTCGTCGATGGTGGGGTCGTCGGAGTCGGGCAGGTCGGGGTGTTTGAACAGGCCCGCCGCCACGTCGATGCGGAACCCGTCGACGCCCCGGTCCAGCCAGAACCGCAGCACCTCGTGGAAGTGCTCGCCGACCGACGGCTCGCGCCAGTTGAGGTCGGGCTGTTCGGGGGTGAAGAGGTGGAGGTACCACTGGCCCGGGGTGCCGTCGGGTTCGGTGACCCGGCTCCAGGCGGGGCCACCGAACATGGCGTGCCAGTTATTGGGCGGCAGTTCGCCGTCCGCACCGCGCCCGTCGGCGAAGTGGAAGCGGGCGCGGGCCGGTCCGCCGGGTCCCTCGGCCAGGGCGGCCCGGAACCAGGCGTGCTCGCTGGAGCAGTGGTTGGGGACGATGTCCATCAGGACCTTCAGCCCGAGCCGGTGGGCGTCGTGCACCAGGCGGTCGAACTCGTCCAGATCGCCGAAGATCGGGTCGACGCCGAGGTAGTCGGCGACGTCGTACCCGTGGTCGTGCTGCGGCGACGGGTAGAACGGGCTGAGCCAGATCCCGTCCACGCCCAGCTTCTTCAGGTACGGCAGCCCCAGCCGGGCCCCGGCGAGGTCGCCGATGCCGTCCCCGGTGCTGTCGAGGAAGCTGCGGAGGTAGATCTGGTAGATCACCGCGTCACGCCACCAGGCGTTCGGTGAGCCCTCCGCGCGGTGCGTGGAGGGGCGGGGCGCCGTGGTGGCCGTAGCGAGGCCCGTTGCCTCGCCACTCGCCGGTATTGCGGTCATCCGGCGCTCATCCGGGGCTGTCATGCGTCCATCCCATTGCTGGTTCGTGCTGGATCTTGCCGTTGCGATTGCTGACGGGAGTCGGCCGGGCAGGGGCGGTCCGGCGCCGTGCGGCAGGGCGTCACGGTCGGCAGCGGGGTGTGCTGCCCGATCGCCGGTGAGGTGCGGCGCGGTTGGCGCGCGGAGGCCCCCGGGGCGGACTCAGATGCCGCGCGGGGCGCGGGTTTTACGGTGGGCCGAGGGGTGGGCCGAACGGCGGGCGGCCGGGGCGGGGGCGGCGTACGGCTCCCCGGCGGGCATGCGGTGCCTCTGACTGCTCACGGACAGGCCCTCTCGTGCGGCACATCACCGTTGATGTATCGATAAAGCACAGTGGCATAAGATGGGGGTGAGCGGCAAGCGATCACGAGAAGCCGGAGCAAACCGGGAGAGCGGATGGCGACGCTGAAGGATGTGGCCCGCACGGCGGGGGTCTCGGTGATGAGCGTCTCCAACGTCCTCAACGACACCGGCCGCTTCTCCGCCACCATGCGCGAACGGGTCCTCCAGGCCGCCGAGGAGGTCGGTTACGCGGGTCCCGACCCGGCCGCCGCCTCGCTCCGGCGCGGACGTACCGGCACCGTCGGGGTGGTGCTGCCCCTCCCGCTGGAGACGGCGTTCGCCGACCCGGCCGCCACGGCCTTCCTGGAGGGCGTGGCCCGTGAGTTCCAGCGCCGCCGCACCACCATGACCCTGCTCGCCCTGCCGCCCGCCGTGGGACCGCTCGCCCGGCATGCCGCCGCCCCCGTCCAGCAGGTGGCCGACGCGCCGCTCGCGGCGCTGGAGAAGGCCGTGATCGACGCCGCGCTGCTGTACAGCGTGGAGGAGGACCACCCCGGTCTGGACATCCTGGTCAAGCGCGAACTGCCGGTGCTGGCCGTGGACTCGCCCGGCCATGACACCGGACGTGAGCGCTTCGGCGACGCCTGGGCGGGATTCGTCACCGTCGACGACTTCGGCGGCGCCCGGCGCGCCGCCCGCCATCTGGTCGGCCTCGGCCACCGGCGGGCCGTGATCCTGGTCGACCGGCTCGCCGTTCAGCCCCGGCTCGGCCCGGCCACCTGGCCCCAGGCGCTCGCCACCACCAGCGCGATCCTGCGCCGCAGGCTGCTGGGCTACCGCGACGCGTGGGCCGAGGCGGGGCTGCCGTTCACGGATCTCACCGTCATCGAATGCGGCAGGAACGACATCGCGGCGATTCGTACGGCCGTGCACACCCTGCTCACCGCGCCGGGCCCGCGCCCCACCGCGCTGCTCGCCGTCTCCGACACCCTCGCGCTCGGCGCGTGCGCGGCCGCCCGGGCCCATGGCCTCGCCGTGCCCGGGGACTTGGCCGTCATCGGATACGACGACATCCCGGCGGCCGCCACCGCCGTCGTACCCCTGACGACGGTCCATCAGCCCACCGTGGAGAAGGGCGAATCGGCGGCCCGGCTGCTCCTCGATCACACCGACCAGTACGGCGAGCACCGCGCCGACCACCGCCCCGATCACGGCGTTCCCGCCGCGCCGCCGGAGTTGCCCACCCGTCTCGTCATCCGCGCCAGCACACCGGCGTGACCCGCCGTACGTAGTCGCCGAGGGCCCACCGGGGGACCCACCCCCGCTCCCGCTGGGAGGTGCCCCCTGACGCCGCTCGCTGATCTGGCCTGATCCGAAAGACACCCCCGCGAGCTGGTCCACCGCGTAGCGGGTCAGCACCGGCCGGGCGTCCGGCCGGTGGCGCGCGGAGGCCTCCACCGCGCGGGGGCGCGGCAGATGGCCGATACGGACGCGCCTGCCGTGCACCAGGACCGTGGAGCCCAGGCGCACGGCGGGGCGGGAGCGGGTGGCGGCGAGCGGGGCGAGGAGCACCGGGTGTGCAGCCTGGTAGACGCGGCGGTCCCGGCGGGGTCATGACGGGGTGTCCGCACGACGGGTGCCCCGGGTCCCGCCCGCCCGGCGGCGTGGCCGGAGGCCGCGTACGGAAACAGGCGCTGCGCGGCCGTCCAGCTGGACCGCCGCCCGGCCAGCAGGGCGCGCACCCGGCGCGGGTCGGCGCCGGGGCTCGGCTGGACGGGCGCGACGAGCCGTTCGTCCCCGTCGCCGTCCGGGACACCGACGGGCAGGGCCAGTTCGACCCCGGCGACGTGCAGCGACGGCTCGTACAGCCCCGGGTAGATGTCTCGGCCTCCTCGACGGCGGCCGCCGGGAACAGCTCGGTGAGCGCGTACACGCTCCACGCCTCGTCCGCGTCCGCCGGAGCCGAGCCGGTCCAGACCCGGCCGGTGAAGCGGGTCGAGGCGGCGAGCGCCGCCCGCAGCTGCGGTGGCGTCAGATACGTGGCCTGCGGGGCCAGCCGCCCGAGCTGCCGGGCGAGGACCCGTGGCGTACGGGCGGGCAGCGCCACCGGGGCGCCCGCGCGAGCGACGGCAGCAGTACGAAGAACGTGCCGCCGAGCACCGGCGAGCCGTCGTCGCCCGGCTCGAACATCCCGCGCGGCAGCGGGAGTCCGCTGGAGCGCGCCACGTCTGCGCAGTACGCGTACTCAAAAGCCGCCGGGACCGGGGCGTTTCGCCGTCCGAGGGAAGATCCCCGTTGATCCCCATAGATTTTCGATGATCCCTACAGATTTCCGTGCAACCATCCTGGGCCATCACATGTCACCTAGACGTCGCAAAAACGCGCCCTAGGGTTACAAGGGGGAAATATGAAGATTTCACGCTATGTTGCCGCGACCGCGGTCCTGGCTTCCGCCGTCGCGGGCTCCGTGGTCCTGGCCCCGTCCGCTTCGGCGGCGGCCAAGGCCGCGTACAACGGGGCCTGTGGCAGCGGGTACAAGGTGGTGAACTCGGCGCCGATCGGCACCCAGGGCACCGTCTTCCTCACGTACAACTCCGCCAAGGGCAAGAACTGCGTCGTCACCGTCCGCAACTCGACCGGGGCGGCGAAGAACATGTTCGCCTACCTCTACGTGAACGGCTCGGAAGACTCGCAGCTGGACGAAGGCCTGTACACGTCCTACGCAGGCCCGATCTACGACTACGGGCGCGGGAAGTGCGTCGACTGGGCCGGGGGCATCGACAACCAGTCGACCTTCACCTACGGGTCGAACTGCGCGTCCCTCAAGGAGCACCGGGTGACCAAGGGCTGGTAATCCGCCCGGCCCCGCCCACCGCAGCACCTGAAACATCACCGTGACGGGTCGCCGCCGCTGCTGGTCAGCGGCGGCGACGCCGTGTCACGAACACCCCGGCGGCCGTCAGCACGGCAGCGGCCGAGCCGCCCGCGACCAGCGGCATGGCGGTGGCCGAGTCACTCTGCTCGCCGTCCGCACCGGTGTCTTCGCTGACGCCCTTCGCGCCGGATTTCCCGGCCCCGGCGGAGAGCACCACATCCGAGCAGGAGTAATAGGTGTCCGCGGTGCTGGAGTTGCGCCAGATCGTGTACAGCAGCTGACGGCCCGTGCGGTCCGAGGGCAGCTTGGCCTTGATGTGGTACGCGCCGTCGGTCAGCGCCGGGTCCTTGACCTTCGCGAACGGCTTGGCGTCGAGGTCGGACCACTTCAGCGGCCGCGTCGGATCGTAGCCCCGCTTGGTGAGATACAGCTCGAAGGTCCCGGTGTGCGGAATCGTGGAGCTGTAGTCGAGCGTGAGCTTGGCCCCGGGGGCGAGCCGGGTCGAGGGCCAGTCCGCACGCGGCAGATCCAGCCCCCGGTAACCGTCGATGCCCGCGCTGCACAGCCGTCCGTCCGGGATCCGCTGCCGGTCCCGGCCGCCCACGTCGGCGATGCGCAGGTTGTCCCACTCCTCGAACGCCGCGCCCCCGGCCGCCTTCGCCGCCTTACAGGCCGCCGACCGCGCCTCCCGCCCGCCCTCCGGAGAGCAGGCCACCGTCCGGCTGACCGGATCCACCGGCGCCCCGTGGGCCAGCGCGGGCCCGGCGCCCACCGCGGTGAGCAGCAGCGAGGCGGTTCCGGCGAGGGTTGCCGAGGCGGCGGTGCGGTGCGCGGTCATGCCGGGGAGTACGAGAGGGAGGGGCGGTGCGTTCAACCGGTGCGTTCAACCGGTTGTGCAACCGGTGTGTTCAACCGGCCGTCGGTGGCGGTGTCACCGCCGCAGCGTGCGCTCGAAGAGTGCCAGCAGCTCCTGCCAGTGCCGGTCCTCCGCGGAGGCGTCGTACATGGCGGTGTCGACCTGGGTGAACCCGTGGTGGGCGCCCTCGTACACCTCGCTGCGGTACCGCACCCCGGCCGCGTCCAGCGCCTCCTCCAGCTCGGCGATCTGGTCCGCCGGAATCGACGGGTCCTGGTCGGCGTGGCCGAAGTACAGCTCCGCCGACACCTCGTCGACGAGCCGGTGCGGGCTGTCCGGGGCGTCCGTCACCAAGTGGCCGCCGTGGAAGCTGGCCGCGGCCGCCACCCGCTCGGGGTGGGCCGCCGCGGTGCGCACCGCCAGCACACCGCCCATGCAGTAGCCGACGCTGCCCACGGGCCCGTCCGCGACCAGGGGAGAGGCGGCCAGCCAGTCGAGGTACACGCCCGCGTCGCGCATCGCCAGCTCGGGCGTGTGCGCCCGCATGAGCGGGCCGAGTTGGTCGAAGATGTCCGTCCGCTGCGAGGGGTCGATGAACTCCGGCAGATCCACCACGGGCGCCCGGCCCGCCCGGTAGAGGACGTTGGGCACCAGCACCGTGTAGCCGTGTCCGGCGAGGCGCTTCGCCGCCTCCTCCACCGTGGCACGCGGCCCGAAGGCGTCCGGGTACAGCAGGACACCGGGGTGCGGGTCGCCGTCGCCGGGATGGGCCACGTAGGCGTCGGCGACTCCGTCGAGGGTGGGGATGTCCAGGGGGGTGCCGTGCACGGAAGCCATGGCCGCACCTTTCTCTCGCGTCGTGGGGCGGCCCCACCGTATCGCTGTGCTCCCGGCACCCCGTGGACCGGCTCACGTGGCCGGACGGCGATGGCGGCGCCGAGCGGAATTGTCCGAAGTCACCGACCATGCGGTATGCCGATGATGCAATAGCGGTGGAGGTCTGGCCCCCGAGCGGGTCCGGCCTCATGATGCCGCGTTGAGCGGCACATCGCACGTCAGAGGTGGAGGAACGTCATGCACCCAGTCACCGGCTCCCGCGCTACCGGCCCCGCCGCCGGGCGCTCTGCCAGCCGACTGTCTGCCGACAGGGCCCGGGCGCTGCCCCGTATGCCCGCCGCCCGCCCGCCCGTACGTTCGCGGGCCGACCCCGAGGCCGTCGCGCTGCTGCACCGGACCGCCCGCGTCCTCATCGACGAACTGCCCCGGCTCACCGATGAGGTGGTCGCCCTGATGCGGGAGCGAGAACCCGTCTACAACTCCGCGGCCATCGACCCGAACGAGCTGTGGCGGGATGTCAACGACTCGCTGTCCAACAACGTCCGCGCCCTGCTGTACCCCAAGGAGACCCGGGAGACGGCCCGCTCCTGCTCCTGGCGGATCGGCGCCGACCGCGCGGCCCAGGGCCTCCCGCTGGACGCGCTGCTGCACGGCTTCCGCATCGGCTGCACCGTCGTCTGGGACGAACTGGTGGAGTCGGCCTCGCGCGAGGACCCGGTGGGCGCCCGGGGCCTGGTGCATGTGGCGGCCGACATCTGGAACTTCGTCGACGAGCACTGCACGCTCGTCGCCGAGGCGTACCACGAGGTCGGACGGCAGCTCGCCTGGCACCGCGAGAACCGCTTCCGGATCATCATCGAGGCGCTGCTGGACGGCACCGCCCGGGTGAGCGACTTCCCGGAGGCCGAGGAGGTCCTGGGCCTGCCCGAGCAGGGGCGTTACGCGGTCGTCGCGCTGGACCACCCGGGCACCGGCCCCGGTGCGCCGCGCCCGCCGGAGATCCAGGCAGGTGGCCGTACCGTGTGGCACACCGGGGAGTCCACCGCCCACGCGATCGTCCTCCTCGGGGACGTCCACCCCCAGCAGGTGGCCCGGGGCCTCACCGTCCAGCCCGGCGCCCGGGCCGGGGTCAGCCCCGCCGTCACCGGCCTGGCGTCGGTGAACGTGGCCCGCCAGCTCGCCGATACGGCGCTGCGCGCCTGCCCCGCCACCGGCGAGGCCGCGCTGCTGGAGGAGCATTACCCGGAGGCGCTGGTGGTGTCCTCCCCGGACCTGGCCACCGCGCTCGCCGACCGTATGCTCGGGCCCGTCCTGGCGCTCGAACCCGCCGACCGGGACGTCCTGCTGACGACCCTGACGGCGTGGCTGGGCGCGGACGGGTCGGCGCGCGAGGCGGGGCGGGCGCTGTTCTGCCACCGCAACACGGTGCTCAACCGGCTGCGTCGCTACGAGCAGCTGACCGGGCGTACGCTGCACCGCCCGCGCGACGTCGTCGAGTTGTCGCTCGCCCTCGCGGCGCACGGGCTGCTGTCACTCTGACCGGATTCGTGAGGATCCGGTAACGGACCTGTGCGCCACGGGCGCGGGCGGCCAGGAAGAGTGTGGGCGTGCACAACGGCCGTCAGTGGATCATGTGCTTCTGCCACGCGGTACCCCGACGGGCTGTACGGCGGTCCCGGTGAGCTGCTGTCGTGGCGGTTCGTCCCACCCGCGCTGGACGGATCCGCCACGAGGAGCACCACATGTCCGATCACGCATGGGGGCAGACCACACATCCGCGCCCGGTGCGCACCGCTGAGGTCATGCCCCCGCGGCCGCCGGAGGTGACGGGGATGCGTCCCGCCCCGCCCACTGACGTCCGTCCGGACCACCGCGGGGAGCGCCGGGCGCGGCGCTCGCCCTGGCGGCGGCCGTGGCCGTGGACGGCGCGGGCCGCCTGCGCCGCGCTGGCCTGCCATCTGGCCGCCGTGGTGGTCAACTGCACCGCCGGTGGAGGGATCGACCTCGGAGCGGGCGGCGGCTTCACGGTGGGCGCCCTGCTGGTGGGCGCCGACGCGGCGGTCCTGGTCACCGTCCTGGTCCGCGCCGAGCGGCGCGGACCTGCCGAGGACACCGGGGAGAGACAGCGATGAGCGGCGGTTTCGAGCCGAGGACCCTGGCGTTCGTCCTGTTCGCCTGCTTTATCGCCGTATCGTTCCTGCTCTGCATCCTGGCGGCCACCGACAGCGACGACCCCTCCGAGTTCTACATCGGCACCGGCAACCTGGGCCCGATGCAGAACGGCCTGGCCATCGCGGGCGACTACATCTCGGCCGCCACCGTCCTCAGCACCACCGGCACCATCGCCATCGCCGGATTCGACGGTGTCCTCATCACCATGTCCACCGTGGTCTCGATCCTGCTGTTCATGCTGGTGATGGCCGGACCCCTGTGCGGACACGGCCGGTACACCCTGGGCGATGTGCTGTCCGAGCGGCTGAGCGAGCGCCCCGCCCGTATCGGCACCGCCGTGCTGGTGCTGGTGGTCACGATGCCGCTGCTCACCGTCCAGCTCAATGGCGCGGGCGACATGATGTCCCTGCTGATCGGCATCCCCGGCGCCGCGTCGGTCACCGGCTGCACCATCTTCATCGGCTCCCTCATGGTCTGCTACGCCGCCCTCGGCGGGATGAAGGGCACCGGCTTCATCCAGATCCTCAAGACCGTGATCCTGCTCGGCGCGTTCATCCTGCTCGCCGTGCTCGTCATCAAGCGCTTCGACTGGAACCCCGCGACCCTCTTCGGCGCGGCGGCCGACAAGAGCGGCTACGGCGATGCCTTCTGGGAGTCCGGCCGCCAGTTCGGCGACTCGGCCACCGGCAAGCTGGAGGTCATCAGCATCCAGCTGACCCTGGCGGTCGGCGCGGCCTGTCTGCCGCACATCACCATGCGGCTCCATCCGATCCGTGGCGTGCGGGCCGCCCGCTCCGCCACGACCTGGGCCGTCGGCGCGGTCGCCGTGCTGGGCGGGCTGATCGTGATCGTCGGCGCGGGCGCCACGGCCATCGTCGGCACCCCGGCGCTGCGCGCCGCCGACCCCACCGGCACCAACTCCCTGCTGCTGCTCACCCGCGCGCTCGACCCGGGGGCCGAGGCGGCCCACCGCAGCCTGCTGTTCACCCTCGTCGCCTGCGCGGTCGTCATCACCACGCTCGCGGCCGTCGCGGGGCTTACCCTCGCCGCCGCGGCCTCCCTCGCCCACGATGTGCTGGCCAAGGTCATGCTCCCGGGGCGGCTCTCCCCGGCCCGCGAACTGGCCGCGGCCCGGGCGGCGATCGTGGGCGTCGGTGTGGTGGCCGTCGCCCTCGCCATGGTGACCCAGCACTGGAACCGGCAGATCCTGATCTCCTTCACCTTCACCGCCGCCGCCTCCGCGCTCCTTCCGGTCCTGCTGTACGGGACGATGTGGCGCGGCTTCACGGTGACCGGAATGCGCTGGGCGATGTACGGCGGTATCGGCCTCACTCTCCTCACGATCGTCTTCTCCCCGGCGGTCTCGGGCGGCGACCTCGCGGTCTTCCCCGACCGCGACTTCCACTGGTTCCCGCTGCGCAACCCGGGCCTGATCACCATCCCGGCGGGCTTCCTGCTGGGCTGGGCCGGTTCCCGCCTCGCGGGGCGGCCGCGTCCCGAGGACCCCTCGCCACCTGGTGAGCAGGGCGGGGATGCGAGGATTTCGCGCCATGGACGAACTGATAGATCTGCTACCGGCCGGGTGCGTACGGCTCGGCGCCGGGGCGGCGGACTGGCGTGAGGCGATCGCGGTCGCCGGTGGACTCATGGTGGACGCGGGCTTCACCACCGCCGAGTACACCGCGGAGATGATCGCGGGCGTCGAGGAGAACGGGCCGTACATCGTCGTCGCCCCTGGTGTGGCGTTCGCCCATGCCCGGCCCTCTCCCGCCGTCCGCGCGACCGGCATGTCCTGGGTCCGGCTGGCCGAGCCCGTGGAGTTCGGGCACGAGACCAACGATCCGGTCACCCTGGTCGTGGCCCTCGCCGCCACCGACTCGAGCGCCCACACCGCCGCGATGGGGAGCCTGGCCCGGCTGCTCGGCGACCCCGATGCCGCGGCCGCCCTCGCGGCGGCGCCCACCCCCGAGGCGCTGCTCGCCGTGCTGAGCGGCGACGAGCAGCCGGAATCCGCCCCCGCGAAGCCGCGGGCGGCAGGGGCTTCCCAGCACAAGATCCTCACGGTGTGCGGCAACGGCGTGGGCACGAGCCTGTTCCTCAAGAACACCCTGGAACAGGTCCTGGACCGCTGGGGGTGGTCGGCGTACGTCACCGTGGAGGCCACCGACACCATCTCCGCGAAGGGCAAGGCCTCCGAGGCCGTGGCCCTGCTCACCTCCCGTGAGATCGCCAGGACCCTGGGCGATGTGGGACGGCCGGTGAAGGTGGTTCAGGACTTCACGAGCACCGCGGAGATCGACGCGGTGCTCCGGGACACGTACGACGTCTGACGACGGGAACAGAAGTAGACATCATGGGCTGGCTCGTAACTCCCGCCAAGTTTCTCGTGAACGAGATCCTGAGCGAACCCGCGTATCTGATCGGCATCATCACCGCCATCGGACTCATCGCGATGAAGAAGACCACCGGGCAGATCATCGGCGGCGCCATCAAGGCGACCCTCGGCTTTCTGCTCATCGGAGCGGGCGCGGGGCTGGTCACCAGCTCCCTCACCCCGCTGGGCACGATGATCCAGGGCGTCACCGGCGCGCACGGCGTCATCCCGACGAACGAGGCCATCGTCGGCATCGCCCAGGCACAGTTCGGGTCGCGCGTGGCCTGGCTGATGATCCTGGGCTTCGTGGTCAGCCTGCTGCTGGCCCGGTTCACCCCGCTGCGCTATGTGTTCCTGACCGGACACCACATGCTGTTCATGGCCACGCTGCTGACCGTGGTGCTGGCGGGCGCCGGTCAGTCCACCGTCGTGGTGGTGGCGGTGGGCGGTGTGCTGCTCGGCATCATGCTGGTGGCCATGCCCGCGTTCGCCCACCCCTGGACCAAGCGGGTCACCGGCAGCGACACCGTCGCCATCGGCCACTTCGGCACCGCCGGTTACGTGGTGGCGGGCGCGGCCGGAAAGGTGGTCGGCAAGCGCAGCCGCAGCACCGAGGAGATGAAACTCCCCGAGGGCTTGCGCTTCCTGCGCGACTCGATGGTGGCCACGGCCCTGTCGATGCTGTTCATCTACGTCGTGATGGCGGTGCTCTTCCTCGTCAAGGCCGGGCAGCAGAAGGCCTTCAAGGCCTTCGCCACCGGCACCGGAACCGCCGCCACGGACACCGGCAACTATGTGATGCAGTCGGTCATGCAGGGCCTGCAGTTCGGCATCGCGGTCGCGGTCATCCTCTTCGGCGTACGGACCATCCTCGGCGAACTCGTGCCCGCCTTCCAGGGCATCGCGAACAAGGTCGTGCCCGGCGCCCTGCCCGCGCTGGACGCGCCGATCGTCTTCCCGTACGCGCAGAACGCCGTGCTCATCGGCTTCCTCTCCAGCTTCACCGGCGGCCTGGCCAGCCTGGCGCTGCTCACCTGGGTGTTCAACCCGGCGTTCGGCCTCGCGCTGGTCCTGCCGGGCCTGGTGCCGCACTTCTTCACCGGGGGCGCGGCGGGCGTCTACGGCAACGCCACCGGCGGCCGCCGTGGCGCCGCCGTGGGCGCGTTCCTCAACGGTGTGCTCATCACCTTCCTGCCCGCCCTGCTGCTCAAGGTGCTCGGCGCGTTCGGGAAGCAGAACACCACCTTCGGTGACGCCGACTTCGGCTGGTTCGGCGCGCTCATCGGCAACGCGGGCAAGGCCGGTGGCGGGGTGGGCGTCGCCCTCGTCCTGCTGATCGGCCTGGCGGTCCTGGGCGCGGCCGTCCTGGTGCAGAAGCGCGTGGTCGACACGGGCTGGGACCCGGGCGCCGCCCGCGACGCCCTGATGCCCAAGGACACGGCGGCGGCCACGGACGCGGGGGCGGAGGACGCCCCGGGCGGGACCGCCTCGTACCAGAAGATCGCCCCGCCCGCGGGCGCCCCCGTGCCCCCGCCACCGCCCCGGTGACGCACGGGCCTACCGGCTGACGTACTCCCGCAGATGGGTGGCAGTCAGCGACGTACCGGAGGCCACCAGGTCGGCGGGCGTCCCGGTGAACACCACCCGGCCGCCGTCCTGGCCCGCCCCCGGGCCCAGGTCGACGATCCAGTCCGCGTGAGCCATCACCGCCTGGTGGTGCTCGATGACGACGACCGTGTTGCCGTCGTCCACGAGCCGGTCGAGCAGCCCGAGCAACTGGTCCACATCGGCCAGATGCAGCCCGGTCGTCGGCTCGTCCAGCACATACGTCGTGCCGTTCTTCGCCATGTGGATGGCGAGCTTGAGCCGCTGCCGCTCACCGCCGGACAGGGTGGTGAGCGGCTGGCCGAGCCCCAGATAGCCGAGGCCCACCGCCATCAGCCGGTCGAGGATCACCCGCGGCAGTCCGGTGGTGAAGAACTCCCTGGCCTCGGCCACCGGCATGGCGAGCACATCGCCGATGCTGCGCCCGCGCAGCCGGTACGCCAGCACCTCCGCCTTGAACCGCTTGCCCTCGCACTCCTCGCACACCGACGCCACCTCGGCCATCATCGCGAGATCGGTGTAGGTCAGGCCGATGCCCTTGCAACGCGGGCACGCGCCCTCCGAGTTGGCGCTGAACAGCCCCGGCTTCACCTTGTTGGCCTTGGCGAACGCCGACCGGATCGGGTCCAGCAGCCCCGTATAGGTGGCCGGGTTGCTGCGGCGTGAGCCGCGGATCGCCGACTGGTCGGCCACGATCACCCCGTCCCGCCCGCCCAGCGAGCCATGGATCAGGGAACTCTTGCCGGACCCGGCGACCCCGGTGACGACGCTGAGCACCCCGAGGGGGATGTCCACGCTCACATCCCGCAGATTGTGCAGCCGGGCGCCGGTGATCGGCAGCTGGCCACGGGGTTCACGCACCTTGTCGCGCAGGCTCACCCGGTGGCCGAGATAGTCGCCGGTCAGGGTTCCGGAGGCCCGCAGCCCGGCCAGATCGCCCGCGTAACAGATCTGCCCGCCCGCCGCACCGGCTCCGGGGCCCAGATCCACCACATGGTCGGCGATCAGGATCGTCTCCGGTTTGTGCTCCACCACCAGCACCGTGTTGCCCTTGTCGCGCAGCTGCAGCAGCAGGGCGTTCATACGGCTGATGTCATGCGGATGCAGGCCCACGGTGGGCTCGTCGAAGACGTACGTCACATCCGTCAGACTCGAACCGAGGTGGCGGACCATCCGCACCCGCTGCGCCTCGCCACCGGAGAGCGTGCCGGACTCCCGGTCCAGGCTCAGATACCCGAGGCCGATCTCGACCAGCGAGTCCAACGTGTCGCGGAGGGTTTCCAGGACCGGCCCGACCGCGTCGTGCCGGATGTCCCCGACGAACGCGGCCAGATCGCTGATCTGCATCGCCGAGCACTCCGCGAGGGTGCGGCCGTCGACCGTACAGGACCGGGCGGCCTCGTTCAGCCGGGAGCCGTCACAGTCGGGGCAGCGGGCGAGCGCGACCGCCCGGTCCGCGAACGCGCGCACCTGGGATTGCATCGCCTCCCGGTCCTTGCCCAGGTACAGCCGCCTGACCTTGGTGACCAGCCCCTCGTAGGTCAGGTTGTTCTTGCCCACCTTGATCTTGGTCGCGGGCTTGTACAGGAACTCCTGCCACTGCTCGGGGGTGTAGTCCCGCAGCGGGGCATCGGGGTCGAAAAGGCCGGAGTGCGCAAAAAGCTGCCAGTACCACGTGTCCACCCCGAATCCGGGGGCGGTGATCGCCCCCTGGTTCAACGACCGCTCCCGGTCGACCAGTTGGCCGATATCGATCTCCGACACCCGGCCCAGCCCCTCACACCGCGGACACATGCCCTCGGCCGTGTTGAAGCTGAACGCGAGCGGCGGGCCCACAAACGGGGTGCTGATCCGGCTGAACAGGATCCGCAGCATGGTGTGGGCGTCGGTGGCGGTGCCCACGGTGGAACGGGAGTTGGCGCCCATGCGCTCCTGGTCGACGATGATGGCGGCGCTGAGGTTGCGCAGCGCGTCGACGTCGGGGCGGCCGAGCGTCGGCATGAAGTTCTGGACGAACGCCGTGTAGGTCTCGTTGATCAGCCGCTGTGACTCCGCGGCGACGGTGTCGAAGACGAGCGAGGACTTGCCGGATCCGGAGACTCCGGTGAAGACGGTGAGCCGCCGCTTGGGTATATCGAGGGAAACTTCCCGCAGATTGTTCTCCCTGGCCCCGCGGACCTGAATCACATCGTGTGCGTCCGCGGCATGGTGGTGCCGAACATCGTCCCTGTCACTGACATCCATGCCTTCAAGTGTTTCATTGAAGTACCGCGTAGAGACTTTTCGCCATCGCGCGCCAGCTCGACGGGAGGTGAGGGCGGAAAACCCTCAACTCGCCGTACACACCTTGCGGATAGAGTCACCCCATGAGCCGTCCCACCACTAGCCCGGAAACACCGCTGCGCCCCATCGACCTGGCGCGCTCGGCCGGAATCTCCACCCAGCAGATCCGCAACTACGTCGACGCGGGCGTCCTGCCACAGGCCGCCCGCACCCCGGCCGGTTACCGCAGGCTCGACACCCGCCACCGCCGGGCGCTGGCCACGTACGACGCGCTCGTCCCCGGGTACGGACTCCACACCGCCCGGGAGGTCATGCGGGCGGTCCACGCCGATGACGTACCGCTCGCGCTCGGCCTCGTGGACGCCGCCCACGCGGCCCTGCACGACCAGCGGCTGTCCCTGCGGGCCGCGGGCGAGGCGCTCGAAGCGGTCGCCGGGCAGACCCCGGAGGCCCTGGACGTGCCCCGGGGTGGCTTGCGCATCGGCGAGGTGGCCGCGTACCTCGGTGTCCGCACCTCCGCGCTCCGGGTATGGGAGTCCGCCGGGCTGCTGGTCCCGAAGCGCGAGCGCGGCACCCGCTACCGCACCTATCGTCCGGCCGACGTCCGGGACGCCCGGATGATTCATATGCTGCGGCAGGACCGCTATCCCCTCGACCGGATCCGGCCCGTGCTGGAGGGGCTGCGCCACACGGGCAGCAGCGACGCGCTGCGCGAGGTCATCGCCGAGCGCCGGGAAGGGCTGACCCGGCGCACCACGGCCATGCTCGAAGGCGCCGGTCAGCTGCACCGCTATCTCACCGGAAAACAGTGCGCCGAGGAGCGATGAGTTTGCCGCGCGGCGCCGGTCGGTACAGGTAAACACTCCCACCTGTAGGAGGCACCGATGGCCAGCGACGGATTCACCACCTGTCTGTGGTTCGACGGCCGGGCCGAAGAGGCGGCGCAGCACTACGTATCGATCTTCAAGGACGGCAAGGTCGGGCGGACCGTCCGCTACAGCGAGGCCGGTCCCGGCACCCCCGGCTCGGTGCTGACCGTGGACTTCGAGGTCAACGGCCAGAAGTTCGTCGGGCTCAACGGCGGGCCGGAGTTCACGTTCAACGAGGCCATCTCGTTCCAGATCCACTGCGCGGACCAGGAGGAGGTCGACTACTACTGGAACCGGCTCCTGGAGGGCGGCGGCCAGGAGCTCCAGTGCGGCTGGGTGAAGGACAAGTTCGGGGTGTCCTGGCAGGTCGTCCCCGACGGGCTCATCGAGATGATCGCCGACTCCGATCCGGCGAAGGCGAAGCGCGCCATGGACGCCATGATGCCGATGGTCAAGCTGGACATCGCCGCACTGCGGAAGGCGTACGCGGGGGAGTAGCCGGCCGCCCCTCCCACCCGCCCCTCCCCGCGCACGGAGGAGGGGCGGGGGCATCCGCGGCTACGGGCGGGCCAGGTCTCCCGGATCGGTGTTGGCCCCGCACAGCAGCACCGCCACCTTCTCGCCGGGCCGGGGCTCGTACGCCCCCGACCGCACCGCCGCGAGCGCCGTCGCCGCGGCGTGCTCCACCGCGATCCGGCGCTCGTCCCACAGGGCCTGCCGCGCCGAGACGATCGCCTCGTCGGACACCAGCACCGACCGCACCCCGTCCCTGCGCGCCCACTCCAGCGCCATCGGTGACGCACGCCGCGCCCCCAGCGAGTCCGCCGCGACCGAACCGACCGGGACGTCGACCACCGCCCCCGCCTCCAGCGCCGCGTTCAGCGCGCGCGAACCGTGCGGCTCCACGGCCACCACTCCGACGCCGTGCGCCAGCGCGGACACCGCGACCCCGGTGAACAGCCCGCCGCCACCGACGGACACCACCACCGTGTCCAGGTCCGGGCGGCACCGCAGGATCTCCTCCAGCACGGTGCCCGCACCGGCCGCGATCAGCGGATGGTCGTAGGCGTGCGACTCCAGCGCACCGGTCTCGGCGGCGTACGTGCGCGAGGCGTCCAGCGCCTCGGCGTACTCCCGGCCGACCTGGCGTACGTCCGCCCCGAGCGCCCGCAGCCTGCCCACCTTGACGGCGGGCGCCGTCTCGGGGACGAACACCGTGGCGGTCACGGAGTGCCGGGCCGCCGCCCAGGCGCACGCCAGCCCGGCGTTGCCACCTGAGGCGATGACGACACCCGCGTCCGGAACGGTGCCAGCCTCGACATGGCTGCCGATGAAGTTGAACGCCCCGCGCGCCTTGAAGGAGCCGGTGTGCTGCAGGAATTCCAGGGCCAGCCAGCCCTCGGCCTTACCGAAGGCCCCGTCGTCCACCGGGGCGAGCGCGACGGGCCGGATGTGCCCCGCGACGCGTCGCGCCGCGGCCTGTACGTCTTGATGAGTCACCACGAGATACACTGTAACAACCACTGTAACGTCGCGTCGCGTGAGAAAGTATGTGCCCGTGAGGAAGAAGCGGACCGTGGCCGAACCACCCGCCCCGGACGCCATCGCGGTGGCGGCCCTGGCGGTCATCGACGAGGAGGGCCCCGAGGCCCTGAGCTTCCGGGCGGTGGCCCAGCGGCTCGACGTCTCGCACGCCACGGTCTTCCGCCGCTGCGGCGACTTCGACGGACTGCTGAACGTCTGCGCCGACCACCTGGCCACGCTGCTGCCTCACGTACCGCAGGACACCGACTGGGCCGCCGCCACCGAGACCCGCTTCACCGCGCTCTACGAGGTACTCCTCCGGCACCCGGGTCTTGCGGCGCTGCGCGCGGGCCGCTCCTGGTTCGGCCCGCAGCTGCTGAGCCGCCTGGTCGAGCCGCAGCTCGCCCAGAGCGTCGCCGCCGGGATGACACCGGCGGCGGCCATCCAGGTCTACCGGCGGCTGTATCTGCTCACCCTCGGCGCCGTCGCCTTCGTCGACCACCACGACGAGAAGCGGGCCCTGGCCACGGCGCGCACCGCGCTCGCCGCGCTGGACCCCGAGGAGTTCCCGGTGCTGACGGGCCAGCGGGACGTGGTGCTGCCCGCCCTGACCGATCACGACGTCTACTACGACGGGCTGCGCCAGCTGATCCGCGCCGCGGCCGCCGAACACCTCGGCTGACCCCTCGGGCGCGTGGTCTCAGCCGAGCGCCCGCAGCCAGGCGATCAGCAGCCGGTTGACCTCCTCGGCCCGCTCCTGCTGCACCCAGTGACCACAGCCGTCCAGGAGGTGCGAGGACACCAGCCCGGGGAGGGTGGTGGGGTACGCCTCGATGGCGTCGGCCAGCCAGCCGAGCGAGGCGTCCCGCTCCCCGGCCAGGAACAGCGAGGGCTGGGTGAGCGGTGCCCCGTCCCACGCCGCGAGATCCTCCCAGTCGCGGTCGGCGTTGCGGTAGCGGGCCAGCGCCCCGGCAAGACCGGTCCGCTCGAACTCGGCGGCGCAGGTGTCGAGATCGGCCTCGGTGAGCCAGGAGGGCGGCGGGCCGTCCGGGAAGCGGTCCCGCATCCGTCCGCCCCGGGGGACGAAGAAGGGGCTGCCGCCGTCCGGCGGGGGCGCGGTGTCGCCCGAGAGCGCGGCGTAGAACCCGGCGAGCCAGCCGCGCACATCGGGCTCGATCTCCGCCTCGGCCCGGCCGGGCTGCTGGAAGTAGCTGACGTAGAACTCCTCGTCCCCGCCGATCCGCGCGAAGATCTCGCTGGGCCGGGGGCCGCCCCGGGGCGCGTACGGCACGCCCAGCAGCCCCACGGCGGTGAACACATCGGGCCTGAGCAGCGCGGAGTTCGCGGCGATGGGGGAGCCCCAGTCGTGGCCCACGACCACCGCGGTCTCCTCGCCGAGGGCACGGACCACGCCGACGTTGTCGCCGACATGGGCGAGCATGCGGTACGCCGCCACATCGCGCGGCGCGGAGGAGCGGCCGTAGCCGCGTACGTCGAGGGCCACCGCGCGGTATCCGGCGGCGGCGAGCGCGGGGAGCTGGTGGCGCCAGGAGTGCCAGGTCTCGGGGAAGCCGTGGAGCAGGAGGACCAGCGGGCCGGAGCCCGCCTCCACCACATGGATACGGGCGTCCGGAACGTCGACCAACCGGTGGTGCATGGGATCCTCCCTGAGCTGCCGGGGCCTTCCGGCCCGCTACGTCACGATCATGCGGCGGCGGCCGGGGAGGTACGGAGAGGATTTGCCGCTCCGGCAAAAGCCGGGCGGAAACGCCCCGGGCGGGCCGTGATGACGGCCCGCCCGGGGGTGTGGCTCACCGGGAGCTGATCACAGGGTGCTGATCACAGCGTCTGCTCCAGGCGGCCCGCCATCAGCTTGATGAAGCGCGACGGGTCGCTCAGCTCCCCGCCCTCGGCGAGCAGGGCCATCCCGTAGAGGAGTTCGGCCGTGTCCGCGAGGCCCTGGTCCTCCGCGCGCTCACCATGGGCCGTGCGCAGACCGCTGACCAGCGGATGCGTGGGGTTCAGCTCCAGGATGCGCTTGATCTGGGGCACGTTCTGCCCCATCGCGCGGTAGATGTTCTCCAGCGCCGGAGTGACATCGTGGGTATCGCCGACGATGCAGGCGGGGGAGGTGGTGAGACGGGAGGACAGCCGCACCTCCTTGACCTGCTCGCTCAGCGTCGTCGTCATCCAGGACAGCAGATCGGCGAAGTCCTTCTTCTGCTGCTCGCGCTCGGGCCCGTTCTCGCCCGTCTCGTCCTCACCGTCGAGGTCGACCTGCCCCTTGGCGACCGAGCGCAGCTGCTTGCCCTCGAACTCGGGGACGGCGTCGACCCACAGCTCGTCGATCGGGTCGGTGAGGACCAGCACCTCGTACCCCTTGGCCTGGAAGGCCTCCATATGGGGCGAGTTCTCGACGAACGAGCGCGACTCGCCCGTCAGGTAGTAGATGTGCTCCTGACCCTCCTTCATCCGCTCCACGTAACTCCGGAGCGTGGTCGGCTGCTCCGCGTCGTGCGTCGAGGCGAACGAGGAGACCTCCAGGATCGCGTCCCGGTTCTCGAAGTCGCCCAGCAGCCCTTCCTTGAGGACGCGGCCGAACTCCTGCCAGAACGTCGCGTACCGCTCGGCGTTGTCGGACATCATGTCCTTCACCGTCGACAGCACCTTCTTGACCAGCCGGCGGCGCATCAGCTGGATCTGACGGTCCTGCTGAAGGGCCTCGCGCGAGACATTCAGCGAAAGGTCGGCGGCGTCGACGACACCCTTGACGAAGCGCAGGTATTCCGGCATGAGCGCTTCGCAGTCGTCCATGATGAAGACGCGCTTGACGTAGAGCTGCACACCCCGCTTGCGGTCCTGCATATACAGGTCCTGCGGTGCGCGGGAGGGAATGAACAGCAGCGACTGGTATTCGAAGGTGCCCTCCGCCTGCATGCGGATGGTCTCGAGCGGGCCGGTCCAGTCGTGGCTGATGTGCTTGTAGAACTCGCTGTATTCCTCGTCGGTGACCTCGCCACGCGGGCGGGCCCACAACGCCTTCATCGAGTTGATGGTCTCGAGTTCCGGTGCGCCGCCGTCGTCGGGCGTGCTGTCGTCCTCGGACGAGGCGGCGGGGGCTTCACCGGCCATCCGGATCGGCCAGGTGATGAAGTCCGAGTACCGCTTGACGATTTCCCGGATCTTCCACGGGGAGGAGTAGTCGAAGAGGTGGTCCTCGGCGTCCTCGGGCTTGAGCCGCAGGGTGACCGTGGTGCCCTGGGGCGCGTCCTCGACCGCTTCGATGGTGTACGTGCCTTCGCCGCTGGACACCCAGCGGGTGCCCTCGCTCTCACCCGCGCGCCGGGTCAGCAGCGTCACCTCGTCGGCGACCATGAAGCTGGAGTAGAAACCGACCCCGAACTGCCCGATCAGGTCCTGAGAGGCCGCCGCGTCCTGCGACTCCTTCAGCTCCTTGAGGAATTTCGCGGTGCCGGAGTTCGCGATCGTCCCGATGAGCTGCACCACGTCCTCGTGGGACATGCCGATGCCGTTGTCACGGACGGTCAGTGTGCGCTGTTCCTTGTCGACGTCCAGCGCGATATGGAGATCGGAGGTGTCCGCCTCCAGTTCCCCGTCCCGGAGGGATTCCAGCCGCAGCTTGTCCAGGGCGTCGGAGGCGTTGGAGATGAGCTCCCGCAGAAAGACATCCTTGTTCGAGTAGATCGAATGGATCATCAGCTGCAAGAGCTGGCGTGCCTCGACCTGAAACTCGAATGTCTCTACCCCTGTAGTCACCTGATTCCCCTCATGCGATAAGTGTGCGACGCGGTCAAGTCCGTTGCGTCGCCGGAATCTTATCGAAGAGGGAGGTCACCGCGCGTGGTGGTCCAGTGCCTTCGCGCGGTCGCGTGGCCCGATGGCTGGAGCCCCGGGCCGCGCCGGTTGTCATGGTCGAATCCGAAGAGCCCGCTGCGGGGCGAGGCGTACGGACCCCTCGTCACTCGCTCTTCTGGTGCGGGTTGGAGCCCTGGGCGGGGCGGATCCGGCTCCAGTCGAGGGCCTCGGCGGCCTCCCGCTGAATCTCCTCGGCCGCTTCCCGCGCCTCGGCGAGAACGTCGCCCTGTTCCGCTATGAGACTGTCGTAGATCGGCGACAGGTCGCCTTTGTTCGCGGTGGTCATGCTGAGGTACTTCCTTCGTGCCGTGGTGCAGGTGTGCCACCCGAGCCTAACCCTCGGTTTCCCCTGTCGCGAGGACGCATATCACCGTTGTCCCCCCGGGCCCGATCACGTAGAGATTGTGTGATGGACGGGTGGAGGCCGCCCGGCGCCGGAGCGGGGGCGCGGCCGCCGGGCCGGGCTCCCGCTCCCGCTCGGTGCGGCTCAGTGCGGTGTGGCCGCGGGCTCCAGGACGAAGACGGGGATGTCGCGCGTGGTCTTCTCCTGGTACTCGGCGTAGTTCGGGAACGCCTCGACCGCGCGCCGCCACCACCGCGCCTTCTCCTCGCCGGTGACCTCGCGGGCGGTCATGTCCCGCAGCTCCGTCCCGTCGCGCAGCTCGACGCGGGGGTCGGCCAGCACGTTGTGGTACCAGACGGGGTGCTGGGGGGCGCCGCCGAGCGAGGCCACCGCCGCGTAGCTGCCCTCGTGCTCCACCCGCATCAGCGGAGTCTTGCGGATCTTCCCGCTCTTCGCCCCGCGCGAGGTCAGCACGATGACGGGCATGCCCCGCATCGTGGTGCCCTTGGTGCCCCCGGAGCTCTCGATCAGCTCGACCTGATCGCGCACCCACTGGGTCGGGCTCGGCTCGTACTCACCGTGAAGAGGCATGTCATCCGTCCCCATCGTCGTCGACAAAGATTGCCGAACCGCATAACGCGCGGGACCCGCCCGATCATCCCGGGGGAGCGCCGGGCGGACGGCGCGGTGGTTCAGGAGACGGTGTGCAGCCGGTGGAGGGTGTGGCTCCGGGCCCGCGGTATGGCCGCCGCCGGAAGCGGCTGGGTGCTGAGCGAGGCGAGCCGGTCCAGCAGGACTCCCTCGCGCAGGGCCCAGGGGCAGATGGTGACCCGCGGCACGCCCAGTACCTCCATGGCGGCCTCCGCCACGATCGCCCCGGCGAGTGACTGATGGGCCCGGGAGACGGAGATGCCCGGCAGCCGGGCGCGCTCGGCGTCGGACCTGGCCGCCAGCCGGGGAATCCACTGCCGCAGATCGGAGCGGTCGAGGGTGCTGAGGCCGGGCGTCCCGGCCGTCGGCTTGGGGGCTCCGGCGAGCCGCGCGAGCTGGGTGAAGGTCTTCGACGTGGCGATCGCGGACACGGGGACCGGCTGGTCGCGCAGGCCGACCGTGGCGTCGGTGAGGACGGAGCGCGCGTACTCGCGCAGCCGTGCCACGTCCCGCTTGTGCACCGGACCCTCGTCGGGCAGGTGGTGGCGGGTGAGGTGACCGGCCCCGAGCGGCAGCGAGAGCGCCACCGCGGGTTCCGTACGGCCGCCGCAGGCCAGCTCCATCGAGCCGCCGCCGATGTCGAACAGCAGCATCTGCCCGGCCGACCAGCCGTGCCAGCTCCGCGCGGCCAGGAAGGTCAGGCGCGCCTCCTGCTCGCCGGTGAAAAAGCGCACCCGGACTCCGGTGGCGTCCTCGATCGCGGCGAGGACGGCGTCCCGGTTGGCCGCGTCACGCACCGCGGAAGTCGCCAGGGGCACCAGGTCGTCGGCCTCGTGCGCCGCGGTGACCGCTTCGCTTTCGGTCACCGCGCCGACCAGCCGCCGGATGGCGTCGTCACTGATCACGCCTTGGTGATCGGTCGCCTCAGCCAGATGGACCGATTGCTTGAGCGTGGTCACCGGCTCGGGCGGTCCACCCGGAACGAGATCGGCGATTTTCAGGTGAACGGCACGTGAACCTATGTCGAGCACTGCAAGACGCATGCCTGCTGAGTGCCCGAGTTGCCGGGCTTTACGCCGCGAGGGGGCCCTGCTGGGGGGTGGTGGAGGGGGTAGGGGATTCCTTTTCGCCGTTCCGCTCCGTCGCGCCCTGGGACGTGGCCGTACGGCGTCCGCTGGGGAACGTCAGGTCCGGTACGTCGACCAGGGGCGGCAGATCGGGCGTGAGCAAGGGTTGCTCGTTTGTGTCCATGAGCCGATGGGTACCCTCGCGCATCGCACTCATCCGTGGCGGAGCGGATTCTTCTCTGCGATACCGGTCACACTCGGACTATATCGGTCGGAGAGTGATCGATATCGCGCAGAAAAGTGTGCCAAGCGGTCATGGGCACAACGGCCGGATCGCGCCGGTGCTGTGCCCGAAGCTGCTAATGGAGGCCTGGCGTCCGCATACCGCTGATCGGCGTTCCGCTAGTCGGCCGGAGACGTCTCCCGGGGTGCCTGGCCGCCGGTGGCCACGACCGCCGAGGCCGCCGGGCGCGGACGGCGGCGGGAGAGCCCGACCCCGGCCAGGCACAGGGCACCGCCAGCGAGCGTCAGCAGGCCCGGCACCTCGTCCAGCAACAGCCAGGACATCAGCACCACCAGCGCCGGTACGACGTAGGTGGTGGCGCCCATCCGGCCCGCGGTGGTGCGGGCCAGGGCGAAGGCCCAGGTGGTGAAGGCGAGCGCGGTCGGGAACAGGCCCAGGTAGATCACGTTGAGCGTGGCGGACATCGGGGCGTGGGCGGCGTCCGACACCAGCGTCCCGGCGAACGGCAGACAGGCCACCATTCCGATCAGGCAGCCGAAGGTGGTCACCTGGAGCGCTCCGCCGTGCCGCAGCGCGGGCTTCTGGGAGACGACACCACCCGCGTACGTCATCGCGGCCACCAGACACAGCAGCACGCCGAGGACGGACGCGCTGCCCGAGCCGGACATCGAGAGCCCCACGATCACCGCGCCGCTGAACGACACCGCCGTCCCCCACAGCAGCGGACGCGGCAGCCCCTCGCCCAGCAGCTTGCTGCTCAGCAGCGGGATGAGGATCGGGCCGATGTTGACGACCAGCGCCGCCGTGCCCGCGTCGACCAGCTGCTCACCCCAGTTGAGCGCCACCGAATAGACGCCGAACCAGAAGAAACCCGAGCAGGCGATCCCCGGCCAGGCGGCGCGGGGCGGCCACCCCACCCGCCGTATCAGGCAGATCGCGCCCAGCGCCACCGTCCCGGTGAACAGCCGCCCGAGTGCCAGGGCGCCGGGCGAATAGGCCGAGCCCGCGCTGCGGATGGAGACGAAGGCCGAGGCCCACAAGACGACGGTGACGCCTGCCGCCGCCAGGGCGGGCCATTCCTTCTGGTAACCGGTGTCCGGCGCTTTGCTCATGACGCTGACCCTAGGTCGCGTGCGTTTTGGCACTCAAGACATTTTCAATACACCGTCAATCGAGGACCGCGGACTCCCTGAACCGCGTGACATAGCGCCGCTGCCAGGGCGTTTCCACGGCGCGTGCCGCGTAGTGCTCGCGTACGTAAGCCACCGCCTCCCCGGGCGGTACGCCGTCCAGCACCGCGAGGCAGGCCAGCGCCGTGCCGGTGCGGCCCCGGCCACCTTCGCAGGCGACCTCGACCCGCTCGCCCGCGGCCCGCTCCCACACCTCGCGCAGCGCGGCGGCGGCCGCCTCGCGGTCGGACGGCAGCCGGAAGTCGGGCCAGCGGAGCCAGCGGGCCTCCCACTCGACCGACGGCGGTTCCTTGCCCAGCAGATACAGCGCGAAGGCGGGCGCGGGGCCCTCGGGGAGCGGGTGGCGCAGCCCCCGGCCGCGCACGAGCCGCCCCGAGGGAAGCCCTAACACCCCTGGTGCGGAAGGGGTCCACGTAGTGTTCATGGGGTGAGAGTAGCGGCGCGGGGGCGGGCGCGGCAGGGGAGCGGGGCGGTGTATCCGGCGCCATGATCACTTTCTAGGGTGAGGGCATGGAAATTGGAGTCAACGTCCCGAACTTCGGCCCGGGTACCGGCCCGGATGTACTGCGTCAGTGGGCCCGGACCGTCGAGGGCCTGGGGTACGACCTCCTGATGGTCTCGGACCACGTCACGGTCACGCCCGATGTGGCGGAGCAGTACCCGGCCCCGTTCTACGACCCCTTCACCACGCTCTCCTGGCTGGCCGGAATCACCGACCGGGTGCGGCTGGGGACCACCGTGCTGGTCGTCCCGTACCGGCATCCGCTCCTCATCGCCCGCATGGCCGCCAACCTCAACCAGCTCAGCGGCGGCCGCCTGGTCCTCGGCGTCGGCGTGGGATGGGCGCAGCAGGAATACGAGGCGCTCGGCGTGGAGTTCGGGCAGCGCGGGAAGCTGACCGACGAACACCTCCAGACCATCCGCACGGCCTGGGAGGACGACGCGGACTACCGCAGCGGGGACATACCGGTCTGGGTGGGCGGTATGAGTGACGCCGCGCTGCGCCGGGCGGTACGGCACGGTCAGGCGTGGCATCCGATCTGGTTCACCCTCGACTGGCTGCGGGAGGCGCTGGACCGGCTGAAGAGCATCGCGGAGGAGCTGGGCCGCCCGGTGCCCGCACTGGCCCCGCGACTGGTGCTGAAGGTCACCGACGAGCCGGTCACCGGCCCCGAACGCGCCGCCGGTGAGGGCACGATCGACCAGATCATGGACGACATCGAGGAGCTGCGCCGACTGGGCGCCGAGTCGGTGCTGCTCGACCCGTACAACGGCGACCCGGAGGAGACCCGTCACCCGGAGCGCGCCTGGCAGACGCTCGCGGCCGTGGCCGCCCGCCGGAGCGGCTGATCGGCCGCCGGGAGCCGGTGACGCCGCTGTCCGGCTCCCGGCTCCCGGCTCCCGGCGTGCGACCCGATCAGCCCACGCGCTCGATGCGCGCGTTGCGGATCAGGTTCTTGCCGGGCTCGCGGACCTGCTCGAAGGCGGCGTTGTTGAGCAGGGCGCAGCTGCCCGAGGTCGAGGTGACGGAGACGGTCGTGGACTTGTCGTTGTCCAGGTTGGTCACCTTCAGCTTGGTGCCGGTCGGAAACTGATTGCTGGACGCGGCCGGGGCGCCGTCCTCGCCGGACAGGGTGACCGTCGAGCCCGCGCACACGACCTCGCCGCCGGTGGCCGCCGCGTCACCGGCCGCCCCCGTATCACCAGCGGCCGCCGTGTCGTCGGCCGCGGCCTCGCCGCTCGGTGTGGACGCGGCGGCGGGGGAGTCCACCGCGCACCCGGACGCCTCCTGCTTGCGCTTGATCTCCTCGATGACCGCCTGCCGGTTGGCGATCCGGGCCTCCGACTGCGCGTCCGGATTCGCCTGCTGGTCCGCGATGAACTTCTCGTTGTTGGCCAGCGCCTGCGTCAGTCCGTCGCATACGGTCGAGTTGGCGGCCGACTTGACCGTACTCGGGCTGGTGGTGGCGTTACTGGTGGCCGCCATCACTCCGGCTCCCGTACCGGCCAGCGCCACCGCGCCGACCAGGAGCACCAGCTGCTTGCGGCGGCCGGGGGTTCTTCTGCGCGTCATGGGGGACTCCTTCGGTGGGTTCACCGACCCATACGCACCTGAGCCCCGCCCGTCTCAGGGTTTCTCGCACCGCTTGGCGCGCAGTTCGTGGCCGTCGGCTGTCAGGCAGCGCCCGGTGGCCAGGTCGTAGCGCCAGCCGTGCAGGGTGCAGGTGAGCACCTCGCCCTCGATCTGCCCGAACCGGCCCAGGTCGGCGCCCAGATGGGGGCAGCGGCGCTGGATCCGCCAGTGGTCGAGTTCGATGTCCTGGCCGTCGTCCTCGCCGGCGGCGTAGTAGTTCTCGACGTACTCGACGCGCTCCATGGACAGGCACTTGAAGAACACGTACAGGAACTCGTTGTACGGGCCTACCCGGCTGGCGCTGAACCGCATCGACAGCAGCAGGCTGTTGGACCAGTCGACCTCGCGCTTGGCGATGTTGGTGGCCACCAGGTCGCCGGTGGTGGAGAGCGTGTAGCGGCAGCGCTCGCCGTTCCACTCCCGCACCTCCCGCGCCGGGAAGTCGATCACGACCGGGATCTCGCCCACGTCCAGCCGGGCAGGGCCGCCGACGCCCGCGCAGATGTGGTCCGCGCGCGCCAGCAGCGGCTCCCACCACCGCTTCAGCTCGGTCAGCAGCCGCCTCCGCGGCAGCGCGGGGGTGCGCGAGGCCCGTTCGGCGGCGAGGGCGGGGCGCCGACGGCGGGCGAGGTCGCGCAGATAGGCGCGCTTGTCCCCGAAGATATGGTCGATCTCCTTGTCGGTGTGGCGGTGGGTGAGTTTGCAGGCGGTGTCCTCCGGCTCCGCCACCGTGCCCGGCAGCAGCAGATGCGCCGAGACACCGGGCCGCGCCCGCGCGAGCTGGGCCAGGAACTCGCGCTGGTCGGTGAAGATGGACTCGCCGTCGCGACCGGTGCCGTTGTAGTCGAAGAGCGCTTCGTCGAGGAAGCACGGCGGACCCGCGTTGGGGAAGACGTGAGCCGCGTCGACCGCGTCGATGTAGCGCAGGGCGCGGTCGAACTGGCCCTGCCGCTTGCGGGCGGCGAACTCCCGCTTCGCGGAGTCCGGCAGCCGGTAGACCATCGGGTACCAGATCGCCCCGGAGAACTGCGTGAAGTACGCGTCGACCTCGCCGAACTCCCGGATCGCCGGGATGTCCAGCGGATGCGCGTCGTTCTGGTTGAGGAGCACGGTTTGCCCGTCGTCCAGGGAGAGCGCGGAGTCGCCGATGGGGCCGTCGCCGGGGCCGGTGAGGGCGGTGATCATGATGCGCAGGCCGTCCCGCTCGACCGGCCGTCCGCTCTCGGTGCGCAGGAACCGGGTGAATCCGAGCCCGCGCAGCTCACGCTCCAGCTCGTCGGTGGCGAAGGCGGGCAGCAGCACCGTGATGTCCTTGCGCACATTGCGGCGCAGATTCTGCGCGTCGAAGTGGTCCCGGTGCAGATGGGAGACGTACAGATAGTCCGCGGACCGCCCGTAGTGCGCCCAGTCCAGCTCCGTGTTGTCCGGGAACGGAAACCACGAGCCGAAGAAGGCGGGGTTCACCCAGGGATCGCACAGTACCGATCCCGCCGCGGTCTCGATGAAGAGTCCCGCATGTCCAAGTCCGGTGATACGCATACCGCAGCACCCCAACCAGCTCATCAGGTATGTCGGATAAGTCCGACTCTCCCGGTGATCCGGAGTGGATGCATCCGCAGGTGCGCTCGGCGGGTGATTCCGCGGATTCCGGCTACCTGGTGGCTACCTGGTGAGGAAGCGGATGTGCGGGCGCCCGTCCGGGCCGTCCGGTGTGACGGCCGTACGTACCCCGTAGACCTCGGCGATCAGATCCTCGGTGAGGACATCCCCGGGGGCGCCCGCGGCCGCCACCCGCCCCTCCCGCAGTACCAGCAGCGTGTCGCAGTACATCGCCGCCAGATTCAGATCGTGCAGCGCGATCACGGTGGTGACCGGCAGATCCGCGACGAGCGCCAGCAGATCGAGCTGGTGCTGGATGTCGAGGTGGTTGGTCGGCTCGTCCAGCAGCAGCTCCCGGGGCGTTTGCGCGAGGGCGCGGGCGATCTGGGCGCGCTGGCGCTCACCGCCGGAGAGGGTGTGCCACGACTGGTCGGACCGGTCCGTGAGCCCGGTCTGCTCCAGGGCGTCGCGTATCGCCTCCTCGTCCGCCGCCGACGGCCCCGACCAGGGGCGGCGGTGCGGGATGCGGCCGAGGCCCACCACCTCGCGTACGGACAGCTCGGACTGGGTGACGGCCTCCTGCTCGACCACCGCGATCCGGCGGGCGACCGCCCTGCGGTGCAGGTCCGCCAGCGGGTGGCCGTCGAGCGTCACCACGCCCGAGGCGGGGGCGAGCACCCCGGCCAGCAGCCGCAGCAGCGTCGACTTGCCCGAGCCGTTCGGCCCGAGCAGCCCGACGCACGACCCGGGCGCCGGGGCGAGGCTCACCCCGTCCACGATCAGGCGCCCGCCCGCTTCGCGCGCCACCCGCTCCGCGCGCAGCCCGGCTCCCTTGCCCGTGTCCTCCAGGACGCGATCCCCGGTCATCCGGTGCCCGCCTTCCGGGTGCGGTAGAGCACCAGTACGAAGGCCGGTACGCCGATCAGCGAGGTCACCACGCCCACCGGCACCTCCTGCGGATCGAGCACGGTCCGGGCCAGCGTGTCCACCCACACCATGAACACCGCCCCGGTCAGCGCCGTCACCGGCAGCAGCCGGGCGTGTCCCGAGCCCACCAGGGCGCGGGCGGCGTGCGGAAGCACCAGCCCGACGAAGCCGATCGCGCCCGCCGAGGCGACCAGCGTCGCGGTCAGCAGCGCGGTGACGGTCAGCAGCACGATCCGGGTACGGACCACCCGTACGCCGAGCGTGGCCGCCGCGTCCTGCCCGAACGCGAACGCGTCCAGCGCGTGCGCGTGCAACCCGCACACCAGCAGCGCCACGGCCAGCACCGCGAGCCCCGCCCACACCTCGGCCCAGCCGACGCCTCCGAGCGAGCCGAGCAGCCAGAACAGCACGCCGCGGGTCTGCTCCGCGTCCGCCGCCGTCGTCACGATGAACGAGGTCAGCGACGAGAACAGCTGCATGGCGGCCACCCCGGACAGCACCACCCGGTCCGTCGTACCGCCCAGCACCTGGCTGAGCGCCAGCACCAGCGCGAACGACACCACCGCACCCACGAAGGCCCCGGCCGAGACGGACACCGCCCCGCCACCGGCCCCCAGCACCACCACGGCGACCGCGCCGGTGGACGCGCCCGAGGAGACACCCAGGACGAACGGGTCGGCCAGCGGGTTGCGCAGCAGCGACTGCATCACCGCCCCGCACAGCGCGAGCCCGGCCCCGCACACCGCGGCGAGCAGGGTGCGCGGCAGCCGCAGATCCCACACGATGCCGTCCCGGATCGGCGTCAGCCCGGTGCTGCCCCAGCCCAGATGGGACGCCACCACGGCCCACACATCACCGACCCGGATGTCGGCCGGGCCGATGGTGATGGCGAAGGCGATCGACAGGGGCAGCGCCACGGCCCCGGCCGCCCACAGCGCCGGGTACCGCAGCCGTCGTACACGTAGCGCGGCGGGATCGGTCACCGGTCGGAACCGAAGCGGCGCAGCGCGGCGGCCACCTTCTCGACGCCGTCGACCGTACGGATCGACGGGTTCATGGCCTGCCCGCTGAGCATGACGTACCGCTTGTTGCGGACGGCGTCCATCGACCGGGTGACGGGGTTGGACTCCAGGAACGCGATCTTCTTCGCGGCGGTCTCGGCCGACTCCTGCTTCCGGGTGAGGTCGCCGAGCACCAGGACGTCGGGGTTGCGTTCCGCCACCGTCTCCCAGTTGATCTGCGGCCATTCCTCATGGGCGTCGTCGAAGACGTTCTTCGCGCCGACCTCGTTGGTGATGATGCCCGGGGCGCCGCAGCAGCCCGCCATGTAGGGGGACTCGGAGTTGGCGAACCAGTAGAGGACGGACGTGCCGGACGCGTCGATGCCCTTGGTGGCCTTCGCGACCCGGGCCTTGAGCTTGCCGATGAGCGCGTCGCCGCGCTTCTCCACGCCGAAGACCGTGGCCAGGTCGCGGATCTCACCGTAGACGTCGTCCATGGTCAGCGGGGTGCCGCGGCTGCCGTCGCCGTCCCCGCTGTTGTCCTTGGTGCAGTCGGCGGGGGCGACGTACGTCGGCACCTTGAGCTTCTCGAACTGCTCACGGGTGGCCACCCCGCCCTTGCCCAGCGTGGATTCGAAGGACGCGGACACGAAGTCCGGCTCCTTGTCGAGCACCTTCTCGAAGGAGGGCGCGTTGTCCGCGAGCCGGGGCACGGTGGCGTTCGCCTCGCGCAGCCCGGGCAGCACGGGGTCGGTCCAGGTGGCGGTGGCGGACAGCCGGTCGGCGAGCCCGAGCGAGAGCAGGATCTCCGTCGATCCCTGGTTGAGCGACACCGCCCGCTGAGGCGGCGCGGTGATACGGACCTTCTGGCCGCAGTTGCTCACGGTGCGCGGATATCCGGGGGCGTCCTCGGCGGATCCGGAGGACGCTTCGGGGCCGCCACCGCAGCCGGTCAGCAGCAGGGCGCCGGTCAGCAACAGGGTGGCGCGACGGGCAGGACGTGCTATCGGCACGGGCGGTGGTTCCTCTGGCGATGGGTGGCGGATCGGGCGTGGCGGGGGAGCGGGGTGGTCAGCGGACGGCTCCCGCGTTCGCCCTGGTGCCCTGCGCCACGGCGGCCACCGGGCGGGGGGTGAGCTGCCGCTCGGCCAGATATCCGAAGATCAGGCCGAAGGATCCCCACAGCGTCGCCTGCACGGCGAGCGTCGCCAGCCGGAACTGCCACAGCAGGGTGGCCGGGAAGCCGTCGGGCGCCTCGTTGAAGGACGGCAGGAACGCGTACGCGAACCCGATCACCACGAGGAAGGCGACCGCGGCGGCCACGCTGGCGTTCCAGTTGCCCAGCCGCGGCGCCAGCCGCTTGCCGAGGATGACCGCGGCGACACTCAGCAGCACGCTGAGGACCACCATCAGGAAGTACAGCGTGGTGCGCTGGTCGAGGGTGGCCGGGTCGCCCACGGCCGGCGGGTTGGCCGGGTACTTCAGGAACGGCACCACATAGACGGACACCAGCGCGCCGAGTGACACCAGCGCGGCGGTGGCCCGCGGGCCGAACCGGCCGACCCTGCCCAGGGCGAAACACACCGCGAGGGCCGCGATGCCGCCGATGGCGACACCGTAGATCAGCACGCCGGTGGCCAGCCCGCCGGTGGACTGCATGGTGCGGCTGACGAGTTCGACGCCGCCGTGTTCATGGCTGTGCGCTTCCTCGTACGCGATGGCCGAGTCCACGCGCGGCTCGCCCAGCAGATACGCCACGGCGAGGGCGAGCAGCCCGGCGGCGAGACCCGCGAGCATGCCCCGGACGAGCAGCGCCCGGACGGATATGGAGTTCATGGTGGTGTCGATTCCCCTGGTGTGGAGCTGAGACTGAGGCGGTGAGTGCGGTCAGTGGCAGGGGAAACCGAGCAGATGGCGGCCGTCGTGCACCCACTCGTGCACGCTCTCACCGGAGATGACCGCGGTGGCGCCCTGCTCGGCGCCGACGAAGTACAGGAGGATCAGCATGAGGACGCCGAAGAACAGCGCCCACGGGGCGATCGCCTTCAGCGAGATGGGGGTGATCTCCGGCACCGGCTGGGAGCTGGGTGCGGGAACGGCGGACTGAGCCATGGCGACCTCCTGGGAACACGCGTCCCGGTTGTTGGTACTCGTACGACAACGCTGGGTCTGACTCGCCCGCCGGACGGCCCGCGCTTACGGGACCATTCCGCCGGAACACACAGTGGCGCGACCGTGCCGGACTCTCACCGGACTTCCGTCGCGTCGTCGTTTTCCATGAGACCGTAGCGCGCGACCCCCGGCCGCCGCTACGTCGCGGTCGCCGGAATCGCCGCCCTCACCAGGGCAGATGGTACGGAAAAGAGGACAAGGCAGTGCATATCACCCTGCTGGCGCCCGCGGTCAACGCGGCCCTGCGGCAGGTGCGTTTCGACGACGCCCCGCCGGACGCGGCCGCCGTGCGGCGGGCCCGGGCCGCCGCGGGCGCCGTGCCGCGCCACGATGTGATGTTCACCGCACCCTCCGCCCGCTGCCGCGGCACCGCACAGGCCCTCGCCCTGGACGCGGCGGTCGCGCCCGAGCTGCGCGACCTCGATGTGGGCCACTGGCGCGGCCGGTCGCTGGACGAGGTGGGGCGGGAGGCGCCCGAGGAGGTCGCGGCCTGGCTGTCGGACCCGGCGGCGGCGCCGCACGGCGGTGAGTCGCTGCTGCGGCTGATCGAACGGACCGGAGCCTGGCTGGAGTCCGGGGCGGGGCAGGATTCCGGGGCCGGACGGGACGTACGCGTGCTCGCCGTCGCCGATCCCGCCGTGATCCGCGCCGCCCTGGTCCACGCGCTGGACCTGCCGCCGCGCACGTTCTGGCGCCTCGACGTCGCCCCGCTCACGGTGACCGCGCTGAGCGGCCGGTCCGGCCGCTGGAACCTGCGCTGCGGACAGCCCCTGACGGCCCCGGACTAAGCACGCCGCACGCCGATTTCCCCCCGCGTCACAACAGCCGCGCTTCGCGGTGAGCGCGACGCCGGTCCCGCCCGTATGGAGAGGGAGGGCCCCGTCCGGCCGAGCCCTGGCTCTGGCCGTCGGCGCTGGATCGACGTAAGGAGACGTGGTGGTGAAGCACACGCGGCGAGGCGTGCGCCATGGAGTACGGTACGCGGCCGTCGGTGCCATGGTCTGCGGCGGACTGCTGGTCGCACAGTCCTCACCGGGCGGATCGGCGCACGGAGCGGAGAGCGGAGGCTCCTCGCAGGTCCTGGACGGGGAGAACGCCCAGGAGGGTTCGAGAACGGACCTCGGCAGCCGTCTGGTGGCCGAGCTGGGCGCGTCCCGTACGGCCGGGAACTGGACGGCCGAGGACGGGAAGCCGGTCGTCGCGGTGACCGACGAGGAAACGGCCGCCGAGGTCACCCGGGCCGGGGCACGGGCCAAGCTGGTCCGGTACAGCATGGAGCAGCTGCGATCCGCCACCGAGACGCTGCGCTCGGCGCCCCGGGTGGCGGGCACCGCATGGATGGTCGACCCGAAGACCAACAAGGTGATGGTGCTGGGCGACAGCTCCGTATCCACCGCCGACTGGTCGCGGATGAAGGACATGGCCGCGCCGATGGGCGAGGTGAGCATGGAGCGCACCACGGGCACGTTCACCACCAAGACCGACGGTGCCGCGCCGATCTTCACCAACGGCAGCCGCTGCTCGGCCGGTTTCAACGTCACCAACGGCCAGACCGGTTTCATCCTGACCGCCGGGCACTGCGGCCCGCCCGGTACGCCCTGGTTCCAGGACACCGCGGGCAAGACGAGCATCGGCACCACCGTGCAGACCAACTTTCCCGGCAACGACTTCTCCCTGGTGCGCTACGACAACACCAAGCTCAGCCGGAACAGCGTCCTGGACGTGGGCAGCAGCCAGCAGGTGAAGATCACCAACGCCGCCGACCCGACCGTGGGTCAGGAGGTCTTCCGCAGCGGCGCCACCTCCGGACTGCGCTCCGGCAAGGTGACGGGGCTCAATGCCACGGTGAACTACCCCGAGGGCGCCGTCAGCGGGCTGATCCAGACCACCGTGTGCGCGGAGCCGGGAGACAGCGGCGGTCCGCTCTTCGTCGGGAACACGGCACTCGGCGTGACCTCGGGCGGCAGCGGCGACTGCACCAAGGGCGGGGTGACCTTCTTCCAGCCCGTCACCAAGGCGATGACGGCGCTCGGCGTGACCATCCCGGGCACCAGGATCGGTGAGGCGGGCGGCGCGGCCGACAACTCCGCCAGCGCCCCGGGCACCCAGGTGGCCCAGGACGGTGTGACGTCGCTGGACGGCATCATGGAGCGGGTGGAGGCGTTCGGTCCCGGCCTGTGGATCATCGCCGGAGGCGTCGTCGGCTTCGCCGTCAGCCTGCGCCCGCGCCGGCGGCGGTACACCAGCTACACCCCGGGCTGGTCGGGTCACGGGCGTGCTGTACGACCCGCGCGGCCGCGAAGTGCGGCGGCTGTCCGCCGAGGAGGCCGACGGCAAGGCCGAGCTGACGGCACAGGT